>PNNG01000030.1 GCA_013824115.1 Sphingobacteriaceae bacterium | reverse complement strand
CAAGCCGGTAGCCACCGAGGTGTTTTTCCAAATTGATTTTGTAAAGAACAAAAACCGCTTGGTGAACAAGGAGAATGAGGTGGTAGATTGATTGAATTTTAAACTGTGGCAAGCTTTCATAACCCATTAAACCAATATCACTTTGTGTACGGTTTTCATCGCCAGCAGCATCACTTCTTCCATTTTTGAAGCTATGGTAAAACCATCTACCTTCACATACATGCTCCTCGTAGAATCAAACAAAGAAAAAATCCGAAGCCTTTGCCAAATGCACAAGGTCAAAGAGCTTTTTGTATTTGGTTCGGCAGTTAAAAACACATTCACAAAAGAGAGTGATGTTGATTTTGTGGTCGATTTTGATGGGGTGGATTTGGTGGAATATGCCGATAATTATTTCAACCTAAAATTTGCCTTGGAATCGCTATTTAACCGACGGGTAGATTTATTAGAAGCAAATGGCATCAGAAATCCCTTTCTCAAAAAGCAAATCGATTCAGAAAAGCAACTGATTTATGGATAGCAAAATCAATACGTGGCTTTTCGACATGCTCAACGCCCATGGTCGACCGCTGGCCCCAATGCTTGTTCATTCATTTGCGCTCCATTTACATTAGCTTTGAGCAGCGTTTCATTCACTGGCTTACCATGACCCTCGACATCACCCACTCGCTGCCCATCATTGAGTTGATGGAAAACTATTTGGCCAAGGTTCGTCCTGAACCGGAGATTCGTCCCGAATTGGATTTGGGTTACGAAATCACCGGACAATCGGTTACGCTCCATGAAATTCGTCCGGTTTATGGATTACGCGGGCAAACCCAAACCTCGGGTTACGCCAAGGCCACCTATGTGAAGAAGCTCGACCACTGGAAGGTGTTTTGGCGACGTGCCGACCGCAAATGGCATGCTTACCCACCCCAGCCCACCGTAAAAACCTTAGCCGATTTTCTGGCATTGGTAGATGAAGACAAGCATGGGTGTTTTTAAGGGTGATGAGGACGAGCTATGCCACAAACTCGCCCTTGAACAACTTTGGAACAAATAGGCGCTTGAAAAACCCATTGGGTGAGTTTTAAGAGCCAGCTTATTTACTAGCAACAGCGTTCTGCGTCCATCTGCGAAGTAAATAGGAAACCCCAGCCCGCAGGCTGCCACGGCCGAGGCGGTCGGCTTTCCGCGGTTGGCATTCGGCTGTCGGCTCTCCGCCAACCACCAGCCCCAGCAAGGCGACATGTGTGTAGCAACGCAGTTGCGCCCCCACACCACCTTAGCCCCAGCGGGGCGACATGTGCGAACAAGCCTTGGCTCACCAGACACGGAAGGAGGCAGTGGGATGATAACCAAGGCGGTCGGCTGACGGCTGTTCCCCAATCATTGCATCTTTCTTACAATATGTCACTTATTGTATTTTTTATACAATATATTTGCTGTTGCATTTTTATTACAACATAATGAACTACCCCATTTTGATGGCCGATATCATCCAAAGTCGGCAACAAGAGGGCTCTGGCTTGATGGAGGCTTTTAAAAAACTGGTGTTACAGCTGAATCGAAGCCATCAACATGAACTTTTGTCGCCACTTACCATCACCCTCGGCGACGAATTCCAAGGCGTTGCCAAAGACCTATCTGCAGCCTTGCAAATCGTTTTTGCATGCGAAGAAGGCATCATTCAGTTACAACTAGGCATTCAAATGCGTTTTGTGCTGGTACATGGTCAAATTGATACCGCCATCAATGCAGAAAGAGCGCATGAAATGCTAGGACCAGGACTGACCCAAGCCCGTCAATTGCTAAACGCGCTGAAAAAAAGTCCCAATCGGTTTGCTTTGCAACTCACAGATGCCCAAAATCAAAAGGAAACAGCCTTAAACAACGGGCTGTTCATTTACCAAAGCCTAATAGATGCCTGGAAACCCAAAGACTGGTCGGCAGTGAGCGTGTTTTTTCAGGAACCCGATTATAAAAAGTCCGCCGAGCTATTGCAAGTGGATAAATCAAGTGCCTGGCGTCGCAGGAAAAGTTTAAACATTGAAGCGTATATTCGTTGTAAAGATCTTTTGCAATACACCCTTCAAAACGGAAGCTGATGGAAGCGATGGTTTATTTTATCGTCATTTTTGCCTTAGGTGAATGGTTGCTGAACATTTCGTTCTTCGCCTATCTCAAAAGGAAATTCGAGATAGTAGATAATCCTACAGAAGCTAGTCCTGCATTTCCATTTGGTATTTCCACCTTCAAAGGACTACTGGAAAGATTCGTATTGTTTTTTGGCCTGTCAGTCGGCTTTTCTCAAGTTTTGGTTGTTTTTGGAGCGCTCAAAATTGGCACCCGGCTCGAAAAGGACAACCGCATCAAAAACGATTATTTTTTGATAGGCAATTTTGCCTCCTTGCTCATTGCCATGCTGTACCAACAGATTTGGCAATGGCTGTGTGCGTGGCAGCCCTTGGTTTTCGGCTGATGGCTGACTGCCCTGCGTGATCCGCCAACTACATTTCCACCCACAAGCATCTCGCTCATTCCGCATTTTCCGCATCTTGTCGGTGAAGCAGGAGGACCCAAATGCACCCACCATCGCAAAGAAAACAAAGTCGACCGTTGCCGTTTGCGGTTGTGCGCTCAGCCAAAACCGTCACATGGCTGTTGGTATTGGTTTTGGGTCAAATTTGGGGCTTGGCCGCTCAAGATTTGCGCATCTTCGATCTGCAGCAATATGAAATAGACTCGGCGCAGTACATCCTTTTTGTTTCGCTGTCAGACATCTACCCCTTGAGCGAGCATCCAGATTCTCTTGCCACCCCTTACCTCGGCAATTACCCTTTTGAGGCAGCCGATCAGTTCTCATACTTTGCGTTGGATAGCCCCTTCAGGAGCCGATTTTTGCGTGCAACCGCGCTGTCGGAAAACGATAAGCTTTTTGTGTACGATTATCAAAACGACCTGCTCTACACTTTTAGCCTAAAAAGCCTGAAACTGAAGGCCCTGCTGAACCCCTACGGAGACGATTGGCCTTATGCCCAATTCGATTATATGATTGGTTTCGAGTTGCCTGCTGCATCCATCCAAACCAAAAGCAACAGCATGCTGCATGCATTTGCCAGTGTAGGCAAGGTAAATCCCTTTGAAAGGGGCCAGGTAAAGCCTGTAGTTTGGCAAAAGGCGGCTTCTACGACTCAACCTATCTCCCCTGCCACTACCAGTTTTGCGCCCCATGCAAAAACCTACACCCTTGCAGAAACCTACACCTTTGAAGCCGGCGGCATGCAATATGTGCTGCAAAACTTGCTGAGCCATGCAGACCAATCCCTGGCCGCAAAACGTTTGCTGGTGATAGCACTCGACACCAAAACGGTGCTTTATGAAAAGCTGTACCGAGAAAGCGAAAGCGAATCATTTGCCTCCTTGGAGGAACAATGGACCGGAAAATTATTTAAAAACAAACCGCCCGTTGTTTTTGGCTTTCAATACGCCAGTTTTGGCTGTCCATACATCAACTTTATCAGCAGCACCGATCCTGATTTGCGTATTCATTGCGACAACCGACATTAAGTGCCCTAGAGTCATTCAATAGCCTTGAAGTGTGCCTATCTGCGATTGGCGATCGGCCGGTCCCTGCGTTCCCTGCGTTCCCTGAGCGTAGCCGAAGGGAGGAGCCGAAGGGAAGAGCCGAAGGGAGGCTTTCGGCCATTGGCTGACGGCTGACGGCTGAAAACTGACCGCCAAAGGCTGACCGCCAACCGCTCCCGGCCCCCTAGCCCTCCACCGGCTGCAAGGGCCTGTTGACGATGTTTTGCATCCCCCACTTTTCCATTTCGTGCAATACGGGCGCGAGGCTTTTGCCCATTTCGGTAAGTTCGTATTCAACACGTGGTGGAATTTCTTTGTACTGCGTTCGCAAAACCAAACCGTCGGCCTCCAGCTCTTTCAATTGTTCGGTTAGCACTTTGCGTGAGAGGCCGGGAATACGTGCCGAAATTTCGCCAAACCGCCGCGTTTCGTGACGCAAACAATATAAAATTACTGGTTTCCATTTGCCTCCAATGAGTTGAAGCAAGCCAGTTACCGGACATTGGATGTTTTCTCCTGCAAACACTTTGTTACCCTTTCGTTACCACTATTGCGCTGTTACCCAAAGGTAACATGTTACAAATAAAAACCATTATTAGTTACTTTGTGTCACTAAAGTAAAAATTAAATTTAAAATACACAAAAATGATTTTAGTAACAGGAGCAACAGGAGCCTTCGGAAAGGCGAGCATTCACTTTCTTTTGAAAAATGGGGTAGCGGCCGAGCAGATCGTGGCTTTGGCAAGAGATGCAGCCAAGGCCACCGATTTAACAGCCTTGGGTGTGGCGGTGCGCCCAGGCGATTACGACGATTACCCCTCCCTGCTGGGCGCGATGGAAGGCGTAGAAAAGGTGCTGTTTGTATCGGGAAGCGATATTTTCAAGCGCAGCAGTCAGCACAAAAACGTCATTGAGGCAGCAAAAGCTGGTGGCGTGCAGCATGTGGTTTACACCAGCTTTTTGGGAACAAACGAAACCGCCTCTTCTCCGCTCTGGATGGTGGCCCAATCGCATTTGCAAACAGAAGCCTGGCTCAAAGAAAGCGGCATGGCCTACACCATCCTAAAAAACACGCTTTACATGGATTTTATCCCAGTATTTGTAGGAGAAAAAGTGCTAGAAACAGGCATGATCTACTTGCCTGCCGGCGATGGCAAAGTGGGCGCAGTTTTGCGCTCCGAAATGGCCGAAGCTACGGCCAACATCCTCAGCGGTTCAAATCATGCCGGCAAAACCTACCACTTCACCCACAGCCAGGCATTTTCGTATGCAGAAGTGGCACAGCACCTTTCTAACATCAGCGGAAAAACCATCAGCTATGTATCGCCCTCGGCGGAAGAATTTGCCCAAACCATGCAAGCCCATGGCATGCCCGCCGAATACATCGGTTTGTTTTCGGGATTTGCCACGGCACAAGCCTTGGGTGAATTGGAAACGGTTGGCACCGACCTAGAAAAGCTGTTGGGGCGTCAACCTACAAGCATCCAAACCTATTTAAACCAGCTTTATGCAACTGCTTTACATTAATGGCAAGCAGGTGATCAGCTAAAAGTACTTTTGGCTAACGGCGTTCGGCCTTCGACATTGGGCCGAACGCCTACCACCTACTGCGAAAATACGCGAAGTCTGAGGGAAACCCCAGCCCGAAGAGCGCACCAAGCGAAGCGCCCCTAGGCACGCGACTGAAAGCCAATCGCTAAATGCCGCAATACTTAAGCCTATTCAATAAGCGCATTCCGAAGTCTTTTCGTTACTTTTGATGTATGAGCACTGTCAGAGTCAATATTTTGAATCCCAAAGCTGCCAAGCTGTTGAAGAGCTTAGCCGACTTGAATCTCATTGCCATTCAAGAAGTTGAGCAAAACGGTTTCGAAAGTGTTTTAAAAAAGTTGAGGTCAAAGTCCAAAGCTGCTCCCTCCTTGAAAGAAATCACCCAGGAAGTGGAGTTGGTGAGAAGCAAACGTCATGAAAAATAAGGCTGTCAGGATTATTCTTGACACCAACCTTTGGATCAGCTTTTTGATAAGCAAAGATTTTTCGAAGCTCGACGAGCTCTTGTTTACGAAGCAATGTACCTTGGTGTTTAGCCAAGAATTGCTTGAAGAATTTATTTCGGTAGCCGAACGCCCAAAATTCCGTAGGTTTTTTTCCTCGACTGATATGGAAGCCATTCTCGAAACCATCGACCAATTTGCCGATTTCATCCGCGTGGAGTCAAAAATCGATATTTGCAGAGACTCCAAAGACAACTTCTTGCTTTCGTTGGCCGTTGACGGCCAAGCTGACTATTTAATCACCGGCGACAGCGATTTGCTTGATTTGCGTCAAGTAGGTTCTACCACCATTCTCCCGATTACTGAATTTCTGAAAAAGAACTAAAGGTTTTCGTCAGTGACGTTCGGCTTTTGGACATTAGCCGACCTCCTTCTGCGCCCATCTGCGAAGTCTGCTGGAAACCCCAGCCCGCAGGGCGCGCCAAGCGAAACGACAGCAGTTTATTCGATGAATGCTTCATGCCAATCATCTTCCGCGCTAATCCGCCACATCTGCGTGATCCGCGTTCCATTTCGGGCCTCATCTGCGCAAATCTGCGAAGTCTGCGGGAAACCCCAGCCCGTAGGACGCACCAAGCGAAGTGCCCTTTAATGATAGCTGAAAGCCGAACGCCTTCTGCACCCATCTGCGAAGTCCGCTGCAATTTCATGCACCCATAAATCATAAAAGCCCCTATATTCGGCCCTTCAGCTTAAATCTGTACCACCCTAAAGCCGACATCCTTATACTGTATGCCTAAAAAGCCAACCTTCGCATTCAAGCCCCTTCGCAAGTATAAATTGGGAAAAAAAATTCTGAACAGCCCCCATTTCCAATCAACCCAAGCGCTGATCCAGCAAGAAGTTGCCAAAAGCACTACCCGCACCGAAATCATCAATTACCTATTGTCATTAAAGGAGGGAAAAACCAGTTATTTAGAAATTGGCGTACGAAATCCCAACCACAACTACAACCACATTCAGGCTCATACGAAATACAGCGTTGACCCGGGCATTGAGTTCCAAGAGAATCCGGTTGATTTTGTGATGACCAGTGATGATTTTTTTGAGAAGTTGCGTAATGGCAGTTTGCTTGACGATGGTATTCGATTTGACGTCATCTTCATCGATGGGCTTCACTTGGCCGAGCAAGTGGACAGAGATATTTTGAACGCCCTGGATTTTATTCATGAACAAGGTTTTGTGGTGTTGCACGACTGCAATCCACCTTCAGAGTGGCATGCCCGTGAAACATTTGAGTACAAGTTCACTCCTGCCGGAAGTTGGTGGAATGGCACTACTTGGAAAGCCTTTTTGAAATGGCGTTTTAATCCTGCTGTTCATTCATGCTGTGTAGACTCAGATTGGGGCGTTGGCATCCTTTCAAAAAGCCAACCCATCGGCACAAGCATGCCTCCACTCAATCCGTTTTTCGAATTTGGCATTCTGGACGCAAATCGAAAGGCGCATTTAAATTTGGTGGATTTCGAAGCGTTAAAATCCCTTTGCGACCCTTATTAGTCTGAATTGAACTCAGTTCCCTGCTGAACCTTCGATGATGCCAGGCGGGAACCAAGCCGGGCATGCAGTCTTTAGCGTTTGGCTGGCGGCTGACCGCTGACTGCTCACGGCCAACCTCAAACTACCATTTCCAGCAATTTGTCGCTCTTGGCTCATGTTTTACGCGCTGTTTTATTTAACTTGCAGCATGCGTTCAACCCTGCTCCTCCTTTTTGTAACCCTAACTGCCACCGCACAATCGCCCTGGCGGATGCAATTGCTCGATTCAGCGGGCTATACCCCTACGGCCATGGGCTCGGTAGAAAACCTGGTGGCCGTAGCCAGTCAGCCCGAGGGCAGCACCTTTTTCCCGCGTACCGGCGATTTGCGCTTGCGCATCCATCCGGTGAACCAGCTCACAGGTGATTGGCAAGCCCCCCTGGCCAGCGTGCAATTTCCCGGAAAATTTGTAGCCAATCACATCGTAGGCATGCCCAATTTGGCTGTTTCGCGCTTTTTAATTGCCGGTGGTTTTCACGATACCTGCTACCTGCCCAACGATACCCTCATTGGCTTTGAACCCTTGGCACTCGATCCGTTTTTGATGCGGGTGAATGCACAAACCGGTCAGCCCGAATGGGTGTGGCACCGCCGCCAGGCACAGAACAATTACATCCACAAAATCAACTACGAGGCCGGACAAGGCACCATACTCGCCAGCGGCTTGTACGACGATGTATCGGGTTGGCTCGCTGCTTTTAACGCCTCAAACGGCCAATTGCTGTGGGAAAAAGCATGGACGGGTGCCCGCACCGTGAGCGATGCCTGTTTCGACCCCGACTTTCCGGGTGCGGTGCTTTTTACCGGCACCATCGATGATTTTGGGCACCTCAACAACATCCCAACGCCGCTAAATCCATTGCCCAATACCGGCTACCGCACTTTTTTGGCGCGTTATTGGCCAGCCAACGATTCGGTGCAGTTCATTGCCACCACCCCCTACATCACCTTCGATTTTGAGCCCAGCCTTGTGGTAGACAACGCGGTTCCCTTGCGTACATCCACCTCCTGGCTAAGGTATTTTTGGTCAACACCAAGCATTGCAAACGGTCAGCAATACATTTTATATACCATTGGCGGCTTTTGGCAGAACGACACCCTTGAAGTGCAGCAAATGCACGGACAATTCGCCGCAGATGCACAACATATAGGCGCCGGACCTGTTTTGCTTTATCAAGCTCCCAACGCACCGCACCAAAGCCATGTGATTCGATGGCTACGTGGTTCTGCTTGGCCCGATACGCTTTTTCTCGCCAATTCGAGTGAGCCTGGAAGGGTTGGCGCGGTAGGTGGCTTCGGATCGAACTATTACCTCACGGTGAAAGCCACAGGAGCAGTACGCCTAAAATGCGAATGGGGCAATTGCGATACTACCTTTGCTATACCAGGTGCAAGTGCATTTACACCACGCTGGATACTTCTGCATCGCAGGATAAACTATGTGGGTTTGCCGGAAGTTAAAAACCTTTCATTCAGCGTTTATCCAAATCCTATGCAAGGCCGAGACCTATTTATCCAGTTGGGCCAACCAACGAGCGAAACGATGCGCTGGCAACTCCACGACTTGCAGGGCCGCCGTTTGGCCAGTGGTTCTTTGGCGGCCGATGACAACCGCATCCAGCTTCCTGCTTTGTCGGCAGGCATGTATTTGCTGGAGGTGCAGCAAGGCGAAAAGCGGGGCTGGAGCCGGGTGGTGGTAAAATAGCCATCGGCCACTGGCGGTCGTCTGTTGGCTGTCTGCAGCATGCTGAATGCTCGATTCGCTGGATTTCGAATCCCTCCACATGAACTGGCCTCACCCTCTCATCCCTATTTCGACAAGCTCAATAACCCTCTCCAGAGGTAAGTAACGATACATTTTGTTACGCAGTAATTTTTTGGGAAAAGAAGCTCTCGGTCCACAAGCTTTTTTTCAATTTCGCTTTGCGGGATGAGCGCAGCGAAACCCCTCTTGAATCTTGAATTGCCCGGTTGAGCGCAGCGAAACCCCTTTTGAATCTTGAATCTTGAATTTTGAATTGCCCGGTTGAGCGCAGCGAAACCCCTCTTGAATCCCGAATCGCCCTTGGCTCTCGGGATGTCGCTGCGCTCCACTTTGAACTTTGAACTTTGAACCTCGAACTTTCTTATCTTCGTGCCATGCGCGACCAAGTTGTATTTGACCTGATAGAACAGGAAAAAGCCCGTCAACAGCACGGGATTGAACTCATAGCTTCCGAAAATTTTGTAAGCCCGCAGGTGATGGAAGCCGCCGGCTCAGTACTCACCAATAAATACGCCGAAGGACTGCCTGGCAAACGCTATTATGGCGGTTGCGAAGTGGTTGACCAGGTAGAACAATTGGCCATCGACAGGGTAAAACAGCTTTTTGGCGTTGAATGGGCCAACGTACAGCCCCACTCAGGTGCCCAAGCCAATGCTGCGGTGATGCTGGCGGTGCTCAACCCTGGCGATCGCATTCTCGGTTTCGACCTCAGCCATGGTGGTCACCTCACCCACGGCTCACCCGTAAACTTCAGCGGTAAACTCTATGAACCTCACTTTTACGGTGTAGAAAAAGAAACCGGCCTTATCGATTTCAACAAAGTAGTGGCCAAAGCCCGTGAAGTAAAACCCAAACTCATTATCTGTGGTGCCTCGGCCTACAGCCGCGATTGGGATTATGCCGCCCTCCGTGCTGCTGCCGATGAAGTGGGTGCTTTGTTGCTGGCCGATATTTCACATCCATCGGGACTCATTGCCACTGGTTACCTCAACAATCCCGTTCCCCACTGCCACATCATTACCACCACCACCCACAAGACCCTGCGCGGTCCACGTGGCGGTTTGATCATGATGGGCAAAGACTTCCCGAATCCGTGGGGCCATACCACGCCCAAAGGCGAAATCAAAATGATGTCGAATTTGCTCGATATGGCGGTTTTCCCTGGCACCCAGGGCGGTCCGTTGGAGCACATCATTGCTGCCAAGGCCATTGCGTTTGGTGAAGCTTTGTCGCCCGCGTACAAGGCCTATTGCGGACAGGTGATTGCCAATGCCCAAGCCATGGCCAAAGCCTTTGTGGGTCGCGGTTACCACCTCATTTCGGAAGGAACGAGCAACCACCTCATGCTCATCGACCTGCGCAACAAAGGCGTTACCGGCAAACAAGCTGAAAATGCGCTCGTAAAAGCAGATATCACCGTGAATAAAAACATGGTGCCTTTCGATGATAAATCACCTTTCGTTACCAGCGGTTTCCGCGTAGGAACAGCTGCCATTACCACCCGCGGTTTGAAAGAAGCCGATATGGAAACCATTGTGGGCTTGATTGATCGGGTGTTGATGAATCCCGACGATGCCGCTAACCTGGCTGCTGTGAAAGCAGAGGTAAATGCGCTGATGCAGCATTATCCTTTGTATCAAGGCTGAGTACAAAAAGCAGCACACTTAACAAGCCCTGTTTCTTCTGAGATTCAGGGCTTTTTTCATGAAAAACAAACCTAACACGACAGCCGCACGACATGCCATGCCAATGCGCCGTGGTTGCTGAAGTTTGGCACAAAATGGGTAAGGCAGGGGAAAACAATCAAAACAACCCAACCCATGATAAAAACCCTTTTCACCTTCTCGCTCTTGGCCTTGAGCCTGCAGCTGGTAAGCGCCACAGAAGCTCCCTTCCGCAAAAGCCCACAACACCCCGCCCGCCAGCAAGTCAAAAAAGCATTTGCAGCCCCTGCGGCAGCCATGCGCAGCAGCAGCAATGAAACCCTGCCCGACTCCATGCATTTTTCGAGCTGGGACAACAACGCCTGGCAAATAGAAGAAGTAGCTGGTTTGCGTTACGATGCCCGTGGCCGCATGCAGCATATGTTGATGTACGACCAAGCTGGTCCGGCCAGCCGCCAGTACGCCGTCATCGACTACCACTACACCCCTGCGGGTGCCTTGCGTTCTTATGTATTCGCCGCCACTTTTGCCGGTTTGCGTCGCGAGCAATTCCGTCTCGATTTTAATTACGACACCCGGGGCAACAAAACTTCGGGCCTTATCCGCATGCCCGATTCTACTGGAAACATGGTGGCTGTATTTGGCGACTCCATTGCCTATACCTACGACCAGCGCAACCGGGTGGCCAGTGCTACTGTGTTGGTATTAGATTTCGTGAATTTCACCGGCTGGATTCCTTTGCAGCAAATTGAGCAAATCAGCTGGAACGGCAACGGTCGGCCCGATGCCTTTGAGTCGGCTTATTGGGATGATGTAAATCAGCAGTGGACCGACCACCGCAAATTCAACCAACTGCAATGGGGCTTCGGCTGGAATGGCTTCGACCGTTTGTTTGGCACCATGCGCTTCGATGTAGACTTCTCTTTGTACGAACCCGTTGATTTCCGTTTCGACGAGCCTACCGATTACCTGGTACAGATTTTTGAAAACGGCAGATGGGAAGATACCGAGCTCCGTGACTCAGAAGCCGATGGCCTGGGACGCATCACCACCATCCGTAACTTCTATTGGGGTGGCAATACCTGGGCCAGCAGCGACTTCACCCAGTACGCCTACAATCAACATGGCATTCAAACCATCACCCAACATTTGTATGATCACGACAACGGCAATTTCATGCCTTTCGAACAAATCATCTACGGTTACCATACCAATGGCAAGATGTCGTTCAAAGAAGGTTTGATGTACGATGGCAACCGTTGGCAAATAAGCGCTTCTGCCACTTACAACTATGGCCTCAATGCAGCTAGCCAAGTAGCCAACCAATTGGTTCGCGAATTGGATTGGAGCACCCAGTCATTCGTCAACTTCAGCTTCACCGAGTTCTTCTACCGCCAGCCTGTTGCTGCCAGCGCCAGAGAACAAGCCCGCAACTTGCCCTTGCAGGCCTATCCCAACCCTACCCAAGGCAGCATACAAATCATCCTGCCCGAAGGCACCCACGAGGCTGAAATACGCGTACGCAACCTGCAAGGCCAGTTGCTCCTGAGTCAAAAGCAATATGCAGGCAACGGAAATGCGCAGCTATCGCTCGAAAATCTGCCTGCAGGGATATACCTCGTTGAAGCCATTGCGGGCAGTCAGCACGGCGCCTTGCGCATCGTAAAACAATAAAACCAACCTTCCAACTAAACCATGAAAAGCCTGTTCCCATTGTTTGCAACCTTATTTCTCGCACATACGCTCTCCGCCCAATGGTTGGGTGGAGAGCTGCCTGCGGGCCACGATTTGGTTCACCCTGAAACCTTCTACAAGCTGCACCCTGCCCTTCGCTCGCCCAGCTTGTTTCAACCCGATTCGGTGAGCTTTTACGAGTACAATGAGAGCGAGAAAAAATGGGAAGCCCACCAGGCCGCCCGTTTTCAATACGACAGCCGTGGGAGGCTCATTCAAATTTCATACTTGCAGGAAATGGGCAGTTGGATTCCCTACCGCCGTACTGAAATACGCTACAACGAAGCCAATCAAATTACACGAATGAGCTTTTTCGTGGAAAGCAAGCAGGATGAAATAGAGATGGAACGCCACGAATACCAGTACTTTCAGCGCGGCGAAATCAGCAGCCGGAGGCATTACAAAAGGAACAAAAGACTCGATTTTGAATTGTTTCAAGCCGATTCGCTGGCCTTCGATCTGCGCGACAGCCTTCCCCGTACTGTAACGCATTGGCGCTGGCATTGGGGCCGCTGGCAGCACAGCCAGGAACTCAGTCAAATGAGCTACCATATAAAAACAGCATTGCCCAAGCAATTCACCTATACTGCCTTCGATACTGTTCAAAACCGTTGGGCACCTTGGCAGGAATTTAACGTACAGCATTGGCGCTTGGGTTTCCGCACCTGGTCGCATTGGCTGAACATACCCACCGCCGAGGCACTGTTGTTTCAGGAACAAGGCACCGAAAGTCCGTACCACTACCGCCCTACCGACTTCACCGTACGTACCGCCTTGTCCAATGGCAAAAGCGACCAGAGTCACCGCATGCTTAGCGAATTACGCAACGGTCAGATCACCGCTTTGAAACGTTTTGTTTGGGCGAACAACGCCTGGATTGCCGACCAACACATTTTACTCAGTTGGCATGCCAGTCACCTGATTGATAGCATTTTAGCCCTGCCCCTGCGCAAAGAAGCCACGCCTCGCATGCTTATCCGTTTCGATTATGATGAGCAGCTCCATCCCACGCGTTTCGAAAGCCGGGAAGAAACGCGCCATGGCCGATTGAGTAGGAGGCACTTCGCCTACCGCAATCAGTACGATGCCAGTGGCCGCCCCAATATTTTCGAAACTTCAAATGTCGACACCTTGGGCACCACCCATACGGTAACCCGCCAGGAGTACCACTACCACTTGCGCACCTACCTGCCCCAACACAGTGCATTTCAATTGCAGTTAGGAAGCACGCATATCCAAGAGCAATTGCGCTTGAAATCCAATCAAACTGGCCAATATGAGTGCATTCAAATCATCGACAACCATGGGCGCTTGGCCTGGCATTGGGAACCCAAACTTCCAGCACGCAAAGAATTAGAACTGGAGTTGAGTCAATTGGCACCCGGACCTTATGGCATTTTTGTGACAATTGACGGGCAACAAGCACACGCTGCCTTCGTTAAGAGATAGTATTTCGGGAGACGCCCGGTTCATTCAACAGGTTTTAGTGTAAAGTCCCTCTTCCACGGGGGACTTATTTTTTATCCCCCTCTTTAAATGCAACCTTGTTGCATTTTTGATAATTTGCTTAGCTTTGCCCTATGCAAACGAAACTTCCTGTAACCGTGCTCAGCGGCTTTTTAGGCGCCGGAAAAACCAGTCTACTCAACCATTTATTGCACAACAAAGCTGGCCTGCGTGTAGCTGTGATTGTGAACGATATGAGTGAGGTAAACATTGACGCCGGCTTGATAGCCCGCGAACAAACCTTATCGCGCACCGAAGAAAAGCTGGTAGAGATGTCGAACGGCTGTATTTGTTGCACCTTGCGCGAAGATTTGATGGTGGAAGTAGAAAAGCTCGCCCGCGAAAACCGATTCGATTATTTGCTCATTGAAAGCACCGGCATCAGCGAGCCCATTCCGGTAGCGCAAACCTTCACCTTCAAAGACGAAGACAACAACATCGATCTCAGCCAGTTTGCTTACATAGATGCCATGGTGACCGTGGTTGACGCCTTTAATTTCTTCAACGATTTTGGGAGTGCAGAAAAATTGGCCGACCGTGCACTCACCGATGACGAAGCCGATACACGCACCGTTGTAAACCTACTAACCGACCAAATAGAATTTGCCGACATTTTGGTATTGAATAAAGTAGACCTGGTAGATGCTGAAACGCTGGGCATATTGAAAGCGGCATTGAAAAAACTGAATCCTGGTGCGCGCATCGTAGAAGCCAGCTTCGGACAAGTTGACCCTACCCAACTGCTGCAAACAGGCCTATTTGATTTTGAAAAAGCCGAAAGTGCGGCTGGCTGGATACAAGAATTACAAAACGACCATGTGCCCGAAACCCTTGAATATGGCATTGGCTCCTTTGTATTCCGCGATTACCGTCCCTTCCACCCCGACCGGTTTTGGCATTACATCAGCCAGCAGTTTCACGGAAACATCATCCGCAGCAAGGGCCTGTTTTGGCTGGCATCGCGGCCTCATCAGGCTTTGAATTGGGGCCAAGCAGGTGGATCGCTGCGCGCCGACAGTGCTGGGGTGTGGTGGTGCAGTATGCCTTATGGTGAGCGCATTAAGTACCCGGCATTTGTCGACAACCAAGCTTACATTGAAAGCAAGTGGGATGCTGCTTTTGGCGACCGCCTCAATGAACTCGTTTTTATTGGGCAAGATTTAGACGAACAGCTCATCAGGGCCGAGCTGGAAGCCTGCCTGTGCAACGAAGCAGAAATCAATCAATGGAAAAAGGGAGATTTTAGGCAGCACGACAGTTGGCCTATTCCGCTTTAACCAAAGCCAGCAGCACCAAATACAAAATGCCGGATGGCAGCTATACATACAGCTACCATCCGGCATATCCTTTTATGGATTCTTCAAGAAGTTACTTACTCAAAAAAAGCTTTCGCCGCATCATTGTCGGCTGCCGTAGCAAGAATTCCCTCCAACTGCGAAATTTCAATGAGCTTGGCAATGGAAGCATTCACATGGCTCAACACAAATCGGCCTTCGGAACCATTGCAGAGGCGATTGCCTACCAAGATGGCACTTAAGCCCGACGAATCGACATATTTGACGGCCGACATATCGAAAATCACATTGTTAACCCCTTCTGAGTTCAAAAACACCAATTCCGATTTCAATTGGGGCGAAATCATCGAGTCGAGTTTTTCCTCTTCGAGTTTTACCAAGGTATAATCGGCTTGTTTGTCGAGCAGCAGTTTCATGGGAATTATTTTCTCAAAAATAGCCACAGAACCAATACCTTGGGCCCGCAGAACAAGGAATTAACAACCCATTCGCACTTAGCACTAAAAGGTGAGCAACCTCAAGTCGCAGCGTGAACTATCGGGCAAAGCGGTAGTATCGCCTGTTACGCGTGCTCCCCCGCCCATGATTACATCATTGGCTTCTACCTTTATGTTGCCATTCACCAAACTTACCACCACAGTACCCGACAAAGCCCGGTGATTCCAACCTTGGTAGGTAACGTTCATGGCAGCACTGCCCTCTGGAATTTCACCGTAATAATTCACATTCGCTATAGGGTAGCTACCCGCTGCGGGTTGAGTCCTAAAGCCCACCGCTATTCGGTCGAAATTGCGGTTACCGTCTTGCACCAAAAAGATGTTCTTCACGGCGAAATAAGGCCTACCTCGACTATCATTTTCCATATCACCAGAAGTAGGATTGGTAAAATTGACAACAAAAACCCCAGCACCCGGGGGAGTAATGCGCATGCTGTTGTCGGTTAAGGTCGTTCCCCCTCCCGGATTATTGGGATTGTTGGGGTTATTGGGCTCGGGTGTTTCGCTAGGTTGACAGGCCATGGCCAGCAGCAATACGTTGAGTAAAAGAAAGTGTTGCATAGGCTTTGATTTTGGGCCAAATTAGCCACCGCTATATCCATCTGAAATACCCTCTTTCCGGTAAATCGGGCATAAAAAAATCCCTCCGAGGAGGGATTTTACACAGTGTCATATTCCTATTAACCTTCAAGCGCAGCTGCTCCACCCACAATCTCAGTGATTTCGGTGGTGATAGCTGCCTGACGTGCACGGTTGTACTGCAAACGCAAATCGCGCAACAGTTCACCTGCGTTTTCGGTAGCTTTGTCCATAGAGGTCATCCGGGCACCATGCTCCGATGCATTCGTATCGAGCAGGGCGCGGTGGAATTCTATTTTGAGGTAGTTCGGAATCAGGCTTTCAATGATTTCCATCTTGCCGGGCTCCAACAAATAATCGTGTCGCATTTCCTTCTTCTCAGCAGGCGCTTCGAGCGGCTGGATAGGCAGCATGCGGTAGTTTTTGAAAAACTGTACCACCGGGTTCTTGAACTCGCTGTACACCACTTCTACCACATCAAAATCCTTCGCAACAAAACGATCGATCAATTCTTGCGACAACTTGGAAGAACTTTCGAAGGTGAGGTTTTGGAACATGCCTACAAAGCGGTCATCTACACGGTAACCCATCTTCCTGAAAAACTCAAACCCCTTTTTACCTACGGGCAAAATGGTGAGGCTGCCATTGGCTTTGTGGGCAGCGTACTGTCCTTCTACCAAACGGCGGGCGGTTTTGATCAGGTTGGCGTTGAAGCTACCGCACAAGCCCTTGTCAGACGTAATGACTACCACAGCTACTTGGTTGGCAGTACGGGTCTCGGCCAGGGCCAAGTCCATATCGCCTTCCATGCTGCCTTGCAAGTTGTCGATGATGTCTTTGAGCTTCACGGTGTACGGGCGAATCTGCGTGATGGCAGTTTGCGCACGACGCAGCTTGCTCGCCGAAACCATTTTCATGGCTTTGGTGATCTGCTGGGTCGACATCACTGAGCTGATGCGGCCACGTACTTCTTTCAGGTTCGCCATAGGTTATCAGGCTTTGAACTTGGGCTTGAGATCGGCGGCAACTTTCATCACCACGCCTGTTAATTCGTCGTCGAACTTGCCTGCCTTGAATGCATCGAGCACGTCTTTGTGGCTGCCACGCATTACGTCGAGGAAATCACTTTCGAACTCACGTACGCGGTTCAAAGGCACATCCATCAAAGCACCTTTGGTACCGAGGTAAAGGATAGCGATTTGATCTTCTACACGGAATGGTGCGTACTGAGGCTGCTTCAGGATTTCCACGTTGCGGGCACCTTTGTCGAGGATGGCCTTGGTAGCCGGATCGAGGTCAGAACCAAACTTGGCAAAAGCCTCGAGTTCGCGGTACTGGGCTTGGTCGAGCTTGAGGGTACCAGCCACTTTTTTCATCGACTTGATTTGGGCATTACCACCCACACGCGATACCGAAATACCTACGTTGATGGCCGGGCGCACGCCTGAGTTGAACAAGTTCGACTCCAAGAAGATCTGACCGTCGGTGATTGAAATCACGTTGGTAGGAATGTAAGCCGATACGTCGCCAGCCTGGGTTTCGATAATTGGTAGCGCGGTCAATGAACCACCACCTTTTACCATGCCCTTGAGCGATTCGGGCAAGTCGTTCATGTTGGCTACGATGTCGTCGTTGTAGTTCAACTTACAAGCACGCTCGAGCAAGCGGCTGTGCAGGTAGAATACGTCACCGGGATAGGCTTCACGTCCGGGAGGACGACGGAGCAACAACGATACTTCACGGTAGGCCACGGCCTGCTTCGACAAGTCATCGTATACGATCAAAGCAGGACGTCCTGTATCGCGGAAGAACTCGCCAATCGCAGCACCCGACATAGGAGCGTAGAATTGCAAAGGAGCTGGGTCAGATGCAAAGGCTGCAACTACCACCGTGTAGGCCATGGCGCCCTTCTCTTCAAGGGTTTTCACGATGTTGGCTACGGTAGAAGCCTTTTGACCTACGGCTACGTAGATACAGAAAACCGGCTTACCAGCTTCGTAAAACTCTTTTTGGTTGATGATGGTATCGATGGCAATGGCAGTCTTACCGGTCTGACGGTCGCCAATGATCAATTCGCGCTGACCACGTCCGATAGGAATCATGGCGTCGATCGACTTGATACCGGTTTGCATGGGCTCATGTACAGGCTGACGGAAGATTACACCGGGAGCTTTGCGCTCGATGGGCATCTCATACAAATCGCCTTTGATTTCGCCTTTGCCGTCGATGGGTTGGCCGAGGGTGTTTACCACACGACCCAACATGCCTTCACCTACTTTGATAGAAGCAATGAGGCCGGTTCTGCGGGCAATATCGCCTTCTTTGATGCCTTCGCCAGCACCGAGCATTACGGCACCCACGTTGTCTTCTTCGAGGTTCAACACCACCGCACGGGTGCCGTTTTCAAACTCGATCAATTCACCGGCCTGTACTTTGGTTAGGCCGTAAAGGCGGGCGATACCGTCACCCACTTGGAGTACGGTACCCACTTCTTCGAGCTCAGCCGCGCTTTTGTAGCCCGACAGTTGCTCTCTTAAAATGGCTGATATCTCATCCGGTTTAACTTGTGCCATTGCTTAGTATTTTTGGATATAAGGATTGTCTGAAAAAAGTTTTTTGAGGTCTTTGAGCTCACGTGCTACTGATGCTTCATAGCGTTGGTCGCCCACGGTGAGTACGAAACCGGCGATGAGCTCAGCGTCGACAGCCATTTCAAGCTGTACGTGTTGCTTGGTTTCGATGGCGATGGTGTTGAGGATGCTCTTGCGCAAATCCTCGTCGATAGGCGCAGCTGTAACCAAACGGGCCTTCACAATGCCTTTGTACAAATTGTACTGGCGCTCAAAGCTGCTGGTCATGGCTGGTACCACTTCTTCGCGGCGCTTGCGAACCACCAAATGCAAGAAAGCATTGGTAATCTCATCAAATTGACCGGCGAATACCTTGTCTAACACCTTGCTTTTGGCATCGGCCTTTACCACAGGTGAGCGAAAAAGCGTTAGCAAATCGCGGTTGTGGTGGATGGCGCCGCCCAGCTGCTTCATGTCTTCGTGCACGCGGTCGACCTTGCCTTTTTCAATGGCAAGCTGCAACAGCGAGGCAGCGTAACGGTTGGCTATGCGGTTGTCTGACATGAATGCTTAGTTGAGTTTGATGTCTTCGATGTGCTTCTTCACAAAAGCCTGTTGCTCGGCATTGTTCTCAAATTGCTTGCGAAGCAATTTTTCGGCAATGTCGATGCTCAAACCGGCTACCAGGTTTTTCACCTCGGTGAGGGCTGCATTCTTTTCATTTTCGATGCTGGCACGGGCCGTTTCAATCATGCGCTTGGCTTCGCTGTCGGCAATGGCCTTGGCCTCGCTGATCATGGTTTCACGCGTTTTTTTGGCATCGGCAATGATGCGGTCCTTTTCGGCACGGGCTTCGTTCAACAGCTTTTCGTTTTCGGCGGCCAAATTGGCAATCTCTTTGCGAGCCTCTTCGGCTGCATTCAAAGCAGCATTGATTTTGTTGTCGCGCTCTTCTACGGCGCCCAAAATAGGCTTCCAGGCGAACTTGCGAAGCAAGAACAACAAAATGAGGAAGGTTATACCTGTCCAAAAAATAAGACCGATTTCCGGGGTAATCAGATTCATATGGTCGTTTCTTTTAAAGCTTTGGTTTCAATCACTAACATAGGAACAGCAGGCAGCTGGCCAACCGCCAGACGTGCCTGCTTATTCCACAGAATTACTTGATCAGGGCAACTACTACTGCGAACAGAGCAGCACCTTCGATCAGGGCCGCAGCGATGATCATAGCGGTTTGGATTTTACCAGCAGCTTCGGGCTGACGAGCGATGGCTTCCATAGCTGAGCCACCGATGCGACCGATACCCATACCGGCACCAATTACTGCAAGACCTGCGCCGATTGCGGCGATACCTGTGATTGTCATGATTGATTTATTAAATGGTTAAACGAAAAGGTTTCTAAAAAAATTAATGTGCGTGATCGTGGTCGTGGTGCGGCTCTTCCAAGGCCAGGCCAATGAAGAGGGCACTCAACAAGGTGAATACATAAGCCTGTAAGGCAGCCACCAGCAATTCGAGGAAGCTCATGAAGAGCACGAAGCCAACCGAAACGGGAGCAATGAATACCGACTTGAATACAAAAATCAGCGAAATGAGGCTGAGGATGATGATGTGACCAGCAGTGATATTGGCAAACAAACGCACGGTGAGGGCGAATGGCTTTGAAATCACACCAATCAATTCAACAGGAATCATGATAATCCACAAACCTTTGGGTACGTGGGGCGTAAAAATGTGTCCCCAATAGGTTTTGGTGCCATTTATGTTAGTGATAATCATGGTCATTACAGCCAATGTAAGGGTCACCGCAATGTTACCGGTAAAGTTGGCACCCGATGGCACCAAACCGAGCAGGTTGTTGATCCAGATGAAGAAAAACACGGTCAACAAATAGGGAAGAAACTTCTTGTATTTGGCTTCACCGATGTTGGGGATGGCAATGTCGTCGCGCACAAACAAAACAAGTGGCTCTAGGAAACGGGCCAAACCGGTAGGTACGCTGTTGGCATACGAACGAGCAGCGCTGATGAAGAGGATGAGCAACAAGCTCACACTAATCAACATAGAAGCTACGTTTTTGGTGATAGAAAAATCAAGCACTTTTTTGCCACTCAATTCGGTGATGTGCCCATGCTCGTAAGCATATTCACGGTCAGCCTTCTTCACAGTGCTGTGGCCATGGTGGAAACCACTCGACAAAAACACATCGAGATTTCCTTCGGTCAACAAGATCACCGGCAGAGGAATGCTCACTGCATGTACCGATCCATCTTCGTGCGTCACATCAAACAAATGCCAATCGTGGGCATCTGCAATGTGGTGCAAAATCATTTCGGTAATGTTGAACTCCTCTTTGGCCGTGCTGTCGGTTGAAGCTGGCGCGTCAGAAGCGCGACTTGGCGTAAATGAAAGTAAAAAAAGCGTAGCGAAAAGCAGGCTGCTGAGCGCGTTAAAACGGAAAAACTTCGAAAACAGCATCAAAACGGCTTTTTGGGTTCCTTTGAAAGTGGGCGCAAGATATTCAATAAACTCACAAGTTCAAACACCAAAAAACAAGTATAAATCGCAAATAGGTTTAGGCCAAAAATTTGGTCCATCTGCCCCACAATCAGCACATAAGCTATCAAAAAAAAGAGGTAAAAGAGTAAATGCGCCGAAACAGCTGCGAGAAGGCCAAAAGTGGCCGCTTGGGGATTGTCGTGAAAGCGTTTGAGCACCCCCAAAGCCAGTACATAACAGCCACCATTGATGAGCATGCTGACCACCAACAGGGCAGGCCATTTTTCGGTGAGCCAGTTCATTTGCTGTGCTTCAATCCACCAGGCTATTCCTGCCATGACCAAACTGAGCAGGCCTAACTGCAAAAGGTAACGTTGTAGTTTGCGTTGCATCAGTTTTTCGTCAAATCGCGGTACAATTGGTACATGCCGGCTAGCACACCAAGCAGTGAAAAAGCTGCAGTCCAGTAGGGATGTTCCGTTTGCATTCGCCCATCCAACCAGTCGCCCAGCCAAGCCCCAGCTAAAATGAGGGCTACCAGCTGAAACGCCAGTCCACTGTAACGCAAGTAATCAACCTGCGGTTTCTTCGGCTGCCCGCGATCCATGCAATGGGGTTTTCACCATATCGGTCATGGTACATTGGCCACTGAACATGGCCCCTTCTTCAATCACCAGCTTGCCTACGGTGAGGTCGCCCAGCACTTTGGCCGATTTACGCAGGGTCAACACCCCACTTACCAGCACATCGCCTTCTACCTCCCCGGCAATATCTACCATATTGCCGTTGAGCTGGCCCTTCACCATGCCACTGGCACCAATGGCCAGTCGACCACGGGTTTGTACATCGCCATACAATTGACCATCGATTCGGATGTCGCCTTGGGCATTAAAATCGCCCTGAATGCGCGTTCCCTCGTTGATGAGGTTGATGCCCTGCTGCGGGGTTTGATCGTGTTTACGCTTACCAAACATGTCGCTAAAAATTAATGTAGATAGCCGGATTCAAAGGAATGCCGTTGTACCAAAGTTGAAATTCTAATTGCACTTTGCGCGTGCCTGCACCTTCGCCTCCGCCAATGCCTATTACTTCTCCGGCACGTACCTGGTCGCCCACTTTTCGCAAACTTTGATTCATGCCTTTGTACCAACTCACCAGGTTGTTGGCGTGTTGTATGCCAATGATGTACTGGTCGGCCAGGGTGTAGCCCGAAAACACCACAGCCCCTTCGAGGGTGGCTTTGATACCATCCTCCTTGCCCAAGCGCAATCCCACTCCATATTGTTTGTCTTCGGCATTAAACTCTCGTACAACGTTGCCCGAAGCAGGCGCAAAAAAAGTAACCCCCTGAAAACTGCGGTTGGTACTGGGGGTTCCAACGCGCACTTCTACCATTTCGCGCTGCAATTGCAACCTCAAAAGTGAATCGAAGGGAGCTGCTACATCGAGGATGGAAGGATCAAAGCGCTGCCCGTCGGGACCCGTTTTATTGGAATCGTTGGTTTCAACACTGTCGACCTTGCCCTCCGCCACATCGCGGATGTTTTGAAGCAGCAAATCACGTCCGTTCATGGCCCGCTCCAAGGAGTCGACTGTTTGGTAAAGACGCACCAAATCGCGCCGCATGCCCACATCGGCATAACCAGGAATGTATTCCCGCAAGGGCGTAAATACAATGAGCGAACCGATGAACAGGGTGAAAAGCACCACAGCCACGCTCAGTAAAATGAACACATTCATTTGCGAAAGACGTACCGATGCCTTCTCCTCAAAGGTTTTGTCGTTGAGGATAACCAGGCGGTACTTATCGCGTAATCTCTGAAGCAGCGGGCGCTTGTCTTCCATAAGAATCCCAAAAGTAAGGAATGCTTTAGATTAGCAGCACAGGAAGTAGAACTTATTCGGGCTTTGGGAGGCTCAGGCTTGCTTGCCTAAAATTTCGTGACCCATTTTATCGCGCTTGGTGAGCAAATAGCTCTTATTGTGCTTGTTGGCCTCAATTTCAATGCCTACATGCTCTACCACCTCCAAACCGTAACCGATGAGGCCTGCACGCTTGGTGGGATTGTTCGACATCAAACGCATTTTGCGCACACCCAAGTTGCGGAGAATTTGTGCACCGATGCCGTAGTCGCGTTCATCCATTTTGAAGCCGAGTGCCAGGTTGGCCTGCACGGTGTCCATGCCCTGCTCCTGCAGCTTGTAAGCCTTGAGCTTGTTGAGCAAGCCTATGCCCCTGCCCTCTTGGTTCATGTATACAATCACACCTTTTCCGGCTTGTTCCACCATGCGCATGGCTTCGTGCAATTGCTCCCCACAATCACAGCGGCATGAGCCGAAAATATCGCCGGTCATGCAGCTCGAGTGCACCCGGGTGAGGATGGCTTCGTTTTCATCCCACTGCCCTTTGATGAGGGCAAGGTGTTCTTGTTCGTTGTTGATTTGGCGGAAAGCCACCAATTGAAAATCACCCCAGGCGGTGGGCATTTCCACCGCAATTTCACGGCGGATGAGCGATTCTTTTTGTAAACGGTATTCAATGAGGTCTTTGATACTCACGAGCTTCATGTCGAAACGCTCGGCCACCCTTTTTAAATCGGGCAAACGGGCCATGCTGCCGTCTTCATTCATGATTTCGCATATCAAACCCACAGGTGCAAATCCGGCCAAACGGGCAAAGTCGATGGCGGCTTCGGTATGTCCCGACCGCCGCAACACCCCACCCTTGCGGGCCTTCAACGGAAAAATGTGTCCAGGCTTGCCAAAATCTTCGGGCTTGGTTTCGGGGTCCACCAGGGCGCGGATGGTAACTGCCCGGTCGTATGCCGAAATGCCCGTGGTGCAGCCTTTGCCTAGGTAATCGATAGAAACAGTGAAAGGAGTTTCGTGCAGGGTGGTGTTCTTGCCTACCATCAAATCGAGCCCCAGCTCTTCACAGCGGTCGTCGATGATGGGCGCGCAGATGAGTCCACGACCGTGGGTGGCCATAAAATTCACCATTTCAGAGGTCACACATTCGGCCGCAGCCAAAAAATCGCCCTCGTTTTCGCGGTCTTCATCGTCAACCACGATGATGATTTTGCCCTTGCGGATGTCGTCAATGGCTGCTTCAATGGTGTCGAGTTGGATGCGTTCGGCCATGGTTGTATTCAAAATTGGCTGCAAAGATAGGAAATAGGTAACAAGGCGGTGGCCTTGCGCTAATAGCAACCCCTGCAATGCCCCAAAGGTTCTATATTTGTGCAAAGCATTTTTTATGGGCAATACGCACGAACGCAAATTACACCAGCAAGACAAAGGCTTCATGACCAAATTCAGCGATTACCTAGGTGAATTTGTGTATGGCGGCATCGATGGCAGTGTGACCACTTTTGCGGTGGTGGCGGGGGCTGCAGGGGCCGGACTTTCAGCGCAGGTGGTAATCATCCTGGGTTTTGCCAATTTGCTGGCCGACGGTTTTGCCATGAGCGTGGGCTCGTACTTGAGCAAGCAGAGTGAGCAGGACAATTACGACAAGCACAAAAAAGTAGAATATTGGGAGGTAGAGCACCTTCCCGAAAAGGAAAAAGAAGAAATCCGCGAAATCTACCGCGCCAAAGGCTTTGATGGCGCACTGTTGGAGCAGGTAGTTGAAGTAATCACGGCCGACAAAGACCGCTGGGTAGATGTGATGATGAAAGAAGAGCTCGAAATGATGGAAGAAAGCCGTTCACCTTTGGCCATGGGCGCGGTTACTTTTGGCAGCTTTGTGGTGGTGGGCCTCATTCCTTTGCTGGTTTATTTATACGACTATTGTAATCCCACCGGATTCAACCTCTTCGCTATTTCCTCGGTGATGACCGGCGTGGCCTTTTTATTCATCGGCTGGATGAAGACCTACGTTACCCAAACTTCGAAATGGAAAGGCATGCTCGAAACCTTGGCTTTGGGTGCTGCGGCGGCCATGGTAAGCTATGCAGTGGGCAATTGGTTGGAAGGGTTGTTTTAGGCAATAGTGCTTGAATCCAACTTGACCTTCCAATTTGGAAGGTCAAGTTGGGCAAACCACCCTCTTGATATTCCAATCTGGAAGGTCAAGTTCGGTAAACCACCCTCTTGATATTCCAATCTGGAAGGTCAAGTTCGGTAAACCACCCTCTTGATATTCCAATCTGGAAGGTCAAGTTGGGCAAACCACCCTCTTGCTATTCCAATTTGGAAGGTCAAGTTCAACGAATTCCCTCTTGCTATTCCAATTTGGAAGGTCAAGTTCAACGAACACCCTCTTGATATTCCAATTTGGAAGGTCAAGTTCGGTAAACCATCTTCTTGCTATTCCAATTTGGAAGGTCAAGTTCAACGAACACCCTCTTGATATTCCAATTTGGAAGGTCAAGTTGTGCAAACCACCCTATTGATATTCCAATCTGGAAGGTCAAGTTCGGTAAACCATCCTCTTGCTATTCCAATTTGGAAGGTCAAGTTCAACGAACACCCTCTTGATATTTCAATTTGGAAGGTCAAGTTAAGCAAACCACCCTCTTGATATTCCAATCTGGAAGGTCAAGTTCTGCAAACCACGCTCTTGCTATTCCAATTTGGAAGGTCAAGTTAAACAAGCCACTCTCTTGATATTCCAGATTGGAATATCAAGAGAGGTCATCTGAACGGAAACCAATTCGTGGACGAGGACGGTTATTATCTTCCACAAACCGGCGAAGGTATTCGAATACTTGTCCTACTTGGGCATCTTGTTGATTCATTCGTCGCTCTATATCCTCCATTTTTAACAGTATATCGCGATGTGTGAGCAACATCTCCCGCACCTTGCTGTAAGCCCGCATGATTTGGATGTTTACCTTGATGGCCCGCTCGCTATTGAGAACACCAGAAAGCATGGCAACCCCTTGCTCGGTGAATACCCGTGGTAGGCGCCTGGTACCGCCCCAACCCGATTGCTCTACTTCGGGCTTTAGCCATTCCCACTCCTCTTCGGTAAGCTCAAACATGAAATCCTCGGGGAAACGCTGCATGTTTCTCAAAACAGCCTTGTTTAAGTTACCTGTGGTAACCTCATACAAGGCAGCCAAATCTTTGTCGAGCATCACCTTTTTTCCTCGCACCTCGTAAATACGTGCTATGATTGTCCCTATAGGAACTTGCAGTTTCTGATCTTCCATCTGCATGGGCATTTAGTTGAATTCAAATTAGTTAGCCCTTTGATTTTGTTTCTTCACATGGGGCTTAACGAAAATAGAAAGCAAAAAAACTGCTTCCAAGCGAAGGAAGAATTATGCTTTAAACACAAAAAAAATCGCCTGAAAAACCATATCAAAGGCAAGTGTCAAGTACATTCATGTGCAAGCAACATGTTCATTTTATGGATGGATGAAAATGCGCGATGCCTGCTTTTTAACACGACCCGTTCGTACTGGTAAACCACCTCAGCCATAGTCAGCTACACAGAAAGCATTTGCCTGGCGATGGTTGCTCAAAAACAAAAAGCCCGAATGTCAGTCGGGCTTTTGCCATGGGGAAATTCCCCAATGGGCTGTATCTGCGTGCTGTTTATCGTGCCAGTAAGAGATGTTATTCCACTTGAATCTGCTTTACCCGGGTAGGTTGTGTAGCGTTGTTTTCGTTAATCTCCACGATGTAGGAAAAACCCCTGTCAAACGACAATTTCGCGGTCACTTTTCCGCGGGCATCTACGCTCTGCATTTGCTGTGAAAAAGGATCTTCATAATCCATTTTGTCGACAAACGCATTGTGTTGCTTGCCCATTTGCCACCACCACATGCCACGATACACCGTGCGTATATCAAAAGCTCCGTTAGACAATGGCCCTAAGGTGTCTCTGCGGGTGTAAGAGGTGATGCCTTTAATAACTACCCGCAACTGATTCGCTTCACCCAAATCGGCCTCTAAGCTTACCTCTCTCGGGTAGTTCATTCGGTCGGCTGCCAGGATATTGGGGCCCGACTAACCGTTTTCGGGGTATAGAATGGGGCTTTGCTCTTTTTCACACGAAGCAAATACCAACAATCCTAAGACAGCGAGGAAAGAAATACTACGTAGCATATCATCTGATTTGCTAGCAACATACAAACAAGTCATTAACAATGAGCAAAAACACACGTACTGAGTACTGAATTAATGACTTTTTAATCGGCAGTGCGCCAACGCCAAGCACCCAGCGTGTAAGCACATAGCGCCGCATTTGGCAGCTCAGGGCACACTACAAATAATTCAGACTATTTTATCCACTAATCACCTCTTCCTATCCCTAAAAGCCGTAACTTCGCAGCACCTACCACCCAAACCCCTTATCAGATGTCGGAATCATCGTTTTGGGAGGGTTTTGCCCCACAGTCGCTGGCCGATTGGGAGCAAGCCGCCACCAAGGAATTGAAAGGAGCCCCGCTCGACAAGCTGCGTCACCGCACGCCCGACGGCTTGGAATTAGCGCCTTATTATTCAGCAGCCGAACGACCAGCTGGCGTTGCCCACTACCTGCCCGGTGAATACCCTTACCGCCGCGGCTTGCGTACGGCCAACAACCACTGGACCGCAACGGCTTACATCGCTTTTAACCACCCCAAAGAAGGCAACAGGCAAGCCCTGCATGCACTCAACCATGGAGCAGATGCACTTTGGTTCGATGGCACATTGAACTCAGAATCCGATTTTTTGGCACTGGTAGCAGGTATTGCCCCGCAGTACATCGCCATGGGCTTTTCGGGAGTAGATGGATTGCAACTGGGAAACTGGCTGCTGGGCTGGACCAAACAACTCGCCATCAGTCCCTTTGCCTTGCGCGGCTGCCTGGCCTATACCCCCGCGCAACTCCCAACCGATCGCCGGGCCCTGGCCGATTTTTACCGCCAGCACTTCCCTACTTTCAATCCCTTTTGCCTGCATACTGCCCATTTCCGCGAGCAGGGCGCGGGATTGGTTGAAGAAACCGCTTTGGCACTCGCCGCAGGACATGAATTGCTCTTCAGCCTGGTGTCGGCTGGACTCACTCCCGACGAAGCAGCACCACTGATACAATTCCAGCTGGCCCTCGATACCGATTATTTTGCAGAAATGGCCCGTTTGCGTGCCTTCCGCCAGGCCTGGTCGCAAGTATTGGTACCGTACCAACCCAAGCACAGCTGCAGCCATGCCACCACCTTGCATGCCGTCAGCGGCCGACAGGCCTTGTTTAGCCTCGACCGGCACACCAACCTCCTGCGCCTCACCACCATGGGCATGGCAGCAGTTGCCGGTGGGGTGCAAAGCCTTACCCTGCTCCCTTTTGATGCACCCATTCAGGGAGGCGATGATTTTTCGCAAGAACTTTCGCTTCAAATTCAACTTTTGCTACATCATGAGGCCCAGCTAGGTCAGGTAGTTGACCCTGCTGCCGGCGCCTATTTCCTCGAAAACCTCAGCAACCAAGTAGGCGAAAAAGCCTGGAAGCTGTTTCAAATCATAGAAGCAGCCGGCGGCTTCAGTACCTGGCAACAAAGCGGTGCCCTGCAGCAATTGCTAAGCGAAGGTGCTGCCCAGCGTGAAAAAGCCTTGGCCTCGCGCAAACAAATCCGGGTGGGTGTAAACCAATACCCCAACGCGCCTGAATCGCTGGCTGATTGGAATTCCAATAGCATCCACAACGCCTTCGACCGCCTGCGTCACCGCGTGGCCACGGCCAAAAAACAACCCCGCATTTTCCTTTTGCCCTTGGGCGATGTGGCCATGCGCATGGCACGCCTCAATTTCAGCAGCAATTTTTTAGGTTGCGCGGGCTTTGAGCTGCTTTCGAACAGTGCATTCGAAAGTCCCGAAACCGGTGCCGCCGCTGCCCTGGCTGCCGGAGCCGATGCCGTGGTGCTGTGCAGCGACGATGCCAGTTGGGCATGCGCTGTTCCGGCCCTCGGCCAAATACTGGCAGGCAAAACCGAGCTCATTTTAGCCGGTGCTCCCGGCGAATCCGAAGCCGATTTCCGGGCCGCCGGATTCAATACCTTCATCCACCTGCGCGCCAACCTGCTCGACACCCTCGAACAGCTGGCCACCAAACTGCTTGCCCGATGAAACGACCCGATTACAGCCAGCTCGGCTTTGCCGCCGATGCCCGCAACGAATACTACGACCAAGCGCCCAAAAGCGAGTGGACCACTGCCGAGCAGCTTCCACTGCATTCGGTATACACAGCTGAAGATGCCGATCAACTTCCGCATACGGCCTTCGGTGCGGGACAAGCACCCTTTCTCCGCGGTCCCTACGCTAGCATGTACACCCAGCGGCCGTGGACCATCCGCCAGTACGCTGGCTTTTCAACGGCTGAGGAATCGAATGCCTTTTACCGCCGCAATCTCGCAGCCGGACAAAAAGGCCTGTCGGTAGCCTTCGACCTGGCCACGCACCGGGGCTACGACTCCGACCACGAGCGAGTGGTGGGCGATGTGGGCAAGGCCGGGGTGGCCATTGATTCGGTGGAGGACATGAAAATCCTCTTCGAGCAGATTCCCCTCGACGAAATGAGCGTATCGATGACCATGAACGGGGCAGTTTTGCCCGTGATGGCCTTTTACATTGCCGCCGGTTTGGAGCAAGGTGTGGCCGTGGAGCAACTCAGTGGCACCATACAGAACGATATCCTCAAGGAGTTCATGGTGCGCAACACCTACATCTATCCGCCGGCGCACAGCATGCGCATCATTGCCGACATATTTGCCTACACCGCCCACCACATGCCCCGCTTCAACAGCATCAGCATCAGCGGTTATCATATGCATGAAGCAGGTGCCCCGGCAGATTTGGAGTTGGCTTATACCCTGTGCGATGGGTTGGAATACATCCGCACCGGCTTGGCAGCGGGTTTGAAAATCGACGAATTTGCCCCACGCTTATCGTTTTTCTGGGCCATTGGCATGAACCATTTTATGGAGATTGCGAAGTTGCGTGCCGGACGGTTACTGTGGGCCAAAATGGTGAAGCAATTTGAGCCCAAATCGGCCAAATCGATGGCCTTGCGTACCCACTGTCAAACTTCGGGTTGGAGCCTCACCGAACAGGACCCGTTCAACAACGTGGCCCGCACTTGCGTAGAAGCTTTGGCAGCTGCCCTGGGCCACACCCAGAGCTTGCACACCAACGCCCTCGACGAAGCCATTGCCCTGCCTACCGATTTTTCGGCACGCATTGCCCGCAACACCCAATTGTATTTGCAAGACGAAACCGGCATCACCCGGGTGGTGGATCCCTGGGGCGGCTCGTATTACATTGAAAAACTCACCGCAGAACTGGTCGACAAAGCCTGGGCGCACATCGAAGAAGTGGAAAAGCTCGGCGGCATGGCCAAAGCCATTGAAACCGGTTTGCCTAAAATGCGCATCGAAGAAGCCGCCGCCCGTAAGCAGGCCCGCATCGACTCGGGGCTCGACATCATTGTAGGTGTAAACCGCTTCAACACCGGTAGGCCTGCCAACATCGAGATCCGTGAGGTTGACAATGCAGCCGTGCGCGAAGCCCAATTACAGCGCCTGGCAGCCGTTAAAGCCAGTCGCAACGAAGCCGAAGTAACCGCAGCCCTCGAAGCCCTCACCCGCTGCGCCTCGGGTGAAGCAGGCAATTTGCTGGCATTGGCGGTAGATGCAGCGCAAAAACGTGCTACTTTAGGCGAAATATCGTATGCCCTCGAAAAAGTGTATGGTCGTTACCAAGCTACCATCCGCAGCATCAGTGGGGTGTATGCCAAAGAAATCATGCAAAACGAAGATTTTAAAGCTGCAAGAGAAGCGGTGGATGCTTTTGCCATTGGCGAAGGTCGTCAACCACGCATCATGGTGGCCAAGATGGGCCAGGATGGTCACGATCGGGGCGCCAAGGTGATTGCCACCAGCTTTGCCGACCTGGGCTTCGATGTAGATATTGGACCTTTGTTCCAAACCCCGGCCGAAACCGCTCGCCAGGCCATCGAAAACGATGTGCATGTAGTGGGTGCATCGTCGCTGGCAGCTGGCCACAAAACGCTGGTGCCGCAATTGATTGCCGAGCTGGAAAAACAAGGCCGACCCGATATTTTGGTGGTAGCCGGCGGGGTAATTCCGCAGCAGGACTATGACTTTTTGTATCAGGCTGGAGTAGCAGGCATTTTTGGTCCGGGCACCGTCATAGCCAAAGCCGCGCTCGCTATTTTGCAAAAGCTGCAGCATGCCTGAGCGCTGGGGGCAGTTTGTCCCTTTCGTTTTGGCGCTTGGCATTTGCTTGGCTTTTGCTTCGATAGACCGGTTTGGTCCGGCTGCCACGCACGACTCTCTGTACTACCTCGAAGGAGCAAGTTATTGGTTAAAGACCGGCACTTTTTCAAATATGTATTGGGGCTCGGTACTGCCAGAAGTGCATTATGCCCCTCTTTTTTCGGGCTTACTGGCGCTTTTGGCGTGGTTAAGCGGCAATAGTCCAGTGGAAATCACCCCCATACTCCTGCCTTTTTTGGCCTTCATTAACCTCCTGATGATTGCTTTGCTTGCTAAAAAGCACGGGCTTTCCTGGTTTGGCAGTGGTTTGATGGTATTGGTAGTAGCCGGATCCTATGCCTTCTTCAGCATCCACTGGCACATTTGGTCGGAGCCTTTGTATTTGAGTTTGCTGCTTTTGTCGGCACTTACCATGAGCCTTTGGATAGAAAAAAAGCGCTTGTGGTGGTTGGTGGTGGCTGGTTTAGCGGCCGGATTATCGGTTTTGGTGCGTTATGCCGGCTTGTTCATGTTGCCCTTGCTTGTTTTATGGCTGTTTTTTGCGGTAAGCACGCATCGTTGGCGCAACAGCTTGCTCTTTTCGGCTTTGGCCCTCCTGCCATTTGCGTTGTGGACCATCAGAAACAAAGTAATGGCCGGCGCTTTGCACTCGCGCAAGTACTTTTGGGAATGGGCAGGCAGCGATGAATTCAGCCAAGCCTTGGAGGTGAGCTTTTCGTGGACCGGATTGGTGATTGTAGCGGTTACGGGCTTGCTCTTTGTGGTAATCAAACGGCAAAAAGTCCCGCTGCTATGGGCGGTATGGTTGGGCGGCTCGGTCTTGTATGTGACACTGTTGGTGGTAGCCAAATCTACCATCGACAACCAAATTCCATTAGATGCACGCATGTTATCGCCCTTATTGTTGCCCGCTGTTTTGCTGGCTGCTTTCCTCATCAAGTCCCTTCCGCCAAAGTGGCTGATTTCAACGCTGGCAATAGCCTCCATAGTTTCTTTGCTGCAAATTGTACCTCCAGCCCGCGACGTCTACACCCGGGGTTGGAGCTTCAATGACCAGTCGCTGCGCGACCCACAAGCACCCATAGGGCTCATACAAGCAGCCCTGCCCGACTCAGCCCTCGTATTTGCAACCGATGTAGATGGTCACTATATTGCCTATATGTTAAACAGGCCAATCACCTATCATCACTTTGGCGATACGCTCAAACCGGGAGCCTGGTACGTGCGTTGGAAAACGCAAAGGCCTCTGAAAGCCACCACCCGCGATGCAGTTACAGTGGTGCCCGATTGGGTATGGTACCGTAAACCTTTGCCTTAACATGTCTATTCCTTCACCATTGGAGCTATTTGAGCCCTTGCGCCAGCAGCAACGAGCCGCCTTGGCCCGCGCCATCACCCTCGTAGAAAGCAGTGCCCCACAGCACGAGCAAGCTGCTGCCGAATTGCTGGAAATGGTGTTACCCTTCACCGGAAACAGCCTGCGCATTGGCATTACCGGCGTTCCCGGGGTGGGCAAAAGTACCTTCATCGATGCTCTGGGAACACAACTCACGGCTGCAGGTCATCGCGTAGCTGTTTTGGCAGTTGACCCCAGCAGTGGCAGAACAGGTGGTAGTATTTTGGGCGATAAAACCCGCATGGAACGGCTGGCGTACGACGAAAAAGCCTTTATCCGCCCGACAGCCGCCGGCAAAGCGCTGGGCGGCGTAGCCCGTGCCACTTGGGAAGCCATGATGTTGTGCGAAGCCGCAGGTTACGATATCATTTTGGTGGAAACCGTGGGCGTAGGTCAGAGTGAAACCGCAGTAGCCTCGCTGGTAGATTTTTTCATGCTGCTGATGTTGAGTGGTGCCGGCGATGAATTGCAAGGCATCAAACGCGGCATCATGGAAATGGCCGATATGATTGTGATCAACAAAGCCGAGGGCGATAATTTGCAGCCTGCCAAACAAGCTGCGGCCAATTACCGCAATGCGCTGCACCTCTTCCCACCTCATCCGGGTGGGTGGGCGCCCCTCGTCAAATTGTGCTCGGCACGCGATGGCAGCGGTGTAGACGAAGTATGGCAAAGCGTGCGCTCCTATGCCGATTTATGCGGCCCCAACGGCTACCTCCAACAAAAACGCGCCGAGCAACGGGTGCACCATTTTTATGAATTCACGAGACATCGGCTGGAGCAATGGCTGTTAGGTACTGCCAGTCAAAAGGAGTTAGCTGATATGTTAGAACAGGCGGTTGCCAAAGGCGAAATGAGTCCTTATGCCGCTGCCCGCCGGCTGCTGGCACAAACCCGCTGAGTCAATTTTAAGTTTTACCCAAGCAGACGTAACTTACACCATGGATTTTCAACCACCCAAAACCGCCTCTAGCATCATCGCCTTGTTTAGCTTGGCCATTGAAACCGAAGTAGACGGCCTGTGCCACCTCTTTTTTGCCGTGGATGCTTTCGATGGATACGCCTTTAACCTGGGGGCCGAACAAAACAACAGCATGATAGAGCTGCTCGATGCCTTAGATGTACTCATCAACGACCCGCATTTTGACCCGCACCCCGAAGCTGGATTTACCTTGGTGCTGAACGATTACGCCGAATATGCCACCAAACTCGAAGATGCCTTGGTGATTTTTAATGGCAAGGTGAAAATAGATGCGGCTTTGAATGAACAAATTGCGAAGCCTTTTTTGGATAGCTTGGCGAATAGGTTCGGCTGAAATTCAACTAGCACCCTGCATTGTATAGGAATACCCCCTAGCGTTTAATCGGCACAAAAATGCCAATAGAAATACGCTCAGTGGGCATCCTCAAACCCGATTGTGTGAATTCACGCACCAAAACCATTTGGGTTTGAATTTTCACATGAGGAAATACCAATCGCAGCGTAAAGGCAGGCTCAGCTAAAAACACCCGATGATTGTCTTTCGTGGAGACCATGCCGCCATCCCTGAGTGAAACGTTTCGAGAGCCCGCAAACATGGTGTTGCCATATTGAATATTTGTCGACAAAGCTGCTTCGAAATATTTCCATCGAAATCCAATGGCTGGCTGGGTGTAGGCATAAAGACCTCTGAAATCGAACTCACTGTTTCTAGGAATGGCTCCATTGCCTTGGCCATAGGTGCTCGAAATATATTCTGATGAATTAAACCAACTCAATGGAAAAAAATGACGCTGGTAGCTCATGCCCAAGCCGGCATAATTTTCTACTACCCAATACCGACCCAATGGCCTGTAATAGCCCAATCCGGCCGACATTTGGCCCCCTCTGGCAGCATGCAACGTGCGATCACCATCATCAAAGCCCCAGGCGGCCTGTAAATTCACTTGCATGGCCAATCGTTTGGTGATTGCCCAAGCACCTTGCAAATCGGCAGCCCGACCATCCTCCGAAATACGACCGTAAGCGGCTTGAACGCTGGCCTCTCCCGCCTCCCTAAACAAAGTCACTTGTTGGTTCATGGGCGCATGATACACCCTACCGCAATGGCTGAGTAAAACAGCCGCAAAAAGCCAAAGCACGGGCTGAACCTTGGTGGGATATAAAATTTGTTTAAGGCTCATGTATGGGCTTTTCATGGATACAACAAACTTTTAGTCATTTGCAATTCAAGGTTGCACCAGCCAGCGCAAGTGTCCTTTTTGTGTGGCACTCTCCCAATGCAAAAAGTGTAGCCCATATGCTGCAGCAGGTAGTTGCAATTCCATTTGTTGCACACCTTCTTCAATCGGTTGTTGCCGTTGCCAAACTACTTGTCCTAATGTGTTTGTAACCACCAAACGGATGGTTTCTGCGCGGTTAAAATGCATCGACAGTGTGCTACTACCATTGCTAGGATTGGGAAACAACTTCACTGCCATCAAATCTTCATTCGGTTTTGTAGAAGTGGCTACTGCTGCTGCACTGATTTTCTGAAAGCAAAAATCATCAATCGCTACACCTTCTCCCGTAAATGCATCGTCGGAACCAAAGCGAAAACGCAACCGCAATACCCCATTGGCTGGGGCTTTATACAGCTGCTGCTGACGTTCATATCCTTGCGAGCGAGCAGTCCACCCATAACCAAAGTTATTCGGTGGAATACTGAAATTACGGAGCGCCAAAGCCAGCGAGTTATACCAGGAATAAGGCGCGAGGGTATCTAATTGGCCAAATGTCTCCCACGATTCAATTACACCAACGTGCCGTTCAATGGTAAAACCATCGCCATACACGGCACTTCCCCAAGGAAAAAAATCCATGCTCCAATTGGCGTGAAAGTCTATAAGGTAGAGGCTGTCTTTCTGAACTTGGAAGGCAGGCAAGTACAATACCGATGAATCGTAATTGTTGTAAGTACTATCGGGACCAATGTACCAAGCAGCACTGCCCGTTCGCGCGCCCGAAATCCTGGGCTTTTGCGGATTGCCACGGACAAAAGACCCCAATCCTTGACCTCTTGTACGCGCCGCAAACCAAAGCGAATCATCCTGCTCAAAGCTGGTGCAATAGGGGTATTGCGAAATGGTGTCACGTGGTGGCGGCGCTATCCAGGAAGTAGGTATTACCGATTGCGCGCTCAAACCAAGGCTTTGCAAAAGCACAACGGCCAGGGCACAGAATGTCGGAAGTTTATTCATAGACTGTGTTTGAAAAGCAAGCTAATCAAAACAACTGAGAACACAATGCTGCAATGTCAGTGCAGTGTCATAAAAAAATCCCGCACGAGGCGGGATTCATTTAATGGCAGTAACGGCAGCTCAATACTTGATCTCGAGTCCCATATTGTGGAACATAAATGCCCATTTGTCGGTCTGCTCGTCTATGATCATGCTGGTAGGTTTGCCTGCACCGTGGCCGGCTTTGGTGTCGATGCGGATCACTACGGGAGCGGTACCGGCATGACCTGCTTGTAAGGCAGCAGCAAACTTATAGCTGTGTGCAGGAACCACGCGGTCGTCATGGTCGGCCGTGGTGATCATGGTGGCCGGATAGCTGGTACCCACCTTCACATTATGCACGGGTGAATAAGCACGGAGGTACTCAAACATCTCCTTGCTGTCGTCGGCCGTACCGTAATCATATGCCCAACCGGCACCTGCGGTGAATTTGTGGTAACGCAGCATGTCGAGTACGCCCACCGCAGGGAAGGCTACTTTGAACAGCTCCGGACGCTGGGTCATACAAGCACCTACCAGCAAACCGCCGTTAGAACCACCGGCAATGGCCAAGCGGGCCGATGAAGTATACTTTTCAGCTACCAAATATTCGGCAGCGGCAATAAAATCGTCGAAAACGTTCTGCTTCTGGCGCTGCGTACCGGCATTGTGCCAGGCATCGCCATATTCACCGCCACCACGGATGTTGGCCACGGCGAAGATGCCGCCATTTTCCATCAACACAATGTTCGAGGTGCTGAAGCTGGGCGTGAGACTCACATTAAAGCCACCGTAACCATACAGCAAAGTGGGATTGGTACCATCGAGCTTCAGTCCCTTTTTATGCGTGATGATCATGGGCACTTTGGTGCCGTCTTTCGAGGTGTAGAATACCTGCTTGCTTTCAAACTGCGCTGGATCAAATTGCACCCCGCTTTGCTTGTAGAGCTCCGACTTGCCCGCTGCCAAATCTAATTTGAAAATGGTAGGAGGATAGATGTAAGAAGTGAAGGTGTAGTAAAGCTCGGTATCGGTACGTTTGGCACCAAAGCCTGCTGCCGTGCCCAAGCCTGGAAGTTCGATGTTGCGCACCAACTGCCCTTGGAAATCATACTGCTGGATCATGCTCACCGCATCTTTCAAATAGCTGCAAAACAGGTATTCACCTGCGCTGCCGGCATTGAGCGGATTTTCGGTTTCGGCAATCAGGGTGGTCCAATTGTCAGGCGTGGCCTTGGCAGCCGGGGCGGTTACGATGCGGCGGTTGGGTGCATCGAGGTTGGTTTGGATGAAGAAGGTGCCATTTTCGTGGTGCAATACGTCATGCTCGTTGTCGAAGCCCGAAACCAGGGTCACGATTTTGCTGTTGGACTTGCTTAAATCTTGTACATACAATTCGTTGCCGTAAGTGGCGTTCGCGGCCGAAATCACGAGGAATTTTTCATCCTCGGTAACGTAGCCACCAATGTAGCGGCGGGGCTGCTTGTCGCCCCCAAATACCAATACATCTTGCGCTTGTGGCGTACCTAATTTATGGAAGTAGAGCTTGTGGTTTTGGGTTTTTCCCGACAATTCCGAGCCTTCTTTGGGCTTATCGTAGCTGCTATAGTAGAAGCCTTCTTTGCCCTTCCAGCTGATGCCACTGAATTTTACATCGATCAAAGTATCCTCGAGGATGGCTTTGCTTTCGGCATCCATCACCACAACCTTTCGCCAGTCGCTGCCACCTTCGCTCAGCTGGTATGCGCACAAGCTGCCATCCTTGGTGAAGTTGATGCCTGCAAGCGAGGTGGTTCCACCGGCTGAGAAGGTGTTCGGATCAAGAAAAACTTCTGCTTCTCCTCCTTCGGCCTGTCGGTACAGTACGAATTGATTTTGCAGGCCATCGTTTTTATAAAAATAGGTGTACTTGCCTTCTACGAAAGGAGCTGAGTATTTTTCGTAGTTCCACAACGCTTCTAGGCGCGATTTAATGGCCGGACGAAAAGCAATTTTATCGAGGTAACCGAAAGTCACTTTGTTTTGGGCTTCCACCCAGGCTTTGGTATCGGCGGCGGTATCGTTTTCGAGCCAGCGGTAGGGGTCTTCCACCAACACGCCAAAATATTCGTCTACTTGGTCCACTTTTTTGGTTTCGGGATACACGAGGGCTTCCTCCTTCGGGGTTTTGTCGGCACAAGCAGCCAAAATAAGGCTACCAGCTGCCAGCATGGGTACAACTTTCATCATAGGGAATGTATTTGTTGGTCAAAGCTAAGGGCTGTGGGTGAAAGTGAGCGCTAAGAAAGGTTAATTTAAGAGGCCGGCGCCTCTGGTGACGACCAGCGGCTTGTTAACAAGTCTTGCGCCTCTGTAAATGCCCTGCGGGCTGGTGAGGGCCTGCGGCTATATCAGAAACTTAAAATCGCTCATCCTTTATCGAGATTTCCAAATTGCTGCTGTGCACAGAAATTTTACTTGAAGGAAGAATCATTTTCACCAGTCTATTTCTTCCACGTATGGGCATTACTCCGCTGGATGGGTCGTCACGATATTCTCGATATACAATTAATGCACAAGGAACTCTTAAAAGCCAAATTGCTTGCTATACGTCACCATTGACCCAAAGAAGCGAGAAGCCACAAATCATCCACTGCACATCAGTTGCGCGTATTCTACGCCCTGATGCAGTTTAACTATGCATCTTCAAATGCAAAAAAGCCCCCAGAATTCCGGGGGCTTATTCATAAGGTTAGTGTGTGTAATCTGGTTATTCTCCACGACCCAAGCGCTTGAGGGCGCGGATGTGCGAGCCGGCGGCCAACACCATATTGGGGTGTGCGTGGTAAGGAATGTCAAATTCTCGCGCTGTTTTTTCTACAATCTCCGAGATTTTGGGGTAATGCAAATGGCAGATGTTGGGGAACAAATGGTGCTCTACCTGGAAGTTCAATCCACCCGAATACCAGCCCAACAACCAGCTCTTGCGACCGAAATCGGCTGTGGTGTGCAATTGGTGAATGGCCCAGGTGTTTTCCATCTGACCTTCGGCATTGGGCAAAGGCTGATCGGTTTCTTCAACAATGTGTGCCAATTGGAAAATGCCTGCCAAGATGAATCCCGCGGTGAAATTCACCACCATGAAACCCAGCAACCACTGCCAGAAAGTGATAGTAGTAAAAAACAATGGCATCAACATGAGCGTGAAAAACACCAATTTACCGATGATGAGGTTGATCACCTCTTTGCGGTAAACTTCTTTACTGCTTTGGCTGGCCCAAGTGAATACCTGACGGAAATCTTTAAAGTGGAAACTCACGGTCATGAGGCTATACAGCATCGGACCATAGATGTGCTGAAAGCGATGCATGGGCTTGTGCGCATCGTGGCGGTCGAGCCGCAGGAAGGCTTTGCCTGCAATGTCCTCATCGGCATGGTGGATGTTGGTAAAGGTGTGGTGCAGTGTATTGTGCTGGATTTTCCAATTGTATACGTTGCCACCTACCAAATACATGCTCGAAGCAAAAATGCGGTTGATCCACTGCTTGTCGGAAAAAGCATTGTGACAAGCATCGTGCATAACGCCCATGCCTACACCTGCTAAGCCAATGCCCATCCAAATGGCCAAAGGCAACAAGGCCCAACCAGTAAACATACCAGTGAGCACCAAGGCATACGGGGTAAGATAAAACACCAACATGGCGATGGCCTTGATGACCATGCGTGAACCACCGGTTTTGCGGAGGTTGTTGTCGGCGAAGTATTGATCGACTCTCTTACGAAGTTCGGGGAAGAAGCCTCGCTCGTCGCGGCGCGAGAAGCGAATAGAAGGTAATTGCATTCAGATAATTTAAATTCTCAGCCGAAAAAATATTCGGACTATAACTACAAAAGTAAGTCAAATACAAATACGACCTACCATAGCAGCAAAATAAAACACCAAAATATCTAAAATACTAGATAGCGTAATATATGACTCCATGAGAGTCAAAGGGTGGGCTTACCAAATGCCCACCGTAATTTTTCCCGCATTGTCCACCGAGGCGCGGAACATGCTACCCGAATTAAACGGCAAATGGATATTGCCTTGGGCATCGAGGGCAATCAATCCACCGCTGCCGCCGATAGGCTTTAATTGTTGGTAGATGACGGCATCAGCGGCTTGCTGTACCGTCATTCCTTTGTATTTCATGAGGGCAGCCACTTCGTAAGCTGCTACTTGTCGGATAAAAAACTCGCCATGGCCGGTGCAACTCACGGCCACTACCCCGTTTTCGGCATAGGTACCGGCGCCAATGAGGGGCACATCGCCTACCCTACCGAACTTTTTGCCACGCATGCCACCGGTCGACGTGCCAGCGGCCAGGTTGCCGCTGCGGTCGAGGGCCACAGCACCCACCGTACCAAATTTGGCATCGTGCAGCCAGGCAGGCACTTCACCTTTTTTATCAGGATCGCGCTCCAAGAAATAGCTCCGCTCTACCCTTTCCACCGGCATTTGGCTGGCAAAACGCTCGGCGCCCTCTCCCATCAACAACACATGGGTGGTGCTGTCTTTCACCAAACGGGCCAGGGTGATCGGATTCTTTACCGTGGTGAGTCCGGCTACTGCGCCGGCCTGCCTCTTGCTGCCATCCATGATGCTGGCATCCAATTCACAAAAACCTTCGGCATTGGTGACTGCGCCTCGACCGGCATTAAACAGCGGCGAATCTTCGAGGATGCGGATGGCTGCTTCCACTGCCTCGAGGCTGGTGCCCCCGCGTTTGAGGATGCCGTAGCCAGTGAGTGACGCTTCGGTGAGAACCATGCGGTAACGGGCGCGCAATTCGGGACTCACCTTATTAGAATCAACAAATCCGGCCCCGCCATGGATGGCAAAAGCGATGGGCGATGACTGTGCCAGGGCAGTCAGCGGCAGGAAGAACAGGCAAAAAAGCAGCTTACGCATAAAAATGAGCTTTGAGCGCCTTAATTTAGGGCTTTCAAACCACAAAGCATGCGCGCAGCCATACCCAATGCCATTACCCTCACCAATTTGCTGTTCGGCTGCATCGGCATCAGTCTGGCCGCCTGGGGCGATTTGCCAGGCGCCGCACGTATGTTGTACCTGGCCGCGCTGATGGATTTTTTGGATGGCTTCGCGGCCCGCGCCCTCAACGCACAATCGGCCATTGGCAAAGACCTCGATTCTTTGTCGGATGTAGTGAGCTTTGGCGTGCTACCCGCTTTTTTGCTGTTTCAGCTGGCGGCTTCGGTACCCGGAATCGAGTATACCGAGTATGGCGTATTCATCGTAGCCTTGGCATCGGCCCTGCGTTTGGCCCGCTTCAACCACGACACCCGCCAAACCGACGGATTCATTGGCCTGCCAACGCCCGCCAACGGCATCCTCATTGCCTCTCTTACCATTTATTTCACTTCCACCGCTGGCTCGTTAGATGGTTTGCGCAAAGAGTACCTGCTCGCAGCTTCTGCCTTGCTGTCGTACCTGCTTCTATCGCCCATCCCCATGGTGGCCTTCAAATTCAAAAGTTTTGGCTGGGCCGGCAACCAAGCACGTTATCTTTTTCTGCTTTTTTCTGCCGTTCTGCTCCTCTGGTACTCCTACCTTGGATTGGCTTTTGTAATTTTGGCCTACATTAGTTGGTCGGTCATCGGCCTGCTTACAAACCGCGCAAAATGAAATTCAAAGCCGAAATCGACATCATGCCCCACGACGCCCTGCTTGACCCACAGGGAAAAGCCGTTCAAGCCGGATTACGCAATCTTGGATTGAACAATGTAGAAAACGTACGGGTGGGCAAGCACATCACCCTGCAGCTCGATGCCGCCAACGAAGCCGCTGCCCGTCAGGAAGTAGAAGATGCCTGCAAAAAACTGCTGGCCAACCTGATCATGGAGCGTTACCACTTTGAAATCAGCGCCGTTTAATTACGCCTTTCTTTTTTTAGGGCTGTTCTTTGGCAGCAGCCAATGGCTGCTTGCCCAAAATGCAGCCTACGCCCGCCGGCATTTAGATACACTGAGCAGTGCGGCCTTTCACGGTCGCGGTTATGTGGCTGGCGGCCAACAGCTGGCGGCCGACTATCTGCTGCGCGAATTTGCCCAACTGGGATTGCAAGCACTCAGCGACAATTATTTACAGCCATTTAAGCTCGAGGTGAACAGCTTCGACAGTGTGTACCTGCGGCTCAACAAACAGGCATTGGTGCCGGGTACCGACTTTGTGGTGCATCCGATGTCGGGCCACGGCCAAGCCCAAAAACTCAAACCCGGCAAAGGCCTGGTGTTGGCTGAAAATGGCAAACAGCCCAAAGAAATGGGCAAAAACCCACGACTCATCCTCGAAACCACCGACCAAAAGTTTACTTGGAGTGTGGGGCGCGACCAATGGCCGCTGGCCTATGTGGAAGTCCGCAAAAAGGCCCTTCCACCCAAAATCAAAAGGGCCGACTTCTACTTTTCGGGCAGCTACAAATCACATACTGTGGCCAACGTAGCTGGTTTGGTGCGCGGCATAAAGCATCCCGACTCGATTATCGTCATTTGCGCACACTACGATCACTTGGGCCGCATGGGTTCGGTGCTCTTTCCGGGAGCCAACGACAATGCCAGCGGTACGGCCCTGCTGCTCGACCTGGCGCGGCATTACAGCCAGCCCCAGCATCAACCCGACTATAGCCTCTTGTTCATCGCCTTTGCCGCCGAAGAAGCCGGCTTGGTGGGTTCGAATTATTTTGTCAACCATCCGTTGGTGCCGCTCAAGCGCATCAGTCTGGTGCTCAACCTCGACCTCATGGCCGGTGGCAGCGAGGGCATGATGGTGGTGAATGGAGAGGCCCAAAGCCGCGCTTTCCAATTGCTCGACAGCCTAAACAGGGCGAACAGCTACCTCAAAAACGTGCAGAAAAGGGCCAATGCTGCCAACAGCGACCACTACCCTTTCACCCAAAAAGGAGTGCCCGCCATCTTTGTGTACACCCTGGGCGATGTAACCGCCTACCACGATCCGAACGATCGGTCAGAAAGCCTGCAGTGGCAACATTACCACCAAATTTTCGGCTTGTTGCGTAGCTTTACCGACCAATGGCAACAACCATGAGCAACGGCAAATTATACATCCTCGCCACGCCCATCGGCAACCTCGAAGACATCAGTTTGCGTACCCTGCGCCTGCTCAAAGAGGCCGATTTGGTATTGTGCGAAGACACCCGCACCAGTGGCATTCTGCTGAAACATTACGAAATCAAGCAACCCCTGCAGTCGTACCACAAATTCAACGAGCACCAGCTCACCGAAAAGGTCATTGCCCAATTGCAGGCCGGAAAAACCATTGCCCTCATCAGCGATGCGGGAACGCCCGGTATTTCCGACCCCGGCTTTTTGTTGGCCCGTGCGGCGGTAGCAGCCGGATTGGAAGTGGAAGCCCCTCCCGGCGCTACGGCCTTGATTCCTGCCTTGGTGAAATCGGGTTTGCCCAGCGACCGTTTTTGTTTTGAAGGCTTTTTGCCGCAGAAAAAGGGCCGACAAACGCGCTTCAAGCAGCTCGCCGAAGAAATGCGTACCATGGTGTTTTACGAATCGCCCTACCGGGTGCTCAAAACCTTGGAAGAGCTGGCGCAGTATTGCGGTGCAGAGCGGCAAGCCAGCGTATCGCGCGAAATCACCAAAAAATTCGAAGAAACCCTCAACGGCACCTTGGCCGACCTCATCCAACATTTCAAAACCCATGCGCCCAAAGGAGAATTCGTCATCGTTTTGGCTGGCCGGAACTAACACTGCCAAGCTCGTTTATGTGCTGCTGAGCGGCCTGCTGTTTTGGCTGGCTTTTCCGCCTTACGATCAAGTGTATCTGCTTTTTGTGGCTTTTGTGCCGCTTTTGCTCCTTGAAGATGACCTCTACTACTCGCCTGGTCATGGTTCGCGTGGGGTGTGGCTGTGGAGCAGTTTGGCTTTCGTAACCTTTAACACCCTGGCCACCTGGTGGGTGAAAAATGCTGCTTTAATTGGCGCCGTGGCCGGCATCATTGCCAATACCTTGCTCATGACTGCTGCTTTTTACCTCTTCCATGTGGTGAAAAAACGCTCGGGCGAGCGTACAGCTTTGATTGCGCTGGTGAGTTTGTGGATGGGCATGGAGTACCTCAACCTCAATTGGGACCTCGACTTCCCCTGGTTGATCCTTGGAAACGCCTTTGCCAACACCCCTGCTTTGGTGCAATGGTACAGCATTACGGGTGTATTTGGCGGCAGTTTGTGGGTATTGGTGTTGAACATTTTGCTGTATCAGGGCATCAAAAACCTGCTATTGCGTCAACAGCAAAACGATTCAGAGGAGCGAAAAATGCTGGGTTGGCGGGCTTTTCGCAGTCTCTTCAGGGCCGGCATAATCTTTTTGGTACCGGCTATTTGGTCGTGGAGCACCTACAGCAGCTACCAGCCGCAGGGTGTTACTGCTGAAGTGGCCGTCATCCAGCCCAATTACGACCCATACGGCGCCAAATTCAACGAAGATCTGTACCAAAACCAGCTCGACACCCTTTTGCAGCTTACCGACCGGGCCATGACGCCCGAAACCCGCATGGTATTTTGGCCCGAAACATCCATTCCTGAGTTCATTTGGCTCAATCGGACTGGTCAGTCGAACTGGCAGGCCGACCAAATACAGCATTTCCTCAGCAATTACGAAGGCCCTTCGTTGGTGGCCGGTGCCAGTGCGCTCACCGTATATGCCGAAAATGAAGCGCCCGATTTCGCACGCAATTTGGGCAATGGCCAGAAGTACATTTCGCACAATTCGGCCTTGTTTTTTCAAGTGGGGCAACCCATGGGGGTATACCACAAATCGATGCTCGTGATTGGCGTGGAGAAGATGCCCTATCCCAAGCTGCTGGGCTTTTTGAACAAATTGTCGGTCGATTTGGGCGGCATGACTGGCCAGCTGGGCAAACAGGCTGAACGGGAGGCCTTTCAAAACGGAGGGATAAAAGCCGCCCCGGTGATCTGCTACGAATCTATTTTCGGCGATTTTGTAACCGGTTATGTGCGCAACAAAGGCGCGAATCTGCTGGCGGTGATTACCAACGACGGCTGGTGGGGCGATACCGATGGTTACCGCCAGCACATGGCCTATGCCCGTTTGCGGGCCATTGAAAACCGCCGCGATGTGGTGCGTTCGGCCAATACCGGCATCAGCTGCTTCATCAACCAGCGGGGCGATGTGGTAGCGCAAACCGGATGGTGGGAGCAAACGAGCCTCACCAGCCAGGTACACCTCAACGAAAAGCTCACTTTTTACAGCCAGTACGGCGATTATTTGGGTCGCACCGCTGCCTTTTTAGGCGTGCTCATTTACCTCATCGCCTTCAGCAAATCGCGTTCGGCCAAACGACTCAAAGCATGACCCAGCTCCCCTTAGCCTCCCTTGAAACAGCCGTTTGTGAACTCGCCCGGCAAGTAGCCGTCTTCCAGCGGCAGGAATTGGCCGTTTTTGAGCGCAGCAGCATCGAGCACAAGGGTGTGCATGATTTGGTGAGTTATGTAGACCGCGAATCGGAAAAACAGTTGGTGGCGGGCTTGCAACAGCTGCTGCCCGAAGCCGGCTTTATTACCGAAGAAGGCACCGTGGCACAGGAAGACAAGGCCCTGCACTGGATCATCGACCCCTTGGATGGCACCACCAATTTTACGCACGGACTGCCCTTCTTTTCTATCAGTGTAGCTTTGGCCGCCGGTGACGAGCTGCTGGTAGGCGTGGTGTACGAATCGAACCGCGGCGAGTGTTTTTCGGCCCATCAGGGTGGCGGTGCGCGATTAAATGGCAAAACCATACGGGTCTCGGACGTGCCCGAGCTCGATCAGGCCCTCTTGGCCACCGGCTTCCCCTATTACGCTTTCGACCGCATCGAAAACTACCTCGATGTGCTCCGCTATTTCATGCAGCACACCCAAGGCATGCGGCGTTTGGGTTCGGCCGCCCTCGACTTGGCCTATGTGGCTTGCGGTAGATTTGAAGGCTATTTCGAGTACAACCTCAACAGCTACGATGTGGCGGCTGGGGCCTTGCTGGTAGCAGAGGCTGGCGGAAGAGTAACCGATTTTAAAGGAGGAAACACCTACCTCTTTGGTCGCGAAATTTTGGCTGCCAATGCCCGGGTGCATGCCGAAATGTTAGCACAAGTATCTCGGATATAAAAATTGCATACCTTCGGTTAGAGGACTACCATCTATGCCGCAAAACCCTACCGAGTTTGAATTAAAGTTATTCTTCAATAACCCGCTTTTTGGGGTGTTTTTTATGCAAACCGAGCAAGCCGTTCAGTGGGTAAAAGGGGCATCCAATACCGAAGAACTCGAATACTTGCTACATCATTTGCGCTTGTATCGCATCAACGATACCATGCTTAAACAATACAAGGCCCGTTTAGGCGACTTTCTGGGACGAACCCCTGCCAATTTTTTTGAGCACGACCTGGATCAGGAAAGAGTGCTGCTCAGGGCCATTTTCGAACAGGGCAGGCACCATGCAATCAGCACCGAGCGCAATGCCAATGGGGAGGAAGTGATTTTTGAAGGCGATTACCAGGCCATCTATAACGAAGCGGGTGCCATTACCGGATTGATGGGCATTCAGCAAGATATAACCGAACGAGAACACCACCGCCAAGCCGTTCAAGTGCAAAATGAGCAATTGATGAAAATTGCCTGGATGCAATCGCACCTCATGCGCGCTCCCTTGGCCCGTTTAATGAGTTTGACCGATTTGCTCTACTTACAAAACCAAGGCGATGCTGAACTACTCGAAAAGCTCCGAACCTCTGCCGACGAGTTAGACGCCATTATTCATGCCATGGCCGCTGAAAGCGAGCAATTAAGGGCGCCATTCAGGCAATAGCATGTTATTGGCAGCGGTAGTAGGATACTTGGTGCTAACCGTGCTGGTAGGTGTATTTTCGATGCGCCTGATCAAAAACAGTGGCGACTTTATGAATGCTGGCCGAAGCCTGCCTCTGTTTTTGAGTTCTGCGGCCTTATTTGCCTTGTGGTTTGGCAGCGAAACCCTTTTTGGTGCTACTTCAGCATTTTTGAAAAATGGCTTGCTCGGCATTATTGAAGACCCATTAGGAGGCTTTTTATGTCTACTACTTTTTGGTGGCTTGTTTGCACGTAGGTTATACCGCATGAATTTGCTTACCCTGGGCGATTTATACAGGGAAGCTTATGGTCGCCAAGTAGAACAACTTGCGGCCCTTTTTATGCTGCTTACTTTTTTTGGATACATTGCCGCTCAATTGGTGGCTTTGGGCTTACTGCTTGAGATGTTGGCTGGCATCAGTCTCACGCAGGGCATCATTCTGAGCACGGTGGTGGTAAGCATATATACTTTGGCTGGTGGGATGTGGGCCATCTCTATCACCGATTTTGCGCAAAGCATCATCATTGTTGCTGGACTCGTTTGGGCTTGCGTTTTGCTGGTGAACGAAGCTGGTGGCTTGGCCGTACTGGCCCAAAGCACGCCGCCCGAACATTTTAAAATTTTACCTCCCCCAACCACCCATGACTGGCTACACTATTTGGCGGCCTGGATGACCTTGGGCCTGGGCAGTCTTCCGTCGCAAGATATCTTTCAGCGCATGAATGCCAGCAAAAACGAGCGGGTTGCTGTACATTCGTTTTACTGGGGCGGCGTTATTTACCTCCTCATTGCTGTTTTGCCCTTGCTCATTGTGTTGGCAGCCCGACATCTATACCCCCATTTGTTGCAAGGCGATATGCAGCAAGTGCTGCCCAAGGTAATGCTTACCAAAATGCCGCTTGGGCTCCAAATTGTATTTTTCGGTGCGCTTTTATCTGCCATTTTCAGCACTTGTTCGGGAGCCATATTGGCACCGGCCAGCATATTGAGCGAAAACATCGTTAAACCGCTGCTTCGTAAACCACTCACCGACAAGCAATTTTTGTTGCTATTGCGCTTGTCGGTTGTTTTCATGGCATTTTCGGGATGCCTGATGGCTTTACAGCGTACCAATATTTATGCTTTGGTAGGGGAAGCCAGTTTATTGGGACTGGTTACGCTTTTGGTACCTATGACGGTCGCTGTATTCTTACCTAAATACGCCCATGCCCTTCCTGCGGCACTGTCGATGATGGCTGGTTTAGTTGCCTGGTATTTTTGCGAGCACTTGGTTCAAACTGCCGTTCCTGCCCTTATTTGGGGATCACTGGCTTCATCAGGTGCATACATCACTGGTTGGGGGATACATCGTTTACGCAAACGGCCCCTTGTACGGTAAGCATTAGCCCTTGGGTGAACTTACCGAAGTCCACACTGGGTAACCGAGGTTTCTTCGTCTAAGGCTATGGTAGATTGGGATTGGCCGCAGGCTGCTTCTGCATCTGCGCGATTGAGGGCTTCTACCTTTATTCGGAATTCGTCGCGGCTTTTTATCCTCAAAGTGGCATTTTCCACTATTACTGTTTCACAATGGCAGGTGTAGGTTTTCAAGCATCCACCCGTTAAGGTGCACAGCAGCAAGCCGAGGAACCATCGGCAAATGATAGTCGCTTTAATCATCTCAAATGGGTTTTACCTTATGTAAGAATAGCGCATTTGACTTACTTCAGTTTGCAGAAGGTTACTGTAGTTTCATCGTCGAAAATGGTTGTTAGGTTTGCTGCCTGACAAGCATTCATGGCTTCCTTGCGATCATAGCTTTCGATGGAAATGCCAAATTGAGTATTTGACTTCAGCATTCCGCTCGACGTATCGGTAATCACCGTTTCGCACGAACACACATACGTACGCAAACAAGAGCTGCATAAAACCAAACTCAAGGCACACCATAAAATCAAGTAGAAGTAGCGCATACATCCATCATTGGACGACAAAATAATACATAAAATCAACTTACTGAAAATTTCGCACCTCTTATGCGGTATAAGTGCCGATATTTGTTTATAAACACCAACACCATGAAAAAGCTAATCGCATCTATCACCATGTTTTCTTTGGTAGCTCTGCTTCACCTCCAGGTTCAAGCCCAAGGCGGCTACAAAAGCTCGGGAGGCACGAGTGCAGGTTTGAGACTTGGTCCCGATGCTGGCATCACCCTCAAGCACCATGCAGGAAGTGCCGCTTACGAAGGTATTTTACACCTTAGCGATTGGTTTCAGGGCATCACAGTGCTCTATCACTTCTTCCACAAACCAATCACTGCTGATTTACCCGGTCTCGACTGGTATGCCGGCGCTGGCGGACACCTTTGGAATTACCGCGCAAATTACAGAACGCGGCCCGGTTGGGTAGAATTGGGCTCCGTTACCGGCATAGGCGTTGACTTTGCCTTGGGTGCCCAGTACAATTTCCCAGGTGCTCCTATCAACCTCTCGCTCGATTGGAAACCTGCCTTGAACATCATTGGTGGAACAGGTATGGCCTTTAGCTCTACTGGGCTTTCGGTGCGTTATCGTTGGAGGTAAGCCAACAGCATCGCTTAGATGCCTTGTGAACGTTTAAAAATGCATTGGAATCGGATTGTTGCAAAGCAATCCGATTTTTTTACGCTTATGGGCAAGGTGCAATGAACAGCCCAACACCAGAGCAGTGTGGGCAGGTTAGGTTGGCTGTGGACCACTGTACCTCCTCGAAGGAAACATGGCTGCCCAAGAAACGCCGTTATTTATGCTACAATCAACTGCAAAAAGCAATGGGATGCGCTGTCTTTGGGTCTGTGCTGCTCTTACCCTATGTAGGGCAGGTACAGTAATCAACCTGCTCTTTTTAGTGCTACGCTGCTTGTGTAAGAGCTGTTTTGGCTGTGATTGGTTCGCTCGCTCAAGGAACAAGCTCACAATTGATACGTACGCGCACACTATACACCATTCGGTCTTGATTGGCGCCAACGCAATCGGATTGTGCTTGGGCTTCATCTTTGGCCATGATAGGCGTTACACTGTGCTTCCGCAATAATTCCCGCTCTGCTTCTGTATGTACCGCAGTGCAGGCGCAATTGTATTCGCGCTGGCACGACAAAAACCCAAATGCAATGCAACAGAAAAGAAGGGGCCGAAGCATGTGGCGAATATAATCAAAACCTCTCAAGGGTACTTCATTTGAGCCGTACTCCTGAGCAGAAGTAAACCCTACATTAAACCCATGGAATTGCGATTGGCTCGTAAAACAAAAAAGCCGCGAATTCGCGGCTCTTTTGTTGTTTAAGCATGATTACGCAGTAACTGCATCAATATCGGCATCTACCAAGATGCGACCGCAGTGCTCGCAAATGGCAATGCGCTTGCGGGTACGGATATCCATTTGACGCTGTGGTGGAATTTGGTTGAAGCAACCACCACAAGCATCGCGCTGCACCGTTACAACAGCAAGGCCGTTGAGTGAATTTTTACGAATGCGTGTATATGCTACCAACAAGCGTTCCTCTATGCCTGTGCGGGCCTTGTCGGATGCAGATATCAAATCCTGTTCTTCTTTTTCGGTTTCGGCAACAATATCGTTGAGTTCGGCCTTCTTGTTGTCGAGATCCTTTTTACGACCAGCCAGTTCATCGCTAAAGCGCTGCAGTTCTTGACTGCGGCCATCGATCTGCGCATTGATCTCGCGGATTTTCTTCTCAGCAATTTGAATTTCAAGCCCTTGAATCTCTACTTCTTTCGAAAGCGCATCGTATTCACGGCTGTTTTTTACACCCATCAACTGCTGCTCGTATTTGGTTTTGAGAGCTTGGGCATCTTTGATAAAGGCTTGCTTTTCGGCGATGAGTTTCTTTAAACCTACCAAGTCTTCGTTGAATTTTTCGAGGCGGGTTTCCAAACCTTCAATCTCGTCTTCAAGATCTTTCACTTCCATGGGCAACTCGCCGCGCAAGGTGCGCAACTGGTCGATTTTGGAGTCGATTTGCTGTAGTTGGTATAGCGAGCGGAGTTTTTGTTCAATGGTGCTTTCCATGCTGCTTATAAGTAGTTGACTGGATTGGTTTTCGTTTCCGAAATTAAGACCGCAAATGTAGTGAATTTTTCGCTTAAATATTTCGCTATTAAATCCTTCGTAAACTGTTCGGTTTCGTAATGACCTAAATCGGCAATGAGAATGCGGTTGTCGGCATCAAAAAACTGATGGTATTTAAAATCGGCCGTTATCAGCACATCTGCTCCTGCCTTGATGGCATCGGGCAGTAAAAAGGAACCTGAACCACCGCACAAAGCCACTTTATGGATGGGTTTTTGGGGCAAATCGGTATATCGCACCATTCCTCCAAACCGGGCTTTTAGCAGCTCCAAAAAGGCAAGAGGCGCCATGGGTACTGCCAATTCGGCCAGGTAGCCAGCACCAAAATCAGCTGTGGCATTGGCCAAGGGTAGGAGGTCGTAGGCCACTTCTTCGTAAGGATGTGCAGCGAACAAGGCCTCTAATACCGCGCCCTCCTTCCAAACCGGATACAAGACTTCCAAGCGGGTTTCGGGCTCCCACTGCAGCTTGCCCTTTTCGCCCACAAATGGATTTGCAGCTTCTCCTGCCAAAAAAGTCCCCACCCCTTCGCTGCCAAAACTGGCGTGGGTATAGTTGCCCAAATGACCTGCCCCGGCTGCAAAAAGCGCTTCCCGCACTTGCTCCAATTGGGCAGTGGGCACAAAGCTGACCAATTTGCGTAAAAGGCCCTTTTTAGGCTGAAGCACCCTTCCGTTTACCAACTCCAACGCGGCTGCCATGCGGGCACTTACCCCAGCCTGCAGGTGATCGAGATTGGTATGGATGGCGTACAGGGCCACGCCGGCGCGAATGGCCTTGGCCACCGAACGCTCCACATAATTGCTCTCGGTGAGTCGTTTGAGTTTGCCAAAAATGATAGGATGGTGACTCACCACCACATTACATCGGCGCTGAATGGCTTCGTCGATGACCGCTTCGGTCAAATCGAGACTCACCAAAACCCCCGTTACTTCCATGTGTGGTTGACCCACTAAAAGTCCCGAATTGTCGTAATCTTCTTGCAACATCAAAGGTGCCCAAGTTTCAAGCGCCCGACACAAAGTGTGCAACTGCATTGCTTCTCGCATGGCCTAAAGATACGGCAGCAACTGCCAGCCTGCCAACAGCCTGCTGGAGATTGCATGTCTTTGAGCGTTATTTTGTAAAAATTATTCTTTAGTTTCGGGGGCTATTCCATAGGTGTGAAAAGGTATTGGTTGCTTCCGTTATCGTGGCTTTATGCTTTGGGTATAGCTATACGCAATGCACTCTACGATTTAGGGATTTTGAAGTCGTATGGCTTCGATTTGGCCTTGGTTAAAATCGGCAATCTGAGCGTAGGAGGTACCGGAAAAACTCCTCATACCGAACTGGTGGCGGCCATGTTGGCGGAGGTTTTTCCCTCAGTAGCCATCTTGAGCAGGGGTTATAAGCGCAAAACAAGCGGATTTCGTTTGGCGGGTGAGAGCGACAATGCCCGCAGCTTGGGCGACGAGCCCTTCCAAATGCACCTCAAATTGCCCGACGTGCAAGTGGCTGTATGCGAAGACCGCAAAACGGGCATCGAAAAATTACTCGAACAAAATCCCTTTCTATCGGCCGTGGTGCTCGACGATGGCTTTCAACACCGCAAGGTAAAAGCCGGCCTGAACATCCTGCTGAGCGATTACAATGAACCCTTTTACAAAGACCAATTGCTGCCCGCTGGCAAATTGAGAGAGTTCAAAAATGCCTACCGGCGGGCCGACTTGATTATTTTCACCAAGGCACCCGTAAATGTGAATGTGTACGACAAAAAATACGTGTACACCAAGGTGAATCCAGCAGCCAACCAGCAAGTAATTTTTTCACACATCCGTTATGGCGACCCGGTTTACCTCGAGCCCTTTGAGGAAGAAAAATTACACCCCAGCCAACAATTGCTTTTGGTAACAGGCCTGGCCAATGCCCAATCGCTCACCGATATGCTCGATCGCAAGCGTTTGTCGTACATGCACCTGGCCTATGCCGATCACCAACACTACGGCAACAAACAACTGCAGCAGATAGAGAAGCAGTTTGCGGCCATGGAGGGCAACAAAAAGTTGGTGCTTACCACCGAAAAAGACTTTGTGAAGCTGCGTGAACATGCGCAGTGGTTCATCGACAAACAAATTCCCCTGGCGTACTTGCCTATTGAAATAGGGTTCGACGAGCATGACCGGGGTATATTCATCCGCATGATTGAAGACTATGTTAAGCAATATCAAAGAAACCGTTGAATTTTTGCGCGAACGCATTGGCGAAACTCCCGAAGTGGGCATCATTTTAGGAACAGGCTTGGGTTCGCTGGTAAATGAGGTGGAAGTAACCCACCAATTGATTTATTCTCAAATCCCCAATTTCCCCATCAGCACCACCGAAAGCCACCGCGGTCGACTCATTTTTGGCCTGCTCAATGGCAAGCGGGTGATGGTAATGCAAGGTCGCTTTCACTATTACGAAGGCTACAGCATGCAGCAAGTAACCTTCCCGGTGCGGGTGATGAAGTACCTGGGTGTAAAAACCCTGTTTGTTTCCAATGCGTCGGGCGGACTGAATCCGGCTATCAAAATTTCGGAGCTCATGATCCTGCGCGATCACATCAATTTGCTCCCCGAGCATCCGCTGCGTGGCATGCACTTGCCTGAGTTTGGTCCCCGCTTCCCGCAAATGAACGAACCTTACGACCTAGGCCTTATTAACAAAGCCTTGGGCATTGCCCAGCGCGATGGCATCAAGGTACATAGTGGGGTTTATGTAGCGGTGCAAGGTCCCGCCCTTGAAACGCCGGCCGAATACGAATATTTGCGCCGCATTGGTGGCGATGCCGTGGGCATGAGTACCGTTCCGGAGGTGATTGTAGCCCGCCAAATGGGCATGCCTTGTTTTGCTATTTCGGTGATTACCGACGAAGGGTTTCCCGAAGAACCCGAAAAGGTAACCATTGAGAGCATTGTGGAAGCCGCGCACAAGGCCGAACCGCACATGACCCACATCATCAGCGAATTGATTGGCAGCCTGTGAGGCAGCTGGGCATACTCGTTTTTGCGCTTTGCGCCATGAGCGTGCTGCCCACCCAAGGGCAAGTAGACAGCTCGGCCTTGCTCGAAAAAAGCATGGTCATCAGGCAATATGTACTTTCCGACTTTGGATTCGATACTACCTTCTATCAAAAGCCCGATACCGCTTTGCACCGGGTATGGCAATACGACCCCGCCACGGGTAGTTCGGCATGGGCTAATTTAGGCGTAGTTGGATCGGCTGCGCGGCCATTGCTCCTAGGCACAGGTGCTTTTCGCCCTTTTGCCAGTGGCTTTGATGCCTTTGCCTTGTACGATTTTCGAGCCGATAGCGGTCGTTTTTGGTCGGTAAACAAGCCCCTCACCAGTTTCGATTTCAGCTCGGGAGGAGGCAACAACCAACAGGCATTCCGGCTGTTTCACACACAGAATATTGGAAAAACAGTAAACATCGGTGCCGAATACCGCCTTCTCAGCAGCGATGGCTGGTACGCCAATGAAGCCACTAACAACAAGAACTTCCGCTTTTTTGGCAGCATGGTATCACCCAACCGGAGGTATGCCGCGCACTTGCAATACATCACCAACAATCAAAACAACGAACAAAACGGAGGCGTTGTGCCTGGTCGCTTGTTCGAAGAAGGCTTTTTTGTAGCGCCTTTGGGGGTGCCCGTGAATCTGAACGGCGCCCGTTTGCGTACCAACAACCGTACTTTGTGGCTCAACCAACAATTGCGCATGGCGGGTACCGACAGCAGCTTGAAGGGTTGGGCTCTTTTCCACCAGTTCAGCTACCGACGCGAATATCTGGCCTTTAGCGATCCTTCGAGCAACAATGCTTATTATCCCAATGCGCGTTTGAGTCCGGTCATTGCCCCCGACTCCAATGGCTTTCGCCAGCTCGAAAACAGCCTGGGAGCTAAAAGTCTGACGCCCCTCAGTAATATCCAATGGCAAGCAGCTTTGCACCACAGCCTGGGCAATGTCCGCAATGGAGATCGCTTTTTTACGCAACAACTTTTGTGGGCCAATGCGGAAATCCATTATCGCCTCGGAGCTTTTGAATTGCGCGGCAAATATGCCCAAGTGCTTTACAATGCCTTGCAAGACCGGACGCACAGGGCTGAATTCACGCTCGGATTTGTCGCCCAGGAAGGGGTTCGTTTTAGCCTCGGCTTGGTAGATCAAACACAAAATGCAGGTTTTGCGGCCAATCAGTTTCAGGGGCTCTTCCAGCAGTGGGACCAGCAATTACGTGCCATGGGCGAGCGTGCGGCATTTGCCCAGGTAGAGTTGCCCATAGGCAAGCTGCAATACCGCACTGCACAAATCAACGATTGGGTATTTTGGGATGCCCAGGGAATGGCCCGCCAAGATGCAGGCAGCTTTGGCCTGCAGCAACTCAGCTATAGCAGCAGTTTAAAATGGTGGAAATTCCGTCTCGACCTGAACCATGGCTGGCAATGGGTGGAAAATGGCAGTAGCATGCGAGCCCCGCGTTTTTTCAGTCAGGATATTTTAAGCATCAACCACCGCTTCAAAACCGGTTGGGAACTGCAATTAGGAACCGATTTCAGGTACCACTCGGCCTATTTGGCCCCGGGCTTCCGCCCCGAGGTGGGGCAATTTGTACTGCAAGACAGTCTGCAAGCCGGAAATCACCCGCTTTTCGATCTTTTTGCGGCCATCAAAGTAAAGCGCACCCGGGTATTTGTGAAATTTGAACATGCCAACCAAGGCTTTCCTGCCCCCAATTTTTACACCGTTCCCCTCTACCCCATGTACAGCCGAGCCTTTCGTTTCGGCATCACCTGGGCCTTTTACGAATAATTTCACTCGCCCCCCTACCAGCGCACAGCACGGAGTGCACCCACAGGTGTGAGCCAGCCACAGGCCCGAGCCAGCCGTGCAACTACAATATACATCACGAAAAATCGACATAATAACCTATGCGCAAAATCCCCCATACCTACGTCCTCCTTTTTGCTGTCATCTGTTTAGCGGCTCTGTCTACTTGGCTGCTACCGGGTGGACAATTTGAGCGGGCAGCCACCGAGGTGAATGGAAGCATGAGGCAGCTTATTGTAGCAGGTTCGTTTCAATCGGTAGATGCTCAACCCCAGAGCTGGCAAATATTCACGGCCTTTTTCAAGGGTTTTGAGCGCCAGGCGGGTATTATCGTCTTCATATTTATAGTGGGTGGGGTATTCTTTCAATTACAAAACAGCAGAGCACTCGATTTGGGGATTTTATCGCTCGTAAAGCGCATTCAACAGTTAGAAAAAGCCCCCTGGGCAGCGCGTTTGGGTGGTGGGAACCTGGTGATTGCGCTTTGCATGTTGCTTTTTGCTGTTTTTGGGGCTGTTTTTGGCATGAGCGAAGAAACCATTCCCTTCGTGCTGCTTTTCGTGCCTCTGTCGCGCTCACTTGGTTATGATGCCATTGTAGGCGTATCCATGTGTTTTGTAGGCGCTGCGCTGGGCTTTGCAGGTGCCTTGCTCAATCCGTTTACCATTGGCGTGGCCCAGGGCATTGCCGGGGTGCAGCCGTTTAGCGGACTGGAATATCGGCTTTTTTGTTTTGTCATTATTACTACCGTAGGCATCGGTTATGTTTTGTGGTATGCGCATCGCTGGGGTAAGTTTGCCGACCGGAGCTTTTGTGCCTCGGCCAATGCCTGGTGGAACGAACAAGCGGCCAGTAATACCGAATTGCCGGCACACCGCAAGGGAAGCACTTCGGCTTATGTAAGTTGGTTTTTGCTGTTAGTGAGCATGCTTTGCTTTGCCTGGTTTTATCCACTCAGCACTTTCGAGGCCGGTGGAAAGCAGTGGCAAGTGCCTACTATTCCCTTTTTGGTTATGCTGTATGCCGTGGGTGGACTTTGGTTACTCCGACAATCGGTTTACTACCTGCTGCTATTTCATCTCAGCTTGGCCATTGGCGGCATTGTGGTGGGCGTAATGGCCCATGGCTGGTATATGGAAGAAATTGCAGCTGTATTTCTGGCCATGGCGGTGGCAAACGCTGGGGTGATGCAGCAAAGTGCCGATAATTTTGTACATGAGTTTTTGGCCGGAGCCCGCGATATGGCCTCAGCGGCCCTGGTAGTGGGCTTGGCCGCAGGCATTTTGGTGATTTTAGAACAAGGCCTCATCATAGATGCCATACTGTACCATACCGCCAATTTGTTCAAAGACCTGCCCAAAGCCTGGGCGGCAGAAGTAATGTTTGCGGTGCAAACGGGCATCAATATTTTGGTGCCTTCGGGCTCGGGACAAGCTGCGCTTACCATGCCCGTTATGGCACCGCTTGCCGATTTATTAGGCATTTCGCGACAGACAGCCGTACTCGCCTTTCAATTTGGCGATGGCTTCACGAACCTCATTACACCCACTTCGGGGGTGCTCATTGGGGTGTTGGGCATGGCACGCATTGAGTATGCGCAGTGGTTCAAATTCATGTTGCCGCTGCAACTGCTGCTCTTGGTCACTGGTGCGTTGTTGTTACTGCCTCCTGTATTGTGGCAACTCCCCGGGTTTTAAATCGGGATCAGAAGTGTTCATTTCTGCACAAAAAGCGCTTTCTGAAACAGCACTTGGCCCTGGGCCTTACGCCCTTTTTCGACATGGGCAGCGTTTGGGATCGTCCGGGCGATTTCAGCTTCCGAGGCTGGCGGGCGGCACCCGACTTGGGAGGCTGCATCGCTTGGAACCAGTCGACCATTGTGCGGCTCGACTACGGCCATAGCCGGGAAGGCGGGCAATTTTTCTTTGGTTTCGGGCAGATACTTTAATCGCAAATTGCCCTTGAGCGAAAAAACGGCATAAAAAAACCCTGCCTGAGCAGGGTTCGTAAAACTGAGGCTTTTTAGAAAAGGAGCGACATGCCCAAGCCACCGCCCGATAATCCATTCAAACGACCATCGATGGCCAAACGGTCGTTGAGGAAGTACATTACACCAGGGTAGATATTCACCCCAACGCCACCTCCACCAACTACACCGAGGTTCAAGCCAGCATGGCCATACAAATAAGTATTGTCCATGATGTTCCAGTACTTGCGGGCAGCAAGGCCGAGACCTAAGCCGAATCCAGCGCCGTTATCGAAAGCATTCAAATCGGCACCCAAGCCAATGTCGTCGGTGAACATATAGCCTACCGAAGGGGAAACATTCCAATTAGGGCCGCCAGAAGAGAAGCCCACGTTGCCGCCAATCATGTACTTGCCCTTAGCGAGTTGAGCATGTGAAAAACTGGCACCGGCCAGCATGATCACCAGGAGGAGGAATAACTTTTTCATAGTTTGAGGTTTGTTGAAGTCTCAAATCTTAAAAGTTTCTGGTCATCTTCCTAATAAGTGCTGCCAAAATACCCTGAAGACGGCATAAGAATACCCCAAATGAGCCAGAATACCCGCTGGATATGACGCAAATGGATTAGCGCTTGTGCTCCGCTCGGCCGAAAACGCCCAAAGGCAATTTGATGCCCGAACGCGCTTCGAGGTACAACTCGCCCGTTTCAAATTGGTCGGGCTTGTAGCGGGGCGATAAAAAATTCTGCAAAATCAAGCTCGAGAGGCCCAGCGAATACGCATTCAACACCAAAAAGTGCTTTTCAGGATCGAGGAGCTGAAATACATCCTCCATCATGGGACCCAGCTGTTCTTCGAGCTTCCAACGTTCGCCATTCGGACCGAGTCCGTAAGCCGGCGGATCGAGCATGATGCCGTGGTAGGTACGACCGCGTTTTACTTCCCGCTGCACAAATTTACGAGCATCTTCCACCAGCCAGCGGATGTCGGTGAGCTTGCTGAGCTCCATGTTCTGGCGCGACCAGCTCACCACTTGCTTTACCGAATCGAGGTGAATCACATCGGCGCCGGCTTGTTTGGCCGCCAGCGAGGCACCTCCTGTGTAAGCGAACAAGTTCAGCACACGTGCACCCTTGCCCAGCTCACGCACTTGGCGGTAAATGTATTCCCAATTATCGGCTTGCTCCGGAAAAACACCCACATGCTTAAAGGCGGTGAGCGCCAAACGGAAGCGCAAATCGAGATGTCGACTTTTGTAACTCAGCTGCCAATTTTCGGGCAGTTGTTTTTTGAGGGCCACCCATCTGCCCGAATTGCTGCCCTGCTGCTCAAAACGGCCATGGGCCAATTTTTTCCATTCGCTATCGGGCCAAACAGGCTGCCAAAGCGCCTGGGGTTCGGGACGAATGAGCACCAGCTCGCCAAAGCGCTCCAGCTTTTCGAAGTTGCCGCAGTCAAGCAGCTCGTACTCCTGCCAATGGGTGGGATGGTAAGCTGGTATCTGCAAAATTATTCTCCTTCGGTTTTGCCTTCAGCCTTCTTTTCGGGACGCATTTGCGGGAAAAACAGCACTTCCTGAATGCTGTTGCTGTTGGTCATGATCATGCTCAGGCGGTCGATGCCAATGCCAATACCTGCGGTGGGTGGCATGCCGTATTCGAGTGCGCGGAGGAAGTCCTCGTCGAGCACCATGGCTTCTTCGTCGCCGCGCTTGCCGAGCTCCAACTGCTCCTCAAAACGGGCACGCTGGTCGATAGGGTCGTTGAGCTCCGAGAAGCTGTTGGCGATCTCCTTGCCGTTGCAAATCACTTCAAAGCGCTCTACCATGCCAGGCTTGCTGCGGTGCTTTTTGGCCAGTGGCGACATCTCCACCGGATAATCGGTGATGAAGGTGGGCTGAATCAGCTTGCCTTCTACACATTCGCCAAAAATCTCATCAATTAGTTTGGCGCGACCCATGGTGGCATCTACTTCTACCCCCAATTTTTTGGCAGTGGCAGCCATGGTGGCTTCGTCCATCTCGCTGATGTCGATGCCGGTATATTCCTGAATGGCCTCGTACATGCTGAAGCGCTTCCATGGGCGGGCAAAGTCGATGGTGTTGTTACCCACCTGAACTTTGGTGCTGCCGTGCAATTCGAGCGCGATTTTTTCAACAAGCTCCTCGGTCATGTCCATCATCCAGAGGTAGTCCTTGTACGCTACATACAGCTCTACCTGGGTAAACTCAGGATTGTGGAAGCGGCTCATGCCTTCGTTGCGGAAATCTTTGGAGAACTCATACACCCCATCAAAACCGCCTACAATCAAACGCTTTAGGTACAATTCGTTCGCTATGCGCAAATAAAGCGTCATGTCGAGCGTATTGTGGTGCGTTTTGAACGGACGCGCCGCAGCACCGCCGTAAATGGGCTGCAAAATGGGGGTTTCTACTTCCAAAAAGCCTTCTTTGTTGAAGAACTGACGCATGGTATTTACCATTTGCGAGCGTTTGATGAAGATGTCTTTTACCTCGGGGTTTACCACCAGGTCGACATACCGCATGCGGTAGCGCTGTTCGGGATCGGTGAAGCCGTCGTATACGTGGCCTTCCTCATCGCGCTTTACCACCGGCAAGGGACGCAAACTTTTGCTCAGGAAAGTGAATTCCTGCACATGCAAGCTGATTTCGCCCACCTGAGTACGAAATACAAAGCCCTTCACGCCGATGAAGTCACCGATGTCGCAATGTTTTTTGAAGACCTCGTTGTAGAGGCTTTTGTCGTCACCAGGGCAGAGTTCGTCGCGGTTCAGGTAAATTTGAATGCGGCCTTTGGCATCCTGAATTTCGGCAAACGAAGCCTTGCCCATGATGCGGCGGCTCATCAAGCGGCCTGCCAAACGTACTTCGGTCCATTCACCCGCCTTTTCATCCTCAAAGCCCTTTTTAATATCGCTGCTGTGGTGCGTTACTGCAAATGCTTCGCTGGGATAAGGGTTTACGCCACTTGCTTGCAGCGCTTCTAGTGCCTGGCGGCGGATGATTTCCTGTTCAGAAAGGTGTGACATTTCAAAAAAAAAATTCGGAGTGCAAAAATACGTGCTCTTTGTGAGCTTTCGGCCTGATTGTGAAAACAATGTGCGGCAATCATTCTGCTTTTGGCATTCGGCATTTGGCTATTTGCAGACGGCTGACCGCTACCCGTTGACGACTATCGGCAGATCGAAGATCTCCGACCTCTGCCTAATCAATTGCATTTGCCTAACATTTTTCCCTAATTATTTGCTTGGTTCCGAATGTTCATTCCCCCTTGCCCTCAAACGACAAGTCGGTATTTAATTGGACTTTCGATAAGAAAAAGATCGTGCGGCGTTTTTTACGGCCTTCGTCTTCTTTGATGCGCTGCAAACCACTTACCAAAACAAAGTCGCCATACCAATATTGGGCGTTCAGATCGGCGCTCCATTTCACCTTTATTTCCGGATTTTCGGGGGCAATGCTTCCCAAATCACGCGAACTGATGCCTGCATCACCCGTAATGCGCATGGCTTTGAAATTAGTGGTTGCAGGGTAAAACAAGCGAATTTCATTTTTCCTAGTCAGTTTTTTAACGTGATGCACCACGCTGTAGCTTTTACCCAGGTTTTCGAGCTCAAAACAGTGGTCCCAAAGTTTATTACCACGCTCATCGAGTCCCAATGCTACCGCATGGGAATACGCATATCCATCAAAAACTACAAAATTTTGGGTTTGCATTTGGCCATTTACCATGTAGGTATGCGTTACGGTGCGGTAGGTAGGATAATAGCGTTCGGCGACCAACACATATTGATTGGCTAGGCGCTCTACTTCGTGACTCGACATCAATACTTCAATAGGGTCTTCTTTTCCTTTGGCCTTCTTCTTTTGAACTGCTTTTTCAGCCTTGACTTGTTTCTTTTTATTGAGATAAGTGAAAAAATTGCCCATATCGGCGAAGTTGTGATAGCGAATCCAGCGCTGTTTACCTTGTTCGTAAAGGGCCAGGTAAAGGCCATTGGCCAAGGCATCCTTGTCGAGCGAATAGGTGCCGGTAACCAAAAACGATTCCGTTCCTTGCCAAGTAACCAGGGCATCTACGGTCGATTTGCCTTCCTCATTTTGAAGTGGCATGCTGGAAGTAGGCTGGCTTTTGCCTTCATTGAAGAAAAATATTTCGAAGTGCGTTTTTCGCACATTCTTTTTGCTGTAACCACCTTGAACAGCCACTGTAAGCATGCCTTTTTCATTGTTAGCTACCATGCTTTTGATATTTGCCATAGGCGTTTGCATGGGTAATACCATGGCTGTATTCCTGCCATTAGAAAGGTTGATCATCGACAATAAGGGCATTTTTTTCATTTGTGTCCATACGTACAGATGCTTTCCCAAAAGGGCGGCAGCCTCGAGTGGATTTGAGTTGACAAGCTTTACACCCAAGACTTTCAAGCTGCCATCAACCACATTGTAACTGTATACGGTAAGGTTCTTTTTTCGCTGAAAAAGCAAGTGAAGCGTTTGGCCATCGCTGCTCACTAGCCTATCAACCAAACCGGCTTTGGCCGGAATTTCGAATTGTTTGGAGCCTACTTTTTTGAATGTGGTATCGTAACGCGTGACTTCGTAGTTCAGTTTACTTTCGGAGTTAATGCCGCCAAATAGCAATATGCCATAAGTACCCATGGCCAATTGATTATCGGTGCCATTTTCACTGATTTCGATCTCGGTGCGTTGCAGCTGGGTAAGTTGCGCTTGGGTGCTGACGAAGCTTAGCCACAACAGGGCGGTGAAAAAAAAGTACTTCATGCAAGAATTGTTTCCGAAATATAGCTGCCCTGTGTTACTCAACCAAATTAAAACACCATTTATTATTTCAGCTACCACCTAAGCCCACTACTCCCTCCCTTATAGCGGTAGTTCGGCACTTGTTCGTGATGCAGGCTTATATCTACTGCTCCATTAAAGCAGCCATTTCTAGCTGCAAGCGCATGGCTTCGGCACGAGCAGCCTCGGCAAAGTCGGGGCCCGACGAAGCATACAAAATACTGCGCGAAGCATTCACCAGCAAGCCCACATCGGCATTAGCGCCATTTTCATATACCTCAGCCAAGCTTCCGCCCTGTGCCCCCACGCCCGGAACAAGAAAAAAATGCTCGGGCAGCATTTGGCGCAGTTCGCCCAGTTCAGCCGGGCGGGTGGCTCCTACCACATACATCAAATTTTCGGGTGTGCCCCAGCTGGCCATTTTTTGCATGGCGTGCTTGTACAGCGGGGTCCCTGCTTCGTTGGTGAAATATTGAAAATCGGCAGCACCGGCATTGGAAGTGAGTCCCAATACAATGGCCCACTTTCCCTCAAACTTCAGAAAGGGAGTTACCGAATCTTCTCCCATATAGGGATTTACGGTTACCGAATCGAAATCGTAAGTGTTAAAAAAGGTGCGGGCATACATATCGGCGGTATTACCAATATCGCCCCGCTTGGCGTCGGCTATGGTGAAACAATCGGCCGGAATGTACTCGAGGGTGCGCTGCAGGCTGTCCCAGCCCCTTACGCCCAAACTTTCGTAAAAGGCCAAATTGGGTTTATAGGCTACGGCCAAATCGGCGGTAGCGTCGATGATGGCTTGGTTAAATGCAAAAACGGGATCTGCATCTTGCAGCAGGTGTTTGGGGAGTTTGTGGATGTCGGCATCGAGGCCTACGCACAAAAACGATTTTTTGGCCTTGATTTGGCCCACCAATTCTCGTCGCTTCATCAGGCCTGGGCTTCACTTTCGCTCACGGCATCCACCCTCACAATTTCGGGAATGGCCTTACGAATGGTTTTTTCGATACCTGCCTTCATCGTCATGGCGCTCATGCTACAGCTCTCGCAACTGCCCAGCAATCTCAGCTTCACTATCATGTCGGGAGTTACTTCCAACAACTTCACATTGCCGCCATCGGCCTGGAGGTAAGGACGGATGCCTTCTAGTGCTTGATCTACCCGCTGAAACAAATCGCTCATGGGGCAAAAATAGGGAAAAACGGGCAAGTTGATGCTACGCTGGGGATGCTGCGCTGGGGATGCTGCGCTGGGGATGCTGCACAGGGAAGGCTACACGGCCCATGCTTGGCAGTCATTGAAATGTGTTTACCGCATTCCTTTTTTTTGGAAGCTTGTAAGATTGGCGGTGCTTGCAGCACTAATGGGACAACTAATCAACTTAACACCATGAAACGTTTTCTTTTTAAATCGATTTTGGGATTGCTGCTCAGCACCCAAAGCTTGCAAGCCCAACAAACCCTGCTCTGGGAAGTGAGCGGTAATGGCTTGCGCCGTTCAAGCTACCTGTTTGGCACCCACCACCTGGTGCCGGTTTCATTTTTCGACCATCATCCCATCGCCAAATCGAGCTTCAAAAAAAGCAAACAGCTGGTGGTGGAAGTGGTAGTTGATTCAATGGAGATGATGCGCCTAATGCCCATGATGCTGTCTACCGATGGTGGCGCATGGGTGCAACAGCTCAGTGAAGCCGAAAAAAGCAGCTTAGATTCGCTTTGCAAGTCGGTTTTGGGTGCCGGACTCGAGGCCGTGGCCAGTCTCAAACCTGCGGCTTTGCATCACACCCTGGCCTTGGTACTCAGCAGAAGCGTGCTCAACGACACCCTGCGTAATTTTACAGGAGCGGGGATCGATTTTGGATTGGTTCAACAAGCCAAATCCACCAAAAGAAAGACAGTGCCGCTCGAAACCCTGGATCAACAATTTGGCCTGCTGTACCATACCACGCTAGACTCTCAACTCAACGATTTGCGCAAAACCATCTATGAAACCGACAGCATGCAATTGGTTGCGGCGCGCTTGCTCAAAAGTTATTTGCATCAGGACATGAGCGATATGACGGCCTTGCTCCAAGAAATTCAGGACAGCGGCCTTGACCCCATGCATGCACTCCTCCGCGACCGCAACAGGGCTTGGGTGCCGCAATTAGAGCAGCTTTTCCGCGAAAAGCGCACCTTTGTAGCCGTGGGCAGTTTGCATTTACCAGGTGAGCAGGGATTGATAAGCTTGTTGCGAGCGGCTGGCTATACGGTGAAGCCGGTTCGGAATCCCGACAAAAAAACCTACGACAAAGAAAATACCGATGCCGCAGGCAGCATAGTCATTATGGGCATTTGAAATGGCAAACCAGGCAGCATTTCTCGAATCACTCAACCAGAACCGAGCCATAGTGTACAAGCTATCGCGCTTGTATGCGCGCGAGGCCGATGAGCAGCACGACCTTTTTCAGGAAATGGTGTTGCAAGCCCTCACTGCCTGGCCCAGGTTTGAGGCCAAAGCCCAATTCAGCACCTGGCTGTACCGCGTTTGCCTCAATACCGCTTTGAGTTGGCAAAGGCGCGAGCAGAAGCGTAAAGAAGCCGAGGCCGACAGCATGTGGGAACTCGAAAACCAGAACGATCCGCGCCATGCCCAAGCCGAATGGCTGCTGGAACATATGCGTCGACTTGATCCTACCAGCCGAATGCTCCTCTCACTTAAACTCGATGGCTATTCAATGGCCGAAATAGCCGATATCACCGGATTAAATGTAAACCAGGCCACGGTCAAAATCCACCGGGCTAAAAATCAACTCACCCAATGGCTACAACAGAACCCACTTTCGATATAAACGACCTCTGGAAGAACCTATCCAGCGAACAACCCCGCCAGCCCATCAGCAACGAAACCCTGATGTATTGGCAACACCGCAGCAACGACCCATTGGACAAATTGCGTAAAAACATCAAAATCAACAGTGCCTATACGGTAATTTTCCTGTTAGCTTGGACTTTTCTTTTTTTCTATGCCGAGCATTTTTGGCTGCGTTTTTTACTCGGAATCATGGTAGCCGGACACATCGCTGGTTTACTTTATAACCGCTGGTTGCTTCGCGATGTATTAATCACCCCACCTGCCGACACTTTGATCCGCGAGCGGCTTACCCATTTGTGCTATCGCATGATGCAAGGCCTGAAAAGCATCGAATACGTGGCGCTTTTCTTCTATCCAGTTAGCATTACTTCGGGATTTTGTTTGGCTTTGGCTTCCGAAAACAAGCTAGATCTCATCGGAACCGATCCTGTTTTGCAGGGGATTTTGGTTGGCGCAATGGTGGTACTAACTCCGGCTTGTTACTACCTTACCCGCTGGCTCAATAAACTGGCTTTTGGCAAGGAGGTGATGCGCTTGCAGGCGTTGGTGCAGAGTTTTGAGAATGAATAGCTGACGCTGCGATGGAAACATTACGCTGGAGCTGAGGAATTAATTTAAGGTACCGATTAGTTGCGGAAATAGGATTTATCATATGATTGAGGTCATATTCCTCCAAAATTCTTATCTTGAATTTTGAACGGCCAAAAGAAAGCATTTAGCTTCTTTAGGACCGTCACATGGCCCACGAAATGCCCCGTATCTATCCCGACCAAATTAACCGCGACCTGCTGTACGCTTGGGGTGCCGTGGGTAATAAGTATGAAAAAGGCGACGTGATTTTTACGGAGGGGGAAGCAGCCAAATACTATTTCCAGGTAGAAAAAGGCTCGGTGCGCATGTACAATATGTCGCATGAAGGCAAAGAGTATACACAGGGCATGTTTTACGCGGGACAAAGCTTTGGCGAACCACCCCTCCTTCTCGGAGAAACTTATCCAGCGGCAGCGGTAGCTTGTGAAGCTTCGGTAGTTATACGACTGGCAAAGAACAGTTTTCAAAACATTCTTGAAGAATACCCTGCTGTACAGCGAACCATTCTTGATACCATGGCACGTCGCGCTTACCAAAAGGCCATCACCGCGCGTGACATGATGATTTCGAATCCCGAAACGCGCTTGCAAAACTTCTTACGTCAATGTCGCTTGCAGGCGGGTAATCCGCCTGGATTGCTGCAAATTCCCTTCACCCGACAAGAGCTGGCCCATTTTACTGGCTTGCGGGTTGAAACTGTAATACGTACCCTTAGCAAAATGGCCGAGGAGGGTAAGGTGGTGATTCGCGAACGCAAATTGTATTGCTGATGCCCTTTCGGTGGTTCGGACTTCTATCGCTACTTAGTTTTTTCACCGTTAGCTTATTGGGTTTGCTAATGCGTGCCAAAGTGGTGTTTGAAATGCAATATTTGGTTCAAAAACACGTGCAGCTGGCCCATGCTTTTTTTGCATTCAACGGATGGGTAAGCTTTACCCTGCTTTGGTTATTAGCCGAACGCTTGGTGCACTTGGGTAGCCAACGCGGTCGCCTGTTTCAGCGCATGATTTTGGTTCAATGGCTGCTTTCCTGGGTACTATTTGGTGTATACCTGGCTTTTGGCATGGGGTATTGGTCGTTTATAACTGAGTCTTTGCTGCTGCTTTGGCTCGTAGCCTTGGTTGCCATCATGTTGCTCGAGATACATTGGCTTCCCGGTGCCGCTGCCATGCGCCATTGGCTCTATCCAGCACTGGCCTTTTTGCTATTGTCGGGAAGCGGCACCTTGCTCCTTTTTTGGCATTATATGCACCGCAGCTTGAACATGACCAATTACCTCGGCAGTTTTTACAGTTACCTGCATTTTCAATACAATGGTTGGTTTTTGTTTGGCGCACTGGCTTTGTTGCAGCAATACCTGCCCGACCAGCCGGCATTGCGTATTCGCGGAAAACGATTGGCCTGGTTGGCCTTACCGGGAGTGCTGCTTTCGCTTTTGTGGCAAGACTTGCCCCTTTGGTTGTATTTGATGGCCATTGCCGTGGCAGTGCTTCAACTGTTCTTTTGGGGCGATTGGTTGCGCATGGCATGGCCAGCTTTGCGTGAAGAATGGAGCCGTATGGCGCCACCTATCCGTTGGTTGCTTCCTATGGCCGGTGCCGCAGTGAGTGCCCGCATGTTTTTTCAATTAATCAGCACCATTCCAGAACTCGAAAAAGCGGCTTTCAGCTTCCGACCGGTGGTGATTGCTTACTTGCACCTGGTGCTCCTAGGTATATTCAGCAGTTTTTTAGTCTACTGGCTCTTCAGGAGTGGCAAATTGAAGATTACTCCGCTCAGCAAGACTGCAGCGGGTATCTTCCTCTTGGCCTTTATGGGTACAGAAAGTGTGCTAGCCATCATGGGAAGGGCTTCGTTTAGCTACACCCAAATTCCATATGCGAACGAAAGTTTGCTGGCACTCAGCCTGCTGTTTCCGGTGGCAATTGGCTTGTTGAGTTGGGCAGCATGGCCTCGTATATAGCCTCATTTGGCAGGACATTGGTCACGCGTGACTCCATCAAAAAAGCGATGTTACGCGCCCTAAGCTTCAATTCTTCAGCTTGTGGTCCCTCAAAAAGTTCGTCAATCGTAGTAAAAAACAACTCAAGCCACCGTTTAAAATCGGAAGCTGCCAAGGGGTGTTTGGCATGCAGCAGCTGATGGGTGCGCATCGGATTGCCATTGTAAGTTCCCGTGTGCAACATGACGTTTTCCCAATAGTCATACATCCGCGGGAAGTGCTTGTCGAAATGCACCCGAAAATGCCGATTGAAAAAGGGTGCCAGCTGGGCGTCGGCCAACACATGCTCGTAAAAGCGGTTGATTACCAGCTCTAAATCTGGACGACCCAACAAATCGGTTTTCATGACTTACAAATCTTTGCGTTGGAAAATGCGGGTTGCAATTACTACCGGAAGAAAAGACCATACCACCAACAATACCGACGAAAACCAGGCCCCGGTGGCCGTACCAAAGAACAATTTAAAAAAAGCACCGCTATAGCCCATCAAAGCCGAAATGTCTAGCTGTAACATCATGAGGATACGTGCCAGGTCAACCGGATTGAGGCTCACCAAAACCAAAGTGGCGGTTTCGAGGGGGTAATCACTGAATTGATACACCACCCACAGTACAAAAGCATCGTAAATGAGGGTGAAATACAGCCAAAATGCAAGGGCCAAACCAATGGCCCGGGCTTTGTCACGGGTCAGCACACTGCTCAAAAAGGCCAACGACACAAAGGCTACCGTAAGCATGCTGCCCGAAAAAAGCAACATGCTTCCTCCAACAGCTCCACCGTAGAATACCAAAGGTAGTCCCACCCCCACCAAAAAAGCCAATACAAGCGATAAGGCCGTAGCCACAAATTCGGCCCAAAAAATCAACCGGCGATCGATGGGCTGAGACAACATGAGCTCAATGAACTCATACGAATTATAAAAATGGATGGTACTGAATACCACGCTGATGAGCGGCACCACAATGAGCACAATGTTCATGAGCGACAGCAGCACCTTGCCGGTATCGGCATCTAACTGAAACATACCAATGCTGCTGAGCAACAACAGCGCGGTATAAAATAGCAAAAAGCGGGTGCGGACAATGTCGAGCAGAATATAGCGAATGAGCTGGAACACGGCGTTGTTTTAAGCGTTGGAGGGCAAGTGGGCTTGCATGAGGTGGGCAATGGCGCGGCCCAGGCGCTCTTCGCCTGTTTCGGCTTTGAGGCGAGCGATACTGTCGTGAAACAGCAATTCGCCTTCATAGAGGTAAACCAAGTCGGTGGCCAGATAGTCGAGGTCGCTCATGATGTGTGAACTGATGATGATGAGCCGACCGTTTTCTTTCTCTCGCACAATTTTGTCTTTGAGGATTTCAACCGAAACGGGATCGAGACCAGCCGTGGGTTCATCGAGGATGAGTACAGGCGGGCGAAATAAGAAGGCCAAGGCAGCACTCACTTTCTGACGGGTACCTCCCGAAAGGGTGTGCATGCGCTTGTTGGCCATTTTTTCAAGCTGAAAAGCTTCGTATAACTCTTCGTCGCGGTCGGTGCTTGCTTTGCGCACATCACTCACCATGCTAAACAGCTGCCCAATGGTCATATTGCCCGGATAGCGGCCAATTTGCGGCATATAGCCCAGCTTTTCTCGGTAGCGCCAATGATTGCGTACCGATTCACCAGCAACCAAAATTTCGCCTTCATTTGGAATCACAAGTCCCAAAATACATTTGAGCAAGGTAGTTTTACCAGAGCCATTCGGACCAATGAGCGCATAAGCCTTGCCGGCTTCGAGCTCTAACCGAAGCGAACGCAGCACGTGTAGGCGGCCAAATTTTTTATCGAGATCGCTGATGGAGATCATGCGGTTGGAGTTGAGGTTGGTTATCGCGTAGGTCAACGGGGATGATGGCGGGCATCACTTTCTCGGCCCGTTCGAGCATAAAAACTAAAAAACTGCGCCATAGCAGCATGGCCGAGGGTATTTGCTCGCTTAAACTGGCAAACAAACTCACTGGATAATAGGGCACATCGCCTACCCCATCGCGGTTGAGGTCGTAGCCCTGGTATTTGTCCCAATAATTGCCATTCACGGTATTGAGCACCACGTGTCCGTTCGTGGCTATGTCGAAGGTATTGCCGGCGAAGTTGTTGCGGCGCAGCGTATTGCCATCGCAACTAGCTTGTAGCTGAATGGCCCAGCCGTTGCCTCTGAAAAGGTTGTTTTCGAACAGGGTGCGACTCGTGCCTTCCATATAAATCCCCGAAGTATTGTTCAGAAAGCGGTTGCCACGCACTTCACTGTCGCGGATGTCTTTGAGCAGCAAGCCATAAGCTGCCGCTCCCCAATTTTCTTCGAACAGGTTATTGAGCATGCGAACGCCTTTGGTGTACATTACGGCCACCCCCGCCCCGTTTTTACTGAAAACATTGCTTTCGTAGGTGTTGTCGTCGCAAAACATGAAGTGTAGGCCGTAACGCATGTTTTGTCGGCTTTGGTTGCGGGTAATCTGGCTATTGGTTACGAATTCGAAATATATCCCATCGCGGTGACCGGTTATGTGGTTGTTTTCGATGCGTGCCCAGCGGCATTTCCACAAATGGATGCCGTTGCCCAGCTCGTATTCGTTGGCCGCTGTGGCCTTGAGGCGATTGCCTGCTATGTAAGCCGAATCGGTATTTGATAAGTGAATACCAAAAAAAGTTTCGTCAAAAGTATTATTGATGAACCGGCTACCGTGGGCATCGTGGACTTTAATACCGGCATAATCGTCCATGTTAGAACGGCCCGAACGCCTGAAAGTTAATCCTTGTACGGTTACTCGGGTTTTTGCAATGGTGAGGATTTCATGCTTGCCTTGACCATCGAGTACAGCGCCTTTTTCACCCAGTAAAAACAAAGGCTTTTGAATAAGCACATTGGGTTCGGAATATACGCCCGCTGCTATGGAAATGGTATCGCCAGCACGAGCTGCCCTAACCGCTTGTGAAAGCAGCCGAAAAGGCCCTTGTTTGCTTACTCGCAAAACTCGGGCATCGGCCAACTGCGCAAGCAAGAACAAAAGGACCGTCAAAAAGGTCCGGAAGTTCATTTCTTCAAAACCTTACTTACTTCTTCCCAACTAAGTTGCTTTCCGTTTGCCGCTTCAGGGTGAGCAGCGCATGATTCTTTGGTATCAAAAGCAGCAACCCCGCTGCCCATTGGACTGCGGATCTCCCGGGAGGCAAGGAAGCAGGCATCGCCTGCATTCCCAAAGGTTCCCGGCTTGTTAAAAAACACTACAACACTGTGGGCAATGTCCGATTCCTGCATTTTCTGCTCCTTGCGAAAATTCCAGTAGCAATTCAGGTCGTCAAACATATAAACCTTGCCCTTGGTGGTTACGAGTTCGGCTCCAAAACGTGGATCCGATATGATCATCCTGCAATGACTGCAGGCATCTTTGCCAAATTTAATGGGCTTGGTCTGAGCATCGCAAGCCGAAACAAGAGCCATAAAGCCCAATACAAACAGAAATCTCATTTGACTAAAATTTAAGAATTCGGTAGTCGCGTAATAGCACCACAATTACACCCATACCCGAAGTAGCTAAAATCCAGCCTCCCCAATCAGGGGCCGAATAGGCAATAAAATTGAGCAATTCTTTGGTGCCTATTAAAGGTGGCTGGTACACCATGCCTGGCACTACAATAGCTGCGGTTGGGTCGAGGTTGTGACCGTAGTCGTAACCCCAAAGGTAAAAATCGACCAATCCGGCTGTTCCGGCAGCCACGAGCAATAAAAGAAACGTCCATGCCAGCCAACGTTGCCCGGCCACGGCTGAAATCATACCAAAACCAATGAGCGCTGCCAAGATGTAGGGCATTACTTTGAATTCGGGAAACATCTCCACTTTGATGTGCTTCATGCCTATGTAGTGGTTGAGGCCATTGATGATATCGATATCACCCGTAATTTGGTACAACCAGATTTTCATGTGCAACCACTCGGGATATTGTGGGGCCCACATCTCAATTTTCCAAAAGGGAACAAAGTACGCCACCACCATGAGCAGCGAAGACGCTGCCAGAAGTATGCGGTTCGAACGGGTTAAGGTTTTCATGGTGATTTAAAAAGCGGGGAGCGGCACAGAGCCGCCCCCCATTGAAATTATTTTCCTAAGGAATAAATGAGCGACACATTGCTGCCCGCAGGTGATACGCGGATATAACCTTGCATCTCCTGGTGAAGGGCCGAACAGAAGTCGGTGCAATAGAATGGGAATACCCCTACACGATCTGGTACCCACTTGAGGGTTTGGGTAGCACCAGGCATGATGAGGGCCTCAGCGGTATTAGCACCCTTGATGGCAAAACCATGTGGAACGTCCCAGTCTTGCTCGAGGTTGGTTACGTGGAAGTACACCTCATCACCTAGCTTGATGCCTTCGATGTTGTCGGGACCAAAGTGCGAGCGGATAGAGGTCATGTACACGTGTACTTCTTTGCCCTTGCGCTCAATTTTAGTGGCGTCGGGACTCTTGGTAGCATAAGGGTGAGTGTTCTTCTCGAGGGGATAGAATTTCACCTGCTTGTCTTTGATCAGGCTGGCAGGCAAAGCTTCGGCATAGTGTGGTTCACCAATGGTTGGGAAGTCGAGTAGCAGTTTGATTTTGTCTCCCGAAATGTCGTACAGCTGCGCAGAGTGTGCCAATTCTGGTCCGGTTGGCAGATAGCGATCCTTGGTGATTTTGTTGTAAGCCACCAGGTATTTGCCATGTGGCTTGGTGGTTGGTCCACCAGGAACCATCAAGTGACCTACTGAATAATAAGTGGGCGCACGGTCAACTACTTCGAGTTTTTCGATGTCCCACTTCACCACTTCCGAAGAAACGAACATGCTGGTGTAAGCATAACCGCGTCCGTCGAACTCGGTGTGTAATGGACCTAGGCCAGGTTTGGTTACTTCGCCCTTGAGCACCGATTCGTACTTCAGTACAGGAATGCCGTCGTAAGTGCCTTCGTAATCTTTGGTTTCTATGGCCTTCATCATCTTGGTGAAGCTAAAAACCGGAATGATGGCAGCCAACTTACCTGAGCCAATGATGTATTCACCAGTTGGATCCACATCGGTTCCGTGAGGTGATTTGGGGCAGGGAATCATATAAGCGATCTCAGGGAATTCTTTGATGTTGAGTTGAATCACTTCATCTTTCATCGTAGAAGTAGCGATGCCACTGCTGTGATCGAGTACGTTGTGAACGTATTTGGCTTTTACAATTTTGCCTTTACCGGCTTTGATGTATTCTTCGGCCTTTTTCCAGTTCACCGCCATGATGAAGTCCTTGTCTTTCTGCGAAGCGTTTACCTCCAACAGGGTATGCGCCTGCTCGGTATTGTAAGTAGAGAAGAAGAACCACCCATGCGATTTGTTTTTACCAGCGCGGGCCAAGTCAAAGTTCACACCTGGCGTTACCAATTGGAAAGCAATGTGCATATCGCCCTCTTTGTCGGCGCGAACAAAGCTTACAGTGCCTTTGAAATTTTCTTTGTAGGTATTGATAGGTACGTCGCGTGATTTGTCATCGCCGATGGGCACCGAAAAGCGCGAAGAGGCCACGATGTACTCACTGTTAGCCGTAATAAAAGGCGACGAGTGGTTACCGGCACTGTTAGGAATTTCCAGAATTTCGGTGGTTTCGAAAGTCGTCAGATCTACACGGGCCACACGAGGCGTGTTGTTGGCATTACCAAAAGCCCAACGTCCATCGTGTTCACCATTGGTTACCGATAGTGAAATGTGGTGGAGGTCGTCCCAAGGCACAAAACCATGAGAGGTGTTGAGCATGGCTTTCGATTCTTCGCTAAAGCCGTAACCGTTTTCGGGGTGCACTGAAAAAACGGGAAGGATTTTAAGCACGCGGCCAGAAGGCAGGCCTACTACGCTCATTTGTCCGTTAAAACCGCCTGAAACAATGTTATAAAATTCGTCGTGTTTTCCTGGAGCCACATATACTTTGGATGCGGCATCGCCGGTATCGACTGAGCCCGGGGCTTTGGGCTTACAGCCGCCAATAACGGCAGCAGCAGCTGTAAACAGCAAACCCGTGCGTACGATAGAATGGATGTTCATGTTTTATTTTTTGAGGTTTGTTTGACTTATTCTGGGAGAAGTACTTTGTCGACCACATACACAATGCCATTGGCACACTCAACCTGACCAAGCACCTTGGCGCCATTCACGGTCATTTGATCGCCCTGTTTGCCTAAGGTTACATTTTTGCCATTCACCTGGTTCAGGGTCATGCCATCGTTGTAAATCGATGGCCGAATTACACCCACGTACACATGGTACTCGAGGATGTCGGTGAGTTTGCTTTTGTTTTCTGGCTTGAGCAAACTTTCAACCGTGCCTTCGGGGAGTGCGTCAAAAGCGGTGTTAACTGGAGCGAAAACGGTAAACGGCCCTACATTGCTGAGCACATCTACGAGACCGGCAGCTTTCACGGCAGCTACCAAGGTGCTGTGGTCGGGCGAAGCGATCGCCACTTGTACCACATTGCGTGCTGATTCATCATCTGGCACGGCCGATTGTCCGGCTTGTTCGGTGGCTTCACCAGCATCGCTGCCATCGGCGGTTTGGGTTTCGCCACCACAAGCAGCGAAAAGGGCAACTCCCACAACCAGTGGAAGCATGCGAAGTAATTTTTTCATAAAAGAGGGATTAGGTTTGGTTGTTTATTTCACTCCGTCGTTCTGACGCATAAATTCGAGGATGGCGCGACCTTCATCTTCGCTCACGTTTTGGTTGGGCATGCGAACCAAACAAAGCTCCAACTGGGTTTGCAATTCGGGATCGACGCTGATCATGGGATCGGGATCAGTGATGAAGTTCATCAGCCAGGTAGGGGTACGGCGTTGGGTAACACCTGCCCAGCCTGGACCAACCAGACGCTCGTCGGTCATTTTGTGGCACGACTTGCACTTGGTGCTCACCACTTTATCGCCTTCGGAAGCGAGAGCAGCATCGAGGGTAGCAGGTAATTCGAAATTCTCATACTTACCTACCCCTCGGTTGGGGTCGTAATCAGCCGGAGAAGCTACTTCGGTGGTTTCGGTTTCGGAATCGGAAGCGGGGTCAGGACGGCCGCAGTACATGGTCAGTCCTGCCAAGGCCAAAAGGAGCATTGCTTTTTTCATCATCGGGTTGGTTTATTCAGACACAAATGTCTAAATACCCGATTTTCTGAATTATGATTGTAATCATAATAACACGAAATATTTTTAAAAACACCACCCTGGGCGTTTAAACAAAGAAATATAAAAGACTTTTTTGTCCTTTTATTTTTGCAACAACTGATTTCTGATTTCCGGAGCCTCTGCAAGGATTTTGTCACTGCCCGAGCAATGGGCTGTTGCCGTGCGCACGGCCTTCGGGCAGGGCATGAAACCCATGTAGCGACTGCATCAATAGATGTAAAAAGAGACGTTAACGGCCTTTCAGCTGAACTAAAAAGCTCCTCACACCACGGCACATGCCCCGCCGGCACACGCAGCTTCGGCACGGTGATCGGTGAGGTCTTCCACTTCCACCACGCCACGCAAATCAATGGCGTGCAGCTTGCCCACCATGTTGAGGTAAGAGACTTCGTCAATGTCGGTAAAAGGTGCTTGTTTGTAATTGCCGTTGTCGAAAGGCAAAACGCTCAGACCGTTATAAGAAGCCTTGTTTTCCCACATCCATCGCCCCACTTTGGGCCATTCGCCGGCATGGATAGATACTGTAGCCGATACGTTGTTGGCATTGCTGCCGCTGTGGTAGCCAGGTTTCACCCATTCGTTGTTGAATTTGCGGATGCGCTCCAACAAATCGAGCGAACTTTCGGTGCGCACAATGCTGCCTGTGGGAGCCGCCTGTGGAATGCAGATGATGCCCTGCCGAGGATTCAGCAAATCGTCTTCCAACAGCTCAGGGTGCATGGTGTGCAGGTAATGATACAGGGCTTCGTCCTTGCCAATGCGGATGCGGCGCACGTAAAAATCGTGGTGCCAGGCGTGGATGCCGCTGGAAGTCCCTAACACCAACGAGGTGGTGCCTGATGGCTTGATGGTGGTTGCTCGTGCAGCCGCACGGATGCCAATGAGGGCTGCCACCCGCTCATTTTCTGTGCGGACTTGAGCCGCTGCGGCGGTTAAATCGAGCTTAAGTACCCTGCCACTGGCTATACCGGTCATGCCGACCCCAATGAGGGCGTCTTTTTCGGTGTGGCGTTTCCAGATATCGCGCAGGTAGTGAAAATCGGTGAAGCCAGCTTGCAGCGTACCCAAGAAAGCCGCTACACGGGCACGGGCATGCAACTCATCCTGACATTCTACATCACTCACGTTCACCTCACACAAGTTGCAAAACTGGAAGGGCCGCAAGGCAATCTCACAACAAGGATTGGTTCCCCATTCTTTGTCGTTGGTAAAATAGAAGCCGGGCTCGCCTGAACCGCTGAGCTCAATCTTTTCCCAAAGCGCAAAAAACTCTTCCTCCTTGATGCGATCGCGTTTGATGACCACCGAATTATTGGCCCTGCCGCGTTGCTCGTTGAGTTCCCACCAATTACCGTATTTGCAGCTCAGCATATCTTCATCGTCAAAAGAAAAAAGAGCAATCATGGCCGAGCGGCGAATGCCCCCTGCCAATACGGCATTAGCAATGTGGCACATCATGTCGTGGCATTCGAGCGGACTCAACTGCTCGCCTTCCTGCTTGCGGTCGAGGATGGCCGTGAGGTGGGCCACGCAGATTTTAAGTGGCTCGGGACCGGGCGCCTTGCCTCCGGCAGTAATCAACCGGCTTCCTTTGGGCCGGATGTCGCTAAAATCGAAATCGGGCAGATAGTCGCTCTCGCCAAAATAGGCCTTCATGAGCACCTTGATGCAATCGGCCCAGCCTTCAAGGCTATCGCCCACCAGAAACTTACGGTGCCGAACAGCCTTGCGTATGGGCGGCAACTGGTCAACATGGTGAAACTGCACCGAATAGCCCACACCCGTACCCCCCAGCAGCAAAAACATGGCTTCGCTAAATGCACGGATATCGTCAACGGGCATATAGGCACAGTTGTATATGCGGCTGTTGTTGCGCTGAATGGGCGTTCCGGCGAATTGCATGGCACGCATAGAAGGGAGTACTTTTTTGGCCCGCACCCAAAGCATGTTATCGGATATTTCATCGGCCAGGCGCGGATATTTATCTACCAACATGGCCGCATAGCGGTCGCAGATTTCGTCCCAACTTTCGCGGCGCTGTAACTCCGGTCGGTAGCGGGCGTATTTCATGTGCACAATGATGTCACTAAGAATTTGTTGGTCGATTTGCATAGCGTCGGCTGTTTTAAAGAGATGCGAGGGATACAAAATGCCTACCGCTTTGGTAGCGTTCAGCGAGGGCTTTGAGCGTGGTTTGTTTGAGGGCTACTTCAAGCTGGGTACGTATTTGGAGGAATTCATGGTGCATGGGACAAGGGTGCTCATGCGAACAATCGCGCAATCCCAGCATGCAGGTTTTGAACATGCTCAATCCATCGATGGCTTCTACCACATCAAAAGCGGTGAGTTGTTTGATTTGGCGATCGTCGAGATAAAAGCCGCCATGTGGCCCCTTGATGCTCGACAACAATCCTTTGCGGCTGAGGACTTGCAGTATTTTGGCGGCATACGCTTGGGGAGTGTCGGTGGCGGCAGCTAATTCAATAATGCCCAAACGTTTGGCATTGGGCACATGCGCTGCTACATAAGTAAGCAAGCGCAAGGCGGTTTCACAGGCGGCAGAAAACATGGTGCTTGATTTTAATTGAACAAAGCCTTGTGGCGGGTGAATAAGATGTTGTTTTCGAGGTGAATGTGCCGGTGCAAATCCTCTTCAAACTCAGCCAGCATGCGAAAAGCCACACGGTAGGTTTGGCAAGCGTCGGCAGGGAGCGTGTAATCGTTGGTTAGCTGCCTCATTTTGCGTAATCGATCACCTTCTGTACTGTGCTCCTCCTCTAAATCACCCATTGGCGCCAATAACGAATGGGCTTGGGCTGGATTTCTTTCCATGGCCTTTTCCCAAGCTTTCAAACGGGGAAAGAGCACTTGTTCTTCTTTTTGTAAATGCGCCAAAAGGGCTTGATGCATGAGCCTGAATTCTGCAAAAAGGGGAAGCAGTTCGGGGTGACGCTGGCCGTGCACATTGGCAATTTTGAGCAAGTAACCCGCCAATACCGGTGCTGTTTCACGCACATAGGCATGGTGTCGGGTGGTGATGAGCTCAATAAGGGCGGCATTCGAAAGCTGGTGTAAGGCAGCATCAGGGTCGGCTACTTCCTCATTGTCGATGATGAGAGCCAGTTCCGCCAATACCCTTTGGGCATCAGCCTGGTTGACCTTGCAAGCCTCGGCAACCGAAATACCACCTTTGCAGCAGAAATCAATGCCATAAGCGCTGAAAATGCGGGCCGTACGGTAGTTTTTGCTAACTACGGCTCCTACTTTGGTTTCAAGGAGGTTTTCCATGGGGTTGTTTTTTGCAAACCTAATTCCTTTTTAAAATACTTACAAGTATTTTATTGATATATTTATACACCGAGGTCTGTTATTAAGTGGCTCAGGTGTAAACAAAACCATACCTTTCCGCGGTCGAATTTTGCCATTCGCATTCGCCTGGATGACCATCCAAAAACCATCAAATAATAAATTAACCTCCTCTCTGCCTCCTAATAAATCTTTATGTAGACCACCAAGATAGTGATTCCTTAAAACAATTTAAACACCATTTGGTCTTTTATTAAAGAAAATGTACCTTTGCACTCGCAGAAAGCTCATTCACTCCTCTCGTTTTAAAGACCATAATGTCTGTTTTTATTCGCATTTTTCGATTCGTACCCCTCCTGCTTTTGCCTTTGGCTCTAATGGCAGGCATGCAGGGCGGATGGATGCGCATGGGTAGTCCGGTTGGTTCGCCTGAGTTCGCAGCCAATCATGCGCTGCTGATGATAGGCGGAGTTCTGGGAACCTTAATCAGCTTAGAACGGACTATGGCCGTACCACAAAAAGCATGGCGCTTGCTGCCTTTGGTTAATACCTTGAGCATTGTCCCGTTGTTGTTGGGCGAAAGCCATTGGGCAGCTGCACTTCAAAGCACCACAGCCCTGGGCTTGGCACTTTTGCTTTATCGCCAATTGCGACAATACAATAGTTCAACCCTTTTGCTAATGACCTTTGGGGCAATACTCTGGCTACTGGGCAATCTCCTTTTTCTTTACAAAGGATGGGTAGTAGTTGCTGTCCCCTGGTGGATCGGCTTTTTACTGATAACCATTGTGAGTGAAAGGCTCGATTTGAGTAAATTTTTACCGACTCCGCGCTGGGCACATCTCAGTTTGTACATCTTGCTATTTGTGTGGGTTGGTTCCTTGTTGCTGCCGTTTCACAGCAAGGGCATTTGGTTAACGGGTGCAATGACGGTATTCATCGCTTGTTGGCTGTTGTATTTCGATATGGCACGCATCATCATCCGAAAAACCGAGCGTTACCGATACATCGGCATCGGATTGCGGACAGGATATGTTTGGTTGCTCCTGCACGGCTTAAGCTACTTCCTGCACGACCGGGAGCCCTATCGCTACGACTTCTACCTGCACACCTTTTTCCTGGGTTTTGTTTTCTCTATGATTTGGGCCCATGCACCTATCATCATGCCGCTACTCATGGGCAGTCAACGCAATCCATACCACCCCTTTCTCTGGTTACCCTGGGCCATTTTCCAAGTCAGTTTGGTCATGCGCTTGCTTACCCATATACAGGGTCATGCCGAATGGCGACTGATTTTCGCGCAAATCAATGGCTACAGCATGCTGTTGCTTTTGGTGAGCATGGCAGTTCAAATGCTTCGGCCCACAAAACGTTAGGTCGGCAATCAACCGGCAACAGCAATGGAGTATGCTCTTCGCAGAAGCGCTAGTGAACCCTGTCTGTCTCTCCACACAATATCAGCAGCCTACCCAGAAGCACAACTTCCTTTAAACCAGCACCGGCTTGCTAAGCACCACATCGGGCATCAGACTCACCTTTGCTTTAATGCTGTTGGTAATCAAACAATTGGCTTCGGCTTTTTCGAGTATGCGTTGGGCCCGCTCTGTTTTGCTTTCGTCGGTGAGATGCAATTTGGGCCTAAGCTCCACCTCTGTCATCATAAATTTGCCGTCCACCTTGCTCAATACCCCCGTGGCTTCGCAATCAAAAGTGGTGAACTCAAGCTTCGAAAAGCCGGCAATGGCCAAAAAGGTGGTCATAAAGCAGCTCACCACGGAAGCGGTGAACAAGTGTTCGGGCGACCAAATGCCGGGTACCCCACCCTCAAATTCAGGCGGTGTGGCAACGGTGATTTTCTCATTCAACTGAGGCGATTCGATGTTTCCGATGCGGCCTTCTTTCCACTGTAAGTTCACATTGTAGTTGTGCATGATGACGATTTTTATTTCAGACACAAATATCCGAAATAAAACAGGAGTCTTTGGTAACTCCGGTCACAAAGGAAGCGGCACTTCGAGAACCTCAGGGACCTAGGCGTTCGGCTGACGGCGCTCGGCTGACGGCGCTCGGTTGAGTGCTGACAGCAGCTCACTGTCTGGTTGAGCGCAGCGAAACCCCACCTTGAACTTTGAACTTTGAACTCAATTCGGGTCCACGTCTACATACACCTTCAATCCCTTTAACAGCGGATCGGTCTCGAGCTTGAAGAGACATTCTGCTACGAAACGTTTGACGGCGGCCGGATCGAGTTTGTCGCGCTCCATTTTTAAGAGCAATTCCCTGTGGTATTCGTCGCGAAGGCGGCCGATGGGCGGAATGGCCGGACCTTTCACCCGCTCACCCAATCGGCTGTGCAGCATTTCGGCCAATTTTTGGGCCGCTAATTCCACCACTTTGATATCGCGGTGCCGCAAATTGAGGTGTATGAGGCGTACATAAGGCGGGTATTCGTGCTGCATGCGTTGCATCAATTCGAGCTCGGCATAACGCTGGTAATCGTGGCTTTGCACCAATTCAAAAATGGCTTTCTGCGGCTCCCTGCTTTGGATGATTACTTCGCCTTGAATCGACCTCCTTCCTGCCCTCCCACTCACCTGCTCCAGCAATTGGAAGGTGCGCTCGTTGGCTCTAAAATCGGGCATTCGCAGGCTTTGGTCGGCATTGAGCACGCCCACCAAGGTCACCCGCTCAAAATCGAGGCCCTTGGTTACCATTTGGGTGCCTATCAGGATGTCGATTTGTCCTTGCTCAAACTGCCTGATAATGTCGGCATACGCATGTTTCTTGCGAGTAGCATCCAAATCGAGCCGGGCAATGTTGGCATTGGGAAAAAGGATGGCAATTTGTTCTTCGATTTTTTCGGTGCCAAAGCCGCGGGTCACCAATTTAGTGCTGCCACAAGCTTTGCAAGCGGGTGCTGGGGTTTCTTTGTAGCCGCAGTAATGGCAGCGCATTTGGTGCTGCAGTTTGTGGTAAGTGAGCGTGATGTCGCAGCTCACGCATTCTGGCGACCAACCGCAATCGGCACACTCGGTATAGGGCACATAACCGCGGCGGTTTTGGAACAAAATCACCTGCTCTTTTTTGGCCAAACGCTCCTCTATGGCTTGGTACAAGCTGCCCGTAAGGTCGGCTTTCATGAGCTTTTCGCGGGTTTCTTGTCGGATATCGGCCATGCGGATGATGGGCAGTTGCACCCCGCCAAAGCGTTCATACAAGATCACCAAGCCGTATTTGCCCTGCTGTGCCAGCTGCCAACTTTCTACTGCTGGCGTAGCCGATCCCAGCAGCACTTTGGCGCCATGTTGCCGGGCCAGCCAGAGGGCTGCATCGCGGGCTTGGTAGCGCGGGGCTGGGTCGTCTTGTTTGTAACTGGGGTCGTGCTCCTCGTCTACCACCACCAAACCCAGTTTTTCGAAGGGCAAAAAGATGGCCGAGCGGGCTCCCAGCACCACTTGTACCCGTTTTTCTTGTACTTGTTGCCAAAGTTCGGCCCTTTCGTCGTCGGTAAAGCGCGAGTGAAACACCCCTACTGTGGTACCCAAATAGCGCCGCAACCTCTCAATGAGCTGGGCGGTGAGCGTAATTTCGGGCACCATGTACAGCACCTGTTTGCCTTCTGCCGCAGCCTTGCGAATGAGCTCAATGTACAGCAGGGTTTTGCCACTGCCTGTAATGCCGTGCAGCAATACAGCCTGACGCTGTTGCCAGTGCCGTTCAATCTCGGCCAAGGCCTTTTGCTGGGCTGGTGAAAGTTCGTAAGCTTCGTCGCGGCCTTTGCCCGGCGGCTGGCGGTCGACCCGCAGCTTTTCGTATTGCAGCACCCCTTTTTCGGTGAGCGCTTGCAGGGCCGGGGCACTCATGCCTTCGCGGGCGAGCAGTTTGGCGCGTTCTACCCAGTTATAGTCGGGCGATAGATACAGATACTGCAACAACAAATCGAGCTGCTTCACGGCCTTGCGTTCGAGCTGCTCCACGAGGGCTTGCAGGGCTTTTTCTTCCTGCCAGACAGGTGCTAGCCGGTAGAAAGGCTCGCGTTTGGCGCAGTAACCTCCGGCCAATGCCTCTTCGGTAACCAGCCATTGCATGGCTGCCATATCACGCAACAGCGGCATCACCGTTTTGCGGTCGAGCAGCTTTTGTACATCGGTAAAGCGGATTTCCTTTTTGTGTTCCAAAAAACGAAGTACCAGTCCGGCATCCGACTCAGGGTTGAGTCCCTCCGGCCAGCCCTCCACATCCGGGTGACGCAAAAAGCTGGTTTCGCTGCTCATGCGGAAAACTGCTGGCAGGGCAGCCTGCATCACATCGCCCAGGTAGCAGAGGTAATAATCGGCCAACCATTGCCAAAAGTGCTGTAGATTTTCGGGCACCAACGGCTGCTCATCGAGTAATTCGAGCAGGGGTTTTGGCTGGTAAACGGCTGGCTTTTGATCGTGCAAGCGCCACAGCAAACCTGTGTACATCCGTGTTTTGCCAAACTGCACCACTACCCGCATGCCTGGCAGCAAAGGCTGCTCCCAATGCGTCGGTACGGCATAAGTGTAGGTTGCTGGAATGTGAAGCGGTAGCAAAACATCGGCAAAAAGCGGAGCGGCGGGCATGGCACGAAGTTAGGGAATGATGCGCAGGGTTCGCCGCCTGAGGGAACGGAATGATGGTTGACAGCTGACGGCGTTTAGCATTTGGCATTCAGCCCGCTTGGCAGCTTTGAAAAGGAAATTGCCAAGCGTGCGCATTAATCGGCCATTCGTGCTGCGCCGCTGATGCCAAGGTTAACCGCAGACGTTGCAGACGC
>PNNG01000017.1 GCA_013824115.1 Sphingobacteriaceae bacterium | reverse complement strand
GGTACAACAGCATCACCCGAAAACAATTGCGCTTGAGCGCATAGGCCACCATTTGGTACATATCGGCTTGGCTGATGCCGAATTTGTCGTCGGTTGGGTAGAGGGTTTTGTATTTGGTGTCGACAATGAGGCGGTTGGGAAAATAGAGGTCGTTGCGGATTTGGAATATGTCCTTGCCCTCGGTAGTGGCCAAATAATCAGTGGCTTGTTTGCTGGCTTTCCATTCTGGGAAGTGGGCTTCAATAAAACCGGCAATAAAGTCTTCGAAAATCACCTCCATGGGCAATAAGAAGCAGAATTTGCGGCTGTGGTCGTCGGCTAAATCCATTACTTGATTCGACAAAAAGAGCCTGCAGAGCTGCAGTACATCGGCATGATCTTGCTGCAGGGTATTGAGGCTTACTTTGTCGCAATCGGCAGCAGTTACACTTTGTGGGCTTACTTCATCGAGTAGAAAAAGCAGTTCGCCCAATTTGGTTTGGTTGAAAGGGTGATTACTGATGTAACGTAGTCGCTGTGCTACCTGCTTCACAATGCGGTTGAATAGGTTGTCGTACACAAAAGGGGCGTGGGTACAACTGAACTCGTGCCAACGGCCAGTGCTCAATTGATTACCGATGTAAGCAGGCATGTTGAGCTGGCCTTTCAGGTAGCTGGTGGTTTCATTGAGCTGCTGGTAGGCTTGCAAGGGTTGGTTACTCAAAAGCTCGGTGGCCAGGTTGGCAAATACGTACACGAGCAGTTCCAGGGTGTCTTCGGTATCGAGTGTATCCACATTTGCCTTGCCAAAAGGAAAGCGGATGCGTTGGCAATAACTCAACCAAAAGAGCAAATTGCGTTGCTGTAATTGGGGGTCGAGCAAGTTGCGGTCGCGCATGATTTTGGGCAGCACCTGGATGCGCAAACCCTCAAACTGCACCACGCCCACGTAGTTGCGGGCTTGCAAGCGGTGGTCGTAGCCGAACTGAAAAAACTGTTGCTTTTGCTCGTCAAGGGGCTTGTTACCCCAATGGCTGTTTTCTTCGGTGTCGAATTTTTGTCGGTTCCGCCAAACCTCATGCAAATACTGCTCAAAGCGATGCAGTTGCTGCTCGCTTAAGCTGTGCTTGGCGGTATCCCATTCGTACAACCTCACTTGGCAATCAGTTGGAAGTTGTTTTCGATGGTAGGCTCTGTAAATTCTATTTTAGCCTCCCGCAGAATGGTTTTTACCTGTTCCTGGTTGTTCTGGCAGTATTCGTGCAGCAGCGGAATGATTTTGTGATTTAAGATGGTTGATCTTTCGCTTTCGTTTTTCTTGATAAAGAAAGCATGCCCAATAAACAAATCGGCGTTCTTCTTGACCTTGTAAATGGCCTTATTGAGCTCCAAAAGCAAGTCTTTCCACCAGGCACCATCTACATATTCGGGGTACAAACCTTCAAATTTAAACCTGCGTCGCAAGGCAATGTCGAGCAAAGCAATAGACCTATCGGCCGTATTCATGGTGCCAATCACATACAAATTGGCTGGCACACTAAAATGCTCGCCTGAGCTGGGCAGTTTCACCCACATTTCGTGCTCTGCACCCGCACGTTTATCGTCCTCCAACAGCGTAATGAGCTCCCCAAATACCGCGGAGATATTGGCGCGGTTAATTTCGTCAATGAACAAGGCGAAGTGTTTGGTGGGGTCGTCTAGGGCCGACTTGAATTTTACTGCACGTACTTCTTGACTGTCTTCATAACAAGCAGCAAAAGAGGCGTAGCCTGCCAATTTTAAGGCCTGTAAACATGCTTCGTAAAAGATGCCCTTTTTGAGGGTGAATTGCAGGCCGTCTACTGCTTCTTCCGACTCACTTTCTTGCAATACCGGTTTGATACCTTCTATAAAATCTTCGTATCCATACTTTTGGTGGAAGGTGATGAAGCGGTAGCGCTTGTTGATAATTTGCACTGGTTCGGTAGTTTCTGCCAAGGGTGATTTGGCCAGCGCCAATAATTCGGCGTCAAGGATGTCATTCAATTCCTCGACCTTCGATGGGATAATGCTCCAACGGCTTTTATCATTTTTTGTAAAAAGCTCAATAGCAGCTTTGTATTTGGAATCAATGCCTGTAGAGGTTGCATCGGCATATGACTGTAGGGTGCGCCAAATGGAATTGCGCGGCATTTTGGTTTCAGGATTCAGCTTTGCCATCACCAGTTCGGTTTCATGTATTTGGGCAACCGATGTAGGCGTTTTAAACTGGCTCAAAGCCGCTGCAAGCACCTTCCAAAGGGGATAAGGCTGCAGCTTTTCGGCCAAAACTTCTCTGGGATTACGAATGGCATTTTTATCTATAAAGTGGTCACGCATCAAGCCTTGCATTTTGTAGGTTTTGCCCGTTCCGGGAGGACCGTAAAAGATGGTATTCAAAGCCAAGTGGTGCATTTTGATGGGTTGATGAGGTTGTTGGGTTGGATTGCGCAAGGCCAGTAATGCCTGGTACTCTTCATAACTTGAACGAAAATTGGTGCCTTGGTTGCCTGCTTTAAGCGTTTTCAGGGCATCAACATTTTTAATTTCTTCTGGGCGTATGGGGTTTTCAATGAAATTGTGTGTTATCCTTATGCCAGCTCGTAATCCGGTTATGGGTTCGGCTTTCCAATGCTCGGCGTCGCTTTCGGTCATTTCAGCTGGTGGGCTCGTAATTTCAGCTAGAGCTATACAGCCGCCAGTTTTGCCGCTAATCCAAATGATGACTTTATCGCCCACCGTCATTTTGTCTTGGTGCGCTTTCACCAACCAGTTATTCAAGGCATTTTGCCTCAAAGAGGCTTCAAAGCCGTATTGTTCAGGATTGCCTTGGAAGAGCCAGTAATTCACTGCGCGATTGGCCCAATATGTTTTGACCTTAGATTGAATTGAGAGGTCCTTAACGAGGGCTTTTCCTTGTCTATGCTTGTAATAAAATGTAAGTGCTTCAGGTAGTTCGTACCATTCTGCTGGATAAAATTGTATTTGATCTTCAGCTGGTAAGCTCAGTTCATTCGCTTTGGCATTGTAGGCAGTTGCTTGATTTAAGCTGTTTCCTTCACCTGTAACCAGTGCCAACGCTTTTGCATGGAACCCATCTGTCAACATGATTAGGTCACCTATTTGATAATGCTTATGATTATCATAATCCCCTAGAACAATCTTTTCCTCTTTAATGAAGTCATAAAAACTTGGTTTTCCCTGCCCCCAGGTGCAGCCCAATTTCCAAACCCTTCCACTCACTTCTCCTGGCTTGAGCTTAGCCTTTTCCATTATTAGAGCTTGCACTTCTTCAATTGCAACGACATTGCCGAACAAAGCATTCGAATGTTTGCTAAATCCTGATTTGTTTGCACGATTGAGCTCAACCTGAGCAGCCCTTACAATCAGTTTAAAGTGGTTTTTTATGTCATCAGACGTAGCGCAACGCTCATAGAAAGCAGTTGGTGCACCCGAATAGCTGCTTTCCGTCCTGTCTGCAGTCGTAGGAAGAGATTCACCGGAGATGAAATGCCAAGGATAGTTCTCTTCAGGCACATATGCCAAACAATAGCGTTGACCAATGGTAAATGCCAATCTGCGGTTGGCGGTGGTGGTAAAAGACAGGCGTTTGTCATCGGGCTTTAGCTCAAGTTCATGAAGTAATCTTCGAGCAAAAGCAAAGAATTGCTCGGCTTGATCATCGCCTACATAGCGTATGGTTTCAATCAGATCTAGTTCGTCAGCTACATTGGTGGCGTTTACTTCATTCATGATCCTATTCTTTGATGATTTTATACCTAAACAGTGGATTAATTTCCTTGGCAGATAATTGTTTGCTTTCTAACAGCGCTTTGGCCACAAGTTCTTTTTGAGCGAATTTATGCTCGGGGCAAATGTCCATGACAAAACGGTAATGTTTGTTGGCATAGTCCGCGTTTAGTTTGGGATTTAAGCCTACGCGAGGGCAACTATAAACAGTTCCTTCTAAGGGTTTATCAAGCTTTTTTAAACCAAAGTTTAGTTGTTGAATACCTGTTTGTCCGATCGCCGAAAAAATTTCGGTTGCTACCCTAATTGGGCCTGAAACGTAGTGTGCTTTGCCTTCTTTATCATAATACTTAATTCCACGAATAAGGATCCCCCCATAAGTATGTTCATCTCCGAAAGTGATGTCGATGCCCGAACCATGGAAATACCAAGTGTTGCTTTTTTGTTGCTCAGCATGGCCATGGGTGTAGGGGTCGCCACCGCCATCTACAGATTTGCTGTAAAATTCGATTTCGGTGAAATGAAAAGACCTGTTCTTGACTTGCCAAGTATGCCCTAACATCAAATCCTTAGCATGGTTGAAAAAGGGATTATTTTGCTGATTCGCCATAAATATTTGCTAAACGAATGCTGTGTAGCACCAAGTTATCTTGATTGAGATTCGACTTAATTTTTATCATCAAATACTCCATAATCGTAGAAAATTCTAAGACATGCGTGACTCCTCCTTCTAACAACTCTTGAAAAAGCTCCTCTTTGCTATTGTCTTTTGAACCCACCCGAGAAAGCACCAAAACTGAAACAAAATCCTTGTTATTCAGTGTTTCAATTGCTTTCTGTTTCGCTTCAGAACGTATAAAATTGAATATTCGAGGATGTGCTTTAAGGGTCGATTTCGTGACTTTCTCACTGTGCCATCCCTTTATTTCCATGACCAAGTGACTGATTTGATCAAAATGACCTGCCTCAAGTACAAATGGAAGTTCATTTCCATTTTGCTCGACATTAGGGTTTAGGGCAACTATATCTAAATCGCTTTGACCAGAAGCTTTCTTGCCCTCTTTTACAGTGTATCTCACATTAGTTCTTACAAAAAATCCTTTCATTTCGAGAAAGGCTTTTACAACTTCTTCGTTAGGATCGGTCATAGTTGTGGTTTAAGGTTAAATGAAAAATCTATTGACTATTTGACGTTGTTTGACTTCATGACTTCCCTGAATTCATCCCTTATAATCGCATATTGGATAATTCGGAAAATCGCCACTTTAAAATCTTCATTGGCAAAAGTCAGCCATTTACCTGTGGTAAAACTGCCCAAATCGACCCAAGTTTTACCTGCTGCATCGGTGTACAGCCAATTGGGGTCTTGTTTCTTTAGAAAATCAAAAAAGTCGGCATTGCTGGCGCTTCCTTGGTTGCCAATGCTGGGCGCGCGGTCGTGCCAACAGAACATGCGGCCGCGTGAGCCAATTCCAAAGCAGCGTTCGGTATCTAATTGAAGTGCATTATGTGAATCCCGTTCGGCAAGTTCATAAGTGGCCAGATTAACTATTAAACTTAGTTTCGAACCATCTGACTTACTCCATGGCATTAATTGCAACCCTACTCGATAATGCTTGTTTTTGTAGTTTACTTGGAGACTTCGCATGTGCGCAGCGCCATTCCATCCACTTGCATTTCCCATTCGAATTAATTGTACTCCGTGGTCACGTTCAATTTCAAGTGCTGAATTACCCATTTTGCCCTCCCAATAGTTGCGCTGGGTTACGTTTAAGGCTCTATATAGATTCAACATTGCTTTTTGCCACAGCAAAGGGAGCTCCTTTGTATTGGAGGTCAATATTTCTTTGGCATGCTTGCCAATGGGGTTAGTAACATGTATCTCTTCCCATTTCAAAAAAGTTAAAGGATGGGGTTCAAAAATAGCCTTGCTGAACTTGCCCTTGAGTTCCTTCATAGTTAAGGGAGTAGCAACTGGTTCAGAGCTTTTGGTTTTTTCATTAAACCGATAGCTCTCTATTTCTAAGCCATTGGTAATAGAAAAGAATTTAGCATGTATAAAATCATCGTATCGCTCCACCTGTCTGAGTACATCAGTCGAAAGCGGCACACCTTCATGTTTACATTCAAATAGCCAAATAACTTCATCTTTTTCGTCCCGCACTACAATATCAGCTCTACCCTTTGCATCTGAGATATGCACTTCAAAGGTGATGTAGTCAGGGTGGATCCCCAGCTTTTCGGTTAACCAACGGTAAGTCTTTTGCCTTACCTGTTCTTCTTTATTGTTTTTAAAAGCCGAGTTTGTTTTGAGGTTCAGCACTTGTTCGAAGTCGTTGTACTTCACACTAAGCCTCCTAAATGGCGCAGGAATACGATGCATGGTTTAGTTTTGGTTTACAGATAACTTCGGGTAAGTTAAGAACACATTTCGAACAAAACAAAACATTCTCACAAGGATTTTGAGTAGGCGGTATCAAATACTACTAAAGAGCAGTGCTTTGAAATCTTGATTTATAATTCGCGGCACGACCTTTGTAAACAAGGATCCAAACCTATTGTATGCACATTACTCGATTCCTCCGCACCCACGAACTCAGTACGGCCATCATCGACCTCATTGAAGAGGCACAAGCTTATTGCATTTTGGTAACGCCTTACCTCAAAATTTGGCCTCAGTTCGAACGCGTATTGCACAATGCCTCTAAACGAGGTGTGCACTTAACTTTTATCATTCGTCAGGACCAAATGAACCAGCAACACCTGCAAAAACTCAATAAAGAATGGGGCTTTGAGGTATATGAAATTAAAGATCACCACATCAAACTCTACTTGAACGAAAAAAACTGCTGGTTAAGCAGCATGAATTTGTATGACGCCTCGCAAGTCCGCAATCTAGAAATAGCCACTTCAGTAGATACTGCGAAAGCGAAAAAAGAAATCATCGATAATTATCTCCTTGCAGATGCAAGTGTTAAGCATCACCCCGGCAAATTTGACTTAGAAAGAAAACAGGTTTTGGCACAAGTCGATGCTGCTAAATTGAGACTAGCAAGAATGGGGCATTGTGTAGATTGTAATACCGAAATCAATGGCGATTTTCGTCGTAATCCCTATAGAGTAAGATGCAAACCTTGCTACCATGCCAATTTCAATGAAGATGAATACCAGCCAATCAAATTTTGTCATTGGTGCGGAGCTGCACATGATGCACTCGACGACGAACCCATGCATGCCGTTTGCCAAGAAGAGGTAATTACCACCACCAAAACAGCAAGACCCTTTCAAAACTACTAAGCAGTCATTGTGTTAACTCGGTACCATTTTCGCCCCAACTCGGTACCATTTTTTCACTCCCCCCTCCAAACAAGCCCCAAACGCACTTTTTGGCTATTCAAACTGGGTACCGTTTTCGCCGGAGCTAGGTACCAAAACCCTTCAACCCGGCAGCTTCCCCAACAGCTCGTTCACCGGAATTTCCAGCTTCGAAAAGGCAAACCATGGTTCGGTACGCCCACCACAAGCTTTCTTACCCAATCTTTCAACAAAACACGCAAGGGAAAGCTTCTCTTGGTCGAGAATTAAAAAAACGTTCCTACCCATCGGTAAGCAGCGCTAAAAGAAACATGAAGACGCAGCCTACATACCTATTGATGCGCGAGCCGATAGAAGCAAATAACGCAGGTGCCGTGTTGCTGCGCTTTCAGCCTCCCGCCTCACCCAAAACCCCTTCATCAACCCCAGCGGCAAAAAAGCCAGCAGTTCAGGCGAGGCAACTCAGGAAGGTTTTGCCCTCAAATGTTAAGCTTTAACAAAGAGTACGTTATGCCTCCATCTCAAAGTTGACAGCCAAATCAATTTTGACTATCTTTGTTTTTATGGGTGCTAATAGCGACGCTTTAGAAAAATTAATAGCAGGCGGCCTGATAGGGGCGGCCCTAGGGGCTTTGCTTTCCAAGGATAAGGAAGAAGGTGCCGCTGTTGGCGCGCTGCTCGGCGCAGCAATAAGTGCAACCCGCGAAGCTCATAAAGCGGCCTTACAAACCAATGAGCCCGTCTTGGTAGCTATCAAAGGAAAGCTTTACAAACTGCATCCTGACGGACGAAAAGAGTTCCTTCGAGATTTGCCACAATCGAACAAAAGCTGGCCCCAAAACTTGGTTTTGAAGTAAAATGGCTACTCGAAGAATGCGGGTCTTTGCTGGCCCAAATGGCTCTGGGAAAACGACTTATTTAAAAGGCTTACTTGCAGAAAAAAGGGTGCAGCTAGGTTATTATGTAAATGCTGATGATATTGAAGCCTGTTTGAGGCGTGGGGAAGGCGTTGATTTTGCGAATTATGGTTTGGTATTGAGTGAGGTTGACGTTCAACAATTCTTTCAGCTTAGCAACTTTTCTCCGATTAAAAGACAAGAGTCCGATTTATGGCAAAAAGTACATGTTTCAAAAAACAAACTCACAACCTCTGCCCTTATCGATTCCTATCTAGCCGCCGATATCGCTGAAATGCTTCGGCGAGCGTTGTTGAATGAAGGCTTGTCTTTCACCTATGAAACCGTGATGAGTCATGAAAGCAAAATCACCTTCATGCAAAAGGCCATGGAGGAAGGCTATAAGGTTTATCTCTACTACATTGCAACGGAAGATCCCGAAATCAATATCAATAGGGTGCAACTTAGAGTGATACAAGCTGGCCATTCAGTAGATCCAAGTACCGTGCGTAATCGCTACCAAAAAAGTCTCAGCTTGCTTAAGCTAGCGGTTAAATCGAGCAACAGAGCATTTCTATTCGACAATTCGGGTGAAGAAGCCCTTTTGGTAGCACAAATAGACGAAGGCTCCGAGATACATCCTAATTTGCCAAGCGAAAAAATGCCCTACTGGGTGTCGGAATATCTGATTGGGTAAATGCTGTGCTTCAGATTGCCCAACCGGTCACAATTTGTGACCAGTTCAGTTTTCTCCTCTGGCTTAAGTCGGAAAAGAAAGGCTTCCGGAAAGCGATTGCCATTTCGCATGGCCTCAGTTCTAAAACCACTCAACCCGGCAGCTTCCCCAACAGCTCGCGCACCGGAATTTCCAGCTTCGAAAAGGCGAACCACCGTTTGCCCAAATCCTTCAACGAGGCGCCTAAATGATAGAGCTCCTTTTCGTCAAGTATCAAAAAACGGTCGTGTGCATGGGCGAAGGGGATGATTTGGATGGCGGGGTATTGGCTGTTGTGCTTGTCAACATCTAACTCCAGCTGTTTACTGATGGTTTTGGTGTAAATGGTTGCTGTTACGCCCGGCTTGCGTTTGCTGAGTAGGGTTAAAACGCTTTCGTCTACATAATTATCGAGCAGAATGATGCTCGATTTCGCCTTTTTAATCAAATCAGCTGCAAAAACATAGGCATCGAAAACTTGGCCGTTGAAGAAGATGCCTTGGTTCGGCAGCTCTTGCGTCTTCAGTTGCAAAGCAATTTGCTTCACTTCTTGTCGCAGGTCGTCGTAGTTGTTTTCAATGCGATCCATCCGTTGATTGAGCGCATAGCCTTTGAGCAAATAATCACGCAATACTCGGGTGGCCCAAATACGGAATTGGGTGCCTTGTTTTGATTTTACACGGTATCCTACCGATATGATAACATCCAAATTGTAATACTCCAATTGCCTTTCAACAGCTCTACCACCTTCCATTTGAACTGTCGCAAAATTTGCGACAGTTGCACTTCTATCGAGCTCGTCTTCCTGAAAGATATTGTTGATGTGCTTGCCAATGGTCTTGATGTCTCTGCCAAACAAGACCACCAATTGATTTCTATTCAACCAAACGGTGTCCTCAACCAGCCGCACCTCAATGTGTTCGGCCAATTCACCCGTTTGATACAAGACGATTTCGTTTTTCATAAGCAGTACCACTAAATTAAGGCATTCCGTCTTATATTACAATGCTTAAACACGCAACCGAAAACAGGAAGCAGCATGCCCCACACCCTCTACCTCTCCGACCAACTACCCATAGCATACCCCGCGGTTTACGAACAGATCAAAGCCGCTTGCGAGCAATTTGGCCAGCCGCATGACCTGATCCACGGCACCCGCGACATTTGGGTGCGCGATTTTATGCCCATTCCTTTGCCCAACGGTGAGCTGCTGGAATATCGGTACGATCCCGATTATTTACAAGGTGCAACGGCAGGCAAACGAGGCAAGAAAAGTTATCCCGACCTCATATGCGATGCGATGGGATTAAAGACTGTCAAAACCGACCTGATTATTGACGGAGGAAATGTCATCAGAAGGGGCAAAACACTCATCATGGCCGAAAAGGTGGTTACCGAAAACCGCCACCATTACAACAAAACCCAGCTCACAGCCGCGCTCAAGGAGCATTTTAGGGTCGAAAAACTGGTACTTATCCCAACAGATGTAAAAGATCCCTACGGCCATGCCGATAGCATGGTGCGTTTTATTGACGAACAAACGGTGCTGGTGAATTACTACTATGCCGACTGCCCCGAAGTGGTAAATCCGCTGAAAGCGGCCGGATTGCATGTGGAAGCGCTCAAACTCTCTGGTGTTCCTTACCAAAACGACAGCTATTGGCCCTATCTCAACTTCCTACAAACCGAAAAAATGCTGCTGTATACGCGCATCGAGCCGCGCTATGATGCGGAGGTGCTGGAGCAGTTGGAGCGCTATTTTCCTGCTTACAGGGGCTGCATGCTGGCGATTGAAATGCCAGAGGTTACGAAAAAGGATGGGGCGTTGAATTGTATCAGTTGGACTGATGACATGCTTTAAACCGCAATCATCACAACTGCCGGCTTGGCAGTTCAACTGCATCACTTGGCCTAGTCTGTGCCTGAAACAACCTGATACATTCAGCAAACAATTACGAATGCTTCCCTGCTAATGATTGTTTGAAGCCATGATGCATCCATGCTAAAAAAGGTTATATTGCGTTCTGAAATTTTCTTGAAGCTCGCTGCAATGGCGGCTTGTTTGAATTCAGACAAACCTAAATATCAAACCAATCACAACCAAATGGAAGCACAAAAAGTAGACATGTTCATCATGGCCAACGGCAAATTTTTCGAGAGTTATGAAATCGCTAATATCCGCGACCGGATGTTGGAAGCCGATGAAAGCAAATGGGCCCAGGTTTCAAGCTTGCAATTCAAAGACCCCACCACCATTCTCATCGTTTCTATTCTTGCAGGTAACTTTGGCATCGATCGGTTTATGTTAGGTGATACGGGCATGGGCATAGGCAAATTGCTTACCTGCGGTGGTCTGGGTATCTGGACCATCATAGACTGGTTCATGATTCAACCCGCAACCCGAGAAAAAAACACCTTTAAAATCCGTCAGCACCTGCGTTGATGCGCATGAGTCCCACGCGCTTATACAGCATACTTTTTCTGGCTTGTTTGGCTGGTCACATTTGGTTCCAATTCAACCGCATGTCGACCAGCCAAAACAACGAATCGGCAACCATATGCCTGTTCAAGCAGGCCACCGATTTACCCTGCCCTTCTTGTGGCACTACCCGCTCGGTAGTCCATTTGCACGAAGGTCAGTTTAAATCTGCTTGGCTGTCTAATCCGTTCGGCTACCTGGTGCTTGCTATCATGTATGTGGCCCCTATTTGGATCATTGTAGACCGACTAAGAGGCACATACACTTTGTGGGCTTTTTATCACCAAACGGAAGAACGCCTCAAAAAAGCAGCTTGGGCCATTCCATTGGTGCTATTGGTAATAATAAATTGGAGCTGGAACATTTACAAAGGCCTATGATACACCTTAAACCCTTTGCTTACGTGCCCAATGAGCACGAAAACGAGCTGGCATCGAACAGCTACTTGATGTCGTTGGTTGCCATCATTGTTGGCTTACCCTTGCCCATTGTGAACCTGATTGCTACAGCCATTTTTTACCTCAACAACCGGAATTCCACCTTTTTTGTGCGATGGCATTGCACCCAAGCCTTACTATCGCAGTTTTCGATGCTCATCATCAACAGCGCCGCCTTTTGGTGGACCATATCCATCCTTTTCCGTGATGAACAGATTACCGATGATTACATCGGATATGTGATCACCGCCTTGCTTTTTAATCTATCTGAATTCATTGCAACCATTTATACCGCCATACAAACCCGAAAAGGGGTGCATGTAGAATGGTGGCTGTATGGGTCGTTAACCAACTTAATCTGCGAGGAGCGCGGGCATGAATAAGATCATCTTTCAAGCCATCATTACGGTAATGCTCTTTTTTGGGCTTTGGTCGTATTTGAGCGATTTTCAATGGATTGAGCTACTGCAAATTGAGAAAATCAGCAAAAAGACTGAAAAAGAGCTCGGCAACCTGATGTGGAAGGCTTTCCAAGCCGAATACAGCAGCTTAGAGCATGAGGAGGTATTTGCAAGCGTCGATAGCTTGTTGACACATTTGTGCGAAGCAAACAACATCAACAGAAGTGATATAAAGCTTCATCTATTAAACCACCAGGCCATCAATGCTTTCGCCATGCCCGATGGCCATATCGTTGTGTTCAGCGGCTTACTTACCGATGCAGCCAACCAAGAAGAAATAGCGGCGGTATTAGCTCATGAATTGGCGCACCTTTCGCATGGCCATGTATTGCAAAAATTAGTCAAGGAGATCGGGTTGGCTGTCCTTATTTCGGTAGGAACGGGCAGCAACAACATGGAAATTATTCGCCAAATGGCCAAAGTATTGTCATCTTCTGCCTTTGACCGGCGTTTGGAAAAACAAGCGGATGAAAGTGCGGTCAAATCGATGATCAAAGCACAACTCAATCCTGCACCCTTTGCCGATTTTCTGACGCGGATGTCGGAAGCCGAAGGTAATAATTCGGAGGTGCTACGTTGGGTGAGTACGCACCCCGACTCTGAGGAGAGGGCCAAAAAAGTGCTCGAAATGGTGGATGCTGCCGAAGGAAAAAAGTACATTTCGGTAATTTCAAGTGCCCATTGGCTTGAATTGCAAAAAGAGCTCAGGCAGGAAACATTTGAGGCTGAATAATGTCGTGTAGGCTTAAATGAAAGGTGATTAATAAACCATAGCATTTGTAATATTTTGGCGCTGCCCCGACAGGACCGCTTTTCAAGCCTCACCTATCGGAGTCCGACCGATAGCGTCGGACCTTCGCAGATGCTGACCAGCTGGCCTCACCCCGAACCCCTATTTCGACAAACTCAATAACCATCTCCAGAGGCGAGGGGCGCAAGATTTTGGACCGCAGATAAGGTTGATTGCACAGCCTTTTTCAACCGCTTAAGCAATTTAAGTCCCCTGCAGCGCAGCTGCAGCCCCATCCCGAATGGCAAATCTCGAATCCCGCATGCGTCAGCCAATGGATTTGGTCACACATAGCGCCCCGACAGGGCGCATTTATGGGTGGGGCGCACCTTCGGTGCTACCTAGAGACGGCCCCAACAGGGCCGCGCTTGCGTTGGCCACCCCTGCAGTGCAGCTGCAGACCAATTTCGAATGCCGAATGACGAATCGCGAATCCCGAATTCCCAATGCGCCCGATTGGGGTTTGGTCACACAGGCGCCCCCACAGGGCGCATTTATGGGTGGGGCGCACCTTCGGTGCTACCTAGAGACGGCCCCGACAGGGCCGCGCTTGCATTGGCCACCTGGGCAGCCCAGCTGCAGCCCCCATTTTGAATCTTGAATTTTGAATTTTGAATACAAAAAGCCCCGGCTTTTTGCCAGGGCTCATCGTCAGGATAGTAAAAAGCTCGCTTAGTCCACGTTGTCGTGGAGGAAGGAGTTGTTGGGGCGGATTTCGGGGCGCTTGTTTTCTTCGCCCTGCTGGTTGCTGAGGGTGTAGCGGCTCACGGTGGGCTCGCTGCTGTGGGCAACCGGATCGAGGTCTACTCCGCGGCGCATGTAGGCAGGCTGCTTTTCGAGGCTCTCGAGCTCGTTGGCATCTACCCGGCGTACGGTGTTCATGCCGCGGAGGGTTTGGATGCGCTGCAGCGACTTCGACAGCATGTCGTTGAAGTTGCGGGGCTCGGCCTCGGCGGTGGTGTTTTCGGCCACATCGATGGTGCGGATGCTGGCAGGATCTTCGAAGTTTTCGTATAGCGGCTTCACTACCTTGGGCTCGTTCACCAACTCAGGCTGGGGAGCGGGAGCTGGTGCAGGGGTCTCGCCCTTTACCTTTAACTCCATCTCAAACAGCTCGGGCTGGGCAGGTGCAGCAGGCTCGGCAGGTGCAGCTGCGGCGGGTACCGCTTGGTTGTCGAGGTTGTGGATGGTGAACTCGCGGCCATCGCGTACGGTGTTAACCGGCTTGGGGGCGGGTGCAGCAACGGCAGCTGGCCTCTCTTCGGAGAGCGGCATCACCTTGCGGCCCATTTGTTGTCCACCGGCAAAACCTGTGGCAATCACGGTTACGCGGATGCCGCTTTCGAGCGATTCGTCGGTGCAGTTACCCCAAATGATGTCGGTATCGCCACCGGCAATGTCTTGCACGTAATCGTTGATTTCACCGATTTCGTCGAGGGTGATCTGGTCGGCACCCGAGCTGATGTTGAGCAGGATGCTGCGTGCACCGGTGATGTCGTTGTCGCTGAGCAGGGGCGATGCCAAGGCTTCTTCCACCGCACGCAGTGCGCGACCTTCGCCTTCGGCCACGGCGCTGCCCATCACGGCTTTGCCACTGGCTTCGAGTACGTTTTTCACGTCGGCAAAGTCTACGTTTACATAACCTTCAACGGTGATGATTTCGGCAATGCCCTTGGCCGCGGTGGCCAACACATCGTCGGCACGCGAAAAGGCCTTGTCGAAGGCGAGGTTGCCGTAAATCTCACGTACTTTGTCGTTGCTGATTACCAGGGTGGTATCGCAATGCTGGCGCATCTCGTCCAAACCACGATCGGCTTGCTCGCGTCGCTTGCGGCCTTCGAAATTGAAGGGCAGGGTAACGATGCCCACGGTGAGGATGCCCATTTCGCGGCAGGCCTGCGCAATGACAGGGGCTGCCCCGGTGCCGGTGCCTCCGCCCATGCCGGCAGTGACGAACACCATGCGGGTGTCTTTGCCCAGGTGCACTTTTACGTCTTCAATGTTTTCGATGGCGGCATTGCGACCAATTTCGGGCTGGTTGCCGGCGCCGCGACCTTCGGTGAGCGATGGACCCAGCTGGATGCGGTGAGGTACAGCGCTTTTTTCGAGCGCCTGGTAGTCGGTATTGGTTACCAAAAAATCTACATCCTTGATGCCCAAGGTGTACATATGGTTAACGGCATTGCCGCCGGCCCCGCCCACGCCAATCACCTTGATGATGTTGGGGCGTGCTTTCGGCAGGTCGAAAACGAGGTTGTTGTTTAGCGTAGTCATATCCGTGACGATTTGATATTCTTTCAGAGGTTATTTAAAATCTTTGCTGTCTTTGAGTTCGGGGTCTTCAATCCACTCCTTGCCCATTTGAATGATGCGGTCGAGGAAACCACCGCCCGCGCGTTTGCCGGTATCGGGTCGACCATCTTTGGCCTTGCCCTTGCCTTTGGCGGCTTCGGCAGCTGCCTTGCGCTGCTGGCGGTTGAGGCCCTTGAGCACCAAACCAATGCCGGTGGCGTACATCGGACTCTTGATGTCGTTGTCGCCCCGCGCCAGGTGTTCGTTGGGGGTGCCAATGCGTACGTCCATGCCGGTGAGGTATTCTACCAGCGGACGCAGGTTCTTCAACTGCGCGCCACCACCGGTGAGTACGATGCCTGCAATGAGCTTCTTTTCGTAGCCCGAGGCCTTGATTTCGTAATGCACCAGCTCAATGATTTCTTCGATGCGCGCCTGGATGATGTTGGCCAGGTTGCGTACCGATATCTCCTTGGGCTCGCGGCCACGCAAACCGGGAATCGATACGATTTCGTTGTCGCTGGTTTCGCTGGCCAGGGCCGAGCCAAAACGGATCTTCAACAATTCGGCCTGCTGCCGCAATACGGTGCAGCCCTCCTTGATGTCTTCGGTGATGATGTTGCCGCCGAACGGAATCACGGCCGTGTGGCGGATGATGCCGTCCTGGAAGATGGCTATGTCGGTAGTACCGCCGCCTATGTCGACCAGCACCACGCCGGCTTCTTTCTCTTCTTCGCTCAACACCGCATCCGACGAAGCCAGGGGCTCGAGGATGAGCTCATCGACCTCCAAACCGGCCTTGCGCACGCATTTGTAGAGGTTATTGGCGGCCGTAACGTGACCAGTGATGATGTGGAAGTTGGCTTCCAAGCGGATGCCGCTCATGCCGATGGGGTCTTTGATGCCCACTTCGTTGTCGACGATGAACTCCTGCGGCAGCACGTGGATGATGTCGTAACCAGGCTGCTGGGGAATGCGGTGCATCATGTCGACCAGCTTGTCGATGTCGGCCTGCGAAATCTCATCGTCCATGCTCTGGCGCGTGATCATGTTGCGGTGCTGCTGGCTTTGGATGTGCTGCCCGGCAATGCCCACGTTCACCACGCGAATGTCGATGCCCGACTCGTCTTCGGCCTCCTTGATGGCCTTGCGGATGGCTTCCACCGTTTTTTCGATGTTGCTCACCACACCGCGGGTTACGCCCAGCGACTCGGCCTTGCCCATGCCCATCACTTCCATTTTGCCGTACTCGTTGCGAGCACCCACAATGGCGCAAATTTTAGTTGTTCCGATGTCGAGACCTACAATGATCTCCGACTTGATTTCGGGCTTGTTTACCTTTTGCATATCACCTGATCCTTAAATTTTACGTTTATCTGCCGGTATTGCTCCCAGCCTTCTTTGTCGAGGGCGGTGCGGTACAAGGCCAATAGTTTTTCCATTTTTTCGTCCATTTCGGTAGGCTCGCCCACCAAAACGGTGTGGTTGCCCACACGGGGCACCATTTCGAGTTCGCCCTGGGCATTCACGTACAGCTGCACAAAAAGGGCAGCGTAGAGTTCGTTCTTCCGCAGGTATTCGTTCAGCTCAAATACCTGTTTGGCGGCTTCGCTGCGGAGGCTGTCGCCGGGGGCCGGACGGTCGCCGATGTTGCCGCTGGCCACCATCACCGGTGCCGCGTAGTTGCTGCTCGACGGCATGGTACGGCCATCGGCATCTACATAATAGCTTTCCATGTAGCGGTTGATGATGCGCAATACCGGCTGGCGCTGCGTCACCCGAATGCTGAGGTGGCCCTGCATGTCGATGTACGCCTCGGAAGTAGCCACATAGGGATTTTTAGCGATGGCTTTTTCGATCGCCAAGAGGTTGAGGCTGTCGAGGCGCATGCCTTCCAACTTGCCAAAACCGGCCCGGCGCAATTGTGTCAGCACGCCTTCGCGATCGATGAAGTAGCTGCCTCCTTTGTGGTCCACGCGTAAGTCGAGGTCTTTTACCACCGCTCCATCACGCTCCTGGCGGATGAAGCCAAAGGCCACAAACAAGCCGGCTACCACCACGAGGTGAGCAAGCACGATGCCTATTTTCTTCAGTAGCTTCATGCCTGTACCTCCTTTCGGTGGATGGCATCGGCCAGGGGCTGCACCAAACGGTCGATGTCGCCCGCGCCAATGGTAAGCAGTACGTCCCATTCGGCTTGCATTACGGCAGCTACCAAACTTTCCTTGGCCAAAAGGCGACAATGACCGCCGATTTTGGCTTGTAAAACGGCCGAACTGATGCCTTCGATGGGCAATTCGCGGGCAGGATAGATGTCGAGCAGCAGGCATTCGTCCAAAGCAGCGAGGCTGTCGGCGAATCCGTCGAGGAAGTCGCGCGTGCGGCTGAACAAATGCGGCTGGAATACGCCCAGCACCTTTTTACCAGGATACATGCGACGCACCGAGGCCACCAAGGCATTGATTTCGGTGGGATGGTGGGCGTAATCGTCGATAAACACCTTGCCAGCACCGCTGTAAATGCGCTCAAAACGGCGCTTCACCCCACGGAAAGAGGCCATGGCGCTGCGAATAACGGCAGCATCCACCCCCACTTGCAAGGCCAGGGTGATGGCCGCAAGGGCGTTTTCGATGTTGTGCAAGCCGGGCATGCCGCAATGGATATCGGCAATGACTTGCTCACCCACATAATCGAACACAAACTCCCCGTTTTCTACACGGATGTTATGGGCTTGCACGACGCCCTCAGCCCCGTAAGTGATGGCCTTGGCCGTTCCGTTGAGCGGCAAGGGCAAACCGGCATGGTACACCAGGGTATGGCTGCAAAGCGCGGCAAATTCGGCATAGGCCGCATGCATTTGCGCTTCGGTGCCGTAAATGTCTAAATGGTCGGCATCCATGCTGGTGATGGCGGCATGGGCCGGACGCAGCTGCAAGAACGAGCGGTCGAATTCATCGGCCTCGGTCACAAAGTATTTGGTACCCGTTTGCAGCAAATTGCTTTGGTAGTTGGCACTTACCCCACCCAGCAAAGCGGTAAATTCATAACCCGCTTCCATGAGCAAATGCGCCAGCAAGGTGGTGGTGGTGGTTTTGCCGTGGGTACCGGCAACGGCCAAACAAATGCCGTCGGCGGTGATCATGCCCAGGGCCTTGGCGCGCTTCACCTGCTCAAAACCTTGCGCGGCAAACCATTGGGGAATGGCATTCTGCCCAGGAACAGCCGGCGTTACAATCACCAAGGTGCGGCTGGCATCGGTGCAGGCGGCAGGAATGCTGCTCACCTCATCGGCAAACGAAATCTGTGCACCTTCGGCAGTCAAAGCATCGGTGAGCTCCGAAGGGGTTTTGTCGTAACCCGCCACGGTAAAACCGCGCTGCAGCAAGAGCCGGGCGATGGCACTCATGCCAATGCCGCCAATGCCAATGAAGTAAAAACGGTCGAAACGCGAGGCAATCATGACTTCCCCCCTTTCGCTATTTCGTTTAAAATATCTGCAGCAATTTCGGCGGCGGCGTGGCGGCGATCGAATTGTTTGAGCTGGGCCGACAAGCGGTTACAACCATCCACATCTTTCAACAAACGCATGGCGGCGCCCATGAGCTCTTCGCGGGCGGCATCATCAGGGATGAGGATGGCGGCATTGCGTGCGGCCAAAGCCTTGGCATTTTTGGTTTGGTGGTCTTCGGCCACATGCGGTGAGGGTACCAAAATCACGGGTTTGCCTACCACCGCCAATTCGCTGATGGTACCAGCACCGGCACGCGACACAATGAGATTGGCCGCACTGAAAGCCAAATCCATGCGGTCGATGAAGGGAGCGGTGAAAATGCCTTGGTCTTTGAAGGGCGCTACAGCTTCGGCGGCTTTGGCTGCGTAAGCCTTTCCGGTTTGCCAAATGAGCTGTACCCCCGCAGCCACCAGCGCCTCCAAACCAGCATGCACCGATTCGTTGAGCGTACGCGCACCCAAACTGCCGCCAATGACCAGCAAAACGGGTTTCCGTCCACTCAAGCCAAAGTGCTGCAAACTGGCTGCCGACTGGTGCTCCAGGGCAAATAAATCCTGCCTGATGGGATTGCCCGTCAACACCACCCGCGCGGCCGGGAAATAAGCATCCATGCCCTCGTAAGCCACATAAGCTTTACGCACCCGTCCCGCCAACCATTTGTTGGTGAGTCCGGCATAGGCGTTTTGTTCTTGGATAAATGTGGGTATACCCTTGAGCTGGGCGGCAAACAAAAGTGGACCGCTGGCATAACCGCCTACGCCTACCACGGCATCGGGACCGAAACCGCTCACAATGCGTGAAGCCTGCCACAAGCTTTTCAACAAACGGAAAGGGAACAACAAATTTTGCGCGCTCAGCGAGCGTTGGATGCCCGTGATGGGCAAGCCCACAATGCGGTAACCTGCAGCGGGCACGCGCTCCATTTCCATACGGCCTTTGGCACCCACAAACAACAGCTCGCAGCCGGGCACCGCCGCCTCCAACGCGCGCGCAATGCTGATGGCCGGGAAGATGTGTCCCCCCGTGCCTCCACCGCTCACGATGAATTTGTATGTGTGTTTAGGCTGCAATGGCTGCTTCGTTTAGTGGCTGTTCGCCGTTTTCTTCTTTTTCTATTTCGCGGCTCACACTGAGTATGATGCCAAAGGCAATGCTGGTAAAAATGATGGACGTACCCCCCATGCTCACCAGGGGCAGGGTTTGTCCGGTTACGGGAAACAAATTCACCGCTACGGCCATATTCACCATGGCTTGTATCACCAGCATGAGGCACAGGCCAATGGCCAACAAGGCCCCAAAAGCTTGGGGTGCTTTAATTACAATGCGCGTAACCCGGTACAACAAACCGAGGTACAGCAGCATCACAAAAGCGCCTCCCGCAATGCCATATTCTTCGATGATGGTAGCAAAAATGAAGTCGCTGTAAGGGTGGGGCAAGAAGTTGCGCTGGGTGCTCTTGCCCGGACCTTTACCCACCACACCACCGGTGGCAATGGCAATTTTGGCTTGTTGGGTTTGAAAAGCTTCTTCCTGCTGGTCGGCCGAAATAAAGTTCTCTACCCGGCTCACCCAGGTTTTGGCACGGAACCAACCTGCCTGGTAACTTACAAACACAAAAGTGCTGAGCGTGAGTCCACCTACCAGCAGCAAAAGCGCAATCTGCCGTACGCTGATGCGGCCAATAAACATCACCATCAAACTGGTAGCAAATACCAACATGGCCGTACTGAGGTTGGCAGGTGCAATGAGGGCACAAACCAGGCCTACCGGAAAAATAACGGGCAAAAAGGCTTCCTTCCAGCTTTTAATATCGTCTTGCTTGCGGGCCAGGGTGCGTGCCAAATACATGATGAGCGCCAGCTTGGCCAAGTCGGAACTTTGGAAAGTTTGGTTGATGATGGGGATGGTAATCCAGCGGCTGGCCTCGTTCAAACTGGTGCCTTTTACCAAGGTGTAGAGCAACAAGGGAATGCTGAGCCACAAAAGGACCTGCGACAATCGGCTGAAGTAACGCGATGGCAGGTGGTGAACGAAGTACATCATCGCCAAACCCGCAATGGCCAAAGCCCCGTGTTTGAAGAGGAAATACTCGGTATTCCCGCCCTGCGCCTTGTAAGCCAGGGTGCCGGTCGACGAATACACCACCAAGAGCGAAAAGAGGGTCAAAATGCCCACTATCAGCCAAATGGTGCGGTCGCCCCGCAAATGGATATGTTGCAGCAAGCCGCTCATCAGAGTGCCTTTACGTGTTTTTTAAATTGACGGCCACGGTCTTCGTAATTGTCAAACAGGTCGAAACTGGCGCAAGCAGGCGACAACAATACCACATCGCCCTTCACAGCCAAGTGATGGGCCATGCGCACACATTCTTCCATACTGGTGGTGTTTACAATTACAGGCACCAACTGGCCGAAAGCCTCATGGATTCCACGATTATCGGTACCCAAACAAACGATGGCCTTTACGCGCTCTTTCACCAAGTCTTTGATCGACTCGTAATCATTGCCCTTGTCTACCCCACCTGCAATCCAAACAATGGGTCCGGCATAGGTTTCGAGAGCGTACCAGGCACTGTTCACATTGGTGGCCTTGCTGTCGTTCACATACTCCACCCCTTTGATGGTAGCTACCCTTTCCAGTCGGTGCTCCACCTGCTCGAAATTGCTCATGCTTTCTCGCACGCTGTCTTTGCGGATGTCGTAGAGTCGGGAAGGTACCCCAGCCGCCATGGCGTTGTAACTGTTATGGCGACCTTTTAGCGAGAGTTCATCGAATGGCACTGTCATGGTATCTTGGTTTATGCGAAAAAATATTTCTTGTCCTTTTTTGAAAGCCCCTTCGCCTTCTAACTCGCGCTCGAAGCTGAAGGGAATTTTGCGGGCTTTGATGCTGGCACCCTCCAGGGCTTGTACCGTTACCGCATCGTCGGCATTGTACACCAGCACTTGCTCGGGACCCATGTTCTGGGCAATACGCAGCTTCGAAGCCACGTAGTTTTCGAATTTGTAATCGTAGCGGTCTAAATGATCGGGGGTGATGTTGGTAATCACGCCCACATCCAAACGGGTGGCAAACATTCCATCGAGCTGGAAACTACTGATCTCGAGGATGTAATAATCGAAATCCTCTTCAGCCACCTGCCGCGCAAAACTTTTGCCCACATTGCCCGCCAGGCCTACTTTGAGTCCGGCCGACTTAAAAATGTGATACGTCAACAGCGTAGTCGTGGTTTTGCCATTGGTGCCCGTAATGCCAATGAGTTTGGCTTGGGTGTGGCGCGCAGCGTATTCCAATTCGTTGATGATGGGTACCCCGGCAGCACGCACCCGCTGCAAAAGCGGCAGGTGGTCGGGGATACCCGGACTTTTGATCACTTCCTTTGCCCCCAAAAGCTCGGCTTCGGTATGCCCACCTTGCTCGATGCGCACGCCCAAAGCCTCGAGCGTTGCCAACTGGGCAGGCTTGATCGCTCCGGCGTCCGACACCAATACGTCGGCACCCAGCTTTTTCGCCAGCACAGCAGCACCTACGCCGCTCTCTCCTGCTCCCAGTATGACAATCTTATCGGGCATTATCTCAGTTTCAGCAAGGCAATGGTTACAATCACAAGGAAGATGGCTACAATCCAAAAGCGGGTCACGATTTTAGGTTCGGGAATGCCTTTGAGCTCGTAGTGGTGGTGCAGGGGCGACATCTTGAAGATGCGGCGACCTTCACCGTATTTCTTTTTGGTGTATTTGAAGTAGGTTACTTGTATGATTACCGACAGGCTTTCTACGAAGAAAATGCCGCACAAAATGGGCAGCAACAATTCCATTTTGATGATGATGGCTACAGCAGCCAAGGCACCACCCAAAGCCAATGAACCCGTATCGCCCATAAAAACCTGGGCCGGAAAACTATTGTACCAAATGAAGCCAATACAAGCACCTACCAGCGACGCCAGGAAAACCACCACCTCGCCCGACATGGGCACATACAGAATATTGAGGTAATTGGCCAAAATGGTGTTACCGCTCATATAAGCCAAAATGCCCAAACCGGTACCCACTATGGCCGATACGCCTGCCGCCAGTCCGTCGATACCGTCGGTAAGATTCACCGCATTGGTTACCGCCGTTACAATGAAGATGATCACCGCAAAATAAATCACCCAGGCCAGCTCAGGCGTAGGTGCCAAATTGGCATAGCTGAAGAGCGATTTGCCGATGGGCAGGTTGGTTTGCAGGGCAATTTGCTGCACATCGGGATGGAAAAACAGGGTAGTTGCGATGATGATGCCCAAGCCCACCTGTCCCATGATTTTGAACTTAGAGCGCAGGCCTTGCTTGTTCTTCAAAAACACCTTGATGTAGTCGTCGGTGAGGCCTATGGCACCCATCCAGAGGGTAGCCAACAACATCACCAGCACATACACATTCTCTACCTTGGCTACTAAGAGGGTGGGAATAAGGATTGAAATGAGGATGATGACACCACCCATGGTAGGGGTGCCTTTTTTGCTGAAATGGCTCTCGGGGCCCACCGTGCGGATGGTTTCGCCAATTTGCTTGCGCTTGAGGTAGTTGATGATGCGCTTGCCAATAAACAAGCTGATGAGCAAACTCAAAATGGCCGCCAACGATGCCCTGAACGAAATAAAGCGGAAAACCCCCGCACCGGCCAGGTCGAATTGCTTGTCGAGATAATCAAACAGGTAGTACAACATTATTTCAAGCTTTCAAGGTTTTTGAGGAGTTCGGCTTTATCGTCAAAAGGGTGTTTTACCCCGGCAATGTCTTGGTAGGTTTCGTGTCCCTTGCCCGCCACCAAAATGATGTCGCCGGGCAGTGCCAGCATGCAGGCCGCACGAATGGCTTCGGCACGGTCGCTGATGCGCAGGGTATGGATTTTCTGCTCGAGCGACAAACCGGCCTGCATTTCATCGAGTATGCGCTCGGGGTCTTCGGTGCGGGGATTGTCGCTGGTGAGGATGGCTTTGTCGCTCATGCGGGCAGCCAGTTCGGCCATCACCGGCCGTTTGGTCTTGTCGCGATCGCCCCCACAGCCTACCACGGTAATGATGCGCTCGTTGCCCTGGCGGATGTCGCGGATGGTGCGCAACACATTTTCCAAAGCATCGGGGGTATGGGCGTAATCTACAATGCCGGTAATGAGGTTGGCACTGCGTACATAATCGAATCGGCCGCTGGGTGCTGCCAAAGAAGAAAGGGCCGTAAGCACTTCTAACTTGTCTTCACCCAAAGCCATGGCCGCTCCGTAAACGGCCAGCAGGTTGTAGGCATTGAAGCTGCCAATGAGGCCGCTGTGGAAATCGGTACCGTCGAGCAGCAGGTGCAAGCCAGCGAAGTTATTTTCCAATACCTTGGCCTTGAGGTCAGCATCCTGACGCAACGAGAAGGTCTGCACCTTGGCTTTGGTGTTTTGCACCATCACCAGGCCGTTTTTATCGTCGCGGTTCACCAGAGCCACTGCCTCGGCCGACAAACGGTCGAAAAACGACTTCTTGGCCTTCAAATAATGGTCAAAGGTGCCATGGTAATCGAGGTGGTCGTGGGTGATGTTGCTGAAAATGGCTACATCGAAAGCCAAACCTTCAATGCGGTGCTGGTGCGCGGCATGCGAGCTCACCTCCATGAAGGCGTGGCTGCAACCGGCTTCCACCATCTCGGCCAAAAGGGCATTGATGGTGACGGCATCGGGGGTAGTATGTGTGGCTTCGAGGTTGCGGTGACCAATGCGGTTGCCCACGGTCGACAACAATCCGCAGGGATAACCCATGCGAGTAAACAGCGCAAAAAGCAAATTTACCGTGGTGGTTTTGCCGTTGGTGCCGGTTATGCCTACAAGCTTGAGCTTTTCGGAGGGATTGTCGTAAAAGTTGCAAGCCATCCACGCCAAAGCCCTGCTGCTGTCGGGCACGCGCACATAGGTGACCCCGGCCGCACGTTCTGTTGGCAATTCCTCGCACACAATGGCAGAGGCGCCTAGCTCGGCGGCCTTGGCCATGTACTGGTGCCCATCGGTAGCACTGCCACGCACCGCTACAAAAGCAGCGCCTGCAACTACCTTGCGCGAGTCGAGCGCTACGGCCGCAATGTCACGATCGGTGCTGCCGTGTATTTCAACGGCCCCGGCTTTGTACAATATGTCGCGTAAAAGTGGCATCAGCTGAGTTCCAATACGATTTCTTGATTTTTACGATAGGCACTTCCCGCCTTTATGCTCTGGCGTACTACCCTGCCGCGGCCTATAGGCACCACACGCAAGCCAGCATTTTCGAGCAGAAAAACGGCGTCTTTTAAGCCCATGCCCGTAACCTGGGGCACCAGCTTGTCTTTAATGGCTACTTCGGTGAGGCGGGTGCTGTCGGCCTGACTCACCCATTCCGCATCGGGCGCGTCGTTGTAAGCGAAGTCGAGCTTGCGCAATACATATTCGGTTTCATCGCGGCGACCCCCTTTTACAATGAGGTAATCGGGCTGCTCGTCGGTGGGACGGTCTTGATCTAAATACGGATTGATGTGCGAGGCATACACCTTGTCGGCAATTTCTTTGAACACCGGTCCGGCCACATAACCGCCGTAATACACCCCAGCGCTTGGATTGGCCACCACCACAATCACACTGTAGCGCGGTTTATCGGCGGGAAAATAACCGGCAAACGAGGCCCGGTACTTTACTGTGCCACGGTAACCTGCGCTATTGTCGGCAATCAAAGCAGTACCTGTTTTGCCCGCAATGCTGTATTGTTTGCCTTGCAAATGTTTGGCGGTACCTACCACTGCCACATGCTCTAGCAATTCGCGGGCTTGTTTGATGGTAGAGGCACTGGCTATACTGGCTTGCATGACCTCGGGCTTGTATTTTTTTACGGCCTTGCCATACTCCTGCACTTCCTGCACCAAATAAGGGTGCATCATTTTGCCATCGTTGGCCACCGCATTGTAAAGCGAGAGCACCTGCAGCGGTGTAAAGCGAAGCTCATAGCCCACACTCATCCAAGGGAGGGTTACACCGCTCCAGCCTTTGGTACCCGGCCGCTTCACTTCAGGCTTGCCTTCGCCGGTAATTTCAATGCCGGTGAGTTTGCCCATGCCCAAACTTTCGAGTCCGTTTAAAAACAACTGCGGCTGCTTGCCATATTGCTCCTGAATGAGGCGCGAAATGCCCACATTGGAGCTGATGGCGAAAATGTCTTTCACCGTCATCATGCGGTGATCGTGCTTTTCCGAATCCTTCATCACCCGGTCGAAAAAGCGGAATTGCCCGCGCTCAATGTCAATGCTGTCGGTCAAACGCACATCGCCCCGCTCTAAAGCTACCATCAACGAGGCCAATTTCATGGTCGAGCCGGGTTCGGCACTTTCGCCAATGGCGTAATTGTATTTTTCGTAGTAGAGACCGCCTTCTGCATCGCGACCCAAATTGGCCATGGCTTTTATTTTTCCGGTAGCCACTTCCATCACAATGGCGGTACCATGGTCGGCATTGTGCTTCTCCAAAGCGCGCAAAAGAGCTGCTTCGGTGACGTCTTGAATGTTCACATCGATGGTGGTGACAATGTCGTGGCCGTGGCTGGGCTCAATTTCATCGCGGTCGTTAATCGGAATCCACACCCCGCCGGCAATCTTCTGCATGAGGCGCTTGCCTCCCACACCAGCCAGCTCGGCATCAAAAGCGCCCTCCAATCCCACCGGCGCCACACCGGCAATGGCATAACCGATGGTGCGCCTGGCGAGATGTCGGAATGGCATTTCTCTTTTGGTCTTCTGCTCTACTACCAAGCCGCCTTTGTATCGGCCGCGATTGAACAAAGCGAGCTGTTTCACGCGCTGTAGCTGCTCGTAATTGATGTTGCGCTTGAGCAACATATTGCGCTTGCCGGTACGGCGACCTTCGCGGATTTTGCGGGCATAGTCGCGCTCGCTCATATCGCCAAAAATGCGTGATAGGCCCAAGGCCAGCGAATCGACCTTGTTTTCAAAAAGCTCGTCGGTGAGTCCATCTACCCGGGTATCCATGCGCACATCGTAAATGGGCACCGAAGTAGCCAGCAAACTGCCATCGGCGGCGTAAATATTGCCGCGTATGGCTTCAATGGTGCGGTAAGCCGTGGTGAGACTGTCGGCCAACTCTCGGTAATACGCTCCCTCCACCGTTTGAATGCGGGCGGCCTGGAACACAATGCCCAGTCCCACCAACACCATCAGTGCAAAGGAGAGGTAAATTCTCCTGACGATATCTTGCTTCACGCTCATCAGTCGATATATATCTTTTTGGGTGCCGATTGCAGCTCTTTCAGACCTGCTACCTCCACCCTTTTGGCTACTTCACTTTGTTTGCTCAGGTACATCAAATCGCTTTTCAGCGAGATGTATTCTGCCCGCAGATCTTTCAGCTCATTTTCGAGCTTGTTGATGCTGCGGATGCGCTTTTCAACCATGTGCGCATTGGCGATGTAGAGAAGCGTAAGCACGCTGCAATACAGCACAAAAGGCAGGTGTTTGCCTACCGCCTGCGCCTTGAGGTAGCGCTCTGGATCGAAAACACCAAACAGGTTGATTCGGCGCCCACTTTTAGGTGCTCTTTCAGTTTGCTGTTCGCGGGTTTCGTTTTTGGGCTTGTAGGTATTCATGCGCGGCGCTCTCCTATCCTGAGTTTGGCGCTGCGGGCGCGTGGATTTTCCAATTGCTCGGCCTCACTGGCCACGATGGCCCGGCCAATCACCGGATCAAAAGGCCGCAAATCATTGCCGTAGAAGTCCTTTTCCACCTTGCCTTCGAGATTGCCTTGCTTCACCAGGTGCTTCACCAAACGGTCTTCGAGCGAGTGGTAACTCATCACCACCAATCGGCCGCCGGGCTTGATTACTTCGGCACACTGCAGCAAAAACTCCTGCAAGGCCTCCATTTCTTCGTTCAGCTCGATACGCAAAGCCTGAAATACCTTGGCGTAAAATTTCGCCGGCTTGTCGTTGCCCATGGCCGGCGCTATGGCAGCCTTCAGTTGTTCGATGGTACGCAATTCACCCTTGCTGCGGGCCAACACCACCAGTTTGGCCACCCGACCAGCATTGGTGAGTTCGCCATACAAGCGGAAAATGCGGCGCAGCTCTTCTTCCGAAGCTTCGTTGAGCAGTTCACGGGCGCTGCGTTCGGCACGGGTGTCCATGCGCATATCGAGCTCGGCATCAAAACGAAAACTAAAACCCCGTTCAGCCTCGTCGAACTGGTGCGAGCTCACGCCCAGATCGGCCAAAATGCCATCTACGGGAAGGGCGCCGTGTAGGCGCAAAAAGCGCTTCAAATGGCGGAAGTTGGCGTCTACAAAAGTGAAGCGCCCATCCTGAGGGAGATGGGCTTGCACGTCGGGGTCCTGGTCGAAGGCCAAGAGTCGACCATGGTCACCTAGCCGTTCAAGGATGGCCCGGCTGTGTCCGCCGCCGCCAAAAGTCACATCTACATAAGTGCCGTTAGGCTGAATTTGAAGTGCTTCGAGGCATTCGGCAAGCATCACCGGACGGTGGTAAACTGTTGAGGTCACAACCTGCCTCCCATCACTTTTTCGGCCAAGGCAGAGAAGTCGCCGGGCTCGTTGTTGAGCATGTCGTTGTACAACTGCTTCGACCAGATTTCAATTTTGTTCAAATTGCCAAAAAGCACCACATCCTTTTCGATACCCGCGTATTCGAGCAGCGAATTGGGCAGGTTGATGCGGTTGGCGGCATCGAGCTCGAGCGGCGAAGCTCCCCGCAGGAAATAGCGCACAAACTCGCGGTTTTCCTTTACGTACTGATTGAGTTTGGTTACCTCGGCCACAATGCCATCCCACTCGCTGGCAGGATAAAGCACCAAACACTTTTCAAAACCCCGGTTCACCACCAATCTGCCCGCGGCTTCGGCCGGCAGTTGGCGCATCAATCCCGCCGGAAGGACCAATCGGCCTTTCGCATCGAGTTTGAGTTCATATTCTCCGAGGAACTGGGTCAAGAGTGTGGACTTTTACAAACACTAAGGTAGGAAGTATTCCACAATCTCCCACTTTGCCCCACCTTAAAACACATCGTTTTTATCCACAGCAATATTGCAACAGATAAACATTGTTTCGTGCCCAAAAACGCAGATTATGACAAGGCAGCCACCTGCCAACTGACCTTCAGAACAAATCAAAAAAGCCAATAAAATCTCTCCTTGGCGCAGAAAGACCGCCAAAATCTGGTGTTTTTCGGCGCTTGTGGGAGAAAGTGGGAGAGTAAAAATCAAAAAAGCGCAGAAATGGGCTGTGAAAATGGAGCCAAAGCAAAGACTAGCCGCTTGACCACAGAAGGGCGGCATCTGCGTCTTTCAATTAAAGCTGAGCCGCTGAGAACTGAAGGGACTAATCATTCCCGGCCAAAAAAATCCCCAAATAGCTGACAGGAATCACCCCTTGCTGTCGTCAGCTGTCAGTATAAATCTCGGCTAGTGTTTCCGACTGAGAATGGCTCGTACTTCATCGACACTGATACTAAAAGCAGCAGCAATGGTATCATGCGGAATACCCACGGAGGCCAATTTCACTATGCTCTTTTGCCGCTCCTGCAGTTCGCCTAATTCAATTCCTTCTTTAACGCCTTCTTTTTTACCTTCTTTTTTACCTTCTTTCATGCCTTCTTTCATGCCTTCTTTCATGCCTTCTTTTTTACCTAAATCCCGACCTTTAAAAAGCCCGTTATCATAGGCGCTCTCTAAGGCCGATTCGGTGAACAACTGGGCGTCGAGGTATTTTTGGTACTTGGCTTTGGTGGCAGCGTCCATGGCATCAATCTTTAATTGCTCGGCTACTTCGGTAAGCCCCTTGGCGTGATAACGCTGCGGTAAGCTGCTGTGTTTGAAATAGTACAGCCATTCGTCGAGGCTATCCTTGGCAACCTCATCAAAGTTATTAATTTTCAATCAAAAATACCCGGAACAGTCGCTTACTGACTCCCATAGGCTGCAGACATCTCAGCAAACAGCCGACTACTATCTACAATGCATTTCCAAATATTGAAGGATATAAGATGCCCAAATTCCGACCCTGTAGGGGTCGAATATGGGTAGTTCGTTAAAAATATAATAACAAAATACGCCCTGTAGGGGCGTAATGTGCGTTCTAATGAGCCGTCATTTATGATCGAGGGTGCCGAACCAGACATTTCCATCGTTTGGTCACACATTGCACCCCTACAGGGCGCAAAAATTTGCTAGGCACATTTCTGTGCTACGCACATATCACCCCTCTGGGGCTAATCATCCATTGCAAAAAAAATCCCCGACCAAGGGCCGAGGATTCATTCATTTCGTGGTTTCGTATTAACTCAGTGCAGCCACACCGGGCAAAATCCTGCCTTCCATGTACTCCAGCAAAGCGCCACCTCCAGTACTAACATAACTCACCTCATCGGCCAAACCAAATTGGTTGATGGCAGCAGCAGAGTCGCCCCCGCCAATGAGTGAAAACGCGCCCTTTTGCGTGGCAGCCACAATGGCCTCCGCAACCGCTTTGGTGCCGGCTTCGAACTTCGGCATTTCAAATACACCGGCCGGACCATTCCACAACAAGGTTTTGCTGTTGGCAATCACCTCGGTGAATTGGGCAATGGCTTTGGGACCTAAATCCAATCCCATCCAACCCGCCTCAATGGCATTGTTGTCGGCAATTTTGGTGTTGGAATCGTTCGAAAAAGCATCGGCTACCACCGAATCAACCGGCAGCACCAGGTTCACACCCTTAGCTTTGGCCTTTTCGATGAGCTGTAGCGCGAGTTCCAACTTATCGTCTTCGCACAAAGAATTGCCAATTTGGCCCCCCATGGCTTTGAAGAAAGTGAACACCATGCCGCCGCCAATCAAAAGGTTATCTACCTTATCGAGCAGGTTTTCGATGATCATGATCTTGTCCGACACCTTGGCACCACCCATGATGGCCGTGAAAGGACGCTCGGCATGTTTGATCACCTTGTCGGCATTGGTCAACTCGGCAGCCATCAAATAGCCAGCAGCCTTGTTGTCGCCAAAAAAGCGGGCCATGGTAGCCGTGCTGGCGTGTTCGCGGTGCGCGGTACCAAAAGCATCGTTCACGTAAAAATCGCCATGCTTGGCCAATTGCTCAGCAAAAGCCACATCGCCCTTTTCTTCCTGCTTATAAAAACGTACGTTTTCGAGCAGCAAAACCTCTCCGGCTTGCAGTGCAGCCGATTGGGCAAAAGCCTCAGCACCTACACAATCGGTAGCAAATGCCACCTCACGACCGAGTAAACTACTGAAACGCTGCAAGGTGTGGCGCAGGCTGTATTTGTCTTCGGGACCTTCTTTCGGACGGCCCAAGTGCGACATCAGCACCACCGAACCGCCGTCATTCAGAATTTTCTGGATGCTTGGCAGGGCAGCACGGATGCGCGTATCGTCGGTGACCTCGCGGGTTTCTTTGTGGAGCGGCACGTTGAAGTCAACGCGCATTACCACTTTGCGACCCGCAAAGTTTACGTCATGTACGCTTCTCATGGCTTACATTTTGCCAACGCGGGCGGTCAAATCGGCGATGCGGGCGCTGTAACCAGCTTCGTTGTCGTACCAACCCACCACTTTCACGGTATTGCCAATGATCATGGTCAAGTTGCTGTCGAAAATGCAGCTGTGGCGGTTGCCCACGATGTCGATCGATACGATTTCGTCGGTTTCGTAGTGCAAAACGCCCTTCATGGGGCCTTCAGCAGCCTTGGCAAAGGCAGCGTTGATTTCTTCAACGGTAGCTGGCTTCTTAAGGATGGCGGTGAAGTCGGTTACCGAACCGTCTGGAATAGGAACGCGCATGGCGTTGCCGTTCAATTTGCCTTTGAGGTGCGGCATTACCAAACCTACGGCCTTGGCAGCACCGGTGCTGGTAGGCACAATGCTGTAAGCTGCAGAACGGGCACGACGGAGGTCCTTGTGAGGAGCATCCTGCAGGTTTTGGTCGGCCGTATAAGCGTGGATGGTGGTCATGAAGCCACTTTCAACACCCCAGTTGTCGTCCAATACCTTTACCATGGGAGCCAGGCAGTTGGTGGTGCAGCTGGCGTTCGACAGGATGGTTTCACTGCCGTCGAGTTGGTTTTCGTTCACACCCAATACGATGGTTTTGAGGTCACCGGTCGCAGGGGCTGAAATCACCACTTTGCGGGCACCTGCCTGGATATGCGCTGAAGCAGTTTCTTTATCGGTAAAACGACCGGTTGATTCAATCACCACGTCGATGCCGAGGGTTCCCCAAGGCAAAGCAGCCGGATTGCGCTCGGCGTAAATTTTGATTTTATGTCCGTTCACGATGATACCATCGGCATCGTGGCCAACGGTACCGTTGAACCTGCCGTGTACCGAATCATATTTCAACAAATGGGCGAGGGTTTTGGTATCGGTGAGGTCGTTGATGGCAACCACTTCCACTTCAGGGTTTTCGAGGAGGAATTTGTAGGCCAGACGTCCGATGCGTCCAAAGCCATTGATGGCGATTTTGGTCTTTTTCATGCGTTTGATGGTTAGTGCGAATGCGCTGCGAAGATACGAAATTAAGTAACTCAAAAGGGCCCAAAAAGCCCCGCGCTTTCCCCCACAAAAAAACGCTTGGGTGCCTGTTTACCAGCCACTAAAAGCAGCCAAGGAAATCAATCCAGCACATCCGCATAGCCAGCATCGCCTTCCATCACCTTTTTGGCAAATGGACAAAGCGGCAATATTTTCACTCCTTTTAGGCGGGCATAGGCGGCGCCGGCGGCTACCAGCTTTTTGCCGGCACCTGTGCCACGAAGCACATCGCTTACTTCGGTATGGTCGATGATGAAGCGGCTGTCGCCCGACCATACATAGGTCATTTCTGCCACATCAACCCCTTCCAGTTGAACGAAAAAACGGCCGCGGTGGCCGTCTTCCTGATGTTCGATTCTGTATTCCATTAGCGCAGTTTTTCGCTCAATTGTTTGAACTCTTGCCGGGCACTGGCACCTTCGTACAAGATGCGGTACACGGTTTCGGCAATAGGCAGGTCGCATTTCAGCTTTTTGTTGAGGTTGTGTACCGAGCGCACGGCATAATAACCTTCGGCCACCATATTCATTTCGAACTGGGCCGATTTTACACTATAGCCCTTGCCCACCATATTGCCAAAAGTACGATTGCGGCTGAATTGCGAATAGGCTGTTACCAGCAAATCGCCCAAATAGGCCGAGCCTTTGATATCGCGGCGCACGGGGTATACCTCGCGCAAAAACAGCTTGAGTTCAATGATGGCATTGCTCACCAATACGGCCATGTAGTTGTCGCCATACCCCAAACCATGAGCGATGCCCCCAGCAATGGCGTAAATGTTCTTCATCACAGCCGAATATTCGGTGCCATAAATATCGTCGGTCACCGAAGTGCTCATATAGCGGTCGTTGCGCAATAAGGCCGCAAATTTTTGGGCATGGTGCGTATCTACCCCTGCAATGGTGAGGTAACTGAGTTTTTCCTGGGCTACTTCCTCGGCGTGGCAGGGACCGCTGATCACCAAAAAGTTCTGCTCCAGCACATTGAAGTACTTAAAAAAGAAATTGGCAATGAGCAGGTTTTCGTCGGGAATCATGCCTTTGATGGCCGACACAATCACTTTGCCTTCCAATTGCTGACTGGTAACGCTTTGCAAGGCTTCTTTAAGGAAGGCAGCCGGCACAGCCATCACTACAAAATGAGCGCCTTGGATCACTTTGCCCAGGTCGTTGCTTGCCGCACCGCGTTTGAGTTTGAGCTGGGCGCTGGGTATGTAGCGTGGATTGTGGTGGAACTTATTGATAAATGCCACCGACTCCATGTCGCGCATCCACCAGGCTACATCCACCTTGTTATCGCTCAACATTTTCACAATGGCGGTGGCCCAACTCCCCCCGCCCAATACAGCAACTTTGGTTTTAGCTTCCATCAATTGCTAAATAAGTCGTCTTTTTTGACTTTTTGTACCTTTTCTCCGTCTTTCAATTTTTTACTGATGGCCGAGAAGGGTGCAACCACCACTTCTTCGCCCGCTGTAATGCCGCTGATGATTTGGATGTAGCGATCGTCTTGCAGGCCCGTTTTCACTTCTTTCGCCCTTACTTCATCCTTTTCAAACACAAATACCACCTCCCGCAATTCTTCTTTGCTATCGGCTTTGTCCTTGGCTTCATCGTCATCCTCTTCCTCATCAGCCGCCTTATCGGTACTGCGATCTTTCTTGATTTTGCCCTTTTCGTCGAAGGCCCGCACGGTTACCGAGGTAATGGGCACCGAAAGCACGCCTTCTACCCGGTTGGTAAGAATTTCTACCGAGCTGCTCATGCCCGGACGGAAGGGATAGGCGCGTTTGGCCGTGAGGTCGGCATACGATTCATTAATCAAACTGATCTTCACCCCAAAATTGGTCACCTGATCGGCGGCACCCAACATGCTCGAATTGCTGCTGTTCGCAATTTCGCGCACAATGCCTTTGAACTGACGGCCGGGATAGGCATCCACATCAATCAAAACGCTGTCGCCCAATTTCACCCTCACCACATCACTTTCGCTCACATCTACCTGTGCCTCCATGCGGTTGAGGTTGGCAATGCGAATCATTTCGGTACCGGCCATTTGGATGGTGCCCACCACGCGCTCGCCTACTTCCACGCTCAATTTGGTGACAATGCCATCAATAGGGGCGTAAATATTGGTACGGGTGAGCTGCTCGCGGCTTTCTTTTTGGGTGGCTTCGGCGCTTTTAACGGTGAATTCGGCGGCTATAATCGACTGGCGACCAGCCTCCAAATCTTGCAAAAAAGCTTCGTAAGTGGCCTTGCTGCCTTCGTATTCGGCCTGCGAAATCACCTTGTCTTTAAAAAGCTTCTGATTGCGCTCATAGCTGGGCTTGATGTTGTTTTCGAAGGTGGCCTTCTGCTGGTTCAAACGGGCGCGGGCCGAAGCCAATTGTGCCCGGGCATTATTGATGGCGGCTTCATTGCGGTCGAGCGCAGCCAAAATGAGCTCAGGATTTACCTTGGCCAACAATTGTCCCTTGCGTACCGAATCGCCTTCCTTTACATACAGGCCAATGATTTCGCCCGAAATTTCCGACGACAATTTCACCTCTACCTCTGGCTGAATTTTACCATTGGCCAATACCGATTCAACGATGGTACGGGCTTCGGCCTTTTCGGCCGCAATTTTGGTGATTTCGCCCTGGCCAATCCAGCCTGCCTTTTTACCTATAAATGCCAGCAATACCAGCAGTACAACGGCCAGTGCCAGCCATTGGCCGGTTTTGAGTTTGGGGAATTTCGCCATGATTATTCGAGGATGATGGGTTTACCGAGGTAAAAGTCGAGAATTTTTGCTCGGAAAAGTAATTCGTAACGCGCTTGGGTGAGGTTGGCCTCTGCTATTTGTAAGCGGTTTTTGGTATTGAGGTAGTCAACGGCATTCAACAAACCTTGGTTGAAACGCGCCTCGCTAAACTTAAAGCTCTCGCGCTGGGCCTCAATGTTCCGTTCGTTGGCCTGCAGGCGGGTCCAAGCAGCCTTGTAATCGGTTACAGCCCGCGCCACATCGGTAAACAATTGGTTTTTCACGCTTTCGTACTGTATGCCACTGAGGGTTTGGGCATTTTGTGCCCGGCGAATTTGCGTATTTACCTGCCAGTTGTTGAGAATGGGAATGCTCAAACTGAGACCAGCACCATAACCCAGGTTGTTGCCAAACTGCGTAAAGCGGGGCACCACCTCGGTGGCAAAGCTGATGTTGGGGCGTACCACCACCTGGTTGGTTCCTTGCACAATGCCTATGGGGGTTTCACCATTGATAATAGGCGTTGGATCGGTAATACGCTGGCTGGTGCTGGCATACACCGTGCTCATATTGGCGAAAGCCGTTAAACGAGGCATGCGGGCCCCTTTGGCAGCGGCCAAGCTGTAGCGCGCCTGCTGCATGCGCAATTCGGCTGCTTTTATTTGTGGCTGATTGCTTTCGGCACTTGAATAAACGCCTTGAATGTCGGCTTGCAACTGTATGCCCGGCTCCAGCCGGGTAATGGGCACAATGGCAAATTGATCGGGCTCTGGTAATTGCAGCAACAAGGCCAAATTCACCAGCGCATTGGTGAAATTGTTGCGGGCGTTGATCACATTCAACTCTTCGTTTCCTTGTTGGGCTTTGAGGTTGAGTAAGTTATCGAGACTCAATGCGCCGGCATTTACCAAACGCTCGGTGCGATCTACTTGGCCGCGGGTGATGTCGAGCTGGCTTTCGGCCACTTCCAATAACTGCTGGGCCAGCAACACCTGTAAATAAAAGTTAGCCACGCTCAGCGCAATGTTGTTGCGGGTAACTTCCAAATCTTGCTGACTGGCCATAAACGAAAAGCGCTGGGCTTTGATGTTGTTGTTTATCTGAAAGCCAGAAAAAATAGGCACCCCCGCTTGGGCCCCTACCTGGTTCGATTCAATGGTTCGGGTATCAAAAGTGTTGGTAAATGGGTCAATCACACGGCCATTGTTGATAGATAGACTGCCGTTCGCATTCAGCGTGGGCACCCGATTCATGCGCGATTGCATGAGGTCGGCCGCGGCATTGTCGAGCTGCGCGGCAGTTTGACGCACCGTTAAGTTGTTTTGAAGGGCGTGTTTGATACAGCGCTCCAGCGTCCACGCCTCGCCGGATGTTTGAGCTTGGGAAGTTTGCCAGCTTAGGGCGAGCAGGCAAACCGATAAAAACAGTTGTTTCATAAATTTTGGGTCGAACTCACAAATTTAACGGCTTGTAGCAAAGCGGGGCCTAAACATTGGAGTTTTGTAAATAATTAACAGCCATAAGCCCCCACTAGCGTGGAAAAGCCGAATCCTTTCACCATGGTCCTACTTCGACAACATGGAACACTGAACTTCCTTCCAGCATCCGTCTTCCCAATAGGATTATTCGGTCAATCCCTTTAATTTAGCAGCCCGCAAAAAAGCGCGTTATGGATTTAAAAGGCATTGTAAACATCACCGGCAAACCCGGTTTGTATAAGGTTTTGAGCACCACCAAAGGTGGTTTTATTGTGGAAGCCCTTGACGGCAGTGGCAAGCGCACCGTAATTCCAGGCACCAGCAAAGTAGCTGCCCTTGAAGACATTAGTGTGTATACCGCCGACGATCAAGAAGCGCTGAAAGACATTTTCCGCCGCATGAAAGCTGAAAATACCGATTTGAGCGATCTCGACATTGCCAAAGCCGACAACGACGCCATCATCAAACGTTTCGAAACCCTGGTACCCAATTACGACCGCGAACAAGTGTACGTAAGCGATATGCGCAAACTCATGAAGTGGTATGTGCTGCTGGCCCCCATGCTCGATTTTGAAGCTGCCGACAAAGCCGATGCCGAAACCGAAACCGAAGAGAAAAAATAAACGAACCCCGCGAAAGCGGGGTTTTTTGTTGGTAGCTGCGCTGACTATTGCTGCCTATTCAAAAATCATTCACCCAGCCACCGCCTATTGACTATGATCCTCACACTTTCAACCTTCCCGTTAACCACTGAAAATACATCACAAAATCGCTGGCCAAACTCCACAACGGATACTGAAAGGTGGCAGGTTTGTTCTTCTCTACAAAAAAATGCCCCACCCAGGCAAAGCCATAACCCATGATGGGCAATAGGGCAAAATAGTACCACTTACCTCGCACCAAGCCGGTAATAAGCAGCACGAAAAACAAGGTTGTGCCCATGTAGTGCAAGGCCCGGGTGACAGGTTTGCTGTGTTCACTGAGGTAATAGGGGTAAAATTCCTTGAAGGTTTGAATGCGGTTCATATTAAGGATGTTTTAGCGGCAATTTAGCAGCATGTGCTGATTCATGCAAACGCAATAATTATTAATATAAACTCCTGTCTGTACCATTTTAGGGCTGTGAATTTGGATGGTTTTTGAAAAACAAATCTGTCAACTAATCACAATAACCCTATAGGAGAACTAGGCTATAATGTAATATCGTTACATTGTTTATAACAATTTATTAGTTATGTTTTTTTCTCAATAGTTTATATTTTAATTCACCGTAGTCAACTTCAACGCATTTATTATCTGTGCCTTCAAATGACAAACAGCTGAGTGTATATATTTCTAAAGTGTCATTATTGAACTTGAAACCAAACAAATCAAGGTCATTTTCAGAATTGCCAAGTCCAACTTGGTCGACCTGCATTCCTGCATCAAAATAATCAATTATCGGTTCATAATACGTGAAATCATCCAAACCAATCACTTGTCCGTTTGGCTTAAACTCAATGGACTTGCCGTCGAAACCCACATATTTTCCTTCAAATAAAATCTCTTCTAAAATCCGATAATTGTACTTACCATTGACAGGGTTGATTTTTACAAATGTTTTTTCGCCAAGTTTGATTTTCGTCGTGGAAATTATTTCAACGGAATAAAATTCTTGAGTTAAACTATCTTCTTGAACTCCCCAGAATTCATAACGATCACCGTGTTTCAATAATTTCATAAACGCGCCCCCTTCGTGAAAATCGTATATCATTACTGTCTGTTGCAATGTACGGTTTGGAATGAAAACAAACTGTGATCCCTCTTGCGCTCTTTTTGGCGACTTAAACTGCATGATGCTATTGTAATAGTCCTCGCTTAACCAACAGCCCGAAAAACTTACAATCGTATCAAAACTCTTAAACTGGTCTGTGAGATTTATTGATCTGTTTTGTTTTTTATCGTTGGGAGTACAAGAGGACAGAAGTCCAACTATTGTAAGAAAAATTATGCTTCTCATTGCCATATGATAGTTACTGTTTATGTTCTCCCGCATGGCGCAGTGGGGGATTAGGAGCACCACAATGATTGCCAGCTCGATTTACTAAAGTACGAAAAGGTTTCAGTTTAGCACTCCAACCCCCATTGCAGCCAAACGCGTGTTAGCACTCGTTTTTACATATTGTGATTGATCAGGATTACCAATCTGTCTTCCGGAGAAATTATATAAAAGTCAGTGCCTCCACGTTGTCTGTACGCATAATACGACCCTTTTCTATTTGCTATTTCTCGAATAAAACTTTGTCGCCGAACAATCTCTCCTGACCAGCCTGCATATTCTGGTGTCGCAAACGTTAAGATGTCAGCATGCCTTGCATTAACTGGGGTTGGTGTCCATTTGATGTCTGCAAAATCCTGAGATGGGAAATTGCTAAAGAACGTGGAGTCCGGTTTCATAAAGTATTCTGAAGTCGCTTGATTAAACTTGTAGATATACAGTGTGTAACCTTCTCCGCGGACTCCCCACTTGTCATAATCAAATTCTTCCCAACTCCAGAACTCTTTTCCACTCAGCCTAGTGGTTTGCTCCTTAATGTAAAAATTCTTGGAAAGCGGAAAAATTTGAAGTTGCCAAGTCACAAATATTGTCAGGGCGATCAAGACCGAAACCTGAACAGCAAATGATTTTTTGCGTCCACTTTTATAAAGTCGGAACAGCTTGTAGACCCAAAAGATGAGTCCGGCAGCGAGTCCTAAGATTACAAGCAGAATAATAAGGTAAATGTCCATTTTAAAATGAGCGCTAACTTATTTATACTCGTAACTTATACTCTTCCCCAAAAAACCGCTTTTTGAACCACAAAGCAAAAGCGGGATCCACAAATTCGTAAAGCGTTGAGCGGGTGCCGGTTTTAGTATCGCTTTCTTCTATGAAATCGTTGGCAATAAAATGCCGCTTGTTTTTGGTGACGTTGTTGGGGGTTCCGAGCCCGTACTTGTGCATGACCTCCACCGAGCTCAACTGACTTTCGCCCCGGGCGATGGCACGCAGTAAGTTGAGTTGGGTGCTGCTCATGACTTCAATTTCGCGCTGGTAGAGCGGACTGTTGGCCTGAATCAACTCGTCAAGTGCCGAATTAAACAACTCCACATCGGCATCTGCTTGGGTGCGGCTCCATAAGTAATGCGCCAATTGCTGTACGTACCAGGCGTGGTTTTGCATCAAGCGGGTGAGGGTCAATGCCAAATCGTACGAAATGTGTTTTTGGGTGCTCTCAAATGCGCCCGTGATGTAACTCACCCAATGGTGTTCGGCAATTTTGGAGAGGGTCATGAGGTCGCCAAAGCGGTAAAACGGCCTAGAGGGATGGTTGAACAATTCGGCCATCAATTGGCGTTTGCTGCCGTACAAACAATAACTCACCCGCTTTTGTCGCTGCCAACAAGCACGCATCTTTTTCTCCAAACTTGCGAAGCTGCTGAATGTGGCGAGATTCTGGAATTCGTCTATGCAGATGATGAAGCGGCAATTTTTGTCTTCAGCCATCAATTCGGGCAAGTTCAAGAGTTCGTCGGTATGCTGCTCCAAATCGCTCCACTCAAAGCCAATTTGGAAATCATGAAAAGGCTCGTTGCCTACCGATAATTTGGGCACGAGGCGTTTGAAGAACTTTTTACCCACCTCCATCCACTCTTCCCAGCGGTTGCTCGAGGCTTTGATCACTTCGCGTGCAAACAGTTGCAAAAATTCAGTTTCGTTTGCTGCCGAAAACAAATCGATGTGCACGATTTTCACTGCCGCTTCTTCTCGCCGAATGTGTTCTATGGTTTTTTCCACCAACGAAGACTTTCCCCAACGCCGAGGCGCCAACAAGATGGTATTGATGCCCCCCAGTAAATTGCTTTTCAAACGCGCAATTTCATGCTCGCGGTTGATAAACGTTCGATCGCTTACTGTAAATCCGTACCGAAAAGGGACTCTTGCCATCAAATGCCATTTGGATTTGTTCGAAAATAACCTATTTCACCGTTTGGACCAAATTACACCTTTCAGTTTTTTACCAAATGGTTTTATACTTTATGGTATAATATTTCAACTATTCTAATTTATACCTTTTAGTTTTATACCATTTGGTATATTTATGAAGAAATTCAAATCAATATTCATTCAAAATCCCTATTTTGGCTATCAAAACCTCACCATGAACAAACTTTTCTTGCTGCTGCTAATTCTATCAACCCTTTCGGTTGCTGCCCAAGGTGACAAAGCCGCCACAAAGACCAAAATCGAATGGCCCGCACCGGTGATCACCAAGCACAGCATAACCATCAACGGACAAAAAATCAACTTTACCGCCACCACAGGCCACCAAAGCCAGGTGAACGACAAAGGCGAGAAGATTGCCGAGATATTCTACATCGCTTACCAGCGTGACGGTGCCGATGCCAGCAAACGTCCGCTGACCTTCAGCTTCAACGGCGGTCCGGGCTCCAGCTCGGTTTGGCTGCACATGGGCGCGCTCGGTCCCAAACGCATAGTGATGACCGATGACGGCGGCGCCACCCGTCCACCCTACAACCTCACCGACAATGGCTACAGCTGGCTGGCCTTTACCGATTTGGTGTTCATCGATCCGGTTGAAACGGGCTACAGCAGGGCAGCCGAAGGCACTGACAAAAAAGAATTCACCGGCTACAGTGAAGATTTGCGCTCGGTGGGCGACTTCATTTACAAGTACACCAGCACCCAAAACCGCTGGCAGTCGCCTAAATTTTTGGTGGGCGAAAGTTATGGCACCACCCGTGCCGCTGGCTTATCGGGCTACCTGCAAGACCGTCATGGCATGTACCTCAACGGCATTGTGCTGGTTTCGGCGGTGCTGAACTTCCAAACCATTCGTCCGGCAGCCGGCAACGACCTGCCCTACCCCCTCATTTTGCCCAGCTTTGCTGCTTCGGCATGGTACCACGGCTTGTTAGATAAAATCCGTTTCGCCGACCTACAAACTACCCTGCGCGCAGCAGAAGCTTTTGCCTTGGGCGAGTACAACAGCCTGCTCATGAAAGGCGATAAACTATCGGTAGAAGAAGAAAAGCGCCTGAGCAGCGAATTGTCGGCACTCACCGGCTTATCGCCCACTTTCCTCAAAGGCTACCACTACCGGGTAAGTACCCAGGAGTTTACCAAAGAACTGCTGCGCTCGAAGGGCGAAACCGTAGGCCGTTTTGATGCCACCATCAAAGGCATCGACCGCAAAGACGGTGGCGAAAGCTACGAATACGACCCCAGCTACAACCTCAGCATTTACGGTCCGTACACCTCGGCCATCAACCACCACCTGCGCGCCACCTTGCAGTATCCTTATCCCGACCAGGTCTACGAAATCCTCACCGGCAAGGTGCAGCCCTGGAATTATGGCGAAGCCACCAACCGTTACCTCGACAATTCGGGCGTTTTAGCTGCATCTATCCACAAAAACCCCAATTTACAAGTCCTCATTTGCAATGGATATTACGATTTGGCCACACCTTATTTTGCCACCGACTACACCCTCAACCACATGTTTGTGCGCCCTGAGTTGCGCAAACAGTTGCAAATGAAATACTACGAAGGCGGCCACATGATGTACACCCGCGAGCGCGACCTCAAGACCTTCACCAACGATGTGAAAACCTTTTACGAAAACGTACTGAAGTAAGCACCATCACCCAACATACCGTTCAAGCCGCAGGCTTTTTCTCCGCGGTCTCCGCTGGAAATGCGCAGCATTACCAGCAAAAGGCTCCGCTACCTCGGCCGCTGGTGAGGCCAATAGCAGCACCCAAAAAGCAGCTGTTTGGCGCAGCAGGCAGTAACATACGGAAACAGCCATTTGCAAGCGAAAATCCTCTCTCAATCTCTGCGGTTAAACAATGTCCTTTCTTGGCACATCCGCTCTTCAGCAAAAAAGCCGCCCCTTCAATAGGAGCGGCTTTTTTTGTGGATATCGATTCGGCTTAGAGCGCAGCCTCGTAGCGGCGGCTCACTTCAGCCCAGTTTACTACGTTCCAGAAAGCGGTGATGTAGTCGGGACGGCGGTTCTGGTAGTGCAAGTAGTAAGCATGCTCCCAAACATCGAGGCCGAGGATGGGGGTACCATTACAATCGGTCACTACATCCATCAAAGGATTGTCTTGGTTAGGCGTGCTGCAAACTTTCAGCTTGCCATTTTCAACGCACAACCAAGCCCAGCCCGAACCAAAACGGGTAGCGCCTGCTTTGGCAAACTCTTCTTTGAAGGAGGCGAAAGAACCGAAAGTGCTGTTGATGGCTTCGGCCAATGCACCCGTGGGTTCACCACCACCGTTCGGACCCAAGACGCTCCAAAACAAGCCGTGGTTGTAGTGGCCACCGCCATTGTTACGTACAGCAGCAGGCAATTTGCTGATGTTGGCCATCAGCTCTTCGAGCGATTTGCCTTCGTTTTCAGTGCCAGTAATGGCAGCATTGAGGTTATTTACATAAGCCGCGTGGTGTTTGCCATGGTGAATTTCCATGGTAGCGGTGTCGATATGCGGTTCGAGCGCGTTGTGCGCGTAAGGAAGTGCGGGTAGTTCAAATGCCATTTTTAATTGTTTTAAAGTTGGACTGCAAAATTAGTGTAATTCATCAACACCCGCGGTTAAGAAAGCGTTTCGCACCTTCGAAAAAAAATCAAGGCCGGTTTGTTTAAACCCAGCTCCCTGTTGCTGGTCAGAGCACTGTTAAACTTGAAAAAATGAAGACATGGATGATGATCGGCTTGCTGTTACTTGGAGTAATGGCCGCCCAGGCCCAGGCACCTCAGGCCAATAAAAGCGCTGAAGAGCGTGCCGCCCTCAAAGCGCAAAAAATGGCAGAACGTTATACCCTCACTAGCGATCAGAAGCAGAAGCTCGAAGAAGAATTGGTGATTTCGGAAAAGCAAATCACCGAAAAACAAGCCCTTGCCCGCAAAGCCAATGAAGAGGCCCAACTCGCCCGCTTGGAGCAAGATAAAGCCATAGAAGCGGTGCTAACGCCAGAGCAGCGCAAGGCATACGAAGCCGATAAAGCCATGATTGCAGAAAAACGCAAGGAACGCAAACAAAAGCGACCAGGTGGAAGGGGGCGCGATGAAGCCATTCCTGCCAGATAGTAGGGCTCTAAATGAATAAGACAATGGGTTGGTGAGCTATCCCCAACCTTTTTTTGCCCCAAACCCCTTAAACCTTCTAAACCTTTTAAACCCCCTAAACCTTCTCAACCCTTTAAACCATCTAAACCACCAAAACACACGTCTGAAATATATTTTTAGACTAGTCTAAATTTGATATATTTGTTGGATGAAATGGAAGTGGGTATTTCCTTTGCTCTTGGCATGCGTACTTAACGCACAAGCCCAAAAACCACTGGTGGTTGCCACTACCAGCTTTTTGGCCGATATGACGCGCGAATTGGGTGGTGAGACCGTGGAAGTGCGCTCCCTGCTTCCCTTAGGTGCCGATCCACACATTTACGATGCGGTTCCCGGCGATGCCCTGCTGCTGGCCCAGGCCGACCTCATCGTAGAAAACGGACTGAACCTCGAAGGCTGGCTCAGCGAACTCATCACCCAGGCAGGCAAAAAAGCCCAACGCATCACAGCCACCCAAGGCATCACCCCTATTGGCAATGAAGAACATGCCGGTAGCTACGATCCGCATGCTTGGATGGATCCGCTGTTGGGCCGACAATATGCCCAAAACATCAGCCTGGCCTTGCAACAATTGGTGCCTGCGCAAACTGCTTATTTGCAAGCGCGGCTGGCCCGCTACGACAGTTTGTTGCTGTCCACCCACCAACAAATTGAACAGTTGTTAGCCGGCATTCCAGCACAACGCCGCGTGATTGCCACTACCCACGATGCCTTCCGCTACTTTGGCCAGCGATACCAAATGGACGTAATTTCGGTTTTGGGCACCACCACCGATGCCGAAGTGCGCACCGCCGATTTGCAGGCGCTGATCAACACCATCGAAAGCCGAAAACTGCCGGCCATATTTGTGGAAAGCACCATCAATCCCAAATTGCTGCAGCAAGTGGCCGAAGATGCAGGCATCCGCATTGGAGGCAGCATGTATGCCGACAGCATGGGGCCCGAAGGCAGCGGTGCCGACACCTACCTGCGCATGCTGCTACACAACGCCCGTACCCTGGCCGAAGGATTAGGCGGCGCAGCCACCAACGAACAACGCCGGCTCGATTTGCTGCTCTTAGGCGTCATTGCCTTGTTCTTTTTGGCTGCATTCGGCTGGTTAGCACTCCGCATACAACGACCCAAATCAGGTGCTATCCCTCTGGCATCGTCCTTAGAAGTAAGCAGCCTCACCGTGGCTTACGACAACAAAGTGGTGCTCAACCATTTCGACTTGCAGTTGGCCCCCGGCAAATTATACGGCTTGCTTGGCCCCAATGGCTCAGGCAAAAGCACCCTTTTCAAGAGCATTTTGGGATTGGTAGAAACCGACCGCTCACATATACGTTTAGGCGGATTGCCCATTTCGGAGCTGCATACCCACCTGGCCTATGTGCCGCAAAAGGAGGAAATCGATTGGACCTTCCCAGCTACCGTCTACGATGTGGTGCTGATGGGCCGCTATCCGCACCGCCGGCCGTTCGAAAGCATTACCTCCGCCGACCACCAATTGGTATTGGAGCAATTGCGCGCCCTCGATATTGAACCACTGAGGAACAAGCAAATTGGCGAGCTCTCAGGCGGACAACAACAACGTGTATTCATTGCCCGTGCCCTGGCACAAGAAGCCAGCTGGTACTTCCTCGACGAACCTTTTGTGGGGGTTGACATTACAACGGAAGAAAAAATCATGACCATCCTGCGCCAGAAAGTGGCCAAAGGAGCCACGGTGGTAATGATTCACCACGATTTGTCGAAGGCCGCTGCCTATTTCGATGCGGTGGTGCTCATCAACCGCCGTTTGGTGGCCTTTGGTCCACCTGCCGAAGTGGTCACCGAAGCGAACATCTTAGCTGCCTTCAGTGGCACACAACCCTTGTACGACCAAGCCGAACAATTCAACCTCCGCAAATGAACGCCATCGACCAATTGCAAGAAGTTTTTGGCTATGCCTACGCCCAACGTGCCCTGCTGGCCTCGGTATTGGTGGGCATTACTTGTGGCCTGTTAGGCGTATTTATCGTGTTGCGCAATATGTCGCTTATTGGTGATGCCCTGTCGCATGCCATTTTACCCGGCGTTGTAGCAGGGTTCATGATTGCCGGCCACAGCATCTTCGCCTTTTTTACAGGATCGGTTATTGCTGGTTTGATAGCCGCTTTAAGCATCACTTGGCTGCAGCGACATGTAAAAACCAAGGACGACGCCGCCATCGGCATTGTATTTTCGGCCATGTTTGCCCTGGGCATTGTAGGCATTTCGGCAGTTACCCGGCAAGAAGGGGTGCACCTCGACATGAAGGACTTTCTGTTCGGCAATGTGCTGGGCATCAGCGACCAAGACATTTGGCTCACAGGGCTCATTATGGCCTATACCCTGTTGTGTTTGGTGGCTTTTTACCGCTTCTTTTTTGTCACCACTTTTCAATCGGTAGTAGCCGGAACCACTGGCATTCGCTCGCATTTGCTGCACTACTTCCTAATGATGTTGCTCAGCTTTGCTGTGGTGGCTTCCTTACAATCGGTTGGGGTGATTCTGGTGGTGGCCATGTTGATTATCCCGGCCGCAACCGCGCTCCTGCTCAGCAACCGGCTCAAGGTGGTGCTGCTGTTGTCGGCAGCCACCGGTATGTTGTCGGCCAGCTTGGGATTGGTGGCAGCCATTTTATGGGAGACTACTCCCGGACCGGCCATGACCCTGGTGGCCACGCTGTTCTACCTGTTGGCCATGGCCTTTTCGCCGCAAAAAGGACTGGTAGTGCGCTGGTTCCGCCAGCAAAACCGCCGCCGTTTACAGCAGCAGGAAGACTTGTTGAAGGCCTTGGTGAAAGAGCAAGAAGCAGGGCACCGTGCCACCGAAGAGGTAGCAGCGGCTCTTGGTGAATCGCCTGGCAGTTTATTGCGCAATTTGCGTCCCCTTAAAAGACGCCAATGGCTCGAGCGTGCCGACCGTTATGAAGTGCAGCTTTCGGCGGAAGGCCTGCGCCGGGGTTACCAACTCATTCGCGCCCACCGGATGTGGGAAAGCTACCTCGTTCAAAGCATGGGTTTACAAGCCAGCCAAATTCACCAACAAGCCGAACAATACGAGCACACCTTGCCCGAGCCCTTTTTACAAGAGTTATCGGAGGAAATGGGCCACCCCATTACCGACCCACACGGCTCACCCATCCCTCAAGCCGGACAGCAATCGGTTTTGTTAAGTTCGCTTTCGCCTGGTGAGCAAGCCATGTTGCTTACCGAGCAGCACCTGCCCGAGGTCATTCGTCAATTGTGGCAATTGGGCATCAATCCAAATCAAGTGCTTGAAATAATGCCTGCCGAAACTGGCAACGTGGGCTTGCGCTTGGGTAAAAAGCAAATCACCCTGACCCATGCCCTTGCTGCCAAAACCTATGTGCGGCGAATCGTTTCCTGATACCTCAAAGAAGTCGCACTTCTATTATTTTGAATTTCATCTTGCCGAAATATTTAAAGCGAAGCCAACAGCTTTCGGCTGAATTCAATAACTTCGGCATTCGCTAATGACCTAAGAAAGAAATTATTGCGCGTGACTTAAACCCCGCGTGCATTTTTGGGTCAGAGCGGAGTTAACCATCCACTAGAAATGAAAAAGTTACTTCTCCTCGGCTTGGGCATTGGCATATTTGCCGTGTCGTGCCAAAAAGACAATCAGGTAGAAACTACCGACGAACAAAACCGCACCACTGAATTGGCCCAGTTTGAAACGCTCCTCAGTGTTGATGAAAACATGTTGGACGAAACATTCATCGACGATAGTCCCGAAAGTTTCCCCCTCGCCCCTTGCGCTACAGTAGTACGCGACACCACCACCACTCCACGCACCATCACCATCGATTATGGCACTACCAATTGTTTGTGCAGCGATGGCCGCATGCGCCGCGGTGTAGTAGTAATCAGCTACTCCGGCAACCGCCGCACTGCTGGAAGCAGCTTTAGCGTAGCTTTCACCAACTATTTTGTGAACGACAATGCCGTTACAGGCAGCATTTCAGGCAGCTTTTCGCTCAATGGCAGCAATCCGCTCATTACCCGCAACAGCACCATTACCATTACCACGCCTGCCAACGTAAGCAGCAACCGTACTGCCAACCGCACCATCGAAATGATAGCCGGCTATGCTACACCCGGAGTTCGCACCGACGATGTATTCCTCATTTCGGGCAGCAGTAGCATGACCCGCAACGGCATTACGAACAGCCAAACCATCACTACTCCTTTGCGTCGCGAAGGCAGCTGCAATTGGTTGGTAAGCGGTGTAATGACTACCACACAGGGCAATCGTGGAACACGCACCATCGATTATGGCAACGGAACCTGCGACAATCAAGCCACCGTAACCATGAATGGCACTACGCGTACCATTACCTTACCTTAAAAGAAATAGACTGCCACTTAAAATGCCCGGTTTAGACCGGGCATTTTTGTTTTTACACCCGAAATGCTTTATTTGCATTTCCTGAACCCAATGCTTTTCACTTCGGTTTAGAATACATGCCCTTTCTAGAAACCCGCCTTAAGTCTTTTTCAGCATTAATATTCCTTGTTTCGCTTTTCGGCTTGCTGGGTGGTTGCGATTTAAACCGTCCCAAGCCAGTTGATTTGAGCGGCGAATGGGACCTACTACATACCGAAGCTGATGGGGTGGTTTATCCCGACGAACAAGCCCACGGGGTGCATCTTACCATGCACGACAGTATCTTCAGCATTTTTAGGGTGCGGAACGACGAAATGTACCACGGCCGCTATTTGGTGCAAGACGATTTTTACCCACGCCACCTCGACATTTGGGTAGATGGCGTAGAAGACCATGGACTAAAACGCAATGGCATTTACCGCCTCAAAGGCGATACCCTTGAAGCTTGCTTTGCAGTACCCGGGGCCTACCGTCCTTCCTATTTTGAAACCCGGAAAGGCGACAAGCAAGTGCTTACTGTTTGGTTAAGAAAGGGAAAAAAGGAATAATTACTTTCTCTGTTGTCTGTTTTTCAAGGTCCGCGTAAAACCCGCTCTCAAAAAAACGTACAAAAGCACACCGGCCAAACACAACAGCTCGAGCCACCACAAGCGGGCTTGCATGCCGGCTACCAAACCTCCACCCAGTGCCAGTCCCAACACAAAATGCAGCAAAGTGTTTTGCGCTGCAGGCGTTTGAGGCGCGCTCATTGGCCGTTGGGGATTACAGCCATACACTTCAATTCAATGGCAATGGCCGTAGGTAAAGCGCCCACTTCTACCGTAGTGCGGCAAGGCTTGGGATCCATGTCGCGGAAATATTCGGCATACACCCGGTTGAAGGTTTTGAAATCGCGCTGCATATCGGTAAGAAATACGGTGATGTCTACCAGATCTTCCATGCGGGCGCCGCTGGCTTCTAAAACTGCCTTTACATTGGCCAATACCTGATGTACCTGGGCCTCAAAGTCGAAAGCCTCGAAATTGCCGTTTTTGTCGAGCTGTAAGCCCGGTACCTGCGGATTATGGGCGTCGGTGCCGGCGGCACGGGGGCCAATGCCCGACAAAAACAAGAGATTGCCTACACGGCGTGCATGCGGATAAAGGCCCACCGGATTGGGGGCACTGCCAGTTGAAATGCTGCTCATAAGGGCAAAGGTCGCATGAAAATACCGGCTGTCAAAGCCTCATTGCCGGTTGCCCACAATAGGAGTTTCTTGGATGATCACTGGCACATCGATTGACTTGCCCCCCATTTGCAGCCCATTGAGCAAACATTGCGCGGTTGCCGTACCTATTTTAAAGCCATCGTGATGCAAAAAGTGCAACGACTCGTGAAACAAAAAGGGCAGTTTACCATCGGAAATGCCTATTACTTTACTGCTTTTTGCCTGATTATCTGCTATTTTACTGAGAGTAGGCATTACGCCAGCCAGCACTTCATCGCTCATGCAAAAAATGCCATCGGGCTCAAACTGCGACCAAAGTGCATGTAGTTGGTGCGCAGCATCGGCCTGATTGAGGGCATGCACGCTCTTAAAGGCACCGCCGGTAGGCAGCAATTGCATGCAGGCCGTTTCAAAGCCTTCGCGCCTTTGATTAGAAATACTCATGTGGGGATGCCCAAAAATGCCCAATAGTTTGGTGCAGCCTTGAAAGGTCAACCAGCTTACCGCCTTTTGTGAAGCATTTTTATCGTCGATTCCTACAAAAGGAAAGCGATTATTCGGCACCGTCTTGTCGAAAATTACAATGGAAATGCCCATCTCGGCAGCCTCTTTCAGGTGATCTAGCTGATGGGTGTCGCGGCACAACGAAATCATGATACCGTTTACCCGGAGATTAATGCAAGTCTTGATGTTTTCAATTTCTTGTTGTAGGTTTTCGTGCGATTGTAGCACCATCAATTGATAGCCATGTTCACGTACTTTTTGGGTAATGCCTTCGATGACCGAAGGAAAAAAGAACATGGTAATTTCAGGGATGATGAGTGCCAGGGTTTTATTGTCGCTTTGCCGCAATTGCGAAGCCATGGCATTGGGATAATAATGCAAGGCGGTTGCCAGCTCGCGAACTTTTTGCTTGAGGGCCTTTCCTATGTCGGGATGATCGTGCAGGGCGCGCGAAACCGTAGAGGGGCTCACACCCAGTATGCGCGACAGATCTTTGATGGTAGTTCGCTTTTGCATGCCGAAATTTCGATGGAAATATCGCAATGTTTGCGGAAAAACCAGAGGACACTCCTTTTACCAGCACATCCCACTCCTGAGAAAGCTGCAAATCGAAATACCAGACCCGAATTTTGAAAAAAATTCAATTACTTTTCCACCGCAAACGATTCCGCAAACGATTGTGGAAAGTGTGTCATTGCGACATCCCTTTTTTTAGTGAATCAGCCCGATAGATTTGGAGCACTAAAACCTAAAAACGTTTGTATGAAACTGTTTACTTTTTTCAAAAGTCTGGTCTTGCTGCTCCTCCCGGCAGTGGTATTTGGCCAAGGCTCCATCAAGGGAAAGCTATCGGATGACAGCGGAGCACCTTTGATGTATGCCACCGTACAAGTAGAAGGCACATCGCGGGGTGCTGTGGCCGATGTAGATGGCCGCTACGAAATTGCCGACCTCCCGGCTGGCGACTACAAACTCAAGGCCTCTCAAATTGGCTATGAGTCGGTAAGCCAAACGGTAACCGTAAAGGGCGCTTTGCTCGTGGTTGACTTTACCCTCAAGCGCGACGTGCTTAGCCTCAAAGACGTGGTAGTTACCGGGGTATCGAACAAGGTATCGAAGCTCGAAAGCAGCGTGTCGATGACCACCATCAACACCGCCACCATCACCAACCAAAATCCGAGCAACACCGCTGAATTGTTCCGTACCATTCCAGGTGTGCGTTCAGAAGCCTCGGCGGGTGAAGGCAACACCAACATTGCTGTGCGTGGTGTGCCCATTTCATCGGGTGGTTCTAAGTACCTCCAACTGCAGGAAGATGGTTTGCCCATTTTGCAGTTTGGCGACATTGCTTTTGCCACAGCCGATATCTTTTTGCGTGCCGACCAAACCATCCAACGCATTGAAGCCATCCGCGGTGGATCGGCCTCCACGATGGCTACCAACTCACCTGCAGGTATCATCAACCTCATCAGCAAAACTGGTGGTATAGCTGGCGGCAGTGTCATGACTTCTTATGGCTTGAACTTCGACCAGTTCCGAACCGACTTTGAGTACGGTGCACCGCTCAACGAAAGTGTGAGTTTTCACATGGGCGGCTTCATCCGCCAGGGCGAAGGCATGCGTACCACGGGCTTTGATGCCAACCAGGGCGGACAGTTCAAGGCCAACCTCACCAAGCGCTTCAACAGCGGTTATGCAAGGGTATATTTGAAGTACTTGAACGACCGCACACCGGCCTATATGCCCATGCCCATGCAGGTAAGCGGCACCGCTGCCAATCCGGTTTGGGAATCGGTAGCCGGTTTCGACGCCCGTCGTGGCGCCCTGCAATCGCCTTTCCTCACTAACAACCTGGGTACCGGGGTGGCTGGCGACTTGCGCACCAGCAACCTCATGCACGGCATGAATCCACAGTCGACATCTATCGGCTCTGAATTTGCAACCGAAATTGGCGAGGGTTGGAGCCTCGAAAACCGCACCCGTATGTCGTTCAACAGCGGCCGCTTTGTATCGCCTTTCCCTGCCGAATTTGGGAATCCCGGCACCATTGCGCAAAGCATTGCCGGTGCAGGCGCTACCTTGCGCTACGCCGACGGTACCGCCTTTGGTAGCGGAAACGCCGGCAACAACCTGCTCATGCGCATGCACCTTTTCGATACCGAACTCAACAATTTCAATTTGTTTGTGAACGACTTCAAACTCAAGAAGAATGTAAAAGGTGTTGACCTCACCTTGGGTTACTTCCGTTCGCAGCAAAACATCGATATGTCGTGGCTGTGGAACAGCTACCTCATGGAAGTGAATGGCAACGGTGCCCGCATGGTCAATGTATTCGATTCAACCGGAGCTGCCTTCAGCACCAATGGCTTGTACGCTTATGGCACGCCGGCCTGGGGCAATTTGCACCGCTCGTACAACACCCAGCACAATACGTCTTCTCCTTACGTTTCGGCTAGCTGGGTAATGGCTAATCGCTTGTTCGCCGATGTTTCGGCACGTTACGATATGGGAAGCGTGTATGGCTCTTTTGCCGGTGGTTCCAACCGTCCATCCGACGTGAATAACGATGGTACTATCAGTCCCTGGGAGCAGTCGGTAGCCTATGTCGACCATGAAAAGCGTACACCAGTAGCCTATGAATACGCTTATTTGTCGTATTCAGCTGGTTTAAACTACAAACTCAACGATCAAGCAGCAGTATTTGGCCGCTACAGCCGCGGTGGTTCGGCGAAAGCAGATCGCATTTTGTTCCAAAACTTGCCTTACACAGGTGGTGTAGCCTTGAATGCAGTAGACATGATCGACCAGGCTGAATTGGGATACAAAGCCAATTTCAAAAATTTCGCCTTGTTTGCTACCGCTTTTTATGCGGCCACTACCGAGGCGGGTGGATTTGAGCTCACTACCCAACGCATCATCGACAACAACTACCGCGCATTTGGCCTTGAACTCGAAGGTGCTGCCCAGTTTGGTAAGCTCGATGTACGTGCCGGTGCCACCTTCACCAATGCCGAAATCAGCGGCGGTGCCGATACCGCCAACTGGGGCAATATGCCACGCCGCCAACCTGGTGTGATGTTCTTTGTGGCTCCCAACTACCAAATAATGAAAAATCTGCACGCAGGTGCTACCATCATTGGCCAGTCGCGCGCCTTTACGCAAGACAACAATGTGCTTGTGATGCCTGGTTACACCTTTGTGAACGGATATGTTCGTTACCAATTGAATGGCAACATTTCCGTTGCACTTAATGGAAACAATATTTTTAATGCTTTGGGTATCACCGAAGCCGAAGAAGGAGGCATTACCGACAACCAGGTGAATTTGGTGCGTGCTCGCCCCATCACCGGTAGAACCATTGGTTTCTCGGTGCAATACCGCTTTTAATCAAGATGTTTGTTTTGCCATCGCATGAATAGCATCTCCCAAATATGGATCGCACGTGCCAGCCTCAGTCTGGCACGTGCTTTTGTGCCCGAAGGGATATTGGCATCCGAAAAAGCCGTTGACAATTACCAAAGGGTGTGGGCACGCGATGGCATCATGGCTGGAGTATGTGGCTTGATGGCTGGCGACGAAGCGCTGGTAGAACAATTGCGTCTCACCTTGCTGATTTTAGCACGAAACCAAGCACCCAACGGCCAAATTCCTTCGAGCGTGGGCTTGGGGAATACCCCGGTAGTTAGTTATGGCACCTTGGCAGGACGGGTAGATGCTTCCTTGTGGTGGCTCATAGGCGCAGCGCTGCTGGTGAAACACCGAAACGACAAGGACCTGGCTACCCAATTCGCTCCTACCGTTAACAAGCTCCGTACGCTGTTTTGTGCGTGGGAATTTAATCATGCCGACTTATTGTATACGCCTTTGGGTGGCAACTGGGCCGATGAATATGTGACCCATGGCCATACCTTGTACGACAATTCCTTGCGGCTTTGGGCAGAGCAACTGGCGGCATCCATCTGGCCATCCGAAAATGCTCAAACAAAAGTCAATGCCATAGCTTCTAAAACGAAGGCAACTTTCAACACCTTACCCAACAACTTGCGCTACCACCCTGAAGCTTACCAACGACTTAAAAATGCAGTGCCTACCTACTGCTTTGCAGCTTGCGGGCCATCGGGTTACGACACCCGTTGGGATGCCATGGGCAATGCCTTTGCTTTGTTAACCGGCATAAACCAGCAACCATCCGGGGTAGCGCAACAGCTAGCATCCTTCCTCAAACAGCGGCCAATACAACTGGTGCCTGCGTTTTGGCCAGTAATTCAGCCTGGCGATACCGACTGGCCGCTGCTGGCTGGCCAGTTCACCCATCGATTCAAAAACCACCCACACCATTTCCACAATGGAGGCAGCTGGCCCATTGCTACGGGCTGGCTGGCTTTAGCACTGGCAGCCCATGGCTACCGAGAACTGGCCATACAGCTCTTTAACCAGTATGTGCAATTACTTCAACGCACCCAAGCAAATGGGGTGTTTCCCGAATATTACGCCACCGATTCAGGAAAGCCCGGAGGTGTAGCACCACTTACCTACAGTGCAACAGCTTTGCTACTGATGCAACTGGCTATTGAATCAAATCCCGAAACCATCCAAACCTACTTCCAATGATTGGCGATGTGATAGGTATAAAACCAGCTTACCTCCAAACAGGCAAGCAAGTACTCGATATGTTGCCTGCCGATTTCTTTAGCCAAAAAAGAATCATCCAAATTGCTGGTGAATCGGGCAGTGGGAAATCGGTTACCGCAGTAAGCCTCCAACGGCTGCTGCTTGAACGAGGCATAGATGCTTGCATTTTGCATCAAGACGATTACTTTCACCTGCCTCCTGCAAGTAACCATCGCAAAAGAGAAGAAAATTTGGAGTGGGTGGGGTTTCAAGAAGTTCGCCTCGATGCATTGGCCGAGCACCAACAAGCCTTCTTAGCAGGCCAAACCCGACTCGAAAAACCGCTGGTTGACTACCACGAAAACCAGATTCTTTCGGAAATGATTCCCCTCGATGCTTATCAAGTAATGTTGGTGGAGGGCACTTATGTATTTGCTGCCGGCACCGCCGATCTGCGCGTTTTTATGACCCGTACCTACCAGCAAACCCGTAAAAACCGAGAGGAGCGCGGCCGCGAAGTATCAAGCGATTTTCTGGAAAAGGTACTGGTGATAGAACATAACCTCATTGTTAAACAGCGTGAACAAGCCCATTTGCTGGTGCTTGAAGATTACAGTGTTCAAATTTTACGACTACCGGCATGACCAAGAAAAAACTCAGCTTTTGGCAAATTTGGAACATGAGTTTCGGCTTTTTGGGTGTGCAATATGCCTTCGGACTTCAACAAGCCAATATGAGTCCGGTGTACCGCTACTTGGGTGCCGATGAAGCCCAAATACCCTATCTCTGGTTGGCGGGTCCCATCACTGGTTTATTGGTCCAGCCCATTGTGGGTGCCATGAGTGACAAAACCTGGCATCCCTTCTTTGGAAGGCGTCGCGGCTTCATTCTTATCGGCGCTATTCTCACCAGCCTGGCTTTGGTCCTGATGCCCCATTCACGTATGTTGTGGCATGCTGCTGCCTTGCTGTGGTTACTCGATGGAGCTGCCAACGTAACCATGGAGCCCTTCAGGGCCTTGATTGCCGACAAACTCGACGAAAGCCAGCGGCCTTTGGGCTTTTCTATACAGAGTTTGTTTGTAGGCTTGGGACAGGTTTTGGCCAACCTCATGCCCTTTATCTTGGGTATTCTCGGCTTTTTGAGCAGCCCGGATGTGAGCGGCTCCGACATACCGCTTTTTGTACGGCTGTCGTTTTATGTAGGTGCCACCACCATTTTGCTGGCCGTACTGGTTACGGTGTTGAGCACCCGCGAGGAACCCCCATCGGCCGAAGAATTGGCTGCTCCCCAAAAGGCCGGACTTGCAGCCGCTTTTGGCGATGTAGTGACAGCTATCCGCGAGATGCCCGCAGGCATGAAGCAATTGTGGTGGGTGAAGTTTTTCACCTGGATGGCCTTGCCGCTCATGTGGCAATACTACGGTTTGGCCATCGCACGCCATGCCTATGGTGCTTCGGAAGCCGGAATGCCTGGTTTCGACGAAGGCATCAAGTACGGCAACCTCGGATTTGGGGTATTTAGTGCTTCTTGCTTTCTGTTTTCGCTCACCTTGCCTTACGTTGCCCGCAAATTGGGCAGGCGCAGCACCCATGCCCTGCTGTTGTGCACTGGTGCTTTGGGTTTTGGTGGCATGTGGTTCGCTGAATCGGCCTACACCTTTGTGGCTTTGATGTTGCCGGTGGGCATTGCCTGGTCGTCGATCATGGCCATGCCCTATGTGATGCTGGCAGCGGCGGTGCCCGAAGACCGGATGGGGGTTTACATGGGTATTTTCAACATGTTCATCGTAATTCCGCAAATCATGAGCATGCTGCTGATACCGCAGATTTACGATACTGTACTGGCAAGCGATCCCCGCAATACCTTGTTACTGGCGGCCGTATTGCTGGTATTTGCTGCCTTCTCTAACCGTTGGGTAAAATTGCCCAAGGCGCTTGTAGAAAACGAGGCTTAAGGCCGGGTTACCCGCAACCGCAAACTGCACCTACCCATTTCATCGTCCATGGCCAACAAGCGGATGCTGAAGCTTTCGCCGGCTTTTTGCCAGGCAAACAGCTGCTGTGCTTCTGGCAATGGCACATAACCCAAGCAGTGCATGCCTTGGTATACGCATACATTGGCCAGTTGCAATGCGCGGTCGTAATCGAAACGGAGCTTTACCGCTTTACGGGCATCGAATGAGATGGCTTTGCCGGTGCGGCGTACCAAATGGGTGTCGAGCAGCAAAATTTGATTTCGTACTACTGGCTGTGGTGCAAAAAACGACCAAGGCCAGGCGAGTGAGAGGGAGGCCGACTGTAGCATCAGGCAGCCTCCCTTATGGTTTCTGCTTCGGTTTCACCTTCGTTGAAATAGGCTTCGAGGGCGTCGAAGTCTTCGGGCAAGCAGTCGAGGATTTGGTCGACAATCAAGATGGGACGGCTTTTACGGATTTGCTTTTTCATGGTTCCTGCGTTTTTGTTGATTCAAAGTTGCAGGCATGTTGTGACATCTTATGACAAAATACATTGAACAGATTTGAGGTCAATTGGGTAAAGTGATAACCGTGTAAAGCGTCCTTAATGGAAAATATTTTTGTAAATCGGGCTCTTAGTGGAAAATATTTTACATATTTGAATAGAAATGGGTTCTTAGTGGAAAAAAATTATCAAATCCCTTTGCCTGAAGTAATATTTGGCTCAAGTGATACCAGTAAAAGCCTACTTATTTCACGCATGGCTAAATCCGGTAAAATCCGAAAGATAGCTCCACGCATATACAGCTCGAATCTGCACGATGATCCCAAAGCAATTATTCGAAGGAATCTCTTTCTTATCCTTAGTGAACTCTTTCCAGGGGCATTGCTTAGTCACCGTTCGGCATTTGAATACCAACCCACGTCAACAGATCAGATTTACCTTACCTATGGCTATTCTAAAAAAATCAAACTACCCGGGTTAACTGTTCAGCTGCTGAAAGGGCCAGAACCAACGGTCTTTGACCACAAATTCTTTGGAGAATTATATGCCTCTAACCAGGCAAGGGCCTTTCTAGAAAACCTTCAAAATGCGCGTAATGTCAACGGCGCGACAAAAGCACTTCGGCAAGAGGAAATTGAAGAAAAATTAGATACTCTTATCCGTTTACAAGGCGAAGCCACATTAAACGAACTGCGTGAACAAGCCAAATTACAAGCCGAAAAATTAGAGATGCTGACCGAATATGGGCATCTCAACAAAATAATTGGCGCGCTTTTAAATACACGACCAAACAAAGCATTATCATCGAGCTTGGCTTTAGCGAGGGCCTATGGTGAACCCTATGATCCCAGTCGTTTACAGCTTTTTGAAAAGCTCTTTTTGGCATTGCGAAATGAGGAGTTTCCCCTTATTCATGATGAAAACAACACCAAAGAAGCGTTCAGCCACTTTTCATTCTTCGAAGCTTATTTTTCAAATTACATTGAAGGCACTGAATTTGAATTGGAAGAAGCAAAAAACATTATTGAAACCAATACACCACTGCCCAATAGGGATGAAGACTCTCACGACATCTTAGGTACTTTTCAGTTGGTTAGTAATCCTCTCCAAATGCGAATAACCCCTGTCAATAAGGAGCATTTGTTCAAGCTTTTAAAATCGAGACATGCTCATTTAATGAAAGCTCGGCCAACGAAACAACCCGGCATGTTTAAAGATAAAAACAACCGCGCCGGTGAAACTTTTTTCGTTGAGCCCAATTTGGTGCAGGGCACGTTATCAAAAGGCTTAGAATTTTACTTTCTCCTTGAACATCCCTTTGCCCGTGCTGCCTTTATTAAATTTTTGATAAGTGAAGTACATCCTTTTCTCGACGGAAACGGGCGTTTGGCTAGGGTAATGATGAATGCAGAGTTGGTTAAAAATGCTCAATCGAAAATTATCATTCCCACTGTTTATCGCGATGACTATTTGAGTGCGCTGAGAAGGCTTAGCAGGCAGAACGACCCTAGTCCTTACATAAAAATGCTACTGAGAGCATGGCAATTTAGCGGTGGGATTTATTCTGAAGAAATGCTCGTCATGCAAAAACAGCTCGAAAAGGCCAATGCTTTCAAGGAGCATAACGAAGCAAAGCTCCTTTTCTGAGATATTCTCAGCTGCTCAAATTCAATCCTTCACATGCTCCGCCAGCGCTTTCAAATAAGCCACAAATTCAGGCGTGCCCAGCACCTCCACATCGTCAATCAAGCCCATCACAAAACGACCGATACCGCGGAAATCGGCCACCCGCAGCTTGAGTTCGTGTTTGCCGTTAGGCAAAGCAGCCAAGTAAGGCAAGGCGGCTGGGTGCTCTTCGCGGAGCAGGTTGGCACTTAACCGACCCAAAACCAAATGCACGGTTTGGGCATCGTCGCCCAAAGGCATGCCGAAAATATCGGTTTGGCGGGTTTCGTGCAGGTAATCGAACTGCCAGGCTATTTGCTCTAACCGCACTTGTCCGATACGCTCGAGTTTAAACGATTTGTTCTTGCGACTCACCGGTTCAAAGCAAAACACTGTATCCATATTATCGCTAAAGCCAAAAGGCTCTACCAAGCGGTTACTCACGCTTTGCGAGCTGGGCGAATTGTAATCTACCAGTATGGCTTGCTTCCTCTCGCGCATGGCCTGAGCCAACAGCTGAAAATTATGGGCCGTTTGCTGCCGCTGCAAGCTTTTGAGCTGCTGCGTATTGCCGCTGAGCGCATGTATTTTGTCGTAAAGTAGCTGCTTCACCGGACCTTCGGGCAGGGCTACCAATACTTGTTCGAGCACTTCGGCTTCGTTTTTACTGAAGCTCATCTTATCGCTTACCTCAGTAGCATGGGCCAAACGTACCCGCTTGCTTTGAGGATGCTGTATGATTTCGAAACCCGTTTCTTCAAAAATGCGCAGGTCGCGGTATACCGTACGGTAACTCACCCCCACCTTATCGGCCAGCTCGTGCACCGTATAACCGCGCTTGCTGCTGGCCAACAGGTTCATTTCGCGGAACAGCCTCAGCAGCTTGCCGGGGTCTTTCATTGTCCCAGCAGGGTTTCTTCTACCCAGCCTTTGCCCCAGTTTTCTATTTCTTCGGCCGACCAGAGTTCGGGATAAAAAATGCGCTTCTGGAAACGCGGAGGCAGGTATTTCTGCCAGTTGGTTCCACCGGTGGCGGCAATGTCTTCGGGACGGCGTTGCAAATAACGCACAGCCGATTTGTAGTGCACCAAAGGCCAGTTGACGTTTACATGTACATCGAAGGCGCGCAACTGATCGGCTACTTTCGTTTTGGTATCTCCCTCGGGCAAGCGGCGGTATACCGCATACAAATTGCGGGTATTTTGCTTTTCGGCCAGGCGAACCAACTCCTGAACATATTTCTGCTCAAACTGAATGAGCGTAAGGGTTTTGCGTCCGGTACTGAGCTCTGTGGCTCCTTTTTTCCAATAAATAAATTCAAATTGCTCGGCAACAGGCGCATTCAATACCTCGGGCCGGCGGTGGTCCTTGTCAACCAAGTTCACAAAATCAGTCGCACAAATCTCAATCTTGCGGTACTGCGCACTTTGGAAGCCCGATGCAGGCAATAAAGCCATGCGGAATTTGAGAAACTGCTCCTTTTCCATACCATCTACCATGATGGCAAAGGAGGTTTTGAGCGCATCGAAATAGCGATTAATGCGGGTCACACGTTGTAAAACCCAGTCGGCAGCCGGCTCAACCGTCTCCCCTATCTGCTCCATCTCATGTAGCACCAAGTTGAAATACAACTCGGTAATCTGATGGTAAACAATGAAGATTTTTTCGTCGGGCAAATCGGTACGTGGATGCTGCAAATTCAGCAATACATCCAAATGCACATAGCTCCAATAGGGCAGGTAATCGGTGTAGATGAGGCCTTCGAGGTACGACGACATGTCTTGCCCCATGGCAGCATACTTCTCTTCGAGGCGCTTCAGCTTTTCAAGGATGTCGGGTTGAATATCCATACCACGAAAGTACACTTTTGCCCGACCTTCTACAAACCCCAAAACAGGGCAAAAAGGCCGACTGCTTTAAGGAAAAATCACCGGCAAGTCTGCCAACAAGGGCTGTACCTTGTCTTTGTCGCTCAACAACGGATTTTCGATGCCCCATTGAATGCCCAAAGCCGGGTCGTTCCACAGTAAACCACCCTCACTTTCTTTGTTGTAAATGCCCGTGACTTTGTACACAAAAATGGTATCGTCGGCCAAGGTCAAAAAGCCATGCGCAAATCCAGGAGGAACCCAAAGCATGGTTTTATTCTCCTCATTGAGCTCTATGGCAAAATGTTGTCCGTAGGTAGGTGAACTGCTTCTTATATCCACAGCAACGTCGAGCACGGCCCCTTTGATAACGCGCACCAGCTTGCCTTGGGCATAAGGTGGCTTTTGAAAATGCAGTCCCCGCAATATGCCTTTGGCCGAAAGCGACTGATTGTCTTGCACAAAAGCGGTGGGCAAGCCTGCCGCCTTGAAAGCCGCTTCGCTATAACTTTCAAAAAAATGACCACGCGCATCGCCCCAAACCTTGGGTTGAATGATTTTGAGACCCTCTATGGGCGTTTGGGTTACTTCCATTAGTGTACGGCAAAAAATGGATAAGTAAGCAAATAAACAATAGCACCGGCCGCATATCCCAAAAGGGCCAGGCCCGAAATTTTCTTCACATACCAAACAAAATCAATCCGCTCCATGCCCATTACGGCTACACCTGCCGCCGAACCAATGATAAGCGCACTACCACCGGTACCAGCACAATAAGCCATAAATTCCCACATCCAGTGGTCGGTTGGATAAACCGCCATATCGTACATACCCATACTGGCAGCTACCAAGGGCACATTGTCGACAATGGCCGAAAGCAAGCCAATGAGAAACACAATGACCTTCATATTGCCAAAAGTATCGGTGAGCCAAGCAGCAGCTTCACGCAAAACATTGAGGGTTTCGAGCGAACTGATGGCCAACAAAATGCCCAAGAAAAACAGCACACTTGAGGTGTCTATCTTACTGAGCGCATGAAGCGCAGAATAGGGCTTCTTCTCTTCTTCCGACTTGTCGATGTGAATGAGTTCTGAGGTTACCCATACCAAACCCAATCCGAACAACATGCCCAAATAAGGAGGCAAATGGGTGATGGTTTTAAATACCGGCACAAACATCAATACCCCTACTCCTAAGAAAAACATGAGTCTGCTGCCTTTGATTACCTCCATCTGCTCCGCTTGTTTGTAGTCGTAAGCGGCACGTAAAACGCGACCTTTCATTTGACGGGCAAGTACCAGCATGGGTATAAGTAAACACACCAAAGAAGGCAGAAACAAAGTACGCATAATATTGCCTGCCGTAATTTGACCACCTATCCACAACATGGTGGTAGTAACATCGCCAATGGGCGACCAAGCACCTCCAGCATTGGCCGCAATGATCACCATGCCCGCATAAATTTTGCGCTGCAATGGATTGTGTATGAGCTTTCGCAAAAGGCTCACCATTACTATCGATGTAGTGAGATTATCGAGGATGGCCGACATAAAAAAGGCCAATACCGAAATAATAATGAGCAGCTTTTGGCTGTCTTTGGTCTTAATGCGGTTGGTAATAACCTTGAAGCCTTGGTGTGCATCAATCAACTCCACAATGGTCATGGCACCCAACAAGAAAAACAGAATCTCGGCAATGCTTCCCAAGTGGTGCCTTAATTCGTAACCAACAAATTTTTGGAACAAGTCCGATTGGGTCATGCCCTCAATGCTCATCGTGAGGGTAGCCTTTTCTAAAAAGTGCTTCCAAATTTCCGCTTCAAAAAAATGGGCAGGCACCGGAAACAACACCAAAATGGTCCAGCACAATACCGCTGTTAGCAGGGCCGAGGCCGTTTTGTTGATTTTGAGCGGATGCTCCAATGCGATGGCGGCGTAGCCAAGTACAAACACCGCAATAATGGCTATGATCATAGTCGTTTGTAAAATCGCAGCAAAGGTACATGAAATGAATCACCATTGCAGCCCAAACAGGCACACAAAAACGCTTAAAAAGGTGATTTTTAGCTCCTGCAACAGCAATAGCACAAAGCCATGCCTTTTTACTGCTTGCGCTCTTGCAACAAACGGTTCATTTCTTCGAGCAAACGGGTGTATTTGTCTTTCCAAAGCTCCTTTTCGCGTACCGCCGCCTCCAATTGTTCCGATAGGTCTTTGTACTCGGCCTCACTCAGGTAAGAAGTACCATACATGCGTACCTGAGGGTCGTTGCCAATGAGCTCTGCGAAGGGATAATTGAGCTCCTTGCGTAAGAGGTGAAGCGTTTCTAAATCGAGACTTGCCTTGTCGAACAGATTGTAAACATACTGCCTGCTACGACCCAAACGACGGGCCAACAAGGCCACACTGATGCCCCTATCGGCCACCACCGCCTTTACCAACTCGCCGGCATGCTTCATACTTACAAAAGTGCCAACTCAAGACGACGACCTTGTTTACACATCGGCTTGTATGTGTTTACACTTTTGTATATTTTTGGGGTTATGTAGGGAAACCTACCTCCGTTTTTTGGCCGCCCTTCAGCAAGGCGGCTTTTTTATTAGTACGACCGCTGGTTGTTTTTCTCTATGTAGTTAATGAAGGCCCGGTTTACCACCCGCACGCCTCCCGGAGTAGGGTAATTGCCACTGAAATACCAATCGCCCGAATGGCTGGTGGCCTGGTGCAGGTTGTCGATGCGCTGAAAAAGCACTTCCACCGGAATATTCAAGCCTTCAGGCGTTACCAGCTGGGCAATTTTAGCGCTGATTTCGGCCTCGGTAAAGGGCTCATAAATTTTCTTCACGTGGTTCAGCATTTTTTCGGCCGGTAGCCTCTCCTGGCTCTTGCACAGCAAATACACATCGTTGATTTGGTTCCACTGCCCACGCTCTTCCAACAAAGCAATGGCTGCCCTAAAGGCTACAAATTCGCCCATGCGACTCATGTCGATGCCGTAACAATCGGGATACCTGATTTGCGGTGCCGAGCTCACAATCACAATCTTCTTGGGCTGCAAACGGCCCAAAATGGTGATGATGCTCTGCTTGAGGGTGGTGCCACGCACAATAGAATCGTCGATCACCACCAATTGATCTACGCCCGGATTCAAAATGCCAATGGTGGTATCGTATACATGCGCCACCAGTTCATCGCGCTGGCTGTCGTCGGTGATGAAGGTGCGCAGCTTGGCGTCTTTGATGGCTGCCTTTTCTACGCGGGGGCGCAAATTCAGCAAATCAACCACTTCGGAGGCATCCATTTGGCGATTGCCGGCAATTTGCTGGGCTTTATAAGCATTCAAATAGTCTTCCAAGCCCTTCACCATGCCGTAAAAAGCACTTTCGGCGGTGTTGGGTATGTAACTGAAAACGCTGTGGCGCAAATCGTGACCGATGGATGCTAAAATCTGCGGCACCAACAATTCGCCCAATTTTTTGCGCTCGTTGTAAATGGCCAAATCGTTGCCACGCGAAAAATAAATGCGCTCAAAGCTGCAGTAAGCAGGCTTTTGGGGGGCCAAAACTTGCTGCATTTGCACGCTGGCATCTTTGCGGATAAGCAGGGCATGGCCCGGCTTCACCTCTGCAATTTGTTCCAGAGGCACATTAAAGGCCGTGAGAATGGCGGTGCGCTCAGAAGCCACTACCACCACTTCATCGTTTTCGTAAAAATAGGCCGGCCTGATGCCGTGCGGATCGCGCAATACAAAGGCATCGCCATGACCAAACAATCCGGCCATGGCATAACCGCCATCCCAATGTTTGCTGGCACGCTTGAGGATGCGCACGATGTCTATTTCACGGGCGATGCGCTCCTGAATTTGCAATTTATCGAGTCCCTCGGCCTTGTATTTGGCCATCAAAACCTCGTTTTCTTCATCGAGGAAATGCCCAATTTTTTCCATCACCGTTACGGTATCGGCTTTCTCTTTAGGATGCTGCCCCAAGGCTACCAATTGGTTGAACAACTCCTCTACATTGGTCATGTTGAAGTTACCAGCCACCACCAGATTGCGCGTTTTCCAATTGTTCTGGCGCAGAAAAGGGTGACAGGCCTCAATGGTGTTCTTGCCATGGGTGCCGTAACGCAGGTGTCCCAACAGTAGCTCACCCATATAAGGCAACTCGCGTTGCATGCGGCTCACCTGCTCAAAAATGCCCGGATCTTGCTCGCGTGCCTCCTCAAAATTGGCATAAATGCGGGCAAATAAATCTTTGATGGGTTGGCTGTGCACACTACGTACCCGGCTGATGTAACGCTCGCCGGCAGGAACCTCGAGCTTGATGCTGGCCATGCCCGCACCATCTTGCCCCCGGTTGTGCTGCTTCTCCATAAGCAGGTACAATTTATTGAGGCCATATAAAGCCGAACCATATTTTTCGTGGTAATACTGCAGCGGCTTTTTCAGCCGCAAAAGCGCTATGCCGCACTCGTGTTTGATTGCATCGCTCATGCCGGGTGGCGATTTTTTTTTAGAGAAGCACAAAAGTAGGCAATTCCAGCACAGCCCGGAAGCCTAATATGCACCCAACAACGGCAAACGCGCTATCGTTCCAACCCACTGCCAATAAAGCCCGCCGCTTTACGTTGCTAACCATTAGTTTTGTATTGATGATGCGATTGCTTTTTCTCGGATGGCTGCTCCTCCCCCTGGGGTTGACAGCCCAGGTGCCGGTGGGCCAATGGCGGGTACATTTGCCCTATGCCTTTGCTACCAGCGTAGAAACCTCCCCCGATTTGGTGTATGTGGGCACCCGTCACGCCCTGTTTTCTTACGACAAAGCCGATGGCGAAATACGCACCCTTTCGCGTATCAACGGCATGACCGACCAAGGCATTACTGCCCTGCGATACAGTCCCCGCCACCAAACCCTCATCATCGCCTACGAATCGGGCAATATCGACCTGCTACACCGCGGCAAATTCACCATGATAGATGCTATTGTGCGGGCCAATATACCCGGACTCAAACGCATCAACCACATCCTGCTCGAAGGCCGTTTTGCCTACCTCAGCTGCGCCTTTGGTATTGTAGAACTCGACCTCGACCGCAGCGAAATACGCAATACCTTCATCATTGGTCCCAATGGAAACCGCATTCAGGTATATGCCCTGGCAGGTGACGCACAAAATTTTTATGCCGCCACCGATCAGGGCATGTTTGTAGCCAACCGCAACGCCCCCAACCTGTCGAATTTTGCCTTTTGGCAGCCCGAAGCGAGCACCGCAGGACAAAGCTTCCGCCACCTTACGAGTTATAGAAATGCCATTTATGCTATACGTGCCGACAGTTTGTTGCGCTACGAAAATGGTAGCTGGAGTGCCCAAGTGATAGATGCCGGCTTCAATAATACCAGCGTAGAGGCCCGCAACGGACTCCTACAAATTACCAATGCCTTTAGGGTAATTACCATCGACAGTACGGGTGACCAAAAACGCACCTTTGCCAATCCACGCATTGTAAATCCCCGTTGGGCCGTGCAAGACGGTGCCTTTATCTGGATGGCCGATGAAGGCGGCGGTTTGTTTCGCTTCAGGGATGGTGCTTCCGATCAGTTTTTGCCCGATGGGCCTGTTTCGGAAAAGGCTGTGCACATTCATGCCGACCGCCAGGGAGTGGTGATATCAGCAGGGGGCTTCAGCTCGGTGCTATCGAACCGCTTTCAATCGGAAGGCGCCTTTTTATTTGCCAACGAGCAGTGGAAACAGCTCAACCGCAACACCCTCACCGGGGTACCCAATATGGTGGATGTGCTGCAAGCGCGCTACCACCCTTCGGTAGCCAACCGATTGTACCTCTTGCCTTGGGGAAGGGGCTTGTACGAGCTCGAAAACAACCAAATCAAAACCATTTACGACCCTACCAACAGCACTTTAGAATACATTCCCGGCAGCGTTGATCCACAAACCGGACGAGGCGATACCCGCATTGGGGGTATTGATTTCGACAGAGAAGGCAATATGTGGGTAAGCAATTACGCTGCTTCCAAACCCATTGCCCGCCGCAAACCCGATGGTAGCTGGGAGAGCTTTTCGCTGGGCGAATTCACCGAAGTAATTGACATGGTGGTTGACAACAGCGGCAACAAATGGGTGCGTTCGCGCTCGGGCGGCATTGTGGGCCTCAATCGCGACAATACCCGCTTCCGAAATGTAACTACTCCCGAAGGCAGCGGCAGTTTGCCCAGTCCCATTGTCAATTGCCTGGCCCTCGACAAACAAGGCGCCTTGTGGATAGGCACCAATGAAGGTCCCGCCGTATTTTTTAATCCCAATGTGGTTTTCACCCGCGACCGTTTTGATGCGCAGCAAATCCGCATTCAGCAGGAGCAATTTGTGGGCTTTTTGTTGGGCAACGAGGTGGTAACGGCCATCGCCATCGATGGTGCCGACCGCAAATGGTTTGGCACCAACAACGGGGTGTGGCTGTTTTCGGCCGATGGTACGCGCCAAATCCACCATTTCACCCGCGAAAACAGTCCACTTTTGTCGAATGTCATCACCAGTTTGGCCATTCACCCCCAAACGGGTGAGGTGTTCATTGGCACCGACCGCGGGGTGATTTCGTACCGAGGCACTGCCACAGAGGGGGTAGAACAGCACAGCGAAGTGCAGGTGTTTCCCAATCCGGTGCGGCCCGAGTACGACGGTTTTGTATCGGTAAACGGCTTGGTAACCAACGCCTGGATCAAAATCACCGATCTATCGGGCCAATTGGTTTTTCAAACCCGTGCCGATGGCGGCCAAATCAGCTGGAACGGTCGCGATTTGCAGGGCAATCGGGTAGCTACCGGGGTGTATTTGGTCATGGCCACCTCCGATTTGGGCGAGGAAACCGTGGCTGCGAAGATTGTTTTCATTCGATAGCCTATTGCCGTAGTTTTGCGTCATGCAGGTAAAACTATCGGCCATTGTATTGCGCAGCACACCTTACAGCGACAGTTCGGTAATAGTTCGCCTGTTTACCGACGATTATGGCATGCAGTCGTACCTCATCAACGGGGTACGCAAAAAAAAAGCGTCCATTACGCCCGCCATGTTGCAGCCTTTAACTCTGGTAGAAATTGAGGCCTATCAGCGCGACCAATCGAGCTTGCAGCGCCTCAAAGAGCTGCATGTACACCCCTTGCTTCCGCGTTTACAGCAATCGACCCTGCACGGTTTGGCCGCTACCCTGCTAGCCGAGTGTTTGATGCGGGCCGTGCGCGAAGAAAGCGCCCATGCCGAGCTTTTCGGCTGGATGCAGCAGCAAATTCTATTATTGGAAGTGAGTGAACAACCCGAAGTAAGCTGTTTAGAAATACTCACCCGCCTCACCGAATGGTTGGGATTTGCTCCCCAGGCAGGCAATTACCGCGAAGGGGCCTGGTTCAACCTCAACGAGGGCAGGTTTGATGTGCAGCACGATATGCGATCGACCTATGCCAGCGCAGCCACGGCCCGGCAATTGGCTGCCTTGCTCGAAAAAGATGGCTTTGTGCCTGGCGACCTACCCACACGCGCTTACCTCGACGATTTACTCAAATATTACCAACTGCACCTGCCCGGCTTTGGTCTGCCCAAGTCGCTGGAAGTAGTGTGCGTGATGCTTTTTGTGTAACGCGGCCAATCAACGCACCAAAAAAATCAGCCCTTACTACTGAATTTAAACAGTGGCCTTTAACTTTAGCACATGCGAAACCTGCTGCTTGTGGCTTGGGCAATATTGGCCATCAGCCAATACCTGCCCGAATTCATGAATTCGTATGCCCTCATGCTGCTGTTTGTGGCCAGCTTGGCCTATGCCTGGCGCGAGGGTGGCTGGCAACGACCCAACACCCCGTGGTGGTATGCCCTGCTAGCTAGCGGATTTTGGGTGATTGCCGGTGGTTGGTATGCCCCCGCCAACGAGCGCTACAGCCAGTTGCTGGGCTTGCAGGTGGTGCTGTTGGTTTTGCCGGCCTTGCTGCTCTTGCCCAAGCGCCTTCCCGGAAACTTCAAACAAAAAGTATGGTGGGCATTTTATGGGGCCGCCTTGCTGGCTTCGTTGTATGTAACGAGCATTGGCATTTACCGCACCCTGGCCGAAGGCAGGTTGTACGCCTATTTCGCCTCGCATTATTTGTACTATACCGAATTGGCCGAAAGGCTGATGCACCCTGCTTATTTCAGTGCTTTGGTGGCTGTAGCGCTTATGGGCGGCGGTTATTTGCGCGAAAAGGGGAGTTTCAACAGCCGCTGGTACTGGCTGGCACAGGGCTGGTTGCTGCTTTTTTTGCTGCTGTTGTCGGCCCGCATGGTGCTCATTGCCCTGCTCATCAGCGGGGTATTGCTGGCCCTGTATCTCGGTTGGAAACGGGGAAACAAGCGATTGGTATGGGCAGCACTTCTGGGTGCGCCGCTGTTTGCCCTGGCGGTATTTTGGATTTTGCCTGAAAGGTTACAAAGTCGGTTCACCGAACTCAGCCAGTTGGAATATGATATTCATGCACCTGAGGAACGTTTATTTAACGGTTTGACCATTCGCCTAGCGGAGTGGGAAGGTGTTTTTTCTGCCTTAGAGGGCCATTGGTGGCTGGGGCATGGTACCGGTGCTGGCCAGATCGCCTTGCGTGAAGCATATCAAAAAATCGGCTTTCAAGTTGGCCTCGAGCGCGATTTCAACGCCCACAACCAATACCTCGAAACCTGGCTGCATAACGGACTCATTGGCTTGCTGTTGCTTTTGGCCGTCTTTGCACTCGCCTTCCGCACTGCCTGGCACCAGCAAAACTGGTTGGCCCTTTGGTTTGTGGTATTTGTAATGCTCTGCCTGCTCAGCGAAAGCATGCTTATGCGCCACCGCGGTATGCTGCTGCTGGCGGTGTATTTACCGCTGATGTTGCGAGAGGATACCGAGCTTTTGGAGAGATAGTCGATCGGCATTCGGCGGTCAGCTCGTCTGCGAAAATCTGCGAAGTCTGCGGGAAACCCCAAGCCCGTAGGGCGCTACGGTAAATGACGGGTGACGGGTGACGAGTAACGAGTAACGAGTAACGCATAGCTAACGGCAAACGGCTGCCAGCCGTTCTGCGAAAATCTGCGAAGTCTGCGGGAAACCCCAAGCCCTAAGGGCGCTACGGCAAGTGACGAGTGACAAGTAACGGGTAACGCACAGCTAACGGCAAACGGCTGCCAGCCGTTCCGCGAAAATCTGCGAAGTCTGCGGGAAACCTCAAGCCCGAAGGGCGCTACGGTAAGTGACGGGTTACAAGTAACGAGTAACGCATAGCCAACGGCAAACGGCTGCCAGCCGTTCTGCGAAAATCTGCGAAGTCTGCGGGAAACCCCAAGCCCGAAGGGCGCTACGGCAAGTGACGAGTGACAAGTAACGGGTAACGCATAGCTAACGGCAAACGGCTGCCAGCCGTTCTGCGAAAATCTGCGAAGTCTGCGGGAAACCCCAAGCCCTAAGGGCGCAAGGCTGAACGCTGTTGACCTTCAGTTCAAGGTGCTGTTAACAGGGTATGCAGCGATTTATGAATAAATGTGACCACCTCCGCTCCTGCTTCACCTACTTTTTCTATCAGCCGCCCTTTTGAAAGCGAACGGATGTGGTAGACCATGATTTCTGAATCAGCCTTGAGCCCATTGGTTGGGGTAGGCGAAAGCACCAGATTTCCTTTGTAAGCTTTGATGGAAGTGGATAACGGACAACAAATCACCACCGGGGCATGTGTATTCAACAAATCACCGCTGATGATCAATACGGGGCGAAAACCAGCCTGCTCACTCCCTTTTACGGGATCAAGATGGGCCATCCAAATATCACCCTGCTTCATTTTCCAATGATTGGAGGTAATCATCGAGCCCCATCTCCAAATCGGCCACAAAAGCCGGATCTTGTTGCATGCGCAAAAAAGTAGCTTTGTACTCTTGCCGGTCTAAATGATTCAAATAGGCTTGCAGAGCCCTTTCCATCACCTTGTTTTTTGGCAATTTCAAGGCCTTTGCCCGCTCATTCAATCTGTCGATCAAACTTTCGGGCAGTGAACTGGTGAATGTTTGCATCATACTGTAAATATAAATCATATTTATGCACCACCAACACCTGCGCTTTCGATTTGCTGTACAACAAGGGGTTTGGAGAGAAGTATATGCCAAAGAAAGTTTCATTTACAATGTTTGCACGGACACGACTGGGCAGCTTGTTTGGAGGAAGCCCTTCAAGGCTGATAATGAAGTTCAGCTCATAGCTACCATGGTGGAGGCCTTGCTCTTGGGCGAAGGTTTGATGGCAAATTTCAACCTGCGCGGTCTTCAGCTTATTGCTCGAAATATGCCCCAAGCTTAGCTAATCAGACTTGGCTACATTTTTAGCCCCATAATCGCCCTGCTAGATGCACTCCTTCTCGATATACCGGTACTTCAACCAAGCGACACCGCCACATAAATTATTTCCGTCACTCGCTTACAACCCGCTAAAAAGCGTTATATTAGATAGTGAAACGAAGGTTGAGTCATCTGTCATGAGAGGGCGGAAGACTGACGTTAGTGCCAGTAAATAAATAAAAAAAATGTACCGTAAAATCACATTCTTTATCGCTTTCATTCTGATTTCGACGACAGCATCTAGCCAAAAATCCGAAATTCTCAAATTGGATGAAAAAAATGCTTACCAATACAAGAGTTACTACGAAGATGGCAGCGTAAAATCTATTGTTGGTTTTTATGCTAAGAAACCATACACATCGGTCGAATCATTTGAGACCAAATTAAAAGAATATAAGGTAAAATACAATGGTGAAAGAAAAGAGTATTATCAAAGCGGACAACTCAAAGAAATTGTAGTCTACGAAAAAGGGAAGGTAACTCAATTCATGAAACAGTATTTTGAAGATGGAGAAGAATACTCAGTCCCAGCTGATGTGATGCCTGAATTTCAATTCCCTATCCAACAACAAAATATTTGGTTTGGCCAAAAGATTAAAGAAATAGAATCAAAATACAATGTCCAACTCCAAGGCAACGTGGTTATAGCGCTTGACATCAGCAAGGACGGAACAATAAAGTCACTTAAAGTGCACACACCTGATGAAACCCAAAAAAAATACCTTTTGGAGATAGGAAATCAAATAGAAGTGAAGAAACCAGCTAAGAAAAATGGACAAGACATTGGGACGAAATTTGCGTTTCGAATAGCATTGTAAAAGGCATTCTGACACTAACAAAATGTAGCTGGCTATTGAGGATAATAAACTGTATGCCAATATATTAATACATTTGATTTGCACTTTAAAGACGACAATACAACAAAACAATCAAGACTGCGAAACTGTTGACGGTTACGGGAGCCTTGAATATTAGGACAAAAGCAACGGCCGCTGGTTTGCAGTAAAATAGGAATTGGAAAGCCGATAATGCAAAACTTAGAACACTCTTAAACTATGGTTCTAATGACCAAATGAATCAAACTTTAAACTTAGGCGAATGCCTAGCACTTCGGACAGAATAAAAACACCCTATAATGCCGATTACATTAGTTTTATGAAGAAAGCAGCATATATATTCATCTTGGGCATTCTATTCTCTTGTTCCAAAAATGACAAGAATTATCTTATCGGAGAATGGTACCGACTTGATGAATGGATAAATACTGGAGATTCAAGTAAAAACGAAAAGAGTTTATCAGCTCCTAGACCTCCGTTATATTTTCCCTTTGGGTTTGAATTTTTCGAAAATGATTCGATTGAGTACTTTCTAGGTATCTGGAAAAAGACTGACAATACAGTAAAATACCATGGACAGTTTCGAAAGTACAAACTGACCGGAGATTCTTTAATTATCTATGAATTGGATAATGTTATGCATAGAAGATACAAAATAACATTTATAAATAATGACACTATGGAATGGTGCAACAATGATACTTGTAAAACTTTTGTACGTATTAAATCTGAAATAAATAACTTCATAAAAATTGATTCTATAAAGATTATTCATCGAGATGGCTGGGGCAAAAATATAGAATATGGGGTTACATCGTCAGGTGCGATATCATACTCAAATTATTCGCATCAATATGACCGCGATTTAAGGATATATAAACATGGAGACATTAGTCTAGAAGAGTTTGAAAAGATTGAAATGAAGTACAATAAAGCTGAATTTCTAAACCTTACCGATTATTCTGGGTGTTGTGACGGCGATGATTATACAATTGACATATTTCATAATGGCACTGAGAAAAAACGAATTCATGACTACATGAACTCAAGCCCCATGAAATTTATCTGGGCGAATAGCTACTTAATGAGAGAAATTGAGTTGAAGTTGGGGATTCAAAAAAACTAACGCAAAACGCGGCATCAAAAAATACCGGTTAAGGGGTTCATTTCGAGATTATCGCCCGCTTCAACTTTTATATAATTTCTTAAGTAATCAACCGAAATCAGCAACTATTCATGCCTTAACCGCTAATATTTCCAAAACCACTTATTCCTTAACTATCTGTTGCTTATGAATAATTGAGTTGTTCGCCATTTGAACAACAAAAAACCTCACCAGATAAGCCCGTCTACTGATGCATTTATTTGGAGGAAGCCCTTCAAGGCCGATAATGAAGTTCAGCTCATAGCTACCATGGTGGAGGCCCTGCCCCCTGGGTGAATTTGGTTTTGAGGTTGCTCAATGGGAAAATAATCTCGAGGCTGATGACCCGCTTGGTTGTGAAGCCTTTCCTGAAAACTTCCCCAACACCCACCCATCCCCCTATCTTTGTAACCAAGCCTCCCCACCCCTTGGAAACACCTTTGCCCAGTCCTACACCCAAAAAACGACCGCTGCGCCGCGCTTTGTGGGTGTTTTTGGGAGTGTTGGCTTTGCTCTTGGGCAGTTTGTTACTGGCACCCGTGCAAACTTTTTGGCTGCGCAAACTAGCCACAGCATACAGCGCCCGGCAAGGTGGACAAATACAACTGGGCTCCATTCGGCTGGGTGTGGGCGGTAGCCTACGCATCACACAATTACTGTTGCTCGAACCCGGTGGCGATACCTTGCTGTGGGTGAACCAGCTCGAAACCCGGCTCCGCTGGTGGAAATTGCCCGAGGCACTGGTCATAGATCGCATCAAGCTCAAAGGAGGTAAGGTGCACTTGCAAGTAGATTCAGCCGGACGATTCAACTTCGCCCACCTTTTGCCACCAAACAATGTCGATAGCTTGTCGGCCAATGATACAGTGGCCAGCAGCAGCATGCACTACCAAATAGGTCCGGTGCAGCTACAAAACATCCACTTTGACCTACAAGATGCCTTGGCAGGTACCCATTTGCGCCTGCAACTCGATAGTTTGTACCTCCGGGCCGATAGCCTGCTACCGGCCATCAACCGCTATCACTTGTCGCAGTTGGCGGTAAAGGGCTTGCATGTAGACTATGCAGACGCGGGCAAAGCCCCTGCTGCTGCAACCGATACCAGCAGTACACCCCTCGAACTCCGTTTAGGAAAGCTCCAAATTTCGCAAAGCAGTCTTGCCCTCAGCAATCCAAGTTCCGAAACGAAAGTCTGGCTGGGGCAATTGCAGCTGCAACTGCCCTGGTTCGATTTGGCGGGCGAAAAACTGCAGCTCGATAGTTTCTTGCTGGCCGATAGCAAAGTAGTGTATAGCGAAAAAAGGACCTTCATACCGACTCAGGAACTAACCGAACGCCAAGAGCCAACCGCCTTTCTGTGGCCCACTTGGCAAGTGCAAGCCAAAGGCATCCATTTGTTGCGCAACAGCGTGGAAGTGGCCTTGCCCGACAGCTGCTTCGGCTACAATTTGGGCCAGTTCCAAGTCGCTGCCCTTTACCGCCCGGGTTACCTCAACGGCCAGCTGCTTATACGTGAACTAAACACCCACAATGGACTGCAATTGAACCATGGAAGCGCCCGTTTGCAGCTCACCGATACCGAAATGCTGTTGTCAGACTTTGAGCTGCGCAGTCGGGAATCGGCCCTCAGCGGCACGCTCGAAGTCCGCTACCCGCAACTGGCGGATGTATTTGCTGGCGGCGAAGCGGTGTACCTCAAAAGCCGCGGGCAACTTGACTTGCTGCCTTCCGAATTTTCGCTATTGCTGGGTAAAGCGGCGCAGGAACCCCAAACAGCAGCGCTTTTGCCGCAGCCGCTGGCAGCACAATGGCAGCTCGAAGGCAACCGGCAGGAAATACAGCTCCACAGCCTGGCCTTGCAGTGGGCGGCGGGTACCACTGTACGCAGCTCGGGCACACTCAGCCAGCCTTTGGCCCTTGAAAAAATGCGTTTGCGTTTGCCCCAACTTCATATGCGCACGGTACAATCGGATATTGTCCTGCTTTACCCCGATACCAACCTAGCCCTCCCCGCCTTTGTCCAATTGCAGGGCAGTGCCGCATGGAGCTTACAAACTTTCGAAGGCCAACTCAAAATGCTGTTGCCCGAGGGCGAGGCTTGGCTGGATGGCGAGCTCTCAAATACCAACAGCCTTCAATATTCGGCCAATGTGCAACTCGAAGGAGCCGCTTGGGCCAAACTTTTCAAACAAGCCGATTGGGGCGAAATAGCACTCCACTTGAAGGCCGAGGGGGCAGGTACCAATCCGCAAAGCTTGGAAACTGCGCTCGAGGGACGATTCGATAAACTGCATTACCGCTCCGAAAAGCTCGACGGACTCGATTTTTCGGGCAGCATGCAAGCAGGGCATTTCGATTTCAAGGCCGGGCTCGATCAGGAAGTGCTGGGTTTCGAACTTGCTGCCCAGGGCAATACCGACAGCCTGCGCAACGTATTCGACCTGCGCTTGCAACTTTTCCGTGCCCAATTGCACCGTTTGGGACTGCGCGAAGAAGAATTGCTAGCCCGCTTGGAATTAGAGGCGCATTACGAAGCCCGGGAGCAAGACCTCCAAGCCCGCATCCAAATACAAAATGCCTTGTTGCAAGAGCCAGGAAGCAAACACCCACTGAAAGAACAAACGATCCAATTCACCAGCAACAGCCAGCAGAGCAAGCTGGAGTTGGCTGGCGAGCTGGCCAGCGGACAATTGCAGGCCAATGCCGCTTGGGACAGTCTCTACGGGCAACTGGCTTCGTTGTTCAGCCAATGGGCCATCGACAGCGCCAGTACCCTAAAACTCAGCGGCGAGCTCAAACTGCATCCCGCAGCCGAACTGCTGGGCATTTTGGCCGACAACGGTACCCAACTAGATACGCTGCGTTTTCAAATGATGCTCAACGCACCCAGCCAACAGCTCGATATGCGAGCCGATTTGCCGGTCCTTACCTATGCCGATACGCGTTTGAAAGGCTTGCAATTGGCCACGCAGCTCAATGGCCGCCAGCTCGAGGCAGTTGCAGGCTTCAGTCGCTTGCAGCAGGGTGAATGGGTACAAATTGACAGCACCTGGCTGCGATTGGCACGTGCTTCCGATACCATTTTGGTGGCTTTGGGGGTGAACAGGGAGGATGGACAAGCCTTTTACCGCCTGGCAGCCGATTACCTGCCCCTGGAAAACGGCTTTTGGCTTCATGTACAACCGCATGAATTGCTGCTGCAAGGAAGCGCCTGGCAAGTGGCACCGAACAACTTTGTGAGGGTGACTGATCAGCAAATTCACAGCGAGGAGTTTGAGCTCAAGCGGGCCGACGAATCGTTTGGCCTAGAAGCAGCTGGCAGCGACAAGCTGGCTTTGTTTTTCGACGGATTTCGCCTCAGCAACCTCACTGCCCTGCTCGATGCCGACTCGGTACCCTTGCGCGGAGCCTTAAAAGGCCGTTTGCAGCTCGAAAACCTCTTCGAACAACCAGCCTTTGTGGCCGATTTGGAGGTAGATCGCCTGCGTTTGCCCGATTTGCCTCTGGGCAAATTGCGGTTGAAGGCCACCAATCCGGCCGGCGACCGTTACGCCTTCACGGCCCAATTGGGTGGAGCGGGAACCGCCTTCGAGCTCGACGGCTTTTACCTGGCCACCGCCCAAAATCCACGTTTGGAAGTGCAGCTTCAAATCGACACCTTGCCCATGCCCCTTTTCGCCCAGCTCAGCGGCGGGCAGTTGCTTGAGGCATCGGGCTATCTGTCTGCCGATTTGCAGCTGAGCGGCTCGCCCAATGCGCCCCGTTATGATGGCAAACTGGCTTTCAACCAAGCCGCCTTTCGCCTGCAAACCACCAATACCAAATTGAGTTTGCCCAACGAACGCATCCGCATCAACAACGCAGGTATTTACTTCGATCAGCTGCAGCTCCGCGACAGTTTGAACAACATACTGGCAGTAAGCGGACAAATCAAAACCCCCAGTTTATTACAACCGCAACTCGATATGCGGCTAGAAGCAGCCAATTTCCAGCTTCTGAATGCCGTGCGTGGCGACAATCCCTACCTCTATGGCAATGCAGCCATCAACACCAAGGCGCGCATTACGGGCACCCCTGCCAAACCCGTGATAGATATGGAAGCCCGTTTGAACAAAGGCAGCAAATTGTGGGTGGTGGTGCCCGAAACCGAAGCCGCCCTCATTGCCCGCGAAGGGGTGGTGGTGTTTGTTGACCCCAATGCAACTGCCTTCGACAGCCTGTTGGCGCCCGCGGGCAACAGCAGTCTGCTAGGCCTTACCCTGCGTGCCGCCCTGCAGGTAGACCCCCAAACCGAACTTACGGTAATTGTTGATGAGCGTGCCGGCGACCAATTGGTTTTGTCGGGAAAGGCGGATTTGCGTTACGAGCTGTATCCCAACGGTCGGCAAACGCTCACCGGTCGCTACGAAGTAGGCAAAGGTGCCTACGAGCTCAGCTTGTACCAATTGGTAAAGCGCCGCTTTGAATTGGTGCCGGGCAGCACCATTACCTGGCGGGGCAATCCCACCGATGCCGCCCTCGATTTGCGTGCCCTGTACAGGGTGAAAACCGCCCCGCTCGACCTCCTCAGCGAGCAGCTCAGCGGTGCCGACGCCTCGCAGCTCAACCGCTACCGCCAGGAATTGCCCTTTGAAGTGTACACCCGCATTACCGGCGAGTTGTTGCGGCCAACGGTGGCCTTTTCGCTCGATATGCCTGAGGCTCAGCGCGGGGCCGTTGACGGACAGGTGTATGCCCGTGTGCAGCGTTTGAACCAGCAGGACGACGAGCTCAACCGGCAGGTATTTTCGCTTTTGGTGCTCAACCGCTTTGTACCAGCCGTACAATCGCAACCCGGCAGCGGCCTCAATGCCACTTCTCTTGCCCGCTCGAGCGCCAGCCAGCTGCTCAGCAGTCAGCTTAACAGCCTCAGCGCCCGTTACCTCAAAGGGGTAGATTTGAATGTGAACCTCAACAGTTTTACCGATTACCAAAGCGGTCAGGCTGCCGACCGCACCGTGGCGCAAGTACAATTGCAGAAAAACCTGTTCAACGAGCGTTTGCTGGTGCAATTGGGCTCACAAGTTGACCTCGAAGGCAACCGGGCCCGCGAGCAAAAAGCCACCGATTTATTGGGCGACCTCAGCTTAGAATACCTGCTCAATGCCGATGGTTCGTTGCGTTTGCGGGCCTTCCGACGTCAACAATTCGAAGGCGTGGTTGAAGGCCAGCTGGTGGTAAGTGGCACTTCGTTGGTATACAGCCGCGAGTTCACCCGTTTTTCGGAAGCATTCCGGAGTCGACCCACCCCCTCATTGCAGCCCGAAGCACCCAAAAAGGAGGAAAAACCATGAGAAAACACTGGCTCTGGCTACCCATCCTGCTGCTTTTGGGCGCATGCGGCACCCTCAAACGTTTGCCCGCAGGCGAAAAGCTCTACCGCGGTGCCGAATTGCGGTGGGAAGGCGAGGGCACTGCCATTGCGAAAAAGGAGCTGACGGCTGCTTTAGAAGAAGTGTTGTACCCCGCCACCAATACCCGTGTTTTGGGGAGTTATCCGGCGCTTTGGCTTTACCAAAGGGCACAAAGCGATAAAAAGCGCTGGTTGGCCAAGGAATTTGCTCCCCGCTTTGGCGAAAAGCCTGTGTTGGTGAGCGAGGTGAAAGCCCAACAACTCGCGGCATTGCTTAAAAACCGACTCGAAAACGAGGGTTTTTTGCGTCATAGTTTGCGTTTTGAGTGGGAAATGCACGAACGCACTGGCAAATTGGTGTTCTACATTGCTCCGGGAGAACCGTATCGATTGGCCCAATACAGCTGGTGGGGAACGCCCGACAGTTTGGCGCGTTTGCTAATGCCGCAGTTGGCTGCTTCGGGGCTAAAGGCTGGAAGTCGCTATAGCCTCAGCGCCATGGAAGCCGAACGCGAAAGGCTCGATGTTTTCCTCAAAAACCAAGGCTATTACGCCTTTTCGCCCGACTACCTGCTTTTCAAGGCCGACACTTCAGTGGGTAATCGGCAATTTAAATTGTATTTGTCGGTGAAACAGGCCACGCCGGCCGAAGCTTTACGAAGTTATCGCTTGCAAAGCGTAGAGGTATACCCCAACATGGCCTTCACCGACAGTGCCCGCACTGGCATCGACACCCAGCGCACCAACGAATTGGTATTTGTGGATGGCAGCCGCAGTTTTAAACCCGAGCGTTTGGCGCCCTTTGTATTGCTGCGGCCTGGCCAGCTTTACAACCGTTCGGCCGAGCTTACCACAGCCAACCGCATCAGCAGCCTGGGCAATTTCAGGTATGTAACCGTGCGTTTCGATTTGCCCGACAGCCTGCCCCCGGGTAACGGCCCCGTGCCCATGAACGCCCGCATTGATTTGGCGCCCTCACCACGCCGGCGCCTGCGCTATGAAACCCAGTTTTTATCGAAATCGAACAACTTTGTGGGACCCGCACTCAAAATAGGCTACCAAAACCGCAATCTTTTCAGGGGTGGCGAGCTGCTGAATGTAGACTTGAATGGGGGTTTCGAAACCCAGTTTGCTGGTGGGCGCCAAACCGGATTGAATGCCTTTGAAGTAGGCTTGAAGGGAGAGCTCATTTTTCCGCGCATTGTTTCACCAGTAGATTTGGGAGGCAACATCGGTTATGGATTGGCCCGCAGTCGGCTGGCAGCTGGTATCAGTTTGCTCAACAGGATACAGTTCTACAGGTTGCGCTCGTTTCAGGCGGCCTGGGGTTACCAATGGCAAACCAATCGATTTGTTACCCACGATTTCCAGCCCGCTTCCATCAGCTTCACAGGCCTATCGCGTACCTCAACGGCCTTCGACGACATTTTGGCGGCCAACCCCTTCTTGCGGCAAAGTTTTGAGCAGCGCTTTATTGCCGGATTGGTGTACCAGGGAACCTTTAGCGAATTGGCCGAAAACAAACCCCATCGTTGGGTGGCCATTGTAGGTTTGGATGCGGCTGGCAACCTGCCCGGACTCATCACTGGCAGCGATCAGTTGTTGGGCGAAACGCTGGCGCGATATGTAAGGCTCGATGCCGACATCCGTTACCACCGCGTTTTCAGTGACGACCGCCGCTTGGTGCTGCGTATTTTCGGTGGATATGGCTACAGTTACGGGGCAAGTCCCACTTTGCCCTACATCAAACAATACTTTGCGGGCGGTCCCAACAGTGTGCGGGCTTTCAACATCCGTTCTTTAGGTCCGGGTAACTACCGCCCCGCCAACTTCGACCTCGCCTCTTTTTTCGACCAGGCTGGCGACATCAAGCTCGAAGCCAATGTGGAGTACCGTTTTCCGCTGGTGCCCTACCTCAAAGGGGCCGTTTTTGCCGATGCGGGCAACATTTGGCTGCAGCGGCCCAATCCGGCTTTGCGCGGCGGGCATTTTACCTCGCAATGGGCGCAAGAGTTGGGAGTAGGTGCCGGCTTTGGTTTGCGCATAGATGCCGATATTTTGGTGTTGCGATTCGATTTGGCCACTCCTTTGCGCAAACCCTGGCTGCCCGCCGGCGAGCGTTGGTTCGATTCGTTCAGCTTGGCCGACCGTGCCTGGCGCCGCGAAAACCTGAATTTGGTTTTTGCGATTGGGTATCCGTTTTAAGGGAAAGCCACGGTCATTGGGTTTGCCTTCGGCAACTGCTGTTTTTTTTTCACCCCCGGATGGGCCGGGGTTTTCAACACGGAGGAAAAGAGAAAAAGAGGCAGTGGTGCATGGAAGCATTTGGTACAAAATCAAGCAACTGTACAAAGAACATTTTTTGCCCATGCTCGGCAAGGAGGACACCGCTACGCGGAAGGACACAGATTAAAAGAGTTGAAATCTCAAATGGATCCGTTTTAAACGTAAAACCACCTCATTTTTGGCACGAAATTTTCGAACGTGCCGCGGATTCAAAAAACAACCCCATGAAAACCCCCATGCTTCTATTAGCAGCCAGCATGCTGCTTAGCGCTTGTAAAGATTACCAAATTGCCCTGCAGCCCGATTTGCGCGAAAATGCGCAGCTCATGACCGTAAAAGGCCGTCAAGGCAATATGATCAACCAAAAAGTAAGTTTTGGCGAGTTTCATACCGACCGGGTAAAGCGCGGCTGGACAGTGAGATACAACATCCCCTTCATTGTACGTTTCGAAGGTGCCCAGGAAAAACTCAGCTTTACCCAATTGGATGGTGCCGGCAACCAAGCCGTGGTTTCGGCCATTGGCAAATTCCGCAGTACCGAAATGAACGTATTAGGTAGCTGGTTCAACGTGCCACTCAATTACAAGCATTATTTTGCGGGCACCATTTACCTGCCCCACCGCGAACGTTCTTACGACTTTGTGGTGTACAATCCCGAATCAAACTTCTTCTTATTGCCCACCAAGGGCCATGTACAAAGTGGCGATTTGCGCATTGATGTGTCGGGCGTTACCAAACTGCAAGACCAAAAGGTACTGAACATCGACAACCTGGGTTTCGAATATTTCAAAGGGAGTCAGGCCGTAGGCGCCGCTCAAATTTTCAACAACGGCAAGGTGTGGCTGCGCCATGGTTTGGATGCCGATGAACGCTTGGTATTGGCAGCCCTTTCTACCGCCCTCATGATCAGAAACAACGAATTGTCCGAACGCATGTCGGCCACCAATCCATGATTCATCTGCCGAATGAAACACGAAAGGCCATCCGCATTGGATGGCCTTTTACTTTGTAGCGAGGACGAGAATTGAACTCGTGACCTTAGGGTTATGAATCCTACGCTCTAACCAACTGAGCTACCTCGCCGAATTGGGTTGCAAATATAGCGGGTTGATGTTGAAAATGTAAACGTTTAAACGCCCCAAACCCAAAAATTTAAAAAGCCCCGCTGCAATGGGTAGCGGGGCTTCTTTTACGCATTGGTGTAGCTTAAGGTGTGTAAGTGGCTACGTGCACAAGGGTATCATGCCCAGGTGCATAAACTGCATTTTGCCAAGTTTTCACTTGTTTGCCGTCTTTATAGCCATAAAAATAAACATCAAAAGGTGTATTACCTCGTACTTGACAGGCTTCGGATACCCTTGTACCCGCACCTATGCTGCCAGTACATATTCCTGTTATTTGGTAACTAACATAATCAAACTCCCCTTGATAAATGCTAAAGTCAATACTCAATTTGAGCCACGCAAATGGAATCAACTCAACGATCTTGGGGTCAGATTCCACAAAAGACTGATTAACATATGTAATCCAACTAGAGCCTTGATCCATATCGTAATAATCCAAACCAGTCCTAATCCTCAGTTGGCTAACCTCTCTTTCGCCTCCCTCAATAAAGGCTCTTCCATTTTGGTCGGTTGTAAAAACTCCAAGTCTGTTATAATCACCACCCATAAAAATGCCAGTACTCACCCATTCAAGGGCAACAACCTCCGCATTGGGAATGGCCTTACCTGTACCCCGCTCCTGAACGGTCACCCAAAAATTCTTGTTATCATGCAACCTTTGCTTGCCGCAGCCCCAGCTACCAAGCATGATGGTGGCTAGGAGTATTAAAAGGATTGATTTTTTCATTTGGGGCGGTTAAACTGGTTGCTGCTTGATGAAATTGGAAAGACCTAAGACAGGTAGCATTTATTGATATTGACAAACGTAAAAAAAAACAATACGCTCCAAGAAAAACACTCACAAAACTACAACCACGGTACGTACAAAATATGGACATAGCTAGCTGCCATAAAGAGGCAATCTGCACTGTAAAGATTGGGTTGGAATAGGCCCACAAGATGCATTAGCCACAGAAACCATCAAAAACGTATCGCCATTCGCTTTATCTCGAGTTTTCCATCGGTCGTTTGAACGGCACCAAGGCACAGTCAAATCAGCTGCTTTTGCAAAAAAGTCTTCCATTCCTCCCCACGAACAACTATACTTGTGAAGCAGCCCCCTTTGGGCTCGCCGAAAGGAGCGAAGGATGGAAAACCGCGTTAAAAACAAGCTTGAATACCTGTTCCACTGCTCACCCAAACTGCTTTACCGCTTCATTTCCAGTCCCTCTGGCTTCGAAGAGTGGTTTGCCGACAAGGTGAATGTGCACAACGAACAGTACGAATTCTTTTGGGAAGAAAGCAGCAACAAGGCTGTGATGGTTGAAAACAAAATCAACAGCCACAGCCGCTTGCGTTGGATGGAAGCCGACGAAGAAGAGTTTTTTGAGTTCCGCATCCGCCAGGATGAATTAACCGGGGAAGTTTCGCTTACCATTACCGATTTTTGTGATGCCCATGATCTTGAAGACAATCAATTGCTTTGGGACCAGAGTGTGCAACAGCTGCGCAGCCGCATTGGCGCTTAAAAAATTGTTTTCCGCGTGAAAATACTTTCCCGCTGGCTCTTAAAAGCCTTCTTCGGTCCGTTTGTGCTTACTTTCTGCATTGTACTTTTTGTACTTGTAATGCAGTTTTTGTGGGTATACATCGATGATTTAGTAGGCAAAGGCCTCGAATGGTACATCATTGCCGAAGTGCTTTTTTACGCCTCTGCCAGCTTTGTGCCTTTGGCCTTGCCACTGGCTGTGTTGCTGTCGAGCATCATGACCTTTGGCAACCTGGGCGAATTTTACGAGCTCACCGCCATCAAATCGGCAGGTGTAAGCCTTTGGCGCTTGGCACGCCCGCTCACCCTTTTGGTGGTTTTGATGATGCTGGGAGCGCTGTATTTTTCGAACACCCTCCTGCCCATTTCGCGCCTCAAATTCGGTTCGCTTTTGTACGATATTCAGCAGAAAAAACCTGCCCTTTCGCTCAAACCCGGCCGTTTTTACACCGAAATTGAAAACTACGCCATCCGCATTGGCAAAAAAAGCGAAGACAACAAGCAGCTCGAAAACATCCTCATTTACGACCATACGTCGGGGCGGGGCAATACCATGGTGATTGTGGCCCAAAGAGGCGAAATGGAGCAGAGTGCCGACGAGCGCTTTCTGAAGCTCCGCTTGTATGAGGGCTATTCATACGAAGAAATTGCCCCCAAAGAAGGCCAGTATTACCGCAAACCGCATATGCGCACCCGCTTCAAGGAGCAAGAAATTCAGTTCGATCTTTCGGCTTTTACGCTCAAGCGTACCGACGAAGAATTGTTCAAAGATTACTATGCCATGCTCAATTTGCGGCAGTTAAAAAAGGTCATCGACTCGCTGGAGCTCGATTATGCCAATCGCGACCGCGAACTTTTATCCATCACCAATAACTTTTTCCAATTTCAAAAAGACAGCCTGTTTCACCGGGCACCACCGGCCAGCGCCGGGGCGGTATCGGCCATGGGAAAATATTGGTTTGGGCAATTAGACAAAAACGAACAACAGGAAATACTCCGCGACGCCATCAACAACGTGCAGAGCATCAAGGGCTATACCGTTATGCGCGACCGTGAAATGGATGGCCGGCGGAACATTCTCAACCGTCACTATTTAGAGGGCCATCGCAAGTTTTCGCTTTCGTTTGCTTGTTTTCTGCTATTTCTGGTAGGTGCGCCTTTGGGGGCCATCATTCGCCGTGGCGGACTGGGACTGCCCATGCTCTTCAGCATCATCCTCTTTCTCATTTACCACGTGGTGAGCATGACCTCCGAAAAGCTCGCGCGCGACAGTTTGGTAGAAGTGCACCTGGCCCTGTGGATTTCGAGCCTGGTTTTGTTGCCCATTGGCATCTTTTTGCTCATCAAAGCCAACAACGACTCGCGACTCTTTGACGCCGGTTCCTACAAGCGCTGGTTCAACGACCGTTTGCATTGGTTTGGCGGCAAGCAAACAAACAAAGGACTGCGGGCATGAAGGTGCTGATGCTGTATAACCGCATTCCCTATCCTTTACACGATGGCGGCGCCCTGGCTGTAAACAGCATGGCCCGTGGCCTGCAGGAAGCAGGTTGTGAGCTGCACCTGTTTTGCATCAATGCCAGCCGCAGTTTTGTGCCGCCAGCCGAAATTCCCGCCGAGCTCTTCACCCGGTTTCATTTGCGCACCTTTGACGTTGATACCCGACTACGCCCCTTGGCAGCGGCCTGGAACCTGCTCGAAGGAAGTGCATACCATGTAAGCCGCTTTTTTCAACCCGCCGTGGCCAATGCCCTGGCCGCGTTGTTGAGTGCAGAAAGGTTCGACGTCATCCAGCTCGAAGCCACCTTCATGGGGGTGTATTTGCCCACCATCAGAAAGCACAGTCAGGCCAAGGTGGTGCTGCGGGCCCACAATGTAGATTACCGCATTTGGGAACGATTGGCCGAAGGATGCCGGCAGCCCCTCAAAAAATGGTACCTCCGGCTTCAGGCCGCCCGACTCCGCCAATTTGAGGAAGCCCTCTACCAGCAAACCGATGGCTGTTTGGCCATTTCACCCACCGATGCCAGCCACATTGCCGCTATCAGCCAAAAACCTGTACAAACGGTGGGCATGGGCATCTCGTTGCCCCCAAACACGCCCGAAACCCATTTCCAGGATGCCGATTGGCAGCGCTGTTTGTTTTTGGGCAGCCTCGACTGGCAGCCCAACCAGGAAGCAGTTCAATGGCTCAAAAACGAATTGTGGCCCGCTATTAAAAAGCAATCGCCCCAGAGCAGCTGTTTGGTAGCAGGCAAAAATTGTCCGGATAATTGGCTCCAACCGGCCGTCGATGGATTCGAAATAGTGGGTTTTGTGCCCGATGCCCAGGCCACCATGCAGCAAAACCCCTTATTTTTGGTGCCTATGCGCTCGGGAAGTGGTATACGCATCAAAATTCTGGAAGCTTTATCGCTCCGCCTGGCGGTGGTAAGCACCCGCATGGGTGCCGAAGGTTTGGATGTAACCCACGGGCAACAATTACTCTTGGCCGAAACAGCGCAGGAATTTGCCGATGCGGTTCGCTGGCTGCAACAGCATCCCCAAGAAGCCGCAGCCATGGGGCGAAGGGGCCAGGCGTGGGTGCGTTCGTCGTTCAATCGGCTACAACTCAGCCAAACAGCCGTGGCGTTTTACCAACAACTCCTGGCATCATGATGCTGTGGCCTGTTCTTTTTGTAGCAGCATCGGCACTCATTTTTCACAGTTATGTGCTTTTTCCAGCGCACATGCTGCGGTTACAGCGCCGTGCCCCCAAACCCATCAGGCCAGCACCGCAAAACGCACCCTTGCGTGTTGATGTTTTGATGGCTGCCTACAACGAGGCCGAAGTAATTGCGCCAAAAGTGCACTCGGTATTGAATAACCAGTACCCGGCCGATCGATTGCGCCTGCTGGTAGGCTCCGATGCCAGTACCGATGGCACCGACGAGCTCTTGCAAAGCCTGGCCGCCCAATACCCGGAGCGTTTGATATGGCATCGATTTGAAGCGCGTACCGGCAAGCCCCCCATCATCAACCAACTGGCCGCCAGCTCACAAGCCGATATTTTGGTCATAACCGATGCCGATGCCCTCTTCCACCCACTTACCATCAACGCCTTGGTGGCACCATTTGAACAGGCAGCAGTAGGTGGGGTGCAAGCCCATGCCAATATCCGCATCACCGAAAAAGATGCCGTTGCCCGGCAGGAAGCCAGTTACACCCAACGCGAAATGGCCATCAAAGCAGGTGAAGGCGTTTGGGGATGTGTGATTGGTGGCTTTGGAGCGGCTTATGCACTGCGCCGGCACTTGTTTCGGCCGGTACCTCAGGGTTTTGTAGTCGACGATTTTTACACCTTTGCCGACTTAAACGTACAAGGCTACCAAACTGTGTTTAGTGCCGAGGCTGTTACCGAATTGCAAGTATCGGGCGACCAACGGGTGCAATTTCGCCGCAAGCGCCGCATTGGTAAGGGCAATTTCCAAAATCTGTGGCACTTTAAACAACTCCTTTTCGGCTTCAACCGTTTGAGTTACGTTTTCTGGTCGCACAAAGCCCTGCGCTGGCTCAGTCCACTACTGCTTTTTACAGCCTTTGTTGCCGCTTTACTTGGCAGCAGCCATTTCCCCTGGCTACTGTGGGCAGCTTGGGGCATGGCAAGTGCTATTGGCCTGGCCTGTGTCGACTTGCTCCTGCACCCCTGGGGCATCAGCAACCGATTCATGCGCTTTTTGAGCCATTTTTTACTTATGAACCTGGCCCTTTTGTTGGGCTGGCTCGATTACCTCCGTGGCAACCGGCAGGTGTATTGGAACAACCGCACGGCTGGGTAAGCAGCTAGCGATTGTTTTCCTATCTGCCAGGGCTTACCAGCCAAGCTAAGGTTTGGTATACCGAGCTTCGTTGTATTACAGCTTGGCTGGCGTTATTAATGGTCTTGTCATCTCCAAATCGCTTAGGTTGCAGCTAAGCAGGTTTAGGTCGCCGTAGGCTTGCCAGCCCTGGCCGTTGTTCCACATCCAGTTTACTTCGCCGCCTAATGCTTGAGCGCGGTTGCCCGAAGCATCGTACATGTTGGCGGTGGCG
>PNNG01000027.1 GCA_013824115.1 Sphingobacteriaceae bacterium | reverse complement strand
TTTTGTTTTTGTTAATTATGGCAGAGAAGCTTTATTTTTAACCCATAATCGTATCACATGGCAAGAATCCTGATTATTGACGACGAACGCAGTGTTCGCTCCAGTTTGCGCGAAACTTTAGAATTTGAAGATTATGAGGTGGATGAAGCCGTAGATGGTATAGAAGGCTGGGAAAAAATCCAGCAAGGCAATTTTGATTTGGTGTTTTGTGACATCAAAATGCCCCGTATGGATGGTATGGAGTTATTGGCTCAGGTTCAAAAAAACATGCCTGAATTGCCTGTTTTGATGATTTCGGGGCATGGAACCATAGAAAACGCCATAGAGGCAACACGTTTAGGAGCCTTCGACTTTATTTCAAAACCACCAGATTTGAATCGTTTGCTGATAACGGTTCGAAACGCGTTAGAGAAGAAAAATCTGGTTACCGAAACCAAGGTACTCAAACAGAAAGTATATAAAACCCAAGCTATTCTTGGGGACTCACCAGCCATTATCAAAATCAAGGAAACCATTGACCGTGTAGCCCCTACCGATGCACGTATTTTGATTACCGGTGAGAATGGAACAGGCAAAGAATTGGTAGCCCGTTGGATTCATGAAAAAAGCCAGCGCAGCAAGGGCCCACTTATTGAGGTAAATTGCGCAGCAATACCTCATGAACTTATTGAGAGCGAATTGTTTGGCCATGAAAAAGGAGCTTTCACATCGGCTGTAAAACAACGTATCGGTAAGTTTGAGCAAGCACAGGGTGGCACCCTGTTCCTCGACGAAATTGGAGATATGCCTTTGGCCGCTCAAGCCAAAGTGCTGAGGGCATTGCAAGAGAATAAAATCACCCGGGTAGGCGGTGAAAAAGACATCACCGTTGATGTTCGCATAGTGGCGGCTACAAATAAAGATTTGGTGAAAGAGATTGATCAGAACAACTTCAGGCTCGACTTATACCACCGTCTCAGTGTGATTATCATTCATGTTCCTTCGCTCAATGCCAGGAAGGACGATATACCCACATTGGCAGATCAGTTTGTAAAGACGATTTGCACTGATTACAATGTGCCTGCTAAAGCAATCTCGACAGCAGCGCATGAGAGACTGAAGGCCTACAATTGGACAGGCAATATCCGTGAGTTGCGGAACGTAGTTGAGCGTTTAGTCATACTGAGCGGCCCTACCATTACCGAACAAGACGTGCTTCAATACGCATCGCCATTGGGCTTGGGTGCCGATTATTCAACAGACTTGCCTAGAGAAGCGACCAATTTACCTCAAGATGTACTTGACCCTTCCATTTTTACCGATTTCCAGAGCTTCAAAGACCAAGCAGAAAAAGTATTTATTGAATACAAGCTCAAAGAAAATCAATGGAACGTGGCCAAAACGGCTGAATTGATAGGAATTCAACGTAGCCATTTGTACAACAAAATGGATAAATTCCAGCTCAAACACAAAAAGGAAGAAGCTTAGTCAATTGTTGGCATGGCAAGCTGCTTTGTTTAGTTGAACAGGTCAAATGGCGAGTGAGGAATATGCCTTGCCCCTTTGAATGCTTATGAGGGCTATGGAGAAGCCCATTATTCTACACTACAAACCCAATGAAACAAGAAGAGCTGCACAAAGGCAGCTCTTCTTGTTTATGCTCTTAAATCTCCTTTAACGTATCACTTTCACTGTTCCTTTGTATTGGAACTCTACTCCTTGGTCGTATACAAACAAGTGGTAGAAATAGTTGCCCGATTCGAGATTTTCACCACTCCAATCGTTGCGATAGTCGTTTGATAAATATACTTCCTGCCCCCAACGGTTGAAAATATACAATTTCGCTTGTGGGTAATACTCTAAATTGCGTACAATGAAACGGTCGTTTTTGCCGTCGCCATTTGGTGTGATGACGTTAGGAACCTCCACTTCACGTGCTGGGACTTCAAATTCGATGGGATTAGAAAATGACATCAAACCTGATACAGGATCCTTGCTGTAAACCCTCATTTGATATTTTCCTTGCGGCTTCGGTTTTTCGTAAGTGAAAAGTGTATCTGGAGAAGGGGTATTCACAACTACCCAAGTATCAGGACTGCGCTTAATGTCTTTCACCTGAACTGCATAGTCGGGCGAATTCCAGCCGTTGTATTTTGTCCAGTTAATCGTTACCGTTTCATCATCTATCTGGCTAGGCGGATCGTTTTTTAGCTGAATACTTTGTACTGTATTCGAGCGAGGATTCTCCAAACCATTGATGAGCACCAAATTGATGTTGTAACGAATAGGTGCGTCTTTGGGTAACACCGGACTGTAAACGTCACGATGTAGTCGGGCGTTTACATCCATTTCTTGCCAAAAGCGATTGTCAAGCGCAAAGATATTTGCGTTCGGCGCCGCTCTGTATAGGTTGTAGGCTAAAAACCAGCTCGTGTTGAGTGTATCGGGTTCCTTCCACTCCATAATGAGGGCATTTGGATTGATGGTATCTACAGATACATTGGTTATGGTCATGGGTTGTCGATAATCAGGACAACCCGTCACCATAACTGTCATGGTATCGAAGGTGGTCATGAATCTATCGCACTGATTACCCAATGTATTGCCATCGGTTCCGTTGCGACTAACCAAGAAGTAGTTCCCGTTCGAATACATCGGGCGGGCTAACAGCAAATCAAAAATTGTAGTACGATTTTGCGCATCACAATTGACTGGAGTTGCCGAGCGAAGTTGAACCAATTGACCAAACGGATCATACAAACGGAATTCTGACGCATCGTTTGAAATGGTATTACACTGTACCCTTGAACGTAGTTCTACACGCAAGGTCGTATCGTTCCAAGTGCCGCAATTCACGGCAACCGTATCAAAGCGATAACCTGGCTGCACATTATCGCAATAGCGACCTGTTCCCATAATTACTTGAACATCAATTTTTACATATCCTATAAGCACTCCTGCACGGTACTCATCCACTTTTAATACAAAAACCGAAGTTTGTTGTGCTGCTGGTGTAAAGCTCAGATTTCCATTTCCCGGGTTGATATTGATAGTGTTTCCAACTACGTTCGCGGGAACTGCTCCCGAACGACCAGGCATGTAGGCAGAAGGCATATTCCAACCTGTAGAAGCTGGTACGAGGCTGTACACCACTGAATCACCCTGGGGCTCAGATACATCGAAAATGACTGTAACTGGCTCATTTACACAATAAGCGGGAACTTGGAAGGAATTAAACCTTGCCGAGCTATTGCCGGGCACTACATTGTTATTTAAGTACGAGTCAATGAAAAAGTTCACCTGTCCGTTTGCTGCGCCCGCCAAGGTATTATTGCTATTCCGGCAACAAAATCCAGCATTTTGATTTTGACCCCAAGTAAAAAACCATTCATTACAGGCAGCCGTGGATGATGTTGGCAGTGTAACTACTCCTTCCCAATCGAATCGCAATATTCCATAGCGGGTACCTCCGTTACAAGTACTTGGATCATCCACACAGGGCGTGGGTACTTCAAAGCCAGTGCCAGGCAAGGGCTGAACGGTTAATCCAACAGGAGCACCACCACAGTTATTTCTATAAAACACCGTTTGAGGCCCTAAAGGATTGAATGGACCAATATTTCCGCCTGTACAATCGCGGTACAATGTTAAAGTTATCCGGTATTGGTTTGGGCCAATATTAATGTAAGTAATATTTCCACCTGCTAAGTGAGTAGCTTCAGATATGTTTCCGAAACCAAGAAATAGAAGCGCAACAAATAATAGTTTTTTCATAATGCTTGCTTAATGACGCTAAGGTAAATCTCACCTAATTAAAGGCCCATTAAATCTTTAATAAAGTATTTTAGTGTCCTTCCATTTCCATGCAGAAAATATGGCACTGGCTTCTTCCGAATGCAAATGCACACAAGGAATATGGCGCTTCTCAGCTGGAAGGGATACCTGTTCGTAGATGAATGCATCTCCAAACCCTATTTCTTCAGCTTGTTGCCGGGTATTGGCATAAACAACCCGATCAATCTTTGCCCAATAAATAGCCGATAAACACATGGGGCAAGGTTCGCAACTGCTGTAAATAACTGCACCCGTGAGGTGAAATTGCCTTGATTTCTGCGTTGCTTTTCGAATGGCCTGCATTTCTGCATGTGCTGTAGGGTCAAAAGTGGAAGTCACCTCGTTCCAACCTTCCGCAATAATTTCGCCATCCATTACTATAACCGCTCCGAATGGCCCCCCTGGTGCTTCATTCAACGATTTGGCTGATAATTCAATTGCCCTTTGTAAATAAAACGCGTCCACCTCTGCTCCTATTTAATAATGCGAATAGCCCCTTCTTTTCCTGCTTCATTCGGAATAATCACCTTGTAGAGATACACTCCACTTTCTAAATCGCTAGGTACATAGGTGTTTTGATAGTTTTGAGCTTCAAATACTTTTTGTCCCCAACGATTGAACAGCTGTACTGTATTGACTGGAAAAAACTCTATGCCTTTAATTTTAAACTGGTCGTTTTTACCATCTCCATTGGGGGTAATCACATTTGGTACTTCAATTTCCCTCTTTTGCATTTCAAAAGGCACATAGTTGCTCCAAGCCGCAAAAGAACTGGTGCTGTCGACCGTGCGCACCCTCACTTTAAACCAACCTATCTCTTCTGGTTTGGTAATTTCATAGGTGGTATCTAAGGTGGTACCTATTAAAAGGCCAGCAGTGGTATCTGATGGTCGCTGCAAGTACACTTCATACCCTGTATTGGGCCAACCATCGTACGGATTCCAAGTAATTTGAGCGGTACCCCTGGTGCCATTTGTCAAGCGATCGTCGGATGCTTTAAGAACAATATTACTGATAGAGTCGCCGGGTGTTCTGATGTCACCATAAATCCTCAATCTCAAAAAGGTCCTAAAAAATGCTCGCTCTTCTACAGGATCGATAATGTCGGTACCAATTACAGTGTCCTCTAAGGCAAAGGTGTTGGCGAAATTGGCCCATCTCAAACTATCGGGATGGTAGGGTCTGTAGTGCACTCTGTAAAGCTCGAAAAAATCGGGGTCGAAGTTGTCGGGGGTATTCCAAGTAAGAACTACACCTTCGTTGTCGAATTTGGTTGACACATTTCTTAACCGGACAGGCTCATTGTATTCGTAGCAACCCGATACCCGTACTATGATGGTATCAAAGGCAAATAACCCGGTGCCACAATCTCCCAGCAGAGGGTCACCATCTATTCCATTACGGATAACCAAATAGTGATCGCCATTGAATAAGAAAGGATTTGCAAACTCCAAGCGGAAGCTATCGGTACGGTCACCAGTGCAAATTGGGTTCACTGATAGAATTTGCATTAAGTTACCTCTTGGGTCATACAAGCGAAACTCGGATCCATCGGAACTAAAAGTGTTGCATTTCAAAGAACCTTGCTTCACTTTGATATCAACATTGCCGTTGTAGCAAGTAGCATTTATGACAGGCAACAGCGAAGCTGTATCTGCAGAAACAATTCCGCCGAAGTTTTCACCAGCGCAAGATTCATCAGCAACAAAAAGCCAACCTTCAGGAGCAGAACTGTTTACTACCCATTGGGTTGAATTTCTGCCAGTTACCGTGTGTGATGCAGTACCATTTGAATTGTGCAATCCCAAAACAGCAGTTCCGTTTGCCCAGCCAAGACAAGGTGGCTTTTGCAGGATATGTATCTCTATGGTATTGCTGCATTCATTGAGAATCACCTGAAAAGTACCCAAGTTTCCGGTACAACTAAACATAGGCAATTGGAAAAACGAAACTACAAATTGACGGTTTGGCCGCGTTCCAACGGTTTGATACAAAATATTTCCGTTCCCGTTCAGGGTCGACCACCAATCTTGCCAAGGCGCCATGATTGCAGCTTTAGGAATCGTTGCTGCAACACTCGGCAGAGGAGCTGATGTAAACGTACCTGGCTGATTAGGCAAGAAAGAAAGCCAACCATTGGTGCCAATCCATACTTGGCTGTAAAAAGTACCATAAAAACAGAAATCGAATGGCAGTGAAATGGGTTCCGAAACCCCGTCATCTACCCCAGAAAATGTACCTAACAAGGAAATGCCTGTAAATGGCGCTGGATTGTAGGGTATGGTACTGATGGTATAGGCTTGCCCTATAGCTAAAAAATGGGCACATGAAAGAAAACAAGCAATCAGTAAAGTTCTTATCGACATACGCAAAATAATCTCTTAAAAGTCAAATATAAACAAACCCAACAAAGCTTGCATGGTTAGTTTATTTCTTAAGGCAACTTTAATGCCCTTAGCCCTTAACTTTGCGCACCGATGAAGAATATCCGCAACTTTTGCATCATTGCTCACATCGACCATGGAAAGAGCACCTTGGCCGATCGTTTACTCCAAATAACCAATACGGTGGATGCGCGCGATTTACAAGCGCAAACGCTCGACGACATGGATTTGGAACGTGAGCGTGGCATTACCATCAAGAGCCACGCCATCCAAATGGACTATCAATACCAGGGCGAAAAATATACCCTCAACCTCATTGACACCCCTGGTCACGTTGACTTTTCGTATGAGGTTTCGCGCGCCATTGCTTCCTGTGAAGGCGCTTTGTTGATTGTAGATGCTTCGCAAGGCATTGAAGCACAAACCATTTCCAATTTGTATTTGGCTTTAGAGCACAACCTCGAGATTATTCCTGTACTCAATAAGATCGACTTGCCCGGTGCCAATCCTGAAGAAGTAAAAGACCAGATTGTTGACCTTTTGGGCTGCGATATCGACAGCATTATTCCCGCCAGCGGCAAAACAGGTGTGGGTGTCGATAAAATTCTGGAAGCCATCGTAGAACGGATACCGGCACCGGTAGGCGACCCGAATGCGCCTTTGCAAGCGTTGATTTTCGACTCTGTTTACAACAACTATCGGGGCATTATTGCCTACTTCCGTATTTTCAATGGCACCATCAAATCGGGAGAAAAGGTAAAATTTTTCAATACCGGTAAGGAGTATTTCGCCGACGAAATTGGCATTCTCAAGCTCAAACAACAACCCCGCGATCAGGTACACACTGGAGATGTAGGCTATATCATCAGCGGCATAAAATTCGCCAAAGAGGTACAAGTGGGCGATACTATTACTTCATTTGAGAACCCCACTCACCAGGCCATTCAAGGCTTTGAAGAAGTAAAGCCCATGGTATTTGCTGGCATTTATCCCGTTGATACTGAGGATTACGAAGAACTACGCGACAGTATGGACAAGTTGCAACTAAACGATGCGAGCTTGGTTTTCGAGCCTGAATCATCAGCTGCACTTGGCTTTGGATTCCGCTGCGGCTTCTTGGGAATGCTCCATATGGAAATCATCCAGGAACGTTTGGAGCGTGAGTTCGATATGACCGTAATCACCACGGTTCCCAACGTATCGTATTTCTGCACTACTACCAAAGGGGTAAAGTTGACTGTAAATAATCCAAGTGATTTACCTGACCCGAGCACCATCGATTTTATTGAAGAGCCCTATATCAATGCGCAGGTGATTACCAAGGCCGAATACATTGGCCCGATTATCGAATTGTGCATGAGCAAACGCGGCATCATTAAAAATCAGGTATATTTAACCACCAACAGGGTAGAAATTACATTTGAGATGCCTTTGGGTGAAATTGTATTCGACTTTTACGACAAACTCAAAACCATTTCACGGGGCTACGCCAGTTTCGATTATCACATGATCGGCTACCGCCAATCGAAATTGGTACGTATGGATATCCGGTTGAACAGCGACCCAGTGGATGCCCTTTCTTCACTTATTCACCAGGACAAGGCCTATGAACTGGGCAAAAAAATGTGTGAAAAACTGCGTGAACTATTGCCCCGTCAGCAATTCGAAATTGCGATACAAGCGTCTATTGGTGCGAAAATCATTGCTCGGGAAACCATCAAAGCCCTGCGTAAAGACGTAACGGCTAAATGCTACGGTGGTGATATTTCACGGAAGCGGAAGCTGCTTGAAAAACAGAAAAAGGGCAAGAAGCGGATGCGTCAAGTGGGAAATGTGGAAATCCCCCAAAATGCCTTTTTGGCCGTTCTCAAACTCGATTAATAATATGCACCAGCTCATCGACGGAAAGGCGACAGCAGCGGCTATAAGGCAGGAAATTGCTGCGGAAGTTGAAAAACTGCTTGCAGCAGGACAGCGCAGGCCACACCTCGCCGCAGTATTGGTGGGCAATGATGGCGGCAGCGAAACCTATGTGGCCAATAAAATAAAGGCTTGCGAAGATGCCGGCTTCACCTCCACCCTGCTGCGGTTCGACAGCAACATCAGCGAAGCAGCATTATTAGCCGAGGTTGCCAAGCTAAATGCTGATGAGCAAATAGACGGATTCATTGTACAATTGCCTCTGCCGGGTCATATCAATGCCGAAAAAGTAAATGAATCTATCGATCCCCGCAAAGATGTAGATGGCTTTCATGCGGTAAATATTGGCCGCATGGTGCTCAACTTGCCTTGCTATTTACCCGCGACGCCGCATGGCATTATAGAATTACTTAAACGCTACAATATCAATACCCAAGGCAAACATTGCGTAGTGCTTGGAAGAAGCCATATAGTCGGTAGTCCGGTGAGCATTTTGCTCGCCCGCAATACCCAGCCAGGCAATTGCACGGTTACCTTATGCCACAGCCGCACTGCCCACCTCAAAGAGCATCTATTACAAGCCGATATCATCGTAGCAGCCTTGGGGAAACCCGAGTTTGTGAAAGCCGATATGGTAAAAGAGGGTGCCATTGTGATTGATGTGGGAACCACCCGTGTGAGCGACAGCAGCAGAAAAAGTGGTTTCCGTTTGGCAGGCGATGTTGATTTTGAACAGGTTGCACCCAAATGCAGTTACATCACGCCAGTGCCAGGTGGTGTTGGTCCTATGACCATTGCCATGTTGTTAAAAAATACGCTTCACGCAGCCAAAAAGGACTTTTATGGCTGAGATGTTACCCGTGATGGAGTCGTTTTACACCCTCCAGGGTGAAGGTTTCCATCAAGGTATGGCTTCTTATTTCATTCGTTTGGGTGGATGCGATGTGGGTTGCGTTTGGTGCGATGTGAAGGAATCGTGGCCTATTGAAACACATCCCCAAAAAAGCATTCAAAGCTTGCTCACCGAAGTACTTGAAAGCGGTTCGCCGAATGTAGTAATCACCGGTGGAGAACCCAGTATGCACGATTTACGCCCCTTGACCGAAGCTTTTCAGGCAGCTGGCAAGCAAGTGTGGATAGAAACTGCGGGTACCAATGTACTTTTAGGTAGTTTCGACTGGATTTGCGTATCGCCCAAAAAATTCAAGCCTGTACTGCCTGAAAATTTAGGTTTGGCGCACGAGCTCAAAGTGATAGTTTACAATAAAAACGACTTTAAGTGGGCCGAATCGCATAGAAATCATGTTTCTGACGATTGCTTGTTGTATCTTCAACCCGAATGGAGTCGCGAACGCGAAATGCTTCCACTCATCGTTGAATACGTGAAGAAACACCCGGCATGGCGAATTTCGTTGCAGTCGCACAAATACATGCGCATTCCTTGATGCCACCACCAAAGAAGCCATTTGTTGGATTCCTGCTTTTGGTGGGATTGGTTTGCTTGTCATTTGCTTCGTGGGCCCAAAAAACCACCAGCAAGGCCGAGAAGAAGTACATCGAATCGATGAATCTGATCAATGCCAGTAGGTACCAAGAAGCTGAAAAAGCGCTCAAGAAGCTGGTTAAAAAAGAACCCGAATATGCCCGCGCATGGGTTACCTTGGCCGATTTGCAATTGCAAATAAGTTTGCCCAAAGAAGCGGAACAATCTTACAGGCAGGCTATTATTGCCAAACCTGAGTTTTCGCATCGTCCTTATTTTCAATTGGGACGAATCCAAATGGCGCGTGCCGAATACGCTGCTGCCAAACCCAATTTTGAGGCCGTACTGAAATTCAGAGGACTCCCAGGCAACACCATGCAAGATGCCAGCCTGTACCTCAATCAATGTCAATTTGCCATTGAAGCCATGGCCAACCCGGTTGACTATGTTGCTTATAACCTCGGCGATAGTATCAACAGCGAGCTCGACGAATATTTACCAGCGCTCACGGCCGACGACCAAACTCTTATTTATACCCGAAAAAATGGTCCAACGGGTGAAGATTTTTTTATCAGTCGCAAAGATGCTAAGGGCGAATGGCAAAAGGCCAGTTTGCTCCCTCCACCTCTCAATTCAGATGGAAACGAAGGAGCCCACTGTCTGAGTGCCGATGGAAAAACCATTTATTTCACAGCTTGCTACCGTGAAGACAGCAAAGGAGGCTGCGATATTTACGTAAGCAAACTCACCAGTGAAGGCTGGTCGACCCCCGAGAATTTAGGACTGGCCATTAATACTGCGCATTGGGAAACTCAGCCTAGCATTTCGTTTGATGGCAAAACGCTCTATTTCGTAAGTAACCGTCCAGGGGGCTTTGGTGGCAGCGATATTTGGATGAGTCGTAAAAACGAAATGGGACAATGGGGCAAGCCCGAGAATATGGGGCCTTACATTAATTCACGCAAGGATGAAATATCGCCCTTCATTCATTACGACGACCAAACACTCTATTTCGCGTCTGAAGGTATGGCTGGCATGGGTCGCCTTGATTTGTACTTGAGCAAGCGACAAGCCGATGGTGATTTTGGTCCTGCACGCAACCTGGGCTACCCTATCAATACCGAAAAAGATGAGAGCAGCTTGTTTGTGAATATGGCTGGGACATTGGCACTGTTTAGCTCAGAGTCGGGCGACAGCCGTGGCAAAAACGATATTTTTTATTTCGAAATTCCCGAGGACATCAGGCCCGAGCGAGCCATTTATGTAAAAGGCCGTTTGATTGATGCTGAAACCCGCCGTCCGCTCGCCGGAAAGGTAGAAATTGTGGATTTGGGTTCTGGGGCGTTGGTTTTCAGTGAAATCACCTTCCCCAGCGATGGACGCTTTCTTACGAGCTTACCAGCGGGAAAAGCCTTTGCATTTAACGCTTCACGTGGCGGCTACTTGTTTTACAGCGAGAATTTCACCATTGACCCCAAGCGCAGCTCAGAAGTTTTCGAAATAGCGCTCCAGCCTATCAAAGCGGGCAATGAGGTAGTGCTGAGAAACATTTTCTACCAAAGTAACGCTGCTACCCTCGAAACGCAATCGTTGGTGGAATTGCGCAAATTGCAGGAGTTTTTGGCCATCAATCCGAATATGATCATTGAAATTCAGGGCCATACCGACAATGTAGGTGGAAAAAACCTGAACATGGAGCTTTCTACCCAACGGGCTAAAAACGTGTATGATGCTTTGGTCCGATTTGGTGTAAATGCCAAACAACTGACTTATAAAGGCTACGGTGATTCAAAACCCATTGCCTCAAACGACAGCGACGCCGGCAGGAGCACCAACCGACGCACGCAATTCAAGGTAATTCAAGTTAACTGATTCAAATAATCGCTTGCCTGATGCGGGTTAACTGCTCCATCAACTCTTCGAACTTGTTTAAATGCAGCATATTGGCGCCGTCGCTGAGGGCGTGTGCCGGATTGGGGTGTGTTTCAAGAAAAAGTCCGTTTGCCCCTACTGCAATGGCCGCTTTGGCAATAGTACCAATCATTTCGGGCCTACCACCCGTGGTGCTGCCCTGATTCGGCTGCTGTAAACTGTGCGTGATATCAACCACTACTGGTGTACCAAAGGCCTGCATCTCAGGAACACCCCGGAAGTCAACTACCAAATCGCCATAGCCGAACATGCTACCACGGTCGGTTACCATCACATTTGGATTACCGCTTTCACGAACCTTCTCCACCGCAAAACGCATCGATGCAGGTGCTAAAAACTGCCCTTTTTTGATATTCACCCATTTGCCTGTAGCCGCTGCAGCTTGTAGAATGTCGGTTTGGCGGCATAAAAAAGCTGGGATTTGCAGCACATCCACATAGGGAGCGGCCATGGCGGCCTCATAGGCAGCATGGATGTCGGTAACCACCGGAATGCCCAATTTTTCACGCACCTTGGCCAATACTTCCAGTGCTTTTTCGTCGCCAATACCCGTAAACGAATGGATACTGGAGCGGTTGGCTTTGCGGTAACTGGCCTTAAAAACATAGGGGATTTTCAAACGCTCGGTGACTTTCATCACTTTTTCGGCCACCTCCATGCAGAGGCTTTCAGATTCAACTACACAAGGACCTGCGAGGAGGAAAAACTGGTTGGCGGGATTTTCGCCTTGGAGCGGATTGAATTGCATGACACAAAACTAAGCATTTCAGCAGCTGAAGCCATGGTTCAACCGCATTTCGCCGAAATGACCTACTTTTGCCAATAAGTTCATCCATGGGCAAGAGCAAAACCACCGCATTTACCGAAGAGCAAAACCTTTTGGCCAATTGGGCCAAGGCATTGGCACATCCTGCCCGCATAGCCATTTTGCAATATCTTATGCGGCAAAACAGTTGTGTTTGCGGCGATATTGTGGACGAATTGCCCTTGGCACAAGCCACAGTTAGCCAGCACCTCAAAGCTCTCAAAGAAGCCGGCATCATCCAAGGCGAAATTTCGGGAACCAGCGTTTGCTATTGCATTTCAGCAGCAGGTTGGCAAATGCTCCAAAGCCACTTTTCTGTCTTTTTACATCAAATTCAACCGGCCGACCAAAACTGCTGCTAACGCAAAAGTTGTCCGCTTAACCGCTCCAAAGTAGTGTAATGTAAAGTAGATGCAAACTGTGCATCCATCCACCTGCTTTCGGCAACCAACAATTGCTGCTGTGCTTCGCGCAGAGCCAAGGCGCTGATGCTTCCAAGCCGATAAGCCTCTCGGGCAATACTCACATTTTGTTGTGCCACAAGCACATTCTCAGCTTCCATTTGCACCAACTTGCGGTTGTTTTCATAGGCCACATAGGTAGATAGTAACAATGCATCCATGGCCTGCTTTTCGCGTTCCTCCAATAGCATGGCATTGGCTTGCATCAGGTCGGCATTTTTTCGTGCGCGATTTAACCTGCCTCCGTCGAACACCGTAATGCCTGCCCGCAATCCTAAATCGAGACCTCGGTTTTGGTTACTGGCCAAAAAGCCGGCTTCCGACTGCAAGCGATTGATGTGGTAACCCGATACCAACTCAACACGTGGCAGCATGGCATTGCGAGAAAGACGGGCATCTAAACCAGCTATCTCTGTTTGCAAGGCGGCTAACTCCAGCCAGGTATTGTTTTCTACAGCCTGCTTGCGCAAGTTGGCAAGATCCATTATTGGCATTGGAGGGAAACTATCTACCGGAATCCAATCGGTATCGGCACCGCGGTTAAGCAGCTGATTTAGGCGGATTTTGGCTTGCAACAAGTTTTGCTGTTGGCGTAATAACAGGCTTTGGTCGGCATTAAAATCTACCCTTGCCTGAAGCAACTCCTGTCCCGATGCACTGCCCAAAGCGCTCCTCGACGCTACCAATTGCATGCGTTCGCGGCTCAATTCAAGGTTCTTTTCGGCAGCAGCTAGCTGAGTAAGGCTTTGACGGGTTTCGTAATAAGCCAGCATTACATCGCTCATCACTTGTTCTATGGCTGCTCGGGCCTCTAAAGCTCCCATCTCTTCAAACTTATTCAGGCGTTTGAAGTTGGTAAACATGGCTGTTCCGTCGAATAGTGTCCAATTAAGGAGCAAATTGGCATTAAGCGACTGCTGTCCGGCATTTGGATTTACCAAAGTATTGCCGTTGATGAATTCCTGGCGGATGTTGTTGCGCGATAAGCTCGGATCGAGTGTAGCCTGCACCGTGGGCAACATACCTGCAGCGCCGGGCTGGGCGTTGTTCTTGGCTATCTGGGCCTCATTGCGAGCCAAGCGGATATCCAAATTGCTCGACAAGGCTGTTTCAATGGCTTCACGCAGAGTGAGCGGAGCTTGCGCCAAGGTGTTTTGAACAACAAACAGCCCGATTCCTAAGCAAATGAACTTAAGCATGGCCTTCCTCCTGAGGTGTTTCTTTTGAGATATAGCCGTACATGGCCGGAATGATGTAAAGCGTGAGCAAGGTACCAACGAGCATCCCTCCCACCACGGCAATGCCCATGGGCACCCGGCTTTCGGAACCTTCACCCAAAGCCAGCGCAATAGGCAAGATACCTAATATGGTAGACAAGGCGGTCATGAGAATGGGCCTGAATCGCGATACAGCTGCATCAACAATGGCTTCATTCTTCATCAAACCTGCCTCCTTGCGTTGATTGGCAAATTCAACGATGAGAATGCCGTTTTTGGTTACCAAGCCAATGAGCATGATGATGCCTATCTGACTAAAGATATTCAATGTTTGTCCAAAGAGGTACAACGATACAATGGCACCCGCCAATGAAAGCGGTACAGTGAGCATAATCACCAAAGGATCACGGAAGCTTTCGAATTGCGCCGATAGCACCAGGTAAATGAGCACAATGGCCAACAAAAAGGCAAACATCAGGCTTGAACTCGATTCGCGGAATTCTTTAGATGGACCATCCACTGCCGTGCGGAAATCGTCGGGCAATACTTCAGCCGCAATGGCATCCATGGCATCGAGGCCTTGGCCAATGGTTTGGCCTGGACTCAAATTGGCTGAAACCGTAGCCGACACATAGCGATTGAAGCGAAAGCGTTGCAAGGGCGATGTTTCTTCACGCAGACTCACCAGGTTGTCGAGTTGAATCATTTCACCTGCGTTGTTGCGCACGTATAGCGACTTCAAATCGGTTGGATCATTGCGGTTTTCGCGCGCCAGTTGTCCAATGACCTGGTATTGCTTGCCATCGAGGATGAAATAGCCAAAACGCTGTCCGCTTAATCCGAACTGCAACGTTTGTGCAATATCGAGCACCGAAACCCCGAGGTTGCGTGCCTTGGTGCGGTCGATTTGCAGGTTGATTTCAGGCTTGTTGAATTTGAGGTTTACATCCACAAAGCTAAAAGTGGGGTCTTGCATGGCCTTAGCCAAAAAAAGAGGCAAAATCTCCTTCAATCGCTCAAAATTGGGCGCCTGTAGAACGTATTGCACAGGTAATCCTGCGTTTCGGGCACCGAAGGTTTGTTGCTGAAAAACAAAGGCACGTGCTTCGGGTAATTGGTTTACAATGGGTGTGAGGCGGTCGGCCACCTGCATTTGGCTACTATCTCGCTCCGATGGTTTGCGCAAAATGATGCGCGTAAAACCCGAGTTAGTAGATGAGGAAGCACCAAAACCCGGCGAGGTAACGGTAATGATGCTTTCTGCTTCCGGCACCTTTTCACGAACGAATTCTAAAAGTTCGTTCATATAAGTATCCATAAACTCAAAGGTGGCTCCCTCCTGTGCCGTGGCAAATACGCGTAAATCGGAACGGTCTTCGAGGGGCGCCAACTCCGATGGCAGCTGCTTGCCCACCACGTAAACCAAACCTACCGACAAGATGAGTGCAAACCAAGCCCATTTCCTATGGCGCATCATGCTGCGCAGGCTGCCTTCGTAAGCGCCATTGAGCTTGTTAAAAAGCCCCTCGCTCCACAACCATAAGGCGCTTTGGCCTTTGCTTTTTTTGAGCAATCGGGCCGATAGCATGGGTGTAAGCGTTAATGCCACGAAAGACGAAATAATGACTGCCGCCGAGATCACCAAGCCAAACTCGGTGAATAGTTTACCGGTGATGCCTTGCAGAAAAATAATAGGCAGAAATACCGCCACCAAAGTGATGGTGGTGGCAATTACTGCAAAAAAGATTTCGCCAGAGCCTTTGATGGCGGCTTCTTTGGGCGACATACCAGCCTCAATTTTGGAGTAAATATTTTCGAGCACCACAATGGCATCGTCAACCACCAAGCCAATAGCAAGCACAATTCCCAAAAGAGTAAGCACATTGATGGAATAGCCCAACAGATACATGGCGAAAAAGCTGCCTACCAGCGAAATAGGAATAACCAGCACTGGTATGATGGTAGTACGCCAGTTCCTCAAAAAGAGGAAAATAATGGCCACAACCAGGAAAAAGGCCATATAAATGGTCTCCTGCACCTCCTTGATGGAATTGCGGATGTATTGGGTGGTATCGAACCCAATTTGTAGCTCTATGTCTTCAGGCAGGTTACGTTTGATTTCGTCAACCCTTTTGTAAAACTCATCGGCGATTTCGATGTAGTTGCTATTGGGCTGAGGAATGATAACCGTTCCTACCATCGGCACCCCATCGCGGCGGAGCAAGGTGCGTAGGTTTTCTGCTTCCAAGCGGGCTTCACCCACATCACGCAAACGTATGAGGTCGTCGCCCCTACTGGCCAAAATGAGATTATCAAACTCTTCGATACCCGTGAGCCTGCCCGAGGTACGGACAGTGAGTTCCAATTCGGCGCCTTCTATGGCTCCGCTGGGCAATTCTACATTTTCGGCCAAGAGTGCATTGCGCACATCGAGCGGGGTAAGCTGGTAGGCCTGTAGTTTATCGGGGTTCAACCAAAGCCGCATGGAGTACTTTTTTTGCCCCCAAATACGCACTTCACTTACCCCAGCTATGGTTTGCAAGCGCTCTTTGAACACCCTTTCGGCAATGTCCGATAAGTCGAGCAAATTACGGCTGTTGCTTTTGATGTTGAGGAAAAGAATGGGATTGGCATCGGCTTCCGACTTGGCCACTGTTGGCGGATCGGCATCTACTGGAATGTTGGCTATGGCACGTGAAACACGGTCGCGGACGTCGTTGGCAGCCGCTTCCAAACCGACTTCCAACTCAAATTCAACGGTAATGGTCGAACGGCCATCGCGACTCACCGAAGTCAAAGAACGGATACCTGCAATGCCATTGAGCGATTCTTCCAAAGGCTCAGTTACCTGCGATTCAACAATGTCGGCATTGGCACCTGTGTAATTGGTAGTTACAGTAATAATGGGGGTTTCCACTGCCGGATATTCTCGCACTCCCAAATAGGTGAAGCCTATGAAACCCAGTAGCAAAATCACCAAAGAAAATACAATGGTTAGCACCGGTCTTTGGATGGATACGGTAGACAAACTCATCTTACTGCACCTCCAATATCTTCACCACGCTACCCGGACGTAACTTTAAAATTCCCGATACCACTACTGTATCACCTGCCGAAAGGCCCGAATCGACCAAAACCCGGTTGGCATCGCGGTCAAGAGTGGTTATCTCCACCGGCTCTGCCACCCCATTTCTGATAACGAATACTTTTTTGGCATTCAATTCGGGTACCACTGCCGTGCTATTCAGCAGCAAAGCATTTTCAATGCGATTGAGCTCGAGCAATACACGGGCAAAGCTTCCAGCAACAAGTTTGCCCGACGCATTCGATAATTCGGCCCTCGCCATTTGACTGCGTGTTGTACGATCGATGCGTGGCTCCAGAGCCTTCACTCTGGCAGCAAAAGTGTCGGGATGCTGGCTTACCAGCACATTTAAGGAAAGTCCGTTGCGTATGCGACTGGCGTATTTCTCGGGGATACCAAAATCTACATACATATTGCGGTCGTCAACCAAATCGGCAATGCGGGTATTGGGACTCACATAAGCCCCTTCACTGATGTAGCGAATGCCCACTCGACCACTAAATGGCGCCCTTATTTCGGTTTTGGCTATTTGGGCTTTGGTAATGGCCACATCTGCTTCCAAAGAGGCAAGTTCGGTGGCTACTCTTTCATATTCCTGTTCGCTGATTCCCTTTTGATCTAACAAGGCAGCCTGGCGCATCTCACGCTGCTTCAGCTCTATCAACAAAACTTCCTGTTTGCGAAGTTGTGCCTGCAGGTCATCGTTATTGAGACGCAAAAGCAATTGTCCTTTGCTAACCGATTGCCCTTCCTTCAAATCAAGAAACACCACCTTACCCGCACTTTCGGTAACCAGCTGTACCGACTCGCCAGCCACCAGCGAACCACTCAAACGAATTTGTTGAGAATAGGGCTCGGGCTGCATCACCTGAACCTTCACCGTTACCGGACCTCCACCCGGCTTAGGCGCACCTGCCAAAGCAGCGGATGAATTCTCGGTGTTCGAAAAATGTTTCCAAGCCCAAAAGGCAAAAACCAATCCCGCTGCCAGCAGCAGCAAGTACATATAAGCAGACTTTTTCATTACTGATGGTAGCCGCGTTTGGCTCGAAACATACTCCACCATTTGAGTTGAATCACGCCTAAGGCTGCTTCTTTAACAATTCCTTTCGACATTTTGCTTTGACCCAAAGTGCGATCGGTGAAAATGATGGGGACTTCCACCAGCTTGAAACCAAAAAACCAGGATTTGAATTTCATTTCAATCTGAAAAGCGTATCCCACAAACTTGATGCGGTCGAAACGAATGGTTTCGAGCACTTTGCGACGGTAGCATTTGAAACCTGCAGTGGCATCGTTTATGGGCATGCTGGTAATGATTTTAACGTATTTAGAAGCAAAATACGACAGAATTACCCTGCTCATGGGCCAATTCACCACATTCACTCCGGTTACGTAACGAGAACCGATTGCTACATCGGCCCCATCTACGCAGGCTTGACGCAAGCGCACCAAGTCTTCTGGATTGTGTGAAAAATCGGCATCCATTTCGAAAACGTACTCATACTTGCGCTCGAGTGCCCAACCAAAACCCGCGATGTATGCCGTCCCCAAACCTTGCTTACCAGCACGAGCGAGCAAATGCAGCTGGTTGGGAAATTCCTGAATCAGCCCTTTTACTATTTCTTGGGTGCCATCGGGTGAGTTATCGTCTACAATAAGCACGTCGAAAGGAAAATTCAATGAGAATACCTTCCGAATGATGGCTTCGGCATTTTCTTTTTCGTTGTAAGTAGGTATGATTACCAGCGAATCGTTCAAAACACAAACAGTTGAGAGTTCGAAAATACGAAATCTGACCCCATTTGAAAAGCGCAGCACTCGAAAATCGAAGTTTAATCATTTTTTCACAGGCCATTTCTTTTCAAATTGATTGGCTGAACTTCCAAAGACGCTTGCTTTGCTCTAAATTTGACGCATGCGCAATCACCCTTTCGATGGCAGCGAGGAGAATCTCGACGGTGCCGACCGCGACATAGAAAAATTCCTGAGACCCCGAACCTTTGACGACTTTACGGGTCAGCGCAAGGTGCTCGACAACCTCTTGGTATTTGTACAGGCTGCCCGCATGCGCGAAGAATCGCTCGACCATGTGTTGCTGCATGGTCCACCCGGCTTGGGGAAGACTACCCTGGCGCATATCATTGCCAACGAAATGAGCGCAGGAATTAAAATTACCAGTGGTCCTGTTATGGAAAAACCAGGCGATTTGGCGGGATTGCTTACAGGCTTAGAGACTGGTGACGTGCTTTTTATCGACGAAATTCACCGTTTGAGCCCGGTGGTAGAAGAATACCTCTACTCGGCCATGGAGGACTACAAAATCGATATCATGATCGACAGCGGTCCTAATGCCCGTTCGGTACAAATTGCCATCAATCCGTTCACGCTTGTTGGCGCCACCACACGATCGGGCCTGCTCACAGCTCCTTTACGCGCTCGTTTCGGTATTAATGCACGACTTGAATATTACGACGCTAAATTGCTCACTACCATTGTAATGCGTTCGGCTGAAATTTTGAAAGTACCCATTGAAGAACCAGGTGCCTTTGAAATTGCCCGCCGTTCGCGCGGTACTCCACGTATTGCCAATGCCCTGCTCCGCCGAACGCGTGACTTTGCACAGGTAAAAGGGAAAGGCATTATCACGGTAGAAATTGCCAAAATTGCGTTGGAAGCTTTGCATGTTGACCAACATGGTTTAGATGAAATGGACAACCGCATTTTGAGCACCATCATCGACAAATTCAAGGGTGGTCCGGTAGGTTTAACCACCATAGCCACTGCGGTTGGCGAAGATGCCGGCACCATAGAAGAGGTGTATGAGCCCTTTTTGATTCAAGAAGGTTATTTAAAGCGCACACCCCGTGGTCGCGAGGTGACCGAAGCAGCCTACAAGCACCTGAATAAGAAGTTTCCGGGCAGTGTGGGGACTTTATTTGAGTAGAAGCGCTTGGATTTTGGAATTGTGTAAATCTAGGAATCTGATTCCTAAATTTACAAATCATCCTATATGCATTAGAATTTCAACAACTTATACCTATACACCAAGCACATCCCGCATCGAAAACACTCCTTTTTTACCCACCAGCCATTGGGCAGCAAAGAGGGCACCCGATGCAAATCCTTCGCGGTTAAAGGCAGTGTGGGTAAGCCGAATTTCGTCGATAGCGTTATTAAAAATCACTTCGTGCGTGCCAGGGACTTCATCTATGCGGTGGGCCAATACGGGTAATGCATTTGGATTTTCGCCATTGAGCGACCAATTTGTAGCATGCTTCCACCCACTGAGCAAGCGCTCGGCGGCGGTAATAGCAGTTCCGCTGGGTGCATCTTTTTTGTGCACATGGTGCGTTTCTTCAATGCGCGCCCGATATTGGGTATGAGGCTGCATGAGGGCTCCCAGCTTTTCGGTCATGGCGAAAAAGAGGTTGACCCCAAGACTGAAATTCGTGGCAGGTAGTAATGCGCTCCCCTTTTTTTCTACATAGGCACTGATTTCCTCAAAATGCGCATACCAGCCTGTGGTACCCACCACCACTGGAACACCCGCGTCAGCACAAAGGCGAATGTTGGCAGGGGCCGATTCGGGCGTGGTAAACTCTATGGCCACATCGGCTTGTTGCAAATCGGCTGAAGTCAAATTTTTGCGGTTATGTTCATCCACTACCAATACCACCTCATCACCAGCTTCTAAAGCTATTTTTTCAATGAGTTGCCCCATTTTTCCGTGACCAAAAAGTACAATTTTCATAGTTTGAAGGATAAACGGGCCAATGGTATTTGGAAGCCCGGTGATTGTGCCCATACAATAGCAGGCGGCTGAAAAAGATGCATGCTCAGATTGTCGCTCACATTAAAATCGAACAAGTGAGCATCCACAGCAGCATCAACCAAGTTGAGGGCATATACGCCAGCTGTCAAAATCCAGTACAAATCACGTTGTTGTCGGAATAAATCGCGGTTCTGTCGAAGTACAGCATTGTTCAGCTGTCCCGCAAATTCATCCACTGTACTGGCATCGCCATCAACACGCAAGCGGTAGGCATTGCGGTAACGGATATACTCTTTGCTGTTACTGATGGCTGTATATACTGTAAAGCCACCGAGGCCGTAAATAAGCGGTATTTTCCAGTATTTGCGGTTATAGGCTTGCCCTAAGCCCGGCAGCATGGCCGAATAGCGCACTGCTTTTTTGACCGAGTGTTCCGATTCGGGAACCATCACCACATTGCTATCGCCGGCCGAAACAACCAGCGGAATGGAAGTAGAATCGCTTTGCTGGGCCTCCACCGAAGACCAAGCAAACAACAAGCTTACAGCCATGATTGCGCAAATGGCCGAGCAGCGTCTCATCCTTCCAGCAAATCGAGCAAGCGGTTCAAATCGTCGGTATTGGCAAAAGGAATCACAATTTCGCCTTTCCCTTTGGCATTGGCCTTGATTTCTACCCGTGCTTCGAGTCGCCTTGCCAGATTGTCTTGCACGCTCTTGTAAGCGCCATTGTCGTCTGTTTCCTTCTTGCCTTTGGGAGCTGTAGCACCACCCTCTTCGTTCATTTCGCGCACCAAAGCTTCCACTTTGCGAACGCTCAAACCTTCGGCTAGGGCCTTGCGGAACACAAAAAGCTGTTGTTCGGTTTTTTGCAAGCCCAAGATGGCGCGGGCATGGCCCATGCCCAGACTGCCGTTACGAATACCCAACTGAATTTCGGGTGGAAGTTTGAGCAGTCGCAGGTAATTAGCCACCGTAGCACGGTCTTTTCCTACCCTTTCGCCCAATTCTTCTTGCTTGATTTGGCATTCATCCTGCAAGCGCTTGAAGCTGATGGCCACTTCAATGGCATTCAGGTCTTGACGCTGGATGTTCTCAATCAACGCCATTTCGAGCATGCCCTGCTGATTGGCTTCGAGTATGTAGGCAGGTACCTCTGTGAGACCCACCATTTTCGATGCCCGCAAACGACGCTCACCCGACACCAATTGATACTGGCCTTCGGTGAGTTTACGAACGGTCAGCGGCTGGATGATGCCGTGTATTTTGATAGAATCTGCCAATTCACGCAGGGCAACTTCTTCAAAGTCGGTACGTGGCTGATAGGGATTGGCCTCGATTTGGTTTACCGGAATCATCCAGTTGGTGGTAGCCTGGGCTACTACGGCTGCTGCTTCGTCGGCCGACAAAAGGGCGCCGAGGCCCCGTCCGAGGGCATTTCTTTTCGTAGTGTTCATGTTCAGGAGTTGATCGTACGGTCTTCGGCAGGAATGCGGGTAAGGTTGTTCTTCTGCAAAATTTCGCGCGCCAGGTTGAGATAATTGGTGGCACCCTTGCTGCTAGCGTCGTGCATGATGGCCGACATGCCAAAGCTGGGGGCTTCACTGAGTTTGGTATTGCGGTGGATGATGGTATCGAAAGTGAGTTCGCCCAAATTCTGCCGCACATCTTCCACCACCTGATTGGCCAAACGCAAGCGGCCATCGTACATGGTAAGCAGAATGCCTTCGATTTTGAGGTTTTGGTTGAAGCGTGTTTGCACAATTTTGATGGTATTCAACAGCTTGCCCAAACCTTCGAGCGCGAAATATTCACACTGCACGGGCACAATTACCGAATCGGCCGCATTGAGGGCATTCACGGTGATAAGGCCGAGTGAAGGACTGCAATCGATGATGATAAAATCGTACTGATCACGCACCGGCTCAATCACATCTTTGAGAATGCGTTCGCGGTTCGGACGGTTAATCATTTCAATTTCGGCACCCACCAAATCGATGGTGGCCGGCAGCAAATCGAGGAAAGGCACTTCGGTTTGCAACACATTGTGCTGCACAGGCACATCGTTCACCATGCATTCGTAGATGCCGGTTTTGATGGCTTTGGGGTCATATCCAATGCCCGAAGTGGCGTTGGCTTGCGGATCGGCATCGATCAACAATGTTTTAAATTCCAAAACAGCCAGGCTGCTGGCAAGATTGATGGCGGTGGTAGTTTTACCTACTCCACCCTTCTGATTGGCTATGGCTATGACCTTACTCATCCGAACTCCCACTGATTTTACTTCTATTAGAAACCGTTTCGCGTATTTTTGGAACGCAAAATCGAGCCTCTAAGATAATACCCTCAGCAGGAATGAAAAAGTTGACGTCCTTCATTTTATCCACCATCTTGCTGGCGGCAGGCTGCGGTCAAAATAAAACAGCAGATAACAAGCGGGTTTTCCACTACAACCAGGAAAGCGGCATCTCCTCGCTCGACCCGGCCTTCGCCCGCGACCAGGCCACCGGCTGGGCCGTGAACATGCTCTACAACGGTCTGCTGCAACTCGATTCGAATCTGCGCCTCCAGCCCGCCATTGCCCAGCGTTGGGAAGTGGATGAAGCAGGAACCACCTACCGCTTTTGGTTACGGCAAGATGTTTTATTTCACACCAACAAATGCTTTAAGGAATCCAAAAGCAGAAAAGTTACTGCAAGTGACTTTGTATATTCTTTTAATCGCTTAATAGACCCGGAGACGGCTTCGCCCGGAGCTTGGATTTTCAATGGCAAGTTGGCAGGCGATGGCTTTTATGCCCTTAATGACTCGGTTTTCGAAATCCGTTTGAACGCCCCCTTCCCACCACTTCCCGAGCTTCTCACCATGGGCTATTGCAGTGTGGTAGCTGAAGAAGCGGTGCGTTTTTATGGCAGTGCCTTCCGCGAAAATCCGGTAGGAACGGGACCATTTCAGCTGGCGTTTTGGTACGAGAACGAGGCCTTGTCGCTGCATAAAAATCCCGCCTATTTCGAGTTCGATGGCACCCAACGCCTGCCCTACCTCGATGCGGTGATGGTGCACTTTCTGCCCGATAAACAAAGTGCCTTCTTGGCTTTTTTGCAAAACAAGCTCGATTTCATTTCGGGCGTCGATCCGGCTTTTAAAGACGACGTTTTAAAAAAAGACGGTAGCCTGCAGGCCAAATACGATGGGAAAATCGCTCTACAGAAATCAGCCTACCTCAATACCGAATACCTGGGCATCCTGCTCGACCCCCAGCAGAAAGCACAACACCCGGCCTTGGCCGATAAACGAGTACGCCAGGCACTCAACTACGGTTTTGACCGGGTGCAAATGATTCGCTACCTGCGCAACAACATTGGTATTCCGGGTACAGCTGGACTCATTCCACCCGGCTTGCCAGGCTTCGATAGCACTTTGCTGGGGCACTACAGCTATCAGCCCGAAAAGGCCCGTCAGCTGCTCAAAGAGGCTGGTTATGGCGATAAACCTCTGAAATTGCAGCTCGAAACCAATCCAGCTTATCTCGATTTGTGCATCTTCATTCAACGGCAATGGCAGCAATTGGGCGTGGAATTGAGCATCAACACCAGTCCCGGCCCTACCCTGCGCCAACTTATTGGTAAAGGGGAAGCGACCATGTTCCGCGCCAGTTGGATTGCCGATTACCCCGATGCCGAAAACTACCTTGCCCTGGCTTATGGTCCCAACGAAACGCCCAACGGGCCTAACTACACCAGGTTCAAAAATGACCGCTTCGACCAATGGTACCGGCAAGCTATGCAAGAGCCAAATGTGACCAAACGTGCCGCCATTTACCAGCAACAGAATGCTTTATTGGTGGAAGAAGCGCCATACATAGTGCTCTATTACGATCAGGTATTGCGCTTGATAAAGCCAGGAATAAGCGGTTTGAGCACCAACGCCATGAATGTGCTCGATTTAAAGCGAGTAAAGAAAAATCCGCGCAGCTAGCGTCTTGGGTGAAATTGCCTCACCACATCTCGTAGGTATTCACGGCTGAGATGGGTATAAATTTCGGTGGTAGTAATACTTTCGTGTCCGAGCATTTCTTGTACAGCCCTTAAATCGGCACCTGCTTCTACCATATGGGTGGCAAAGGCATGCCGGAAGGTATGCGGACTCACCGTTTTTTGCACGCCAGCCAGCATTGCTTGTTGCTTCACCAACAAAAACACCAACATGCGGGTAAGCGGTTTGCCGTTTCGGCTCAAAAAAACGACATCTTCTGCGCCCTTAACGATGTTCAGTTGTCGTCGCTGCCCTTCTACGTACCAGCGTATGGAGGCTATGGCTGTCTCACCAATAGGCACTAAACGTTCTTTGTTGCCCTTACCAAGCACACGGATAAAACCAATATCGAAAAACAAATTGCTCAGCCGCAGCTCTATCAACTCGCTCACGCGCAATCCGCAACTGTAAAGCGTTTCCAAAATGGCTTTGTTCCGATGGCCTTCGGGTTTGCTCAGGTCGATGTTGGCAATCATTTGATTGATTTCTTCTATGTGCAAGACCTCGGGCAGTTTGCGGCGACTGCGCGGCATTTCGAGCAGCTCGGCCGGACTTTCGAGCACCATGCCTTCGAGCATGAGAAAGCGGTAAAAGGCTTTGATGCCAGAGAGAACGCGGGCCTGACTGCTGCTTTCGAGTCCCAAATCGTTCAAGAAAGCCAAAAATCCCTGCAAATCAGTCAATTGCATCTGGGTAGCACTCAGTGGTGGTTGCTCGGTGCTGGCGTAATTGGCCAGTTTATGCAAATCATTGAGGTAGGCCTTGATGGTATTGGCCGGGTGCGAGCGTTCCAGCCGCAGGTAAGCTTCGAAACTTTTGAGGTATTGTTGCCAGTTGGCATTCATCGTGCCGCCAATTTCTCTAATTTCGGACGGAAATCAAACGCATGCAGCTTCTAATTATCAATGGCCCCAATTTAAACTTGCTCGGCAAGCGCGAGCCGGAGATTTATGGCAGCCGTTCATTCGACAACTATTTGGAGGAATTGCGTTTGGCATTTCCGCATCACCAACTCAATTATTTTCAAAGTAATCACGAAGGGGAGCTGATTGATAAAATTCAATCAGCAGGTTTTCACATGGATGGAATTTTACTCAATGCTGGAGGTTATACACACACTTCGGTAGCGTTGGCTGATGCAGTGGCTGCTGTGCCTGCTCCCGTGATTGAAGTGCACATCAGCAATCCGAACAGCCGCGAAGCGTTTCGACGACAATCGTACCTCTCGCCCTATTGCAAAGCAGTGGTGAGTGGATTTGGATTAGCATCGTACCGGTTGGCCCTCAGCGGTCTGTTGCATTTACTCGGCGAGCCGCAATAAAGGCTTCAAGTTTGGCTTTGCGGCCAAAGAAGTGTGCATACAGCGCACTGCCTTGAAACATGCCTGATAATTTGGCAGGATGCTTTTTGTGCTTGATTTCTGCACGCTTTTTCCAAATGTAGCCTTGCATGCCAAAAAAAGACCAGTGTGCCCTACCTACCGCCCAAAAATCGCCCCACGATCCATGCGCTGCAAATTTGAGTGCAGCAGGAAAATCGAGTAGCAGGCGCAAGAAAACGCGCACTACCATTTGCGGCAGTGGCAAGTTTTTTTGCAGGGTAATGAGGCTGTTGCGGAAATTCAAAAAGGTCTTGCGCGGATTGCCATAGGCCAAGGAGCCCCCACCCAAATGATACACTACCGAAGCCGGTTCATGAATCAGCTCATAATCGAGGTGTTGCATGCGCCAGCAAAGGTCTATTTCTTCCATATGGGCAAAATAGCGGTCATCTAAGCCCCCTGCCTCCCAATAGGCTTTGGCGCGCACGAACATACAAGCACCCGAAGCCCAAAATATTGTTTTTCGGTAAGCATATTGGTTGCGGTCTTCCTCCACTTGCTCAAAAAGGCGGCCTGCACAAAAAGGATAACCCATCGAATCGATGTAGCCACCTGCAGCACCGGCATATTCATACGCCGTTTTTTCTTTCCACGAACGGATAGTGGGCTGCAATGCCCCCAAGCGCTCATTTTCTAAAAACCGCTGGACAGGATCATCGAGCCAATTTGGGCTCACCTCTACATCCGAATTGAGTAACACATAAATGTCGGCCTCTATTTGGTTCAAGCCCGCATTGTAGCCACCTGCGTAGCCCAAATTATGTGGCAAGCGCACCAGTTCAATTTGATCACCATAGGTTTCCTTCAACCAGCTCACCGAATCGTCGGTAGAGCCATTGTCAATCACCCAAATTTGGCAGTGGCTATAGGCTGTTTGAAGTACCGAAGGCAGGTAGGTAGCCAAGTGGTGTTTGCCATTCCAATTCAGGATTGCAACGGCTACCTTGGGCAAATCAAACGAATTCATAGGCAGGATGATCTTGGGGATTGAGTTTCCATCGGCGGTGCGACCAAAGCCAAAATGCGGGTTGGTTTTTGAGTTGATTTTCAAACATGGAGGCGTGCAGCTGGGTGATTTGCCCTTTTTCAAAATGCTCGGGCGACTCGGCTACCAAACTCAAGCGTACCCCATAAAAACCCCTCGATTTGCGATACATACTGCCATAAACCACCGCTGCATCGTATTTACGGGCCAACTCCTCGGCACCGGTATAAATGGCCGTTGGTTGGTTCATGAAAGGCAACCATAAAAATTTGTTGTGCGAGGTGGGTGACTGGTCGCCTAGCACGTACGTACAGGTAAGGGTTTGCTTTTGGGCCTCCATCACTTTAAAAATCTGCTTCATGGGCACAGCCATGGCACCAAACTTTTCACGCATTTGCTTTACAATAGCATCGATGGAGGCATTATTCAATGGCTTATAGATGATCAAGTGCAAATGGCGTAAATGCAAGGTGAGTGACTTGTGAAGCCACTCCCAATTACCATGATGAGCCCCTACAAAAATGATGTGTTTCGATTTCTCGTGCAAGACATGCAATAGTTCGGGATTTTCAATTTCTACCCTATGCATCAGTTCTTTGCCGCTTAAATCGAGGGTTTTCACTGTTTCTACCAACTGGTCGCAAAACCACTGATAAAATTCATTTTCCACTTGAAGTAACCACGTAGCCTCATTTTGGGGAAAAGCGTTGCGTAAATTGAACTGAACCGTGCTTCTGCGGTACTTAAAAATCCGATGTAACCCAAAAGCAATGATATCGCTGAGGACATACAATACCCGCATGGGCAACATGCTCAGTCCCCTAAATACCAGCCATAAAAGCGAATATGCCAGGCTTCGCATCATTGATTTCTGAAATTCTCTTCTAGGTAGCTACCAAAATGCCCCCTGTTCATTTGTTCGTCTACGTCGCGGAAGGCCGTGGTCCGACTGAACAAAATCAAGCGCCATTGCGGATCATAGGGCTCGCCCAAAGCTTCAGAATGCAATAGTTGGTAGTCGTTGGTAATCATGTCAGGGTTGTAGAACACAAAGCGGATGTTTCTTTGTCCTTTGTATTCATAATACCACCAAATTTCGTAAGGATAGGCGCTGGGTTCATTTGTAACCTGAGTACGGCTATTGGGCTGCCCATATTGCAAATACACCCTTCCCCGCTCCGTTTCGTAGCCCCGCATGATTTTCGAACTGAAGAGCTCAATGGTTTCGCGCACACGAGCGTAATAGGCAGCCCAAGCTTTGTCGGGATTCACCTTGTCGCGGCGCTCCCAAAAACTAAGCATGTATTTTTTGAGTAGTTCTATATCCACTGCCTTTTGCTTCAGCAAATTATCGGCATACTCCCGTTCAAAAATCTCAGAAATAGGCCTCATAGAAGCAATGTGATCGCGCAATTGGGCTTCCGACATACCTTCCACAAACGACATGGTAGTTTTCAATGCCCGCATTTTTTGTTCATCAAAAGCAATCCTACTATTCAAACGTTGGATTTCTTGCTTTTTAGTTGATAGCACTTTGCCCGAAGCATCCATCAATTCCAATTTCAGGGTGTAGTTTCCGCTGGGCACTTCGTCGATCAAAAAGGCATCGGCGATTATATTCACCTCTTTGCGCGAAAACCGATAGAATTTGCTGCACTTATCAACCACTTGTTCGTTGCCATATTGAAGCATGGCCCTCACTATAAAAACCGAATCGGCCAAATGTTTAGTGCCGTACAACTCAGCATAATACCAGAGGGTATCTTGACCTGTATTGTAAAAAAAAGACGGCCGGGGAATGATGTCTAATCCACTTTTGGTAAGTTTTCCCGCTAGGGTGCTTTTTTGAATTCCCCTTGCCAAAAGCACGTCTGAAAATTCTACTTGTTGTCCTAATGCCTTGAGTACAATGTTCCCCGACGCTTTGGCCGTATTTGTGGTATCGTATTGATCGCGAATGAGCAATTCCATATAATAGGTGCCTGGCGTTAAGCTAAAACGCTGTAAATCGATGAAGCTAAAATCAAGATTGCCGTTGGTATCAATTTCCGGGCTCTTCAACACATACTTATCGTAAAGTACAATGCTGTCGTTCTTTTCGAAACTGATGGTGATTTGGATGGCTCCTTGCAATTTATTGGGACCAAATTTCACAAAATGTACCGAGCGGCTATTCACCGCCAAATAGGTTTCCACATAGGGATTTTTGCCTGGCTGATAAAAAACCGCATGGCGAAATTGTGCGTCCAAGGCTTGAACAGCGGGTGCCAAAATAAAAAGCAAGGCAAACAGGGTCAGCCAAGTTGACAATCTTCGGTGTAAACTTGCAGTGTGGTTCATAGCAACTCTTTTGAGAAGACAATTTTATCCGAATTGCCCTATTGGCTATCGGTCAGTCATCTGGCAAAAATAACGATTCACGAGCGCCTTTTGCTTGAGAAATGTGAGCATTTTGTCAAATCTTCGAACCGAAACCGTTGTTTCATCGCTTCAGCTAATGGATTACAGCTGCTAACCATTCCCATTGCCGGAGGTCGGTCGCATAAACAAGCCTATGCCGAAACACGTATCGATCACCGCTTGCCATGGAAAAGGCAACACTGGTATGCCATGGAGAGTGCTTATGGTAAAAGTGCCTTTTTTGAGTTTTATGCCCCGGAGTTGAAGCATATTTATGATGAAGCACCCGATACATTATGGATGTTCAATGAACAACTGCTTGGTTGGTTGTTGTCTAAAATACAATTTCAAATCCCTATCGAATCTACGATTGAATACGAGAAAGAGGTTCCATATACCGATTGGCGAAGTGCGAGAGGTCCTCAAAAATTAATGCTTCCACCTTATTACCAAGTTTTTGCCGATAAAAATGGCTTTTTGAGTGATTTATCGGCCATGGACCTGCTCTTTAACCAGGGTCCAAAGGGCACTAAACAATACTTGGCATCCATCAGCAGCCTCCCCGTGATGCGCCATAAGGCTGTCTAAGGAAATTTAGTATTGAATTAACCTCCAATTCAAGCCTTCTGCGTATTTTCGTGGCCTATGTCACGTATTCTATCCTTATTCATGGCGCTGTTGCTTTTGGCAATGACGGCTTTCGGACAGTTCGAAGAAAAGACCATTAACGTTGGTAATATTGGTGTAAACGTAAGCAACGTAGGTACCATTGGCAGGCCAAACGTACGTAACGACCCGCAGGGACCGCCTTCTATGGAATATCCGCGCGGTTCAGGCGTGGAGCACCTTTTTGAAGCTGGACTTTGGATAGGCGCCATCAAAAACGGACAGATATCGGTTTCTACCGGAGCGGTAGACGACGCCTCGGGGTACGCGGTAGGTAAGGCAGGCTTTGAATTTTCTCCCCTTCCTGGCTCTCCAGTAATTACACGTTCAAGTTTACCCGGCAGTCCGGTATTTTCAACTGCTGCCCGCTCGCACCAAGAGTATGTGCTCAATTTTACCGACGAGTTTACCATTGTGCCTGGTTCTAACCAGCCCATTGCCAACCACCTGCTACCACTAAATGCACGGGTTCGCTTAGAATCTTATGCCTGGAACTTCCCTTTCGCCGATTACTTCACCATATTCAATTATACGATAACTAACAACGGCGACTCTCCCTGGGATTCGGTATACGTGGGACACTGGAGTGATTTGGTAGTGCGCAATGTAAAAACCACCAATGATCGCGGTGCTGCATTTTTTAATAAGGGCAGCTTGGGGTTCGATGATACGCTGCAGGCCATGTATGCGTACGACGTTATTGGCGACCGGCCTTTCACCAACTCTTATGGGGCATTGCAATACCTGGGTATCATATACCGCGATCAGTACATCCATCCAAACAATCCAAACACCCCATTTGCACGCGTAAATGGGAATTATTGGTTGTACAATGTGGCAGCACCCACCAATGATTTGCAGCGTTACGACAGAATGAAGAACAAAGGGAATTTTGGACCAAGTGCCAATTTGAATACTCCTGGAAACAGGGTTCAATTGCTGGCAGCGGGTCCCATGGCACGCCTAGAACCCGGTGAATCTATCACTTTTGTAATTGCAGCAGTTTGTGCACCTCAACTCGACGATACGCCTTTAGACACGTGGTTTGCTCGTACACAACTGCGCAGCCATTTGGGCTGGTCGAAACGCACCTTTGTTGGGGAAGATGCAAATGAAAATGGGCAATTAGATGCGGGTGAAGATTTGAACGGCAATGCTCGTCTCGACCGTTACATTTTGCCGGAGCCTCCACCTCCACCCAAAGCTCGTTTTGAAGCGAATAGCAATAAAATAACCGTGTATTGGGATAAACTTACAGAAACAACCATTGACCCTATAACCAAGGTGCAAGATTTCGAAGGTTATCGCATGTACCGCACCAAGCCTGGAGACGACAAACTTCCCAATTTATTGGGACGTGCTTCGTTGCTTGCACAGTGGGACAAAGCAGGGAATGGCGTAGGCTTCAACAATGGCTTCGATGCCATCAGATTAAACACCCCTGTTCGCTTTGAAGGCGATACAGTAGAGTACTGGTATAAGTATGAAGTAGAAGACGTGCTTAATGGTTGGCAATATATGTACATCCTTACTGCCTTCGATGAAGGTGATCCGGCAATTGGATTGGAATCACTAGAATCGTCTCGCATTCAAAATGCCTTCCGCGTATTTGCAGGCACCCCTGCTGGGGAGATGAGTGAAAATCGCCAAGTTGGCGTTTATCCCAATCCATACCGCCTTTCAGCGGCTTGGGATGGAACTACTTCGCGTTCCAAAAAAATAGTATTCTATAATCTTCCTCAAAGAGCGGAGATCAGGATTTACACCATAAGTGGTGATGCCATTGCCACGCTATATCACGATGCTGGCAGTAATTTTAACGGCAGCAGTGCGGGTTGGTTTAGCAATTTTGGTGGTGACCCTAGCCGAACATTCATGGCAGGAGGAGAACATGCCTGGGATGTGCTCTCTGAAGACAAGCAGAGTATTGCCAGTGGTTTGTACCTGTTTTCAGTGAAAGATCTGAAAACCAATGAAGTACAAACCGGGAAATTCGCCATCGTCAAATAACGGAAATACAGACAAAGACAACAGCCGCTCTGAACTACTCAGAGCGGCTGTTTCGATTTAAGCTGCAGCACTTTTTTTGCCGCCAAGGGTCACAAAATCGCTGGCTACAATTTCGGTCGTTGTTTTCCGATTGCCTTCCTTATCGGTGTACTGTTTGGTAGAAATTTTGCCTTCAAGCGCCACTTCCGATCCTTTTGAAAGCACTTTTTCTGCCAAACTGGCCGTCTTTCCCCAGCAGATGATGTTGTGCCATTGGGTTTCGCTAACGCGCTCACCCTTGTCGTTGATGTAAGTTTCGTTGGTGGCTACACTGAACCGAGCCAACTTTTTTCCGGTGGTAGTTTCCCTGACTTCAGGGTCCTTACCGAGGTGGCCAATGAGGCGCACCTGATTGCGCATGTTTGCCATAGCTGTACAATTTTGGTTTAAAAAAGAAACAAACGTGTTGTTTTCATAAAACAAAGCTGCAAATGAAAAAATAGCTAGTCGTAATTTAAACGCTTGTAAACGTTTGTAAACGCTTAAAAACGGATAGCTATGGAAAACAAATGCTGTATGCAATGCGGCAGCCCCATCAAAGGCCGTCGTGACAAAAAATTCTGCGATGATCACTGCAGAAACAACTACAACAACCAGCTCCATCTGAACACCACGATGATGATGCGGCAAGTGCACCACATTCTGCGTAAAAATCGACGCATACTTGAAAAGGCGGCGCTGAATCACCCAGAAGGTGCCCCCATACCTTTAGAGCCTCTCTTGGAAGAAGGTTTTTTGCCCGGATACCATACCAAAGTCAATCTCGATGCCGAAGGAAAACCTCAATATTTCTGCTACGAAATCGGGTTTCGGATGTTCGAAAATCACATCATCCTGCTACAAAATACGCTTGCCAAGGCAGCGTAGCAAAAAAGAGAGGTAGAAATTATTGATAGCTTTTTTTCATTAGAACTTGCAGCAAAATCAGTAGAAGTCTATATTTGCAGTCCAATTGCAGCTAAAACTGCAATGAGATGGTGGATGTAGCTCAGCTGGTTAGAGCGCTAGTTTGTGGCACTAGAGGTCGCCGGTTCGAACCCGGTCTTTCACCCAAGCCGATTGAATATTCAATCGGCTTTTTTTATGCGCAAAAAATGAAAACGCTAAACCTCAATAATTAAGCAGCTTGGCATACGTTCTAGCCGAGGTAAACCGCATAAAGCCTATTTTTGGGCTTCCGCATGAATTTCACACCTTACCTTTTGCTTCTGACCTTGGCTGCTCAACTTGGAGTAGCTAAACAATCATTTGCCCAACAAGCGGTCAAAAATACCATTGATATAGAGCAAGCACGTGAGTTTACCTTCGAAGACTTGGGAGGCGAAAGGGTACGCCGCCTCACCGGCAATGTGATTTTGAAACAGCAAGATGTACTGCTTTATTGCGACAGTGCTTTGCTCTTTGCCGATTCGAAATTGGCAAAAGCCTATGGCAATGTGCGCATTGTGCAAGAAGGAAAACTGAATGGAACTTGCCGCTACCTCGAATACAACGGCAGTACCAAAGACGCCGTTTTGCGCCAGCAGGTTTATCTCACCGACGGAGAAATGAACCTCACCACCGAGGAACTCTTCTATAATGCCCAATCGAAAATTGCCCGTTACCAACAAGGTGCCGTCACTCGCAATGCCGAAGCTACCCTCAAAAGCTTGCGAGGCACCTACGACAGCAACACAAAACAGTTTTACTATCGCACCCGTGTGAGCCTTGACCACCGCGATTTTAAGCTCACCGCCGATACCCTTTTATACAACAACTTGAGCGAACGCGCCGACTTTGTTGGCCCAACCAACATCAAAACCGATAGAAGTAAAACCTACACGGAAGGCGGCTGGTACAAGAGTAAAACCAAAGAGTTCTATTTGAATAAAAACGGTCGCATAGCCGTTGATAGCCAGCAATTCATCAAGGCCGATACCATCTATTTTGATGAGAGCAAAGAACTGGGTTATTGCCGCGGCAATGTTCAATTGATTGATACGGTTGAAAAATCGGAAATCAGGGGCGGCTACAGTCGATTCAATCGCAAAGCCGGCTGGAATTTGGTGTACGAATACCCCCTGCTCATCAATTTCGGCGAAAAAGACACCTTGTATTTAACTGCCGATACCATCTACCAATACAAAGACAAAAACGAAAAAAGCGTGATGCGTGCCTGGCATTTGCCGGTGATTCAACAAGCCGATTTGCTGGTGCATTGCGATTCGCTTTCCTATGTAGAAGCCGATTCGATGTTTCGTTTGTTTACACTGCCTATCATTTGGTCGGGCGGATTTCAAATCACCTCCGAATTCAAAGAGATTTATACCAAAGGCAAAGCCTTCGACCGCATGGAAATGTACCGCGAATCGTTTATGGTAAAACAAGAAGATAGCCTACACTACAGTCAAATCAAAGGCAAAGACGTAACTGCTTATTTCAGCGGACAGCAAATCAGCCGCATGGACGTGAAGGGTAACGGCGAGAGTATTTATTACGTGGAGGACGAGCCTGGACAAGGCTTTATGGGTGCCAATAAAATTGAATCATCCAACATCACCATTTGGCTCGAAGACAACAGGCCTGTTGACATCCGCTTCTATGTGAAGCCAGTGGCCGTGATGACGCCTATTGACAAGGTCGATCCGGTTACTTTTCGCCTAAAGGGTTTCAATTGGCAGGGAGAACGTTTAACGCAAGTGCAATTTCGAATGGCCGAAGCTTTAAGCTGCAGTCCCGAACAAGGCTGGTATGCCGAATTGTATCCGCAAAAAAAATCCACCGAAGAAACCAGTACTGTAGTTCCTGCGGTGGAAATTCCAAAAGCGAAGTAAACTTACTTCAAGGCAGCATTCACCTTTTCAAGGAGGCTTTTTTCCTTTTCTAAGGCTTGAGCCAACAATGCATCGGCTTCGGCAAGTGCAGCATTCTTGTATACCTCGTCTTTAAGTCCACCCAGGTTTACCTTCACGTTCAACCAGGCAGCGTAAACAGCGGTTCTGGCACATAAAACACCTACACCAGCATCGGTAATGCTGTTTTGGTTGCCTTTTTCTATCATAGCAGCCAAAGGCTCAAAACTTTCGTTGGCCAGGCGCATCGTTTGGAGCGGGGTGTCTATGGCCACTTTAGTGGCGGCCTGAATGGCAGCCGAACGTGCTTTTTTCTCCTCGTCGGTGCCCTTTGGCAAGCCAAATGCCTGCATGATGCCATCAAAGGCACGGGTGTCGGCATCTACCAAGCGTAACAAGCCATCTTTGATGCTTTGTAACCGCACGGCCACTTCGCTGAAATAGGCAGTTTGCTCTTCCCAACCGCGTTTTCCGGCCGACAAATTGGCTACCATGGCACCCAGACTGGCACCCAACGCGCCGGCATAGGCCGCTATAGATCCACCACCCGGTGCAGGCGATTCGCTGGCTGTTTCGTTGGCAAAAGCCACCAAATCCATGCTCACCAAGCGGCTGTCGGCAGCATCGGCAATGACGAATTCGATGATTTTTTTCTTTGGGTCGAACGGACCGAGCTCGCTGAGGCCCATGCTGCGCACCGCTGTTTCAATGATTTCAGCTTCTGAAACACCTTCTGAGCGGCCCATTTTGGCCAGATAATGCCTACCGGCTTCGAGCATGCAGCGCAACGGAATGAGACCTACCAATTCAGAACCGGTTACCCGCACACCACGCTCATGGGCAGCACGCACCACTTCGTCGAAAGCAGCGTGAACAGAGGTAACGTTGATGTTGGTGAGGTTCATCGAAATTTGGGCAAAACCGTATTCTTCGATGTACCAGCCTACCGCTTTTACCGATTTGAGGGTACCCGGAATGCGAACAGGCTCGCCCTTTTCATCGTTCACCACTTCGCCCAAAACAGGGTGACCGATGCGCTTCACCCGTCCCGCTTCGCGCACATCAAAAGCGATGGCGTTGGCAATGCGGGTCGATTTGGTGTTGAGATTGATGTTGTAGGCCACCAGGAAGTCGCGCGCGCCGATGACCGTGGCACCCGATTGTGGGTTAAAGGTAGCAGCACCAAAATCGGGCTGCCAGTTTGAATCTTGCAGTTTTTTGGGCAACCCTTCGTACTCTCCAGCGCGGATGGTAGCCAGGTTGCGACGATCGGGCTTGGTTGCTGCACTTTCATAGAGGAAAACAGGAAAACCGAGCTCCTCACCTACTCTTTTGCCGAGTTGGCGTGCATAGGTCACTGTTTCTTCCATGCTGATGTTGGCCACGGGAATAAGCGGACAAACATCGGTGGCACCCATGCGGGCATGTTCACCGCTGTGCTTGCGCATGTCGATGAGTTCGCCTGCTTTGGCAATAGCCCTGAAAGCGGCTTCCACCACGGCAGCCGGCTCTCCCACAAAAGTTACCACCGTGCGGTTGGTGGCTTTGCCCGGATCGACGTCCAAGAGCCTTACACCTTCTACCGCTTCAATTTGATCGGTAATCTGCTTGATGATGGTCATATCGCGGCCTTCTGAAAAATTGGGCACGCATTCAACGAGTTGCTTCATGGCTCAAAGATAAAAAAGGGGCTTAGGTGAAGTAGGAAAAAATGGGATGAATTAACCCTTGCATAAAGTACACTGCCGTATTTTGCAAGCATGAAAAAGTTGGTTCTCTCACTTTTATTGGTGCTTCATGTAGCACCGCTTTTGGCTCAAATTGTGGCTGGACCCATGTTGGGTTATGCTGAAATGCGTGAAGTAGGCATTTGGATGCAAACCCAAAAACAGACTTTGGTACATGTGGAGTTTCGTCAGGCAGGCACGCAGAAATGGCTCAATGCAGGATCCACCATCACCAAAGGAGAAACAGCCTATACCGCTCGTTTTGTATTGGGCCAATTAGAACCCGGAACCACCTATGAATACAAGGTATTTGCCAATGCCAAACAATTTGGTGCTCAAACTTTTACTTTCAAAACCCAAAAACTGTGGCAATGGCGCGAAGAACCGCCCGCCTTCCGCATTGCCTTGGGCAGCTGCCATTATAGCAGCGATTCGGCTTACGATCGTCCGGGGGAATCTTATGGCGGCGATTTTCAGGTTTTCGACAACATCGCTGCGAAAAAACCGGATATGATGCTGTGGCTGGGCGACAATATTTATCTGCGTGAAGCCGACTGGAGTAGCCGCTCGGGCATTTTGTACCGCTACAGCCATATGCGCAAGCAGCCTTATTTGCAAAAACTGCTGGCCACTTGTCCGCAATACGCCATTTGGGACGACCACGATTTTGGTCCCAACGACGCCACCGGTTCCTGGGCACACAAGGATCTGAGCCTTGAAGCCTTCCAACTTTTTTGGATGAACAATGGCCAGGGAGCAGCCGGAGTGCCAGGCATCACCACCGCTTTTCAGTTCAACGACATTGGCTTTTTCTTGCTCGACAACCGATACCACCGCAGCAGCGAGCGTCTGAAAGATTCATGCAGCCGCGAAATGTTGGGGGAAGCCCAAGTAAAATGGCTCATCGACGCCCTCAAAGGCAGTAATGCCAGTTTTAAGGTGGTGGCCATTGGCAGTCAGGTGCTGAACAGTGAAGCTTTGTACGAGAACTACGCCCAATATCCTTGCGAAAGAGAGCGCTTGTTGGAAGCCATTTCCCGCGAAGGCATTAAAAACGTAGTTTTTGTCACGGGCGACCGCCACCACAGCGAACTAAGTAAGCTCGAAAAAAACGGCATTGTCATGTACGACATCACCGCCTCACCCCTCAGCAGCAAGGTAGGCAACAGCCGCGACAATGAAAAAAACCGAAACCGCGTTGAAGGAAGCCTACAATTAAAGCGGGGCTTTGCCACCTTGGATGTACGGGGCGACCGTAAAACCCGTGAATTGGTACTGCAATTCAACGACAGCAATGGGCAGTTGCTTTACGAGCAAATCATTCCACGCCAGCCTTAAAGATTAGCTACCTTTGCGACATGAAACTCAAATCGTGGCAAGTCAAATGGATGCTCCGCATCTTCCCGGCACTTTTGTTCAGCAGGGTATGGTTGCGAGAGGTTGCAACTGATTTTCGGTGGTGTGAAGTCAGCGTAAAGCCCTCGCTGCTCAACCGCAATTTGCAACGTACCATTTTTGGAGGCACCATTTTCAGTGCTTTCGACCCTTTTTTCGCCATTTTGTTTTGGCAGATTTTCGCCTGGCGCGGCCAAAAGCTTGAAGCCTGGCTTAAAAGCGCTGAAATTGACTATAAAAAACCTGCCTCCACCCGTCTGCGCATCCGTTTCGAAATCGACAACGCATCGATAGAAGAGGCAGAATTGGCCTTGGCCAAAGAAGGCCGCTTTCAAAAGTGGATGACTGCACAGGCCTTTAATACATCTGGAGAAGTGTGCGCCGAAGCGCGCTTGCTGGTTTACCTGAGAAACTACAAAGGGCACTCAGCGAACTTCTAACGCAAGGCATCAATTTATCCTCCTTCGGTTTAACAAAAAGCTTAAAAATTAAAAAATTGTGAATTTTCATTTCAATGTTTGAACTTCAATGTTTAACCACTATGTTTGCATTAACAAAATCATCCTCATGAAAAAAGTATTTACACTCGGAGTATTGGCAGTAGCTGCTGTGCTCTTCTCTTTCAAACCTGCAACCAACAATCCGAAGCCCAGCAATGCCGGCACTTGGGGCGTTGATGCGGTTCACTCAAACGTGAAATTCACCGTAACGCACTTGGTGATTTCAGAAGTAGATGGCACCTTCAAATTATTCGATGGCAGCATGACCGCTACCAAAGAAGATTTCAGCGACGCTAAAATCAACTTCAGCGTAGATGTTGCCACCATCAATACCGACAACGAAATGCGTGACGGCCACTTGAAGAGCGACGATTTCTTCAATGCTGAAAAATTCGCCAAAATGAACTTCACCAGCACTTCTTTCAAGAAGGTTTCTGGCAACAAGTACGAATTAAAAGGTAACCTCACCATCCGCGACGTGACCAAGCCAGTTACCCTCGAAGTTACCTATGGCGGAACCGTAAAAGATCCTTATGGCAACGTAAAGGCTGGCTTCAAAGCCAAAGGCAAAATCAAGCGTTTTGATTATGGTTTGAAGTGGAGCGCCGTGACCGAAGCCGGTGGCGCTGTAGTAGGCGATGAAGTAGAAATCCTCTGCAACATCCAAATGGTAAAAAAGGGCTAATTCAGCCAATCAAATAACCAGCTACCCGGAAGCATTTATGTTTCTGGGTAGCTATTTTTGCATTATGGGCATCAAAGAAGATATCAAGCAGGTCCGCGACTTCCGCAACGACTACCAAATGGCAGCCGTGAACATCATCTATACCTGTAACTGGATGACTGAAGGATTTAAACAGATGCTCGAACCTTACGACATTACACACCAACAATACAATGTTTTAAGGATTTTAAAAGGAAGTTATCCTGAGCCCATCTCTACCTTAGAAATCCGCAGCCGCATGCTCGACAAAATGTCGGATGTGAGCCGCATGGTCGACCGCCTCGTTCTCAAAGAGCTCGTTACAAAAACACCCTGTCCGAACGATAAGCGCCTGGTTGACGTATTGCTTTCTGAAAAAGGGCATGGCTTGTTGAAACAAATGAGCGTGTTCGACAAAGAAATGGATAATCAGTTGGGCAATCTCACCCCAGAAGAAGCGCGTCATTTGAGCCACTTGCTCGATAAAATAAGGACCGAAAAGCCATAGATTCTCCGTGTGCTCCGTGCCCTCCGTGTTTTTAAAACATCTAACTTGGGGCTATGGAAAATGTACATCCCCAAACGGGCATTATTGATGGTTTTTACAATCCGGCCGACTACAATGGCGCGGTAAAAATGCCCCTTCACCATACTTCTACTTATACTTTTGAGTCGGCTGAACAAGCAGCTGCCTTTTTTGAAATTTCACAAGGCAAACGAGCACCAGAACCAGGTGTTGGCGGATTCATATACAGCCGTTTAAATACGCCCAATCTGCAATTGGCAGAAAACAGACTGACCATTTACGATGGAGCTGAAATGGGCTTGCTATTCGAAAGTGGCATGGCAGCCATCAGCGCCACTTGCCTGGCTTTACTGCAACCCGGCGACATCATTGTGCACACTGAGCCCTTGTATGGCGGTACCGACCACTTTTTCCGAGATATGTTGGCCCATTGGGGTGTTCGGCTAATGGGATTTGGTCCGGGTGAAACATTCGAACAAATCGCCGACCGCCTTGATAAAAACGGCGAATACGAACGCATGGCCATGGTGTATGTGGAAACACCTTCCAATCCACTCAATACACTCATCGATTTTGAAGTAGTGCAGCAGGTCCGCAACCACATCCACTCGCAAGGCGGCGCGGCAGTAGTCGTGGCCGACAACACCTATTTGGGTCCCATTTTTCAGCAACCCTTGAAGCATGGAGCCGATGTGGTGGTATACAGCTGCACCAAATACATAGGCGGCCACAGCGATTTACTTGCCGGCGCCGCTTTGGGAAGCAAAAGCATCCTTCAAAAAATCAAAAAAGTACGCAACAGCCTCGGTAATATGGCCGGTCCACATACCGCTTGGCTCCTCACCCGCAGCCTCGAAACGCTGGAACTACGCATGCGTGCAGCCGAAGCCAATGCCCGGGCTTTGCTAGGCTTTTTTGAAAAGCAACATGCGGTTGAAACCATCCACTATCCGGGTTACAAGCGCCAAACCGATATTTATCAAAAGCAGTGCAGCGGTTCGGGTGCTACTATAGGTATTGAAATTCGCGGTGGGCAAGAAGCAGCCTTCCGCTTTTTGAACGCGCTCAAGCTGGTCCGTTTGGCAGTAAGTTTGGGAGGCACCGAAAGCCTGGCCACCCATCCTGCTACCACCACCCACAGCAATGTACCCGAAAATGTACGGGCACATTACGGCATTCACGACAACCTGGTTCGGCTATCCATTGGCATTGAACACGAATCGGACTTATTGGCCGACTTGGAGCATGCCTTGAAGAAATCGCAGCAGTACGCCTGATTATCAACGTTTCAGTAGCACAGCACCGAACAGTATATCACCTCCCTCTTCTGAATATTGGAAGTATTGTTGCTGTCCGAGTTCTAGCGAATCATGCTTGAGTAAGCGGCTTATCACTTCTTCGTTTTCGGCCGCGTAAACCGAGCAAGTGAGGTAAATCAACCTTCCACCCGACTTGACAGAGGGCAGCAAATTGGCTGCAATTTGATATTGACGTTCGGTGAAGCTCGAAATATCGAGTTGGCGTTGGCTTTCGAGCATTTCGGGACTACTGGCCCAGGTGCCTGAGCCCGAGCAGGGCACATCGGCAATGATGGCATCGAATTGTTTGGGGAAACTGCCCGCTTCTTGCAGGACGCCTGGGCGTGTGAGGTCAACCACCGCCCGGCTATAAGAACGAATGCCAGCACGCTTGAAACGCTCGTGTAAACGTTGTAAAATTTCGTCACGTACATCGGTCACAAACAAACTGGCATCGGGTTGCAGATCAAGCAGCAGCAAACTTTTTCCTCCCGCACCCGCACAGGCATCGAGCCAGCGTTCGTTTGCTTTGGGTTGGAAGAGGCTGCCAGTCATTTGTGAGGCCAAATCCTGTACTTCAATCCAACCCTGGGCCCAACATTGCAAAGCGTCGAGCTTCACACCGGCCTTCAAAGCCAAAGCCGTGGGTAGTGCGGGGTGTTGCTCGTAGGCGAGTCCCTTTTGCTCGAGCTCCTTGATGGTTGCCTGCAGGTGCTTCTGGCGAACACGAATCCAGGTGAGCGGTGTTGCCAGGTGTGCTGCATAGAACGACTGCAATTCAACCGCGCTGCTAATAGCCTCGGCATGGGGAAAAAAGCCTTCCCATTGAGCCGAAAACCCTTTTTCTTTCAACCAGGCCAACTTTTGTTCAAAATCAAGCGATCCAGGCCAGTCGGTTTGGGTGAAATGAGGTGTCCAATGAGTAGCAAATGGACTGGTTTCGGCTTCGCAAAGCAAGCTACCCAGCCAAATGCGCTGTTCGGTATTGGCTGAAGGAAAGAGATTTTTCACGCGCAAAGCACCATAAACCAGCTGGCTTACCTCGCGGCGATCGCGGCTGCCCATCTTGGGAAACTGCTTGAAGTATCCCTTCAAAAAAACAGAAAGTTCTTTTCCTGTTGGGTATTTGGCGAGCGCCTGTACGGCCTGACTCATGCGAATGGCTGCTATCATATGTTTTTTAAATAAAAAGCCGGAGGTTTTCCCCGGCTTCGTGATTATTGGGCACGTTCGTGCATCGATGGATCGGTAGTAGGTGGTACGTGCGGTTGGGCAGCTTGTTTTTTCGATTTGCAAGCTCCTGCTACCAGCATCAAAGCCAGCACCAAGAGCAACAAACGCTTATTCCCACTCAATGGTTGCAGGCGGTTTGGAGCTGATGTCATATACTACGCGGTTTATTCCTTTGACTTTGTTGATGATTTCATTCGACACTTTGGCAAGGAAAGGGTACGGTAAGTGGCACCAATCGGCCGTCATACCATCCAAACTTTCCACTGCACGCAAGGCTACCACGTGCTCGTAGGTGCGTTCATCGCCCATAACGCCCACACTTTGGATGGGCAAAAACATGGTACCTGCCTGCCAAACCTGGTTGTACAAACCGGCTTCGCGCAAGTTTTCAATGAAGATGTCGTCGGCCTCTTGCAACATGCGCACCTTTTCGGGGGTGATTTCACCCAAAATGCGAATGCCTAAGCCAGGACCCGGGAACGGATGGCGACCCAAAATATCTTCTGGAATGCCCAAAGCCCTGCCTACTTCGCGTACTTCGTCTTTGAAGAGGGTGTTGAGCGGCTCCACGAGCTTGAGTTTCATTTTATCGGGCAATCCACCCACGTTGTGGTGCGATTTGATGGTTACCGAAGGGCCTTTCACCGAAACCGATTCAATCACATCGGGATAAATGGTACCCTGACCCAACCAACTTACATTCTCAATGCGGTGCGCCTCGCGGTCGAACACCTCAATAAACACACGACCAATGGCCTTGCGCTTGGCTTCTGGTTCCGACAAGCCTTTGAGGGCGTCGTAAAAATGATCGCGGGCATCTACACCGGTTACATTCAGGTGCAGGTCTTTGTAGATATCGATGACCTTGGCGAACTCGTTTTTGCGCAACAAACCATTGTCTACAAAAATGCAGTGCAGGTTGGTGCCAATGGCCTTGCTGATGAGCACGGCAGCCACAGTGCTATCGACCCCGCCGCTGAGGCCCATTACCACCTGGTCGTTGCCCAGCTGTGCTTTGAGGGCAGCCACGGTGCTTTCCACGAAGCTTTCGGGCGTCCAATCGGCTGCACACCCACAAATATCGATGAGGAAATTGCGGATAAGGGTTTTGCCGTCGATACTGTGTGTTACCTCGGGGTGAAATTGAATGCCGTAAACCGGCTTATCGGTAAAACGGAAGGCGGCATTGGTCACTGCTGAGGTACTAGCAAGCAATGCGGCACCCGCAGGCAGTACTTCTATGGTATCGCCGTGTGACATCCATACCTGACTGCCGGCTGAAATGCCTTTCAAGAGCGGATCGTTGTGCACTGTGCTAAGATTGGCCCTGCCGTATTCGCGGATTTGGCTGGGCATTACGCGGCCTCCATGCTGTTTGGTGAGCAATTGTGCACCATAACATACGCCCAAAACGGGCAGGCGCTGCAGCAAATCCTCGAGGTTGGGGTTGGGCGATTGGGCATCGTGTGTACTAAAGGGGCTACCTGAAAGGATGATACCTTTTACGTCGTTGCCAATGGCCGGAATTTTATTGAAGGGATGAATTTCGCAGTAAACCCGCTGTTCACGCACGCGTCGGGCGATGAGTTGGGTGTACTGCGAACCAAAATCGAGGATGATGATTTTTTGCATGCGCAAAAATACCATTTGTGCCTAACATTGTGGCATGAACAAAGCCCTTTTCCTCGACCGCGATGGGGTGATTAACCACGACCCGGGCGACTATACCACATCGCCCGAAGATTTTGAATTGTTGCCTGGCATCATTTCCTTTTTGCAAGAAGCCACCGCCAAAGGCTATTTGCTGGTAGTGGTAACCAACCAGGCAGGCATCAGCAAGAGCCTGTATAGTCTCGAAACTTATGCGCATATTGAGTCGAAAATGCGTAATATTTTCGCTGAGGCCGGTGTTGAATTTGCCGAAATTTATTTCTGCAGGCACCATCCCGACCAAGGAAAATGCCTTTGCCGTAAGCCTGGTTCGTTGTTCTTCGAAAAGGCCGTGGCGCGCTTTCACATCGACCCCAAGCAAAGCCTGATGGTGGGTGACCGCGAGCGCGACATCGAAGCGGCTGCAGCCGTGGGTATACCGGGCGTTTTGGTAAACGTGAATAGTACCGCAAGCAGTTGGGGAATTAGCCTATGAGACCGGAAGTAGTTGTTGTTAGTGGTGCTTCCCGAGGCATTGGTGCAGCCACAGTACGTTTGTTGGGTGCCAAGGGCTATCGATTGGCCTTGCTGGCCCGAAATGGCAGTGAGATGCAGCAGTTGGTGAAAGATGCTGGATTAGCCCAAGGCCAGTACCTCATTCTAGAAGTCGACCTGACCCAATCCGAAAATCTTTCCTCCGTCATTAAACAGATTGTGGCCCATTTCGAACGCATAGATGTGCTGGTGAACAACGCAGGCATGGGCAAATTTGGGCCAATGGAAAACATTTCGGTCAAGGAAATGATGGAGCTATTTCAGCTGAATGTTTTTGCCGGCTTTGCACTCACCCAATCCGTCCTCCCCCATTTCAAGGCCCAAAACGCCGGCGTTTTTGTAAAGCCGGACGCCGCACCTTTGCAGGAGGAACAGCCTATTGCGCTACCAAATTTGCGCAAGATGGCATGTTTGGCAGTTTGCAGGCAGAATTGGAAGGCAGCAACATATCGGTTTGTAACCTGTATCCGGGATTGGTGAATACCTATTTCAACAACAAACAACCGCAAGGCCCACGCCCTGGAGTGCTTGAACCTAAAGCAGTAGCCGAAGCCATTCAAATGGCCATAGAAAGCCCTTGGGAACATCCCGAAATTTGGCTGAAAGCCGACTGAGGCATTAAAGGCTCATTAATTTTAGAGAAAAGCGCAAAGTTGGCAAACAAGCAACTGCCAAAGACCTTAACTTCGGCTTACCGACCATGAAGAAATACCTGTTCGTATGGCTCCTGATTTTGGGTTTTTCGTCTGCAATGGCGCAAAAAACCACGGTTTTTGTGTTCTTATCCGAAAGCTGTCCGGTTTGCCAGTACTACACCCCCAAATTGCGTGACTTACAAGCCAAATTTGGCGATGACGTGCGTTGGGTGGCGGTGTTTCCTAACAAGATGTCGAGCGATACCTCGGCCATTAACTTTTTGTTGCGACACGATTTGGCCATGCAAATCCGCATGGACCAAAAACTGGTCTTCAGCAAAGTGTATGGTGTAGAAGTTACTCCGGAGGTGGTGGTGAAAGACAACAAAGGCCGCATGAAGTACCGTGGCCGCATCGACGACCATTACACCGCCCCCGGTAAACGAAAGGCAAGGGCTAGCACCAATGAATTGGAAGAGGTATTGCTTAAACTTTCACGAAATGTGGAAGTCCCCTACACCGAAACCCGCGCGGTAGGTTGTTTGCTGAATAGCGCCCAGTAAGTTATATTTGATTTTCAAGCCGTTGTATGAAGAAATTACTGCTTTGTGGTGCACTGCTTTTTAGTGGCCTGTTCACCCAGATACAAGCTCAGGTAACTTGGGCCGGACAAGTAGCCAGCATCGTTTACCAGCATTGTACGCCCTGCCACCGACCTGGTGAAATTGGCCCCATGCCCTTCACCAATTACCAGGAGGCATCGGCCTATGCGAGCATGATTTCGTTTACGGTGCAAACGCGCTATATGCCGCCTTGGCAGCCCGACCCCAACTACAGCCATTTGTTGGGTGAGCGTGTGTTAAGCCAGCAAGAAGTACAAACCATTGTCGATTGGGTGCAACAAGGCGCCCAACGGGGCAATCCTGCTGCCGAACCTCCCCTGCCCAATTACCCCAGCGGCTCGCAGTTGGGGCAACCCGATACGGTGATTTCGATGGCCCAATCGTACCTGCACCAAGGCAACAATACCGATATGTACCGGGTGTTTGTATTGCCCACAAACCTCAATGAAACCAAAAAAATCAAGGCCATTGAATTCAGGGCCGGCAATAAAAAAGTAGTTCACCATGCCATTTTGGGCATAGACCTCACCGGTCAAGGTCGCCAGCGCGATAGTTTGGACCCCGGTTACGGCTACACCCAGTTTTTTGGCTTTGGTTTTACGCCTACTGAAGACAATTGGTACGGCTGGGCGCCAGGTGCGGCTGCCAAGTATTTTCCGTCGAATATTGGCAAACAGCTCCCTGCAGGTGCCGACGTGCTGGTGCAGATGCACTACGCTCCTTCGTCGCTGCCTGAACTCGACTCGAGCAGCATCAACATTTTCTACGACCGCAATAATCAAGTGACCAGGTTGGAGCAAATTACCGAGATTTCGCCTTTGAATTTGATGAACGGTCCCTTTGTGATTCCTGCCAATCAAGTACGCACTTTCCGCGGCCGTTTTAGGGTACCCAGTGAGGTATCGCTGCTCAGCATTTTTCCGCACAGCCACCTCATTGGTACCGATTGGAAAGTATATGCCGTGCGGCCGGGCAACGATACGGTGAACCTCATCAATATTCCGCAGTGGGATTTCAACTGGCAGGGATTTTACTATTTCCCCCGCCTCATTCGCCTGCCCGCCAATACGTGGATATATGCCGAGGCCACCTACGACAACCGGGCCAGCAATCCGAACAACCCGAATAACCCACCTCAGCAAATTACCTGGGGCGAAGGCACCACCGATGAAATGTACCTCTGCTACTTTGGTTATGTGCCCTACCAGGCTGGAGATGAAAACATCGCCTTAAGCACCGAGGACAGAACCGGCATTTTGAAGCTGCAAACCAAATTGTATCCCATTTATCCCAACCCAGCCCGTGGCGAGCTGAACATCGGTTTCCAGCTCAACCAAACGGCCGACATCCGTCTTTCGGTGGTTGATTTACGCGGCCGCGAGGTGGCTGAACTGCGTGCCGGTAAATTCGAACCCGGCCAGCATTTGGTGCCTTTCAATAGCAGCCAGTTGGCTTCGGGCACTTACCTCGTACAACTGAATGCTGGCGGTAAGGTGGAGACGCAGAAGTTGGTGGTGGAGTGAAGCCATATGCATCTGAAGTTATTTTTTTTCTTTTCCTAATTATTGGTTATTTTTAGATGTTATTCTTGAATATCCAATTCTAGATCCACAATGAGCATACCGTCATTTGATGTTTCAATTGAGCAATTAAAACTTTTATCTGAAGACGATTTTGAAGATTTGGTAGGACGACTTTGCGATGCCGAAGCAAGGAAAAATGGTCATTCTACAAGATCTACTGAATACGGGGAATCGACAAAGGCTAAGGATGGTGGAATCGATATAATGTTTAATCTAGATTCTTCTACAGAACCCTTGAACCAATTTCTCCGTGATAAGATAATTGGATTTCAAGTAAAGGCTTTTAATTTAAGTCAAGGAAAAATTAGATCTGCAGTACTATTAAAAGGTAAAACATATCCAAAAATTGAATCTTTAATACAGCAGAATTCTGGCAAATATGTTTTGGTTTGTAAATCTCGGAGCTCCAAAGAATCCAAATCCATTGCGCTGAAAAATTGCATGCTAGAATTTTATAACGCGCCCTCAGAGCAATGCGATTATTTCGATTTGCACGATATCCAAAAATGGTTGAATTATCACACTGAAGTTCAGCTCTGGGTTAAATCTAAACTTGGAATTTCTACGAATGGATGGAAGCCTAGAGGCCAATGGTCCTTGAACAACGAGAATATTGATTTTATCGAGGATTTGGAAAATTCAAGGGTTGCATTTATAGGATTTAATAATAATCTTGAGTATAATACTAAAGAAGCCATTTTAGCCTTTCGTAATCAATTAAATGTCGTTTCAGCAATTCGCGTAATAGGGCAATCAGGGGTTGGCAAAAGCAGATTCGTTGAAGAAATATTCAAAAATTATAGCGGTAATGAATCAATTATAATCAATGATATATTCTATACCGATGACGAAGGCATTGCGAATCCTCATCCTAAGCATCTTGTAGATGAATTACTTGCTATTAACAAGAATAGTGTAGTTGTAATAGACAACTGTAGTCATGAACTCCACAAGGAACTAGAGGCTAAAATCACTAGTTCTGAATTAAAACCACTAAGGTTAGTAACAATAAATTTAGATGTCTCTGAAAAACAAGATTCGGTATCAAACATTGTTTGGCTAAAAAGAGCTTCAGATGGCGCAATAAATAAATTTATTGAAGGTAGACTTGGCATGCATAGCAGCATATCTTCAAGAATAATAACTTTAGCCGATGGAAACTTTAGATTGTCGAACTTTCTGTTGAATGGCATCAGAAAGCAAACAAAGAGCTGGAGTAAGCTCAGCGATCGTAAGTTTGTATTGAAACTACTTTCAAATAACCCAAAGCTTCAACAAAGCGAGCAAGTCTTGCAACTCATTTCTGTAGTATTTTCATTCGATGTACAAGATGAAAACCCTTCTGAATTTGATGTATTGTGCAATTTGTTTTTAGAGAATCCTCTTCATGCCAGAAGATTATTGGAATCATTGAAAGACCATGACGTTGTTCAGCAAAGAGGCACCTGGCATGCATTACTTCCTGTCCCGTTGGCAAATCACTATTGCTTCGAGGCATTCAGGATTATTAGTCCGCTAAATATTTACAAGAAACTTAAGGAACTAGATGCAGATAGACTAATCACTTCTCTCCTAAAAAGGTGCTTTGAAATGTCATCCGAGATGAATTTTCAAGAATTATCCAACCATTGGTGGGAACAAAATCGCGAGCAATTACTTCTTCCAAATTGGGATTATGAGCTTGGAAAACAACTAAACTACATAATACCTCTTGATAAGGACATTAGCTTGATGAAAATCAAGGAACTGCTTTGTGAAAAACGAGTTACTACAAAATTGTTGAGTCAATTTCACCAGTCATTGGTACAGATTGCCTATGAAGATAAATACTTCATCGAATGCGCTCATTGCATTCTTAAAATCGAAATTCACGAAAAATTTGATCTAAAAAAGCTACAAGGAAGAGGGGACTTAAAAAGCTTGTTTCGAAGCAGACTTTCCAATACACAGGCTCATGTATCCACTCGTTTGAAATTCCTTAATGATTTATCAAATGATTATGAGTCAAATAAGGATTTGATTTTCAAATTGTTCGATAACCTCTTATATTTTGGTTATGTGACTGGCAATCATCTCGCTCCATTTGGCAATGAAATAAGGGATTATGGCTTTATTCCCCGATATCAAACAGAGTATGATGATTGGATAAATCACTGTTTAATGTTTATAGAGTCATTACAAAACAACTTCCCTGAATCAAAACAAGAGATAGGTAAATCATTGGCTAATGCATTGGAATATAATTTTAACCAAGAGAACTACTTTTCTAAATTCGTTTTGATTGGTGGTGAAATAGCCAAAAGTGGCTTTTGGTTTTGGGGATGGGCAGGAGTACTGAGAACCATTAAAGATCTCTATGGGGCAAAACAGAATAATCACCCGAAGTTAGCAGAACTGCTTGCCCTTAAAATCGAATATGGGCCTAAAACTTTAGATGATGAAATCGATGTCTATGTCATTCAAAAATTCCAAGAGGCATACAATTTTGCATTCCAAATCAATACCGATGAAGAAACAGTTGAACGCATAGAAAACGGACAATATCAACTGAATTTGGGTATAAGGTGGTTCCAAGCAGGATTTACCATTTCGCAACTCGCTTCAAAACTCTCAGAACCAGGCAAGCAAGCACCTTATTTCTACCATTACATAGGAAAAGGCTTTTTTTCAACTTCAGAGTCCGCTTCAGCCATTGGCGAGTTGACTTCTTTAATAGAAAAAACGAGCGAGTTATCGCTCAGCGACTTTTTTCATGGTTGCATACGAGGGATACACGAAACTTGTCCTGAAAAGGAAACTGAATTTTCAGAGAATTTAATTGACTTTGAAAGTGTGAAGAAAAATTTCCATAGTATATGGCTTGATCGCGTACTTTTCCTCAAGGACAGGGATAGAATTCTATATGGTATCGAGAAGCTTATACACACAAAGGAGGACTTTATGTATTTCGTTAAAAGAGTTCTTGCCAATTCTAGTGATTTTTCAAATCCATTTAAAGATCAGGTTTGGACTTTAATCATCGACTCCGAACAGCTCAAACACATCACATTTGAATTTGCTATATATAATTGTAGACAGCAAGACTTTTATTTTCCCTCTAAATTTCATATTCCAGTCGCTGAATTGTTTTTTGGGATTCCGTTCGAATCCAAAACTGAACAAACTGAAATTAAGGACTACGATTTATCTCAGTTTATTGAAATTCTTGACTCAACAATGCTTCAAAATTGGGCAATCAAAGCATTGGATTTACTTTGTGAAGCACTAAATACTGCCATTGGCGTTTATTCCGCAACTAGTTTTTCAATAAAGGCTATTGAGAAAAAATGGCCAAAAATTGCACTAACTAAGTACTTCGATACGGATTGGAATCAATTGATATGGTCTAGACCTGGAATAAAATCCCAATTCATAAATAGCGATCAAATTAAGCCAATTATGCTACTTAATTGGATACAACTGAAAACTGAAATTAGACTCCCAAAAATTGTGGAGGAAATCCAATGGTTTAGAATAGAAACAGATTCTATTCACTTGACAGCAAGAGGCAAAATGCTTATTGAAAGCACTTTGAATAAAGAATTAATGCTAGAATCCATGGTAAATGAATTAACAAGGGTCCCTACTTTTGGGCAAGAAACAAAGCTCGAAATTCTTGTTAAACGAGAACCCATTTTTGAAGATCTAAAGAGAATTTTGGACCAGCACGATCTCAAGTTATTCCCAAAATTGAAAAACTTATACTCTAGCAGAAAGTCAGAAATACAACGAATAGACTCACAAGAAAGGGTCTTATTCTCAGCTTCTAATTCGTTCGAATAGTTTCAAATCAACTCTTCAACCTCTCCCTGATATCCAACCGGTGCTTCCGCGCCGTATCCTTAGCAATGTCATAGCCGGCATCCATGTGGCGGATAACACCCATGGCGGGGTCGTTGTGGAGCACACGCTTGAGGCGGCGGGCTGCATCGTCGGTGCCGTCGGCTACGATCACCATGCCTGAGTGGATGGAGTAACCCATGCCAACCCCACCGCCGTGGTGCAAGCTTACCCAGCTGGCGCCGCCGGCAGTATTGATGAGGGCGTTGAGCACTGGCCAGTCGGCAACGGCGTCAGAACCGTCGAGCATGGCTTCGGTTTCGCGGTTGGGTGAAGCCACCGAGCCGGTATCGAGGTGGTCGCGGCCAATTACAATGGGCGCTTTAACCTTACCTGTGCGTACCAATTCGTTGAAGGCCAAACCAGCTTTTTCACGGTCGCCTTGACCAATCCAGCAAATACGTGCCGGCAAACCCTGGAAAGCAATGCGTTCTTGTGCCATTTTGATCCAGCGGTGCAGGCCTTTGTCGTTGGGGAAAAGCTCGAGCATGAGCTCGTCGGTTACCCGAATATCTTCAGGATCGCCTGAAAGGGCTGCCCAGCGGAACGGACCTTTGCCTTCGCAGAAAAGTGGGCGGATATAAGCGGGTACAAAACCGGGGAAATCGAAAGCGTGGGTATAACCGGCTTCGAGGGCGCGGCCGCGGAGGTTGTTGCCGTAATCGAAGGTGATGGCGCCTTTGGCCTGCAGCTCCACCATCAATTCGGTATGGCGGCGCATGGCAGCATAGGCAGCTTTGAGGTAGGCCTCCTGGTCGGCTTCACGCAATACGTTGGCCTGCTCGTTGGTCATGCCTTGTGGAATGTAACCCACCAATGGATCGTGGGCTGAGGTTTGGTCGGTGAGTACATCGGGTACAATACCGCGCTGGTTGAGGCGATCGAGCAAATCAACGGCGGTGCAAATCACGCCGATGCTCTTATTCTCGCCTTTTTTGCAAAAATCAAGTGCCAGGTCAATGGCTTTGTCGATGTCGTGTTCAATCAAATCGAGGTAGCGGGTTTCTACACGCTTTTGGGCGCGCCACTCCTCTACTTCTGCGGCCAAGCACACACCGTCGGCCATGGTGATGGCCAAGGGCTGAGCGCCACCCATGCCTCCTAAACCGGCCGTCACGCAAAGTTTGCCTTTGAGCGAACCGCCGAAGTGTTTGTCGGCTACTGCATTGAAGGTTTCGTAGGTACCCTGTACAATGCCTTGCGAACCGATGTAAATCCAGCTACCGGCCGTCATTTGGCCGTACATCATCAGTCCTTTTTTGTCGAGCTCATCAAAATGCTCCCAATTGGCCCAATTCGGCACCAACATAGAGTTCGAAATCACCACCCGGGGAGCGTCTTTGTGGGTAGGCAAAATGCCCACCGGTTTGCCGCTTTGCACGAGCAGGGTTTCGTCTTCGTTCAAATCTTTCAAAGCCTTCACAATCAACTCAAATGCTTCTACGTTGCGGGCGGCTTTACCGCGACCGCCGTACACAATCAGGTCCTCGGGGCGCTCGGCCACTTCAGGATCGAGGTTGTTGTGCAACATGCGCAAAGCCGCTTCCTGCACCCAGCCTTTGCAATTGAGTTGCGTTCCGGTGGGCGTTGGATGTTCGGCCATGTTCAGTTTTGCGGTAGAAAGCGTTGACATAAAGACAGATTTTGAATGTCACAAAACTACAAAAAAGCCGTTCGCTTTGTTTGTCGGTAAGCTGCCAATTGAGAAAACAAAATGCCCAAAGCGCTTTGTTTTGACCGATAAAAAGCTATTTTTGCGACGGCAGCACGGGCCGGGTAACCACACATTTTTCAGTCATGATTCAGCTTTTTCAAACCAGCAAAGCACAATTGTACGAGGTAGAAGCCTTGGGCGACAGCACATGGGTAAACATTGTGGACCCTACTTTTGAAGAGCGCGAATGGATTGAAAAAAACTGTCCACTCGTACTCGAATACCTCACCGACTCGCTCGACATCGACGAACTGTCGCGTGTAGAAAAGGAAGACGATTACCTCTTGGTGGTCATCCGTCTGCCGCACTTCCGCGGGGTAGAGCACGATACGCCTTTCACCACCATTCCCCTCATGATTTTCCTTACCGACAGCATGACCATCACCATCTGCAAAGAGGAAAATGTGATTATTCAGGAGTTCATCAAAGAGCGGGTAAAAGGCTTCAGTACGGGCAAAAAGAACAAGTTTTTGCTGCAACTGATGCTCAAAACCGCCAGCAAATACCTCTTACACCTACGCAACATAAACAAAATTGTAGAGCGGTTGGAAGATGAGTTGGAGAACTCCTTGCGTAACCGCGAAATCATGGAGTTGCTCAAATACGAAAAGGCCCTCATTTACTACACCACCGCCTTGCAAGCCAACGGCGCCATGATGGAGCGTTTGCGTCGTCTGCGCATTTTTGCGGCCTGGGAAGAAGACGACGATTTATTGGAAGATGTGATGATTGAAAACCAACAGGCCATTCAAATGACCAATATCAGCATTCGGGTATTGGGACAAATGATGGAAGCCTACTCTTCGGTGATCAACAACAACATGAACAACGTGATGAAAACCCTTACGTTTGTAACCATTTGTTTGGCCATTCCTACCCTATTCGCCAGCTTGTACGGCATGAACATTCCGCTGCCCGGACAAGAATCGGGCAATGCGTTTTATGTGGTGCTGGGGGCGAGTGTCGTGATTATTTCCGGGGTTTACCTGCTGTTCAAGAGGGTTCGTTGGTTTTAGCACGTTCGTGCTAAAAGAGATGCATCGCATCTCCTAGAGGACCTAAGCCCCGTTGGGGCATGTCAATAAGATAAGGAATGGCGGTCAAGCTGCTGCCGAGCCTGGTGCGACCCATTCAGGGTCGAATTATATGGTTGGTGCATTGATTTCTATAAACGTATGACCCCCTTGGGGTCATTGGAATTACCCTCAATCGGTTAATGTTGGACTCAGGCTGTGAATTTGGTATTTACCAAATCAAAGCACCCCGAGGGGGTGCCATGTTTATAGAAATATCATGTTCACGTGATTAAATCGACCCCGAGGGGGTCGCACCACCCAAATGCTCGCTGTGAAGTAAAGTCAACATGCCATTCGAACTCAAATTAATGACATTGCTCATTGGAGCGAACGGAACATATTCAATTCCATGGCCGTAAGAAGGGCTTTATTACTTGTCACTACCGAGATCAACGAATTATTGAGAGACCAGCTTTTCAAACAGTGTATCCGGATTTTGCCTGTTATCCCAAACCAGCAAAATCTTGATGTGACTTGCTTCATCTTGGTAAAAAAGCGAGATATGTGGATGCAACAGGATCCGGCGGATTTCTCCCGCGCCTATTTTGGGGCCTAACGCTGCGTTTGATTGAACCAAAATGAGCTTTTGCTCTATACTATCAATGAATTCATCAACCACGAGCGAATACCATTGACTTTCTAGGATATCGACGGTTTCTTGAAGTGACTTTAACGCAATTGGCGTCCAAATCAAACTTTTCATGCTTTCCGAAGCAGGTCCTTGATGGAGGTGTGAGCAATACAATCGGCAGCCGGTGTTTTGGCTGACATCTCCAATAATTGCTCAATTTTAGAAGGTAAAGACAATGAATTTTGCTGGAGGCTTTCTACTTGCTCCAGCAACTCTTCATCTTCCACCTCCGTGAGCCAATGAATGAGTGCGATTTTTCGTTCCTGCAAATTCATAATCAAATATAAACAAATCCGGCTTACCGATTATGGTTGAAAGAAGCTCAAACCTGCAACACACCCAAATTGAACGCCCGCTCAATAGGCGCCTGGTTGGCCGCTTCAATGCCCATGCTGATCACCTTGCGGGTTTCTAGCGGATCGATGATGCCATCTACCCACAAACGAGCCGCAGCGTATTCGGGATAGGTTTGGTGGGTGTATCGGTCGGTGATTTCCTTGAGCAATTCGGCTTCCTTTTCGGGCGTAATGACTTCGCCTTTGGCTTTGGCCGAGCTTACCTGGATTTGCAACAGCACCTTGGCTGCTTGCTCACCGCCCATCACCGCCATGCGGGCCGTTGGCCAGGCGTAAATGAGGCGCGGATCGTAGGCCTTTCCGCACATGGCGTAATTGCCTGCACCGTAGCTGTTGCCCATCACAATGGTGAATTTAGGCACCACCGAATTGGAAACAGCATTCACCATTTTGGCGCCGTCCTTGATAATGCCGCCGTGCTCTGATCGTGAGCCGACCATGAAGCCGGTTACATCTTGCAAAAACACGAGCGGAATTTTTTTCTGGTTGCAGTTGGCAATAAAACGCGTGGCTTTGTCGGCCGAGTCGCTGTAAATCACCCCGCCAAACTGCATCTCCCCTTTTTTGCTTTTCACCACCTTGCGCTGGTTGGCTACAATGCCCACGGCCCAGCCATCTACCCGTGCATAACCGCAGACGATGCTTTTGCCATAGCCTTCTTTATATTGGGTGAACTCCGAATCGTCGACCAAGCGCTCGATGATTTCTACCACATCGTACTGCTTGGCATTGCCCTCCGGGAAGATGCCGTAGACTTCGTTCATGTCCTTCTTGGGCATAGCAGGTTTGATGCGGTCGAAACCGGCATCGGCGGTTTTGCCCAGCTTCGACACTAGCTTGCGGATGGTTTCGAGGCAGGTTTTGTCGTCGGGCATTTTGTAATCGGTAACCCCCGAAATTTCGCAGTGCGTGGTAGCGCCGCCCAGGGTTTCGTTGTCGATGTCTTCGCCAATGGCCGCTTTTACCAGGTACGAACCTGCCAAAAAGATGCTGCCCGTTTTGTCTACAATCAAGGCTTCATCGCTCATGATGGGCAGGTAAGCTCCGCCCGCCACACAACTGCCCATGACCGCTGCAATTTGCACGATACCATCGCTGCTCATGCGCGCATTATTGCGGAAAATGCGGCCAAAATGCTCCTTGTCCGGGAAAATTTCATCCTGCATGGGCAGGTAAACGCCGGCAGAATCAACCAGGTAGATGATGGGCAGTCGGTTTTCCATGGCAATTTCCTGGGCACGCAGGTTCTTTTTGCCTGTGATGGGGAACCAGGCCCCTGCCTTTACCGTGGCATCGTTGGCTACCACCACGCAGAGGCGCTTGTGTATGTAGCCCAATATTACCACCACGCCACCTGAGGGACAACCACCATGCTCGGCATACATGCCATCGCCGGCCAAGGCACCTACTTCAACAAATGGCGCACCGGGGTCAAGCAAAGCATCGATGCGTTCGCGGGCGGTCATCTTGCCTTTTTCTTTGTGCTTGGCAATAGCTTTTTCGCCCCCACCCAGCTTCACCTGGTCGTGTTTGCGCTTGTATTTGTAGAGCAGCTGCTTGTATTCGTCTTCGTTGCGGTTGAATTCGAGGTTCATGGGGAAGGTTTAAATCGACTCGCCCAAAAATACGGGAAGCAGGCGTGAAAAGGAAAGTAAAACGCCTCTCAGTTCCTACGCCAGAGCCAATCACACGTTTGGCAATGGCAGAACGCTAAAAAGTTGAAACTAAAGTTTCAAAGTCATGGGTATTTGAGATCCATGCTTTTGCTAACCCTACTGAGAAATTAGAGTTACTTTGAGTTAAGCAGAGTGTTCATATGTCTATGCCAATTATTTTGTTTTTAAAACACTAAACAATACCTTTACTGAACAAGGTGAAGGTAATCTATCCATACATGGCCATTATAAATCGGTTTACTACTTCAAGAATGCTCATGATGCTTTTTGTAGCATTGGCAGTATTAGTCGTACGAACTCCTCTTTTCGCCCAAACCAAAGCGAATGTAAGCATTGGAGCAGGTTTGGTTGAACAATACCACCTTGGATTTAATTTGGAAATGAAACAATGGCAAGTAGGTTTGATACTCGGAGGTAATGAAAACGTTGGATACAGCCGCAGAACTGCTGGTTGGTCACTGGCCTACCATTTTTGGGGACAAAACAATAAATACGCACAAAAAAACTGGTATTTGAGCACTGGTATGAATTACCTAAACAGGCGAATTGACTTCTTTGAATACCATCATTTCTTCATTAATACCCGATTAGGCCGTACTTTCCATTTTTCACCCAAACTTGGCTTAGCCGTTGAAGCGGGAAGACTGTTTGACATTCACTCACGATACCTGTTCGACTCCAAAAATTATCCAGACGAGTGGTTTATGTGTGGAAACGACTCAAGATTTTCCACTGCATATTCCAAAGCAAGCTTGAATGCCAAACTCATTTTCCGGCTTTGATTGGATATATGATAGGCCGCCATTGCTTGTCAAGCTGCAAAAAGCATGGATCGCAATTCAATGCATCGCTCAAATAGAAATACACCCAATTTTGGTCATAACTTATTCCTTTAAGCCTACTTAGCTGTAGGCATACTTAGAAATCACTTCCAATCGTCGCTCTCCAGCACAAACAAATCGGCTACGGAGCAGCCCAGCTTATCGGCCAATTTGAGCGCCAAAACGGTGGAAGGCACATATTTGCCGCTTTCTATCGACACAATGGTTTGTCGCGATACCTGAACCCGCTCGGCCAATTCCTGCTGGGTGAGGTTGGCGAGCTGGCGTAAAGGACGCAGTTGGTTTTTCATGCCTCGGCCTCCCGGTTGTTTTTCCAGATCAAATAACTGAAGCGCAGGCGAAAGAGAATCAAAACGGTGAACATGTTGTACACCAAGGCATGGTAAAAGGCGGCACTGTGCACCAGCAGAATGGCCAGGCTGAGCACGATGAAGTGGCACCAAACCGCCCAACTCAAGGCTTTCAAACGCAAGGCCGAAGTAAACTCATCTTCCACCCTTTCGGCCGAAAAGCCCATCAGCATCAAGCCGACAATCATGCCAATGGCGGCCAATTCATCGGTAAAATTCATATTGCCCGAAAAGATGCCATCGTCGTACAAACGTGCTAGTTGGGTGCTTTTGAAACTGAGAAATGCCAAGTCGTAATCCCAATACATATTGGCCAAGCCCAGAGATAAAGAAGGAAGCAGTACCAACCAAGCCCAGTGTTTGGCAGCTGCAGGAAAAAGGAATGTTTTCATGTGGTTAAGATTTGATGCAGCAAACGTAAAACATACTTTACATATAGACAAGTTTAATTTACATTTTGTATGGTTTGTTTTACATTTTTTATCAAATCATGCTGCTCAACACCCTAATGAAGCTTTTTCAAACGCCTCGCTGCATCAAACAAAATTAGCCTTACCTTTGCGGCCGAGGGTAAGTCTTGTACGACCAGCTCCTGCTAAATCCCCCAGGGTAGGAATACAGCAAGGGTAGGTGGTTGTAGCGGTGCGATGCAAGTAGCTTACCCTTTTTTTATTGCCAAAAAATTCAACCATACATAAGCATGCAGTTTTTCATCGATACCGCCAATCTCGACCAAATTCGTGAAGCGCACGCCTTGGGCGTACTCGACGGGGTAACCACCAATCCCAGCCTCATGGCCAAGGAAGGCATATCGGGCGAGCAAAACATCCTGAACCACTACAAAGCCATTTGCGACATCGTAGACGACAATGTGAGTGCCGAAGTGATCAGCACCGACTACGAAGGCATGATCCGCGAAGGCGAGAAATTGGCTGCCATTGATGATAAAATTGTGGTGAAAGTACCCATGATCAAAGACGGCATCAAAGCCATTCGCTATTTCACCGATAAAGGCATCCGTACCAATTGCACCTTGATTTTCAGCGCAGGCCAAGCCATCATCGCTGCCAAAGCCGGTGCTACCTTTATCTCTCCCTTCATTGGCCGACTAGATGACATCAGTTTCGACGGCATCGAACTCATCCAACAGATTGTAGACATTTACGACATCCAGGGTTTTGAAACACAGGTATTGGCGGCTTCGGTACGCAATAGCCTGCACATTGTAAAGTGCGCCGAGGCTGGTGCCCATGTGGTTACCTGTCCACTCAGCGCCATCACTGGCCTGCTCAACCACCCCTTGACCGACAAAGGTCTGGCCCAATTCCTGGCCGACCACGCCAAGGCCAACGGTTAAAAAAACAATCCCGGTGAACAGCCGGGATTTTTTGTGCCCTTTTTGGTCGAACCGAAGTCGCCGCTTATCTTCATCCCCTAACCCGATTTTGCCTGCCGATGTCTATTGCCCTGCTTCAGCAAAATTTACTCAACCCCCCTATCCTGTTTTTCTTTCTGGGTCTGCTGGCCATTGCCATGCGCTCCGATTTAGAAATCCCCCAACCCATCAGTAAGTTTTTATCGCTTTACCTGCTTTTCGCCATTGGCTTGAAGGGAGGTGTGGAATTGGGTCACGGAGGGGTATCTGCAGAATTTGGTAAATTGCTCATGTTGGCCATTGGCTTTTCGTGCCTGGTGCCTCTTTATGCGTTTTTTATTCTCAAACGCAAGTTTTCGTTGCCCGATGCCGCCGCCATTGCCGCTACTTTTGGCTCGGTGAGCGCCGTGACATTCATCACTGCCAGCAGCTACCTCAACGAGCAAGCTGTTCAATACGATGGCTTTATGGTAGCCATGTTGGCTATCATGGAGTCGCCTGCCATCATTTTGGGGGTGATGTTGTTTCAGAAATACCGCAAAACCGACCAGCCCATCAGCACCGGCAAAATATGGCATGAAGCCCTGACAAATGGATCGGTGGTATTGGTTTTGGGCAGCTTGCTCATCGGTATTGCCTCACCCGATGCGGCCGTGGAAGGCCTCCTGCCCTTCACCAACGACATCTTCAAAGGCTTTTTGGCCTTCTTCCTGCTCGATATGGGTTTGTTGGCGGGTCGCCGCTTTAGGGCTTTGTCGAAAGCAGGCTGGTTCCCTTGGGTATTCGGCATTGTGCTGCCTTTATTCAATGCCACCCTCGCAGCTTTGTTGGGTGGTTGGCTGGGATTGAGCATCGGAAATACCTATTTGATGGCCGTCTTGGCTGCCAGCGCCTCCTACATTGCCGTTCCGGCTGCCATGCGCATGTCGATTCCGGAGGCCAATCCGGGTCTATATGTGCCCATGGCACTGGCCATTACCTTTCCGTTCAACATCGTGGTGGGACTCCCCCTCTACATGCAGTTAGTTCTCTGGTTCCGATAAATTACCCCTCATGGAAAAAGCCAAACGCGTAGAAATCATCACTGGCGCATACGATATGCGAGAGGTCATTCGGCTCATTGAAAAAGCCGGAGCCTTGGGTTACACCCTCATTCCCGAAGTTCGAGGAAAAGGCGAACGGGGCGATCGCAATGCCGATGGATTGACAGAAGCTTTCAAAAACAGCATGCTCATTTGGATTTGCAACGAGGATCAATGGGAAAATTTGAAGGAACCATTGCGTCAATTTGTGCAAAAAGTGGGTGGAATGGTCGTTATAAGCGATTGTACCATGCTCTCGCATTAAAATTCAGCGAAAGCTTTTGTATCTTTTAGGCTTCAATCATATATGATGAAGCGCTATATCCTGTTGTTTTGTTTGCTCTCGGTAGGTGTGGTCAACGCACAAGCCATACTCGGCCCCAAACTGTCTTCTGCGTTGGTAGAAAGCGGCAGTGCCCATAAACACCGCATTACCCTCGTTTTCAAAGATCAATTGCCGGCCTACCAGCAGATGTTGGCATTCGAAAGGCAATTTACCCCGCTTTCCGAACGGGCGCAATGGCTGATGCGCAAAGGCATGGCTTTACAGCAACAGCAACTGAGGCTGATTGAAAAAATGCAGCAATCAATTGCCGAACAGCACTTTCACGTTGTTCAATCGTACTGGTTGGTAAACATGCTCGAAATGGAAGCCGATACCAAAGCCATCGCTTGGTTGCAACAACAAACCGAAATTGCAGAAATAGAACGCAGCGATGCCTTCGAAATAGGCTTCGAAGCCCCCATCGCCGGCACCGAAGCCCCGGAAGTAGCCAACGGCCGTGAACCCGGCCTCACGGTGATTGGCGCTCCTACCCTCTGGCGCATGGGCTATACCGGTCGCTCACGCAAAGCCATGCTGGTTGATACCGGTGTTTGGCCCGAGCATCCTGCCATTCAAGGCCAGTTTTTAGGAAAGCGCCAAGGCCTGCAATCTACCTGGCTGGGTTATGACGAACCAAGCCCTCGCGACAAAACCGGCAACCACGGAACCCACGTCATTGGTACCGTATTGGGCCTCGACACGGCTACCAACGACACCATTGGCGTTGCTTTTGGTGCCTACTTCATCGCCACAGACCCCATTGTAACCGATATTTCTCAAGTAAAGCCTTGGACTGAACTGATTCGTGCCTTCCAATGGGCCATCAATCCCGATGGCGATACCAGCACCACCAACGACATCCCCGATGTGATTAACAACAGCTGGGGCCGTGCCAATACTGGGCAAGATTCGCTTTGCGGCCACCCGATGGTGGTTCAGGCCTTTTCAGCGGTTGAAGCAGCTGGCATTGCCAATGTATTTTCGGCTGGCAACAACGGACCCGGCGTTTCTACGGGGGGTGTGCCGGCTCAATTGGTGCTCGATACCCTCAATCTGTTTGCTGTAGGCGCCTTGGATGGCAACAACGCTTCTTTACCTATTGCTGGCTTTTCAAGTCGCGGACCTACCACCTGCCCCACGCCCGGTGGCTCTTTTGCTATCAAACCCGAAGTATCTGCACCCGGGGTGAATGTTCGTTCGGCCGACGGACGCACGGGCTACGGCACCAAATCGGGCACCAGCATGGCGGCTCCGCATGTGAGTGGTGCTGTTTTATTGCTGAAAGAGGCTTTTCCACAGCTCTCAGGCCGACAATTACTCAATGCACTTTATCAAACAGCCGTTGATTTGGGCGACCCGGGCGAAGACAATGTATTTGGTCGTGGGGTAATTAACTTGCCTGCCGCTTTCAATTTCCTGGCATCCAGTCATACTCCAGCAGCACCTGCCAGCAGGGCTTACGATTTGGCCATTGCAGGGGTTGATAGTCCGGCTACCCACCAATTGGGACAAGATTGCTCGGGACAAATCCCCCAAATCAGCCGCCAGCGTTTCAGAGTGCGGGTGCAAAATGTGGGTGACAGCGCGGTAACTGGCTTCAAACTCATTTATGAATTGGCTGGTAATAGCCGCGATTCGGTAGTGGTGAATCAAACATTGCTTCCCCGCCAGCAAATGACCATTACTACACCGCTTCTGGCTTTAACCACTTCGGGCGCAGCATTGCCCAATCAACTGCGTTTAGAAGTGAAACCGCTACAAAATCTGGTTGAAACCGATTTGTTCAACAACCGTTGGCTCTTGGAATTCCCCACCCGCGATGGCCAAAACCTGCCACTGATTGAGCGTTTTGACACTACGCGTCAGGCCGGACAAGCAGCGCTGACCGATTGGACTATACGCGACCTCAGCGGTGATGACCGCAGCTGGCAATTTTATCCCGTTCAAGGTGCCTCCAGCACCAACTTTGCTGCCGGGGTACGTATGCGTGAAATGGCTGTGCGCCAGGGTCAGCTCGATGAGCTTATCAGTCCGCCCCTGCATTTCCCTCCTATGAATCCCGGCAGTGCAGCCCGTCCTTTCCTCCAATTCCAAATGGCTTATGGTCCACGCACAGGCACCTTCCGCGATTCGCTTTCCATCTTTGTTTCCTGGGATTGTGGCCTCAGCTATACCCGCGTTTACACCACCGGTGGCGACAGCATGCGCACTTTTCAGGGCGTAAATCCCACTTTACCTGAGCACTGGCGCTCGGTAGCGGTTGATCACCCTGCACTGCAGCCCATCAGTGGCAATTCTGCAGTTTTCCTGAAGTTCGTTACTAAAAACGACTTTGGAGGCAATCTCTACATTACCAACATCAGCTATCTCGACCAAGGTATGTCACTAAGTGAACTTACCGCCAAACAGGGAATGAGGATCTATCCCAACCCTGCCAGCACGCGATTGACCTACGAAACGCAAGTCGATATCACGGAGTTAAAGGTGACCGATCTAATAGGTCGTACCCTGCTCTCTCAACGCCCAGATTCAGGTAACCAAGGTGGGCAGCTCGATATTTCGAAATTACCCGCAGGCACTTACCTCTTGGTAGCTAGCAGTGCCCAAGGCCCCATTGTTCAACGATTTGTAAAGCAATAAGATGCGTAAGCTCCTTTTCCTGTCATTTCTATTCTTTTGTTCATTTTCCCAAGCCCAGCAAGCCTGGTTGCATCCCGAGCTTGAGGCCAAGTTACAGCGGGGCGAAAAAGGCAATATCCGCATTGGATTGCTACTGCACGAGCAAATAAATGCACTGCAATTGAAGTACGATATGGCCGCGGCTGGAATGACCGCAGAACAGCGCGCCAGGGTCGTAATTCGCAGGGCCTTGGAATTGCAGGAAAGGCACCAAAAGCCGTTTTTGGACAAAATTACCAATAAGTATCCTGAAATCACCATTACTCATGCGTATTGGATTGCCAATGTGGTTTTGGTGGACATGCCCCTCGCTTTGGTACCAGCACTGCAGCGCGAAACGGAAATATTTTGGATGTTCGCCGATGAAAGTTATATGACTGGCTTGGTTGAGCCCATTGAAGCAAAAGCGATCGAAACGCCTGAGGTAGCCAATGGCCGGGAACCTGGCCTGAATGTGATCAATGCACCTGCCTTGTGGGCCATGGGCTATACAGGCAGAAACCGCAAAGCTTTTACGGTAGATACCGGCACCTGGACCGATCACCCGGCTCTGGCACGGAGATTTTTGGGTAACCACCGTCCATTAAACGAAGGTTGGTTCAGCCTCGAAAGCAATTTCCCCGTCGATCGGCCTTCGCACCACGGTACCCATGTAAACGGCACCATTCTCGGGCTCGATACGGCCACACGCGATACCATTGGTGTTGCCTTTAATGCCTATTTCATGGCATCCAATCCGCTTACGCACAGCAACCTCACGCCGCTGAGCATCAATTTGATGAGCTTCGAATGGGCTATGAATCCCGATGGCGATACCAGCACCGTGAGTGATATTCCTGATGTGATCAACAACAGCTGGGGACAAGCGGGCGGCCCCGACACCACCATTTGCGTGAGCTGGGCTACCCAAATATTCAATATGGTGGAAGCTGCAGGCGTGGCCATCACCTTTTCGGCGGGAAATGAAGGTCCTGGGCCAGCTACGGTGAAGCACCCGCAATTTGTAAATACGAGCGATGTGAACATCTTTTCCATCGGCGCTATCGACGGCAACAACGCAGCCCTGCCCATTGCCGGCTTTTCGAGCAGAGGGCCCAGTTTGTGTGGACAAACAGGCAGCCTGCTCATCAAACCCGAAGTGGTAGCTCCGGGCGTGAACGTGCGTTCAGCATTAGGCAAAACAGGCTACGGCAGCCTTTCGGGCACCAGCATGAGTTGTCCGCACGTGTCGGGCGCCGTGGTGTTGCTCAAAGAAGCCTTCCCCCAACTCGGTGGCGACAGCTTGCTGTACGCCCTGTATATTTCGGCCATCGACATGGGCGACCCGGGTGAAGACAATACCTTCGGACGGGGAAGAATTGATGTGTTAGCGGCTTACAATTATTTAGCCCTTCGTCACACACCCACCCCAGCCCGCAGCGGTCCTGATCTTGCAGTAGGTGCTGTGAGCTTGCCTGCTAACAATACCATTTGTGCCGAAGACCATATAAACGGCTTAACACTTTATTTTTCAGCTTTGAATTTAGGAGATAGCATCATACCCATGGTGCAACTGCGCTACTCACTTAATGGTGCAGCCTGGCAAAGTTCCTTGCTGCCTGTAAATTTGGCACCCCAGCAAAGCGCCAACTTATTTGCGGGCCCGTTGGCTTACAAAAACGGATGGAACGAGCTGCAAATCGAACTCCGCATACCTGGCCAAAACCAGGAAATAGACGAAATCAACAACTTTCGCTCGGTTCGCTTTTTCGTAACTCCCCGCGATACCAGCAGTCCACGCCCAGGCTGGTCGGCCTACTTCCCTGTGCCCGCCAACCAATTTGTGCGCGATAGTTTGGTGCAAATCGTCGACCGCACTGCCGACGACATCACTTGGGACACCGCTTCGGTAGGGGGATTACAACGCGATAACAAGGCATTTGTGATGAAACACACGGCTTATGCTGTGCGCCAACGCCAGCAAGACGATTTACTCACCCGCAGCTTTGTGAGTATCAACCCCAACTACGGCGCCATCAACGAAATCAGCTTCAAACTGGCCTATCGCAATCGCAACAGCTCCTTCCGCGACAGTTTGCGCGTATCGCTCGAATGCGATTGTGGCAGGCAGTCGCAAATCCTCTATTACAGCGGGGGCGACAGCATGCGTACCTATGCGGCTGGCAACGTGCCCAGCGACAGCAGCCACTGGCGGCACTTTAGCTTCAGCGGCTTCAGTCCATTTTTACAAGAGGGTTGCCAAGTTCGCTTCCGAAGCATCAACGATTTTGGTGGCAACCTCTACATTGGCGATTTATTGGTTTCTGGTTCGGCAGCAACGGGTATTCCAAGTTTTGGCACTGCCGACTGGGAAATTTTCCCCAATCCGGGCAGTACATGGCTAAAAATACGTTCGCAGCAGCCTCTTTCGAGCATCCGTGTGCTCGATTTACAGGGACGTACCTTAAAGCAGGTACAAACCGAGCAGCAACTACAATGGGAACTGTCGCTAGAAAACCTGGCGCCTGGCATCTACCTGATAGAGGGAGAAACAAAATCGGGCAAATCGGTGAAGAAGTGGATAAAGCAATAAATTTGCGGCATGTTGGTTAAAGTTCACATGCGCATTTTTCTACTTACGCTTTTGCTCTGTGGTAGCAGCTTGATTTCGCTCGAAGCCCAGACCCCCGACGGGGTGATGGATCGCAGCTTCGATCAGGAATTGTACGACGAGCAAATACGGCTTACTGAGCTCATGTACTGGGCACAATATGGCGATAGTACTTTCGACCGCAATGATGCCAACTACCTATTCATTCGTGGCCTGGTTCGGAGCTTGCGTATCGATGGAGCCTTCGATTTCCCCTTCGACTCCCTGCGATTCATCAGCAAGCTTTATACGCCCGACCGCAAATACCGCATTTTCACTTGGCAAGTCAAGCAAGAAATGGGAACCATGAGGCATTTCGGTTGCATTCTCACTAATGAAAAGCCCGCAAGGGTTATTCCCCTGCTCGACCGCAGTGATGAATTTTTAGGTCGCGACGACACCACTTTCAACCACAAAAGTTGGTATGGTGCGGCCTATTTTCAGGTGGTTCCCGAAATCAAAAAAGTGAAAGGAGTTACCTACTATACACTCATTGGCTACGACCAACACGAACCTTTTTCGCGCCGCAAAATGATTGAGTTGTTGTGGTTCGACAAGCAAGGCGTAGCCCACTTCGGTGCGCCACTCTTTCAAACGCCCAAAGGCACCAAACACCGCTACTACATAGAATATGCAGCCGATGTAACGGCACAGTTACGGTACGAAGCCAGTATTCAACGCATTGTATTCGACAATTTGGTGCCTCGCCATGCCGAAAATACCGGATATGGCTACGACGACGTGCCCGATGGCAGCTTCAATGCTTTTGTGTGGAAAAAGAGCAAATGGATGTACCAAGACAATGTGGATGTACGCATGCCCGAACAAACACCCAAGGTGAAGGCCGATCCGAACAAAAAATCGGGTTTACAAAAGCCCTAACTGCGTAGCCAAGCACATACAATGCCCGTGGCAACGGCGGCATTCAATGATTCGGCTTTCCCAAACGACGGTATGGTAAGTTGTTGGCCTGCCATTTTTTGCAGGGCCGGCGATAATCCGAACGATTCGCTGCCCACCATCACGATTCCTCCTACACCCGGCTTTTGCGCGCGCAAATCGGTACCCCCCAATACGGTTGCATACAACTCGCCGGCCTTGGCCTCACGAGCAAATTCCATAGCATCGCCGTACTGTACAGGCACCCTGAAAATGCTACCCATAGAAGCCTGAATGGTTTTGCTATTCCACAGCTCCACACTTTCGTTGCTGCAAAATACACCTGCCAGTCCAAACCAATCGGCTATGCGTATGATGGTACCTAAGTTGCCCGGATCGCGCAATTGGTCCAACAAAAGCACAAAATTTGAATCGCCAGCTTTCCAGGTCCAAGGCAAGCTTTGTTGCCTGAATACACCTAAAACAGGTGAAGGCGATGACAGCTGGGTCATGCGCTCCATATTTTCTTCAGAAACCAAGAGCACCTGCTGCTGATGCAATGTCGAAACCGGTTTGAGTTTTTCTTGATAACCTTCTTTTAGCAGTAACTTGTCGCACGTCCAGCCTGCCAGGAGTGCTTCTTCCACGGTTTTTTCTCCTTCTACTACAAATAGTCCTGTTTCTTGTCTATTTTTCTTGAGTTTGAGAGAAGCAATTATCTTTACCTCCGCCTTGCTGAGCATTGTTTTGAAATTTATTGTTAACCGTCGCTGTTTTCTGTTGATTGCCTTGTTGCTTCTGGGCAGCTGCAATGTCACCAAATCGCTCTACGAAGATGAGGTTTTGGTAACGAGAAACAAGATAAGCGGCATCGATAAATTGCAAAAAACCGAAATGCACTCATTCATTCGGCCAAGGGCAAATCGGAAATTTTTAGGCGTTTTCAGAAGCAAAGCATGGATCCATCAACGGGCTACCCGTGGCCGTACTTCTTCATTTTGGAACCGGGTAAACGAAAGCTTGGGCGAACCACCTGCACTGCTCGACTCCACCCAACTGTTTGAAAGCCGTACCAATTTAGACCGCTACCTGCGCGATAAAGGCTATTTTTTCGGCAAAGTGGAAACCGTTGTAGAACCTCATGCTCGAAATGCTAAAAAAGCCAGGGTGCATTACCGCATCACACCCGGACCACGCTACAGCGTAAAGCAAATCAATTACATTCCCACACAGTCGCCTATCGACCCCTTTGTGCTGTTTCATTTGTATGAAAGCCGACAATTCCCGTTAAGCAACGGACAAGCCTACGATGCCGATGAGCTTTCGCGCGGCAGAGGCACTCTGGCTAACTATTTGCGCGAACAAGGTTTTTTCTACTTCAATCGCGATTTGATTTTTTACGACGTTGACACCTCTGCTGGCAACCACCAAGTCAACATCAATATACGCATCAAGCGCCCAAAAGAGCGCTTTTACTTTGAGCCCTTTCGTTTCGATAGCATTGTAGTCAATGTAGATTATCAGGTTTTTCAATCGCAACAGCCCTCCAACGAGCAGGACACCACCGAAAGGGCGGGTTACTATTTCGTTGACCGCATACCCTCCAGCATCAGCAAAGAAATTCTTGTACAAAACCTGCTATTCAGAAAAGGAACCAACTTCAGCGAATCGGCCATGCGACTTACCCAAAGCCGTATTTCCGACTTGAAAGTATACAATTACAACAACATTCGAATTGTGCCCAACGACTCCAATCGCACTTTGAATGTGCTCATGAATTTAACGCCAAGTCCCAAACGGCAATTAAAATTCGATAGCGAAGTTTCTACCAATTCCATTTCGCTCTTTGGTATTTCGGGGGGAATCACCGAGCTGCGCCGGAATGTGCTGAAAGGCGGCGAACTGCTCGAGTTTCGCTTAAATGCCGGTGTTGAATCGCAGCAAAACGTAACCAATACCGATGTACTATCGCGTACCACTTTCAACACCCTTGAATTTGGTTTTGGCACCTCCTTGACTATTCCGCGTTTTTTATGGCCATTTAACAGTTGGAACAACCGGTTTTATACTGCACCCCGTACCCGCTTAGGCATCAATTACAGCAGGCAAATCCGCTTGGATTTCACCCGCGAAGTTTTCCAAACGAACATTGGTTATTTGTGGATGAATAGAGCCCGCGAGCGATTTGAGGTATTTCCCGCCGAAATTTCTTTTGCACGTACTGCCCGCATCAGCCAAAACCTGTCTGATGTATTGAACCAAATCCAGGATCCGTTTTTACAGTTCAGCTTTACCAATTATATCAACCTGGCTTCGCGTTTTGCATACTCGGTCGACAATATCAACACCCGGGGAACTTTCATGCGGGTAAATATGGAGTTTGCTGGCAATGCGCTGCACGCTATTTACAGGGCTTTTGATTTTCAGGAAGGGCAAAATCCGCGGACCTTGCTCGGACTTCCTTATTTCCAGTATATCCGTGCCGACTTAGAATACCGCAAGCATTGGCAGCAGGGCGAGCACACCAAATTGGCATCGCGCATATTCATTGGGGTGGGATTGCCGCTGCAAAACTCCATCATCCTGCCACTCGAAAAGCGCTATTTTGCCGGAGGAACCAACAGCATCCGTGCCTGGTTGGCGCGTTCTGTGGGTCCGGGAGGATATGGCGTCTACGGAGCTCGGCTTGATCAATTTGGTGAAATGCGCTTAGAAGGCAATTTGGAGCAGCGATTCCCTATTTTCGGCAAATTTCAAGGAGCTGTATTTTTAGATGCCGGAAACATTTGGACGTTGAAAGACACCACTGCGGCCAAGGGGGAGGTGGCCAACTTTGCCTTCAACCGTTTTTACAAAGAAATTGCCGTAGGTACAGGATTTGGCTTGCGCTACGATTTTACCTATTTCGTCATCCGGGTAGATATGGGACTTAAAGTACACGACCCGGCATTCACCTCAGGTAACCGTTGGGTGATTGCCCATTTGATCGATAAAAACTGGAGACAAAACGATTGGAGAAACGAATTAAACCTCAATGCCCCTACCACAGGGCGCTATCCTTTCACGAGTTTGAACCTGGGAATCAATTTCCCTTTCTAGCTTTTTTGCTCGCTGCTTTGTAATTCAATTCCATCTGCTATCTTTGCAGTTCTAAAATTCGCACGAAAATGTTTGCCATTGTTGACATTCAAGGACAACAATTTAAGGTTTCAAAGAACCAGCACGTGTATGTGCATCGTTTACCCGCTGAAGAAGGTACTACCATTACCCTCGACAAAGTGCTTTTGGTAAGCGATGACAGCAGCGTTCAAGTTGGCGCACCTTATGTGTCCGGTACCACCATCTCAGCCAAAGTCGTTTCTCACCTGAAAGGCGACAAAGTGCTGGTATTCAAGAAAAAGCGTCGTAAAGGTTATCAGAAATTGAACGGTCACCGTCAATCCTTTACCAAAATCACCATCGAATCAATCGGTTAAACCACAGGAGAAAATAATCCATGGCTCACAAGAAAGGCGTCGGTAGTTCGAAGAACGGACGCGAATCAGAAAGCAAACGACTGGGCGTAAAGATCTACGGAGGTCAATTCGCTGCCAGCGGAAATATCATCGTTCGTCAGCGTGGCACCAAGCACCACCCTGGTCAGAATGTAGGTATCGGTAAAGACCACACCCTTTTCGCCCTTGTTGACGGTAAGGTAGAATTCAAAAAAGGCCAGTCGGACCGTTCTTTTGTATCGGTTATCCCTGTTGCCACCGAAGAAGCCAACTAAAATTGCTTCTTCACAAAAAAGCCCCGAATGCAAATTCGGGGCTTTTTTTATGAGCTTGCAGCCTGCTTATTCCTCTCGGGCTATCAAATAGGCTGCGAAAGCACGAAGCACTTGGCGCGCATGCTCATCAACACCTTCTAAAGCATTTAACTGCTCAAAAGCCTGTTCAAGCAGGAGTTTCATTTCGGCTTCGGCCAATTCGCGAATACCCCATTGGCGGAAAAAGTGCGTAATTTCCTGCACTTTGGCTTCTGAATTGGGTGCTGCATACAAACTTTGAAGCGCCAGCACTCCCGCTTCGTCGGCCACTTCCATGGCCTTTACACGCAAAAAGGTATTCTTATTGGCCAAAATATCGCCGCCGGGCTTCTTTCCAAACTTGGCAGGGTCGCCGAATACATCCAACAAATCGTCTTGTACCTGAAAGGCCAGTCCGGTTAATACGCCAAACTCATACACGCGTGCCTGGTCGGCCTCACTGGCACTGGCTACAATGGCGCCCATTTGCAAGGCTGCACCCAACAGTACCGAAGTTTTTAACTTGATCATCCGCATGTATTCAGGGGTGGTCACTTCGTCCATCGATTGAAAATCCATGTCGTACTGCTGTCCTTCACATACTTCCAAGGCTACCTTGTTCATTACAGCCAACAGCGAGGGCACTGCGTTCGCCGGTGCCTTCAACAATTGCTCATAGGCCAAAACCATCAGCGCATCGCCCGAAAGAATGGCTACGTCGCGGTTGTATTTTTCGTGCACCGTAGGTTTTCCGCGACGCAGGGGCGCTTCATCCATGATATCGTCGTGCAAGAGGGTGAAGTTATGAAAAAGCTCCACCGCCAAGGCCGGTCCCATGGCCAAACTGCGCGGTGCACCAAACAATTCGGCGGCCAACAAACTCAAAACCGGTCGCAATCGCTTGCCACCCAAATCAAGAAAATAGCGGATGGGTTCGTACAAGCGCTGCGGGTGTGCTGGCAAATGCAGCTGATTTAATTCGTGCTGCAGCTCCAACCGGAGTTGCTCAAGGTGGTGTTTCAAAGGGGCTGAAGCGTTCATTATTTCTTCGGTGGAATGTATGCGTAATCGACTTGACGGGTACGAAGATCGGTCTTTTTCAGTTCTACGGTGACTTTTTGTCCCAAACGAATGCGCCTACCACTTCGGTTGCCAATCACGCAGTAATCGTCTTCGTCGAAGAAATACTTATCGTCATGCATGGCTGCAAAACGGATAAGGCCTTCGCAGTGGTTAAAATCGATGACCACATAAAAGCCGAAATCGGTGATGCTGCTCACCATACCCTCAAACTCCTCTCCTTCTCTGCCCACAATCATTTCAATTTGTTTGTACTTGGTAGAAGCGCGCTCGGCCTGGGTAGCTGCACGTTCACGCTCGCTGCAGTGCAGGCACTCCTTTTCGAGGGCTTCCTGCTGCACCGGCTTGGCTGAGGCCATATAAGCATCGAGGAGGCGGTGAACCAAAACGTCGGGATAACGGCGAATGGGCGAAGTAAAGTGGCTGTAATGCTGAAAGGCCAGGCCGTAGTGACCAATATTTTTGGTGGTGTAAATGGCTTTGGCCATGGTGCGAATAGCCATCGATTCTATGATGTCGGCTTCCTCCTTGCCATCCAAATCTTCTACCAGCTGGTTAAACGACTGGCTGATTTCCTTGCGACTGCGGGTGTTGATGCTGTAGCCGAATCGTTCTACAAAACGGGCAAAGCTGCGAAGTCGGTCCATATCGGGCGAATCGTGCACACGGTACACGAAGGAGGCGTTGTACTGTCCGCCCGACAAACCCGAGACATAATGGGCTACCCGGCGATTGGCCAATAACATAAAATCTTCGATAAGCATATGGGCGTCTTTCCGTTCCTTGATGAAAACAGAAAGGGGTTTACCATTTTCATCGAGCTTAAACTTGAGCTCTTCCGACTCAAAGCGAATTGAACCCCGGCGGAAACGGTCTTCACGTAATTCCAAGGCCAAGCCATTGAGCACATTTATTTCACGCAAAAACGGTCCTTCTCCTTTTTCTATAATTTGTTGCACCTCGTCGTAGGTAAACCGGTGATCCGATTTGATGACGGTGCGACCAAACCACTCATCGAGGATGTCGCCTTTGGGCGTCATTTCAAAAACCGCTGAATAGGTGAGCTTTTCTTCGTGGGGACGAAGCGAACACACCATATTGCTCAGATTTTCGGGCAACATGGGGACCACGCGGTCGACCAAATACACCGAAGTAGCGCGTCGGAATGCCTCTTGGTCGAGCGGACTGCCCGGCGTCACGTAGTGCGATACGTCGGCAATGTGCACCCCAATTTCGTAATTGCCATTGTCGAGGAACTGAATCGACAAGGCATCGTCGAAGTCCTTGGCATCGTCGGGGTCGATGGTAAAAGTGGTGATGCTCCTAAAATCACGGCGCTTTTTGATTTCCTCAATCGAAACCTCCAAGCTATACTGCTCGGCCTGGGCAATGGCCTGTGGCGAAAAGTGCAAGTGGAAGCCAAATTCTGCTGTAATCGACAGCATTTCGGTATCGTGTTCGCCCGGTGAACCCAATATTTCGGTGACTTCACCAATGGGATTGTGCCGGTTGATGGGCCAATCGATGAATTTTACAATCACCTTTTGTCCGTCTTTGGCAGCGCCTCGCTTATCGGCCGGTACAATGATGTCGACGGCTATTTCCTTGCTGTCGGGCGTTACAAAAGCATCTTTTCCGCCAATGCGAATGATGCCCACGAAGAAGCTGCGGTGGCGCTCCACCACTTCAAGCACTTCGGCTTCTTTGCGGCCTTGTCCACCCCTACCTTTTTTTACCTTCACCCGCACCAAATCGTTGGGCAGGGCATTGTGCAGCTTGGTTTCGGGGATAAAAATATCGTCGGCACCTTCTTCGGTAATCAAAAAGCCGAAGCCTTTGGCCGTGATGGAAACCCTCCCTTCGAGGGTGCTTTCTTTGCGACTGATGCGAAAAGAACCAGGCCTCACTTCTTCCAATTGTTCTTGGGCAAAAAGCTTTTCAACCACTTGCTGTATGAGGGCGCGGCCCATATCATCGGTAATATGCAATTTGGCAGCTACCTCGCGGTAGTTGTACGATTTTTCACTCTTCGAAGAACGATAAAAGCGCAATACCTCATCGCTCAATTGCGAAAGCTGTTTTTTGAGGTTGTTGGTATTTGATTTGGGCATGTTAGTTCCATTTGATTTCGGGAATGGCCGCCAGCAGTTTTTGGCTGTAGGCCGATTGAGGAGCTGCATACAAGGCATCGGCCTCTTGCAGCTCTTCGCATTTCCCTTGTTTTAAAACCATCACACGGTCGGAAAGGTGCTTAACCACCGACATATCGTGTGAAATAAATATATACGTGAGCTTAAGTTCCTGCTGTAAACTTTTTAGTAGATTAAGCACCTGAGCCTGTACCGATACATCGAGCGCCGACACACTTTCATCGCAAACTACGAACTCAGGCTCCATGGCCAAACAGCGAGCAATGACAATGCGCTGGCGTTGTCCGCCGCTGAACTCATGCGGATAGCGTTGAGCTGCATCTGCAGGCAAACCCACTTGATCGAGCAATTGCTTTACCCTGGCTTCGCGTGCGGCAGTACCTTTCACAAGCTTGTGTACGTGCAAGGGTTCGACCAAGGCATCGCCTACCCGCATGCGTGGATTTAGGCTACCATAAGGATCCTGAAAAATGACCTGTACTTTCCGTCTGAATAGCTTTTTAGCTTCTCCCTGCAAATCGGCATAAGCCTTTCCACGATACATAAGCTCACCGCTGGTAGGTGTGAGCAAACCTGCCACTACCCTGCCAATGGTGCTTTTGCCCGAACCCGATTCGCCCACCAAACCCAGGGTTTCGCAGGGAAAAACATCGAAACTTACCCCATCGACCGCTTTCACCACCTGGTCTTTTTGCCAAAAAGCACCCTTCTGGGTGTACCACAAACACAAATCCTTCACCTGCGCTATGGGCGGCTGAGCATACATTTGTTCCTGTCGTTTTTGGCGTTGGCCAGCATCTTCTACCTCAAAAACAAAGGGATGTTGCCTTTCTGTAAAATCGGCCACGGTGGGCAAACGAAGTAAGCGTTCGTGCATCCTGGGCTTACAAGCCAATAAACCCTGGGTATAGGCTTGTTGGGGAGATTCAAAAAGCGCCTGGGTAGGTCCCTTTTCAACCAAATTTCCGCGGTAAAGCACCACCACCTCATCGGCCAATTGTGCTACCACCCCCAAGTCATGCGTAATAAACAATACGCCTAAAGCGCGTGCTTGGCTTAACTCTTTCAAAAGCGCTAAAATGCCGGCCTGCACGGTTACATCCAAAGCCGTGGTAGGTTCATCGGCAATCAATAAAGCGGGTTCGCAGGCAAGTGCCATGGCTATCATCACCCTTTGGCGTTGTCCACCACTAAGGGCATGGGGGTACGATTGCATGAGTTGCTGCGGACGGGGCAATTGCACCTCTTCAAATAACGCTAAAACTTGCTTCTGTACCTGCTGCTCGCTCCAGTGCTGGTGATGCTGACGTACCGCTTCTGCCACTTGCTCGCCACAGCGCATCACTGGGTTGAGCGCCGACATGGGTTCTTGAAATATCATAGCCATGCCGCTGCCTCTGAGTTGGCGATGATCGTTATCGGAAAGCACCGCCAAGTTCACTTTGTCATGCCCAGCTTCAAACCAAATTTCGCCGCTGCTTATTTTGCCAAAATGTTTGGGTAAAAGCCCCATAATGGCCAAGGAGCAAACCGATTTTCCAGAACCCGATTCACCCACCAGCGCTACTACCTGGCCAGGCGCCACAGAAAAGCTCAACGGACCTACTACCTTCTTCCAGATTTCGCCTTGTAAAAACGAAACCTCCAGATGGTTAACCTGCAAGAGTGATTTGGATGGTGGAACAGATGGCATGATGTGCCAAAATACGGCCTTTTTGGCGGCCACACATAAAGGCAGCTTTAATTTTTATAAACAAGCTGCTCGTCCGACAAAGGTTGCTCACCACGCATGGCCTGAACCAAGCGCACCACAGTTATCACATCTTTTTCGCAGTAATGGGCTATACGCTCTACATCACCCAACTCATAATAGGTATGGGCTACCATGCTGCCATCGATGTCGTCTTTCGGGCTGGGAATACCAAACAGCTGCGCCAATAATTTTAAGGACGTAAAATGTTTGTAATCGCCAAACTTCCAATACTGCAGGGTATCGAGGTGGCGTACTTCCCAAGGCTTGGCACCGGCTAAATCGAGCAATTCGGGCAAACGCATGCCATGCACCAGCATGCGTCGGCAAATGTAGGGTATATCAAATTCGCGGATATTGTGCCCGCAAAGGTATTGCGAGCGTTTGCCCCATTTATGCACCACTTCGGCAAAAGCATGGAGCAGTTGCTTTTCATCGTGGCCAAAAAACGACCTCAAAAAGAGCTGCTCTTTACCGCCTTCGTTTTGCAGGCAGCCTACCGAAATGCACACAATTTTTCCAAACTCAGCGTAAATGCCGGCACGCTGGTACACTTCGGCTGCATCTTGGTCGGTTTTGCTTATTTGATGGGCTTTGTATTCCCAATGCTTTTTCCAATCGTCGCTCAATGCCTCATAATGGGCTGCCTGAGGCACGGTTTCCACATCTAAAAACAGCATTTGCTCGGGTGCAATGTGTTGAATACTTAACATGGTTTTCCTCCGTTTTAAAAAGGTGTTGATAATTCCTTTGCAATTCCGGAATAATAAGTTGGCTGTCCAAACCTTTAGGTTAATTTTGCGGGAAATTTGAAACAAATCGCTTAAAACGAGCCATGAACGAAGAAAAGAAGTCGAATTCGAAGCGTGTGGCCCTCATTGTGGTCATTATACTGTTGATTCTGTTAAACGGTGTTTTTATTTATGTATGGAATACCAACCGTGAATTGAAAGAAGAGTCACAGCGCTTGCTCCTCCAAAAGGAAGTAGAATATCAAAAAGCGGTAGGTGAGCTCAATCTTTTCAAAGGCAAAAACGCCCAGCTCGACAGCCTGGTAGAAGCAGCCAATGCCGAACTGGCCACCAAAAGTGTGCAGCTCGATAGCCTTTTACAAATCAACAAACTTTCAGCGCAGCAAATAGAGCGTTTCAAGCGTGAAAACGGAAAGCTGAATTATTACAAGAAGCTGTACCTCGAGAAAATTGATTCACTCATCAAAGCCAACGAAAACCTGAAGGTTGAAAACCAAAGCCTCAAGGCCGAAATCAAGACCGAACAACGACGCAACGAGCGCTTGATGGATGAAAACGTAAACCTCAATAACAAAGTAGCATTGGGGGCTGTACTCAAAGTAGCCAACTTCAGCATTGAAGGTATCCGGATGCGTTCGGCCGGCAAAGAAGCCAGCACCAGCCGGGCACGCAGCGTAGAGCGCATCAAGGCTTGTTTCACCCTGGGAGAAAACCGGGTAGCTAACCGAGGAAATAAAAACGTATACCTGCGCGTGATTGCCCCTGAAGGAGTAACCTTGTGGATTGAAGATGCCGGCTCGGGAAAGTTTATGGCTTCGGGACAAGAAACTTTATACACCGCTATGGCTACCGTTGATTACCAGCAAGACGATTTGCCGGTTTGCATTTATTGGACCAAAGGAAGTCCGTTTATGGAAGGCACTTACAAAGCCGAAGTTTATGCCGACGGTATTTTGATTGGCGAAACCACTTTCACCCTGCGTTAAAAGAAAGTCATCCTTATTGAAAAAGCCACCTCCGGGTGGCTTTTTTGTTAGAAAGGCAGGTCAATATCGCCGCTTCCGGGTCCCAATCGCTTGCTCATATACACTTGTACCATATCGCGTAATTGAGTAATCTCTTCGGCCTTATCCATTTTTTTCTCATCGGCAAACGATGAAATAAGGTTGTTAAAAACCCGTACAACAATGTCGAAAGTGCTGCAAGCACGGTAGTAGCGCTCATTGGGTTCAAGCTTGATGAGTTGTAAGAACTGATCAATTTCTTTGCGCCCGAATACCATGCCTCTGTTAAAGGCATTGATGTAAAAGAGTGGCTCACGGAGTTCGAGCGGGAGTTTTTGAGCAGCCTCCGAATCGTCGAGATAAGCCAAAATAAAGTGCTGTGGCAGATTTACCCCATAAATGGGAATGTGTAAGCGTTGCGCAATGATCATGTAAAGCACACAGAGACTGATGGGGTTGCCTTTGCGCGATTCAAGCACCTTGTTGATGAAGCTGTTTTGTGGGTCGTTGTAATGATCGGTATTTCCCGAAAAACCGTGTATTCTGAAAAAAATATGGTTGAGTATCCGAACTTTCTCCAAAGCCGTGAGATAATAATTCATCTCCATCCAAGCATCAATCCGTATCGATTCTATGTGGTTGCGCACCTTCGATTCACTCAACTCGGGAAATTGGTAGCGGGCAATGATAAGCATCACCTGCAATAAATCGTGCCTGCTGTTTTCCAACCAATCGGAAAGGGCATCTCGGGTCAATCCAAATTGGATTTTGTGAATGATATTCTCTACCCTTTCTTGCAAACCATGGTCTTCGAGACTTTCCCAGGCATGTTCAAGGCGGGGAATGATATCGCTTCCGAAAGCCAGTAATTGGTTGGTGACATGAGCCACCACCTCTTCATCGCTGTCGTCGAGCAAGGTAATCATGGCCTTGAGTGCGGCCTCCGAAACATTATCGCCTTTCATATTCCTGAAAGGTGAAATAGCAGAAAATTGTTCAAGCGATATCTACAAATTATCCCCGCTTTTTAGCACGGACCGTTTTCTTGGCACCTGCCTTGGGTTCGGGACTGCTGGCAATAATTTGCGCGCACTCCTCTTCACTCAATGCATGGGCATCGGTGCCTTTGGGTATTTTGTAGTTTTTCTTGTCTTTGGCTATATAAGGGCCATACATTCCATTGAGCACTTGAATGCCAGATTCCTTGAAATCGCGGATGATGCGGTTGGCCTCTTTGGTGCGCTTTTCGAGAATGAGCTCAATGGCTTCCTCGGTAGTTACCGCCAACGGGTCCATTTCTTTGCGTAAAGACACAAATTTGCCATCGTGACGCACATAGGGACCAAATTTCCCCACGCCAATCACCATTTCTTTGTCTTCAAATTCCCCTACCTGGCGTGGCAGCTTGAAAAGCTCAAACGCATCTTCCAGAGTCACTTTTTCGAGGTGCATGCCTGTACGTAAATTGGCATAAAGGGGCTTGGCCTCGGGATCGGCCAAATTGGTTTTCACCGCAACGGGACCAAAACGTGCCATACGTACCGAAATTTGAAAACCGCTTACTGGATCTTCGCCCAAAATGCGCTCACCGGTAATGCGTTCGCTGTTTTCTATGGTGTCTTCCACATTGGCATGGAATGGCTGATAAAACGCATCAATCATTTTTTGCCAATCGAGCTGGCCTTCGGCGATGTGGTCAAATTCCTGCTCCACATTGGCTGTAAACTGATAATCCATCACCTTGGGAAAATGCTCGAGCAGGAAGTCGTTTACCAGCATGCCAATGTCGGTAGGGGCCATTTTGCCTTTATCGGCTCCGGTGGTTTCGGTTTTTACAGCACGACTGATTTCGTCCTTTTCAAGCTGGAGCACCACAAATTGTCGTTGTTGCCCTTCTAAATCGGTACGTTCTACATAGCCTCTTTTTTGGATGGTGCTGATGGTAGGTGCATAAGTAGAAGGCCTGCCAATGCCCAGTTCTTCTAGCTTTTTAACCAAACTCGCCTCGGTATATCGGCTGGGGGGCCTGCTGTAACGCTGCGTAGCTGTTACTGAGCGGGACTGAAGTGCTTCACCTTCTGCTACTTGAGGCAATGCGCTGCTTTCGGTCTCCTCTCCGGGCTCTTCGTCATCTGATTCGAGGTAAACCTTCAAGAAACCTTCAAAGCGAATTACTTCTCCTTCGGCGTTGAAGGCACCCTGGAGTCCTTCACTGCCTATATGCAATACCGTTTTTTCAATTTGTGCTTCGCTCATTTGCGAGGCAATGGCCCTGCGCCATATGAGTTCATACAGCGCCTTGATGTCTTTTTCGCCTTCAGTGCTGTGGTTTTCAAAATAAGTGGGACGAATAGCCTCGTGTGCTTCCTGTGCTGAGGCAGTTTTGGTACGGTATTGTCGCTGCTGGTGAAAATCCTTGCCATAAGCGCGTAAAATTTCTTCTCGCGCGGCATTCAATGCGGTTTCCGAGAGGTTCACACTGTCGGTACGCATATAGGTAATCTTTCCCGACTCGTACAGCTCTTGGGCCAGGCGCATGGTTTTGGTTACCGAAAACCGCAGTTTGCGCGAAGCCTCCTGTTGTAGGGTGGAGGTAGTAAAAGGTGGTGCTGGCGACTTTTTCAAAGGTCGCTGTTCGATGCTGTTTACCTTGAAACTGCGATGGAGCAATTGCTCCAAAAAGGCTTTCGCGGCTTCTTCGGTTGCAAAACGCTGTGGCCATTCGGCTTTGATTTGTTGTTTGCTGCCTTCCAATTTGGCAAAAACAGCCGTTACCCGAAAGGCCGGGGTGGTTTCAAATGCCTGGATTTCGCGCTCGCGTTCTACCACAAGTCTTACCGCAACCGACTGAACTCTTCCTGCTGATAATGAAGGCTTTACTTTTCTCCACAAAACCGGTGAAATTTCAAAACCCACCAATCTATCGAGCACCCTGCGTGCCTGTTGGGCATTCACCAGGTTGTAGTCGATGGTGCGTGGATTTTCAATAGCGCGTAAAATGGCAGGCTTGGTGATTTCGTGAAAGACAATGCGTTTGATTTTGTCTTCTTTGAGTTTGAGCACCTCTTTGAGGTGCCAGCTGATGGCCTCTCCTTCGCGGTCTTCATCGGAAGCCAGCCAAACCACTTGTGCTTCGTCGGCCCATTTTTTCAACTCTGCAACCAGGTTCTTTTTATCGGTAGATACCTCATAAACAGGCTCAAAACGTTTTTCTACCAAAACGCCCTTATTGCCCTTTTTGAGGTCGCGGATATGGCCAAAGCTCGATTTTACCAGGTAGTCTTTGCCCAGGTATCCTTCAATGGTTTTGGCCTTTGCCGGCGATTCTACGATTACTAAATTTTTAGCCATTTACTCTAGCAGCTTTTGATATTCGGACGCAAAATAAAGGATTAACCACGGCTTTATGCCTTTATGAGCAAAAAACGTAAAAAGTAGCCCGAAACGTTGTCGCTTCCCCTTTCGCCTACATTGTGTATTTTTGCAACTTATTTGATTTGCATGTCGCACGAAATTCGCACCCTTTCCATTGTCATTCCAGCCTACAACGAAGGGCGTTATATCCACCGTATTTTGAACAAGGTGATAGACGTACAACTGCATGGAAATGTTCAAAAGGAAATCATTTTGGTGAACGATTGTTCGAAAGACGATACCGAAGAAGCCATTTTAGAATTTGTAAACGCCCATCCTGAACACACCTTTCAGTATTTGAAACACGAGGTGAACCAAGGCAAAGGAGCTGCTTTGCGTACGGGCATCCAACACGCCAAAGGCGATGTGGTTATTATACAGGATGCCGATTTGGAATACGACCCTTACGAATACAACCTCCTGCTGAAGCCTTTTTTAGATGGTGTTGCCGATGTGGTATACGGCTCGCGCTTCATTGGGGGCAAACCGCACCGCATCCTCTTTTTCTGGCATACCATTGGAAACAAATTCCTCACTTTTTTGAGTAATATGTTCACCAACTTGAACCTCACCGATATGGAAACCTGCTACAAAGTGTTCCGACGTGAGGTCATTCAAGGCATTGCATTAAAAGAAAATCGTTTTGGCTTCGAGCCCGAAGTAACCTCTAAAATCGCCCGTATTCCCAACATTCGCATTTATGAGGTGGGCATTTCTTACTACGGCCGTACCTATGCCGAAGGCAAAAAAATCAACTGGAAAGATGGTTTCAGGGCCATTTATTGCATCCTGAAGTACAATCTATTCCCATGAAATTAGGCCGGTGGCTTTCGTGGCGATGGGCGCTTTGGCTGACGGCGACCTTCGTGCTGCTGCTTGGCATGCGGCTCGATGTGATGGAAGTAGATTCGGCCCAATATGCTTCCATTGCACGCGAAATGCTGCACAACGGCGAATGGCTGGAGGTGTACGAACATGGTAGAACCTATAATTCACGTGGTTTTCCCGACAAACCTCCCCTCCTTTTTTGGACCGGAGCTGTGGGCATGTGGTTGGTGGGCGAAAATAATTGGGGATTTAAGCTGCTGGCCACCCTCATTGGCTTGTTGGGCATTGTAGCCGTAGGGCGCTGGGCGACATTGCTTTTCGGCGAAAAAGCCAAATGGCCCGCCCGTATTTTTTATAGCATGAATGCGGGCTATATGCTCATGCACCTGGATTTGCGCACCGATGCCATGCTCGTACACTTTATTGCCATTAGCTGCTGGCAATTGGAATTGTATTTCAGAAACACCAAAAAGCGCGCCTTCTTGGGTGCGTTTACTGCCCTTGCCTTGGGCATGCTGGCCAAAGGTCCGGTTGCCCTCATTGCACTGCTGGCAGCCTTTGGTGCCGATGCCTTGCTGCGGGCCGATTGGAAGCGCTTGTTTCGGGCCGAATGGCTGCTAGGACTGTGCTGGGTGTTGTTGCTCTTGAGTCCTATGCTTTATGGCTTATATACCCAATGGGGCTGGGAAAAAGGAATCAGATACTACTTCTGGACCCAAAGTTTTGGTAGAATTACCGGGGAAAATGTATGGGAAAACAACTTGCCGGTAACTTACCTGCTCGAAAATTTTGCCTGGGCTTTTCTGCCTTGGGTTCCGGCTTTTGCGGGCATGGTTTACAGCCAAGTGCGACAAGGCTTTGCTGCCTTAAAAGGTGCGGGCAAGGCAGTTCCTGCTTTTGGCTTTGTGTTGATGCTTACAGCCATGTCGATGAGCAAGTATAAACTGCCTCATTACGTTTACGTTTGCTGGCCATTTGCCGCGGTTTGGCTGGCTGGCTGGTGGGCTCAGCAAAAAAATGAGGGTTTTTGGCTTAAAATGCATGGTGCACTAGGAGGCATCATTTCACTCTTTACCAGCTTTTTGCTGTATTGGGTGGTTGGCCTTGGTGTACTTTGGTCGGTGCTGCCTACCGTGGTTTGGTTGGCACTGCTTGTTGGGTTGAAGCAAAGCGCAGAGGCAGATTCAAAAGCACTGCTGCCTGCTGCCTGGGCTTTGGTGTTGTTTGGTTTTATTGCCAACGGATTCGTTTACCCTGCCATTTTGCCTTATCAAAGTGCCGCTTCGGCGGGCAAATGGACGAAAGAGCATGGAAATACTTTGCCCTTGTTTTATTTTTTGACCAATGACGAAAGTGCACATGCCATTCATTTTTACAGTGGACAAGTGGTTCAACCGCTGCATTTGAACGCCATGCCAAACCACCAGCAGTTTCTGGTTTACACCACTCCCGAAAATGCTGAGCAGCTCGCCCAACAGCCACATACCCGCATTGTGAAAAGCGTTGAATTTCCTTATTTCAAAGTTTCGAGTTTGAATTTGGCATTCATAAATGCAAGTACGCGAGCCAGCCAGGTAGAAAAACGAGTTTTACTGACCGTAACCGTCGATTAAATGCAATTTGAACATAAGCTACCCGAGCACCCTTTTGAATGGATTCGCCAACAAGCCGAACTCACGCAAACCACTTGTTATGTGATTGGTGGCTATGTGCGCGACCTGGTGCTGGGACGACCCAACAAAGACATCGACATTTTAGTACTGGGTGGAGGCATTGATTTTGCCAAGCAATTGTCGGTAAGTTTGCCCAAAAAAGCCCCGCTAACCGTATTCAAAACCTATGGAACGGCCATGTTGCGTTTGCCCGATTTGGAGTTGGAGTTTGTGGGTGCCCGGCGCGAGTCGTACCGCAGCGACTCACGAAAGCCCTTGGTAGAAGATGGCAGTTTAGAAGACGATGTGGCCCGGCGCGACTTTACGGTAAACGCCGTGGCCATTGAAATTTATCCAAATTTTGGCCAGTTGGTTGATTTGTACAACGGCATGGCCGACTTAGAGCTCGGTCGCTTGGTTACTCCCCTCGAGCCCAACATCACTTTCAGCGACGATCCACTGCGCATGATGCGGGCCATACGCTTTGCCACACAGCTAAAATTTCAAATCGACCCGGCGACTTTTGCGGCCATCAAGGCCAATGTAGAACGCATCGACATTGTGTCGGCCGAACGCATCACGGATGAGCTCAACAAAATCATCTTGGCCCCTCAGCCGAGCATAGGATTCAGGCTGCTGTTCGACAGTGGCTTGTTACACCGCATCTTTCCCGAAATGGCCGCTTTACAGGGCGTAAAGACCCAAAATGGCATGTCGCACAAAGACAATTTTTACCATACCCTCAAAGTGCTCGACAATATCTCGCGCGACACCAACGATTTGTGGTTGCGCTGGGCTGCCATTTTGCACGACATAGCCAAGCCACCCACGCAGCGATTCGAAGAAGGCATCGGTTGGACCTTCCACGGGCATGAAGACATGGGGGCGCGCATGGTTCCTAAAATATTCCGTCGATTGCGCTTGCCGCTGCACGAAGAAATGCGTCGCGTACAAAAGCTCGTGCGCCTACACCTGAGGCCCATTGCACTCACCAAAACCACAGTAACCGATTCAGCCGTACGAAGGCTCATTTTTGAAGTAGGCGACGACATTGATAGCTTAATGACTTTGTGCAAGGCCGATATCACGTCGAAAAATGAAATCAAAGTCCGCAGGTATCTTCAAAACTTCTTAATTTTAGAAGAAAAACTCCAACAGGTGGTTGAGGCCGACCGCATCAGGCTGCTGCAACCACCCGTTACGGGCGATGAAATCATGGCTTTTTTCGGCATACCAGCTGGGCGTGAGGTGGGTATCATCAAAAACACCATCAAAGACGCCATTGTAAACGGCATCATTGAAAACACACGTGAAGAAGCCTGGGAACTGATGAAACAAAAAGGCATAGAGCTGGGGTTGACACTACCCCAATAGTTTATATTTTTGGCGCAAATTAGATACCGATGGCCATATACCGCTTCCACATTGAAATTGAAGATTACGAAGGAATAAGCAGAGAAATCGAAATCAGGTCGGCGCAGACTTTTGAAGATTTGCACTACGCCATCCTTCGCGCTTTCTCTTTCGATTTGAAGCATCCGGCTTCGTTTTTTTACAGCGACGATTTGTGGCACATGGAAGATGAGATTGCGTTCAAAGACATGCAGTACAGCATGGTGAACAATCCCATGCCCATGAACAAAACCCGCATCAGCGATTACATCGACGATCCGCACCAGCGCTTTGTGTATGTATATCAGTCGGACGAAGGCTGGGCATTTTTGGTAGAACTGGTAAATATTGATACCGGCAGTGGCGACGGTAACCCCTATCCCCGCATGGTGAAATCGGTTGGTGAGGCGCCCAAGCAATATCCAGTGAAAACCATTGTGAAGCCGAAAATTGAAGATACTCCCAAAGCGGCTGCGCCCGATTTATTGGAAGCTTTGGAAGACGATGGCGAAGAAGCTGCCGATGATTTGGTGGTATTCGAATCATTAGAGGCAGGTGCCAAAAGCAGCAAAGAGGCCAGCATTGATTTAGATCTTACCATTGACGACGATGACTTGCCTTTAGACGATGAGGAGGAAGAAGCCGACGAAGAGGACGATATGGATGAAGACGACGATGACGACTTCGGTGGCGGCAGAGGCGGAAAACGCGGACGCAGCGATTACGACGACGACGATTATTAAAATCAAGGCCGGGCAAGTCCCGGCTTTTTTATGACCCATGCAGCAGCATCCTTTACTCATTTTGGTGGTGGGCCCTACGGCCAGCGGAAAAACGGCTTTGGCGGTTGACATTGCCCAAGCGCTGGCTTGCGAGGTGCTTTCGTTCGATTCGCGCCAATTTTACCGCGAATTACCTATTGGTGCTGCCATTCCCAGCCAAGAGGAGATGCAGGGCATTCCGCACCATTTTATTGCCGATCGCAGCGTAACAGATCACCTAACCGCGGGGGCCTTTGAGCGCGAGGGCAATGAACGTTTGGCAGCGCTGTTCAGCCAGAAACAGTGGGTGGTGGCTGTGGGTGGATCGGGCTTGTTTGCCAAGGCCTTGGTAGAAGGTTTTGACGATATGTCGAAGAAAAACGATGCCCGTAGGGATTATTGGAAAAGCGTTTTTGAGGTAGCAGGCATCGCACCACTACAGCAAGCCGTTGCCGAGCGAGACCCGGTATACGCAGCCCAGGCAGACATGCAAAATCACCAACGTCTGATTAGGGCATTGGAGGTCATGGACAGTACCGGTGAACCCTTCTCGAGCTTTCGCAAATCGCAGCCCAAGGACCGACCCTATCAGACCCTGTGGATTGGCCTCGATCCTGACAGAACCCTCCTACACCAACGCATCAACCAACGTGTTTTAAACATGGTAGCGGCAGGATTGGAGGAGGAGGCGCGACAATTATATCCACAACGCTCGTTAGAAAGCCTGCAAACGGTAGGATACCGCGAGTGGTTTGGGCATTTTGACGGGCTGTATGACCGCGACGAAGCCATTCGCCTGATTCAGCGAAATACACGACAATTTGCCCGCCGACAAATGACTTGGTTCCGCAATCAAGCACAAGTACATTGGTTTGAAAGCGGCGAACTCTCCCCTATTTTAGCGCTCATTCAACAGCACCTGCCTGCATGATCAACGAGCTTTTTTACCAACCGAATATTCCTGAAGCCGGTCGATTTTTATTCGACGAAGAAGAAGCGCACCATGCTATTAGAACGCGTCGTCATGCACCCGGTGCGGTTTTGCACTTAACCAATGGGCAAGGTGGACTGTTCAGCTGCAGGCTGTTGGGCAAAGAAGCGAAAAAATGCGAGCTTGAGGTATTGAATTACGAGCAAATAGCTCCTATTCAACCTAAACTGCATTTGGCTGTTTCGCCCCTGAAGCAAGAAGCACGTTTGGAATGGCTCATCGAGAAAGCCGTTGAAATTGGGGTAAGCAGCATCACTTTGCTGCAATGCCAACGTACCGAAAAAACCTTCCCCAAGCTGCCCCGTTTAGAGCGACTCATGGTAGCAGGCATGAAGCAGTCGCTCAAATGCCATTTGCCGCATTTGTCGGGACCGATCGGTTTTGCGAAGTACCTCGAAAATGCCACCGGAAACGTACTGTTGGCTCATTGTGCTGAGGGGGATAAAAAAGCAATTGGCCCAAAATGGCTCAGTGCAGAAAATCACTTGATGATTGGTCCCGAAGGCGATTTTTCACCCGAAGAAATTGCCTTGGCAGCACAAAAGGGCGTTTATTTCGTTACTTTGGGGAATGAGCGTTTGCGTACCGAAACCGCTGCGCTCGTAGGCTTGGCCGAAATCAAACACGCTGTGCGATGAACAGAAAATACTTCTTTGGATGGTTGATGCTTCCCCTCTTATTGCTGCTGAATTACAGCAATATATGGGCACAAAACTATCCGTATAAAATCGCTAAGCTCAAATACCGTGGCGGTGGCGACTGGTATGCCAACCCCACTGCCTTGCCTAACCTTATTAAGTTTACCAACAAGGAACTGCTTACCAACATAGATCCACAAGAAGCCGTGGTAGACGTTGCCAGTCCCGAGCTGTTTCGTTACCCTTTTGTGTACATGACCGGCCATGGAAACGTGGTTTTCTCGCGCGAAGACGTCCAAAATCTGCGTAAATACCTCGAAGGTGGCGGTTTTTTGCATATCGACGACAATTACGGCTTAGACCCCTTTATAAGGCGCGAATTGAAAAAGCTGTTTCCCGAAAGCGAATTGGTGGAGCTGCCTTTTAGTCATCCGGTGTATCGCCAAAAATTCAGCTTTGCAGGTGGATTGCCTAAAATCCATGAACACGACGGTAAACCTGCACAAGGCTTTGGCTTGTTTTGGAAAGGCCGTTTGGTGGTGTTTTACAGTTATGAATGCGATTTAGGCAATGGCTGGGAAGACCGTGAAGTGCATAACGACCCTGAAGAAGTGCGTCAAAAAGCCCTGCAGATGGGCGCGAACCTGCTGCAATATGCTTTTACGCAATAGATAATTCAATCGGGTTCAATTTCTTTCAGCCCCTTGCTGGCTTCAATCACACCTGCTTCATTGCGTTTTTCTAGCAAACGGGTGTTGATTGCCACTTTGCTCCGGTCGGCATCGGGGTGGTATAAGTGAAAGCTGCGCGCTGCAAAAACCAATTGCGCAGGACGAACACCCGTACGCATGAGGCGTTGCACAAAATCATCGTCTTCCTTGCCCCAACCTTCAAAGGCTTCGTCGAACCCGTTCACTTTTTCGGCATCAGCCTTCCAATAACTCATATTGCCCCCCTGCACCCCTTTGTAGGGCATGCGGTAGGTCAAGGTGCGATTTAAAAAGTCGAGCGGCAACAGGAGCTTCCGCTTACCCACATCGCTTCTAAAGAGCAAATTGCCTGGTAAGCGAGCCCCTTCATGTTCAATGGTATGGGTCAACTTTTCGGGCAACATCACACGGTTCCCCTTGAGCCAGTAACCTTGGCAAGCAAACCGAACATGGTCGCGAATAAAGTGGCGGTGCAACAGCATATCGCCATCCATTTGGATGATGTACTCGCCCGTAGCCTTCAACAAAGCCTTATTCCGAATGGCAGCCAAACGAAAACCATCGTCTTCGTGCCAGATGTGTAGTATTGGAACCCTGCTTTTTTGCTGCATGGCCACTACCACCGACCGGGTGGGTGCTCCTGAACCGTCGTCGGCCACGAGAATTTCATCGGGCAGGTGCGACTGGGCCAATATGCTTTGGAGGCATAACTTCAGCGCCGAGGGACGGTTGTAGGTGCTTACCAGCAATGATGTTTTCACCTTGACTTCTTTATCTTTTTAGTGCTTTGGCACTCTCGAGCACCAATTGCGGACCGCGGTAGATGAAGCCCGTATACAACTGCACCATCACTGCCCCTGCCTTGGCTTTCTCAGCTGCTTGCTGGCCCGAGAGTATGCCTCCCACCCCAATGATGGGGAAACTTCCGCCCGATTTTTCGTGCAATTGCCAGAGGATGCGGGTTGATTTTTCAAATGCCGGGGCACCACTCAAGCCTCCTGCACCCAAGCTTTCCACTTCAGCCGCAGGCGTTTGCAATTCTGCCCGGTCGATGGTGGTATTGGTAGCCACCACGCCCGCGATTTGGGTGCTTTTCACAATGTCGACAATGTCGTCGAGCTGGCCCTCGGTAAGGTCGGGCGCAATTTTGAGGAAGATAGGCTTCGGGCTTGACTTGGATTGGTTATGCGTTTGCAAGGCAGTCAACAAGGCCATCAAAGGCTCTTTTTCTTGCAAAGCGCGTAAATTGGGTGTATTGGGTGAGCTTACATTCACCGTAAAATAATCTACGTAAGGAAACAAACCCTCAAAGCACTTCACATAATCGCTTTCTGCTTCTTCGTTAGGCGTGAGCTTGTTTTTGCCAATATTGCCGCCAATGATCAAACCTTGGGGACGGTTTTTCAGCATTTCGATGGCATGTTCCAAGCCCATATTGTTAAATCCCAGGCGGTTGATGAGCGCTTTGTCGGCCGGCAAACGGAATAAACGTGGCTTTTCGTTACCCGGCTGGGCTTTGGGGGTGATGGTACCAATTTCCATGTGGCCGAAGCCCAGCGTTTTGAAAACGCGCATGAATCGGGCGTCTTTGTCGAAACCCGCGGCCAGTCCCACCCTGTTCGGAAAACGAATGCCGGCAACCTCTACCGGGTCGTGTACCATGGGCCAAAGTTGTTGGAGCAGCCAGCGCGTGGGTGCAAATGCACACAGGACTTGCAACAAATGCATGGTGGCATAGTGGGCCCTTTCGGGGGGCATTAAAAACAAGATGCGGCGGATGAGTGTAAACATCAGTGCGGTTTGGTAACGACCATCATTTCTCTTTTGCCCGGTGGACCGGGACGCTTTTCGGCCAACAAGCCATTAGCCATAAATCTGCGGCGAATATAGCCCCTGATGCAGTAGGTAACCAAACGTCCGCCTGGCGCCAGGAGGCTGCTTACGTGGTCAATGCTATCGTCGTTCCACATGCTTTCCTCGCTGCTGGGCGAAAAAGCATCGTAAAATACTAAATCAAAGGGTTGTGTAGCTTGAAATTGCAGCAAGGGCTGCTGCACTACTGCCACTTCTGCATTGGAAAATGGTTGGGGATGACCGACCAGCAAATCACTGTACACCGACTGCCACCAGGCACAAGCAGCTGCATCGGCAAATTGGCCATAGTTCAACGCGGCTATTAGTTCGGGCTCCACCGGAAAAGGCTCCAAGCCCGTGTATTGCAAATGCAGGCAATGGTCGCGCGCGAAAGCAAGGGCCAAAAGCAAATTCAGGCCCGTGCCTACCCCTACTTCGAGCAAACGCAAAGGCGCAACCGATTGGTCGGCTTCGAGCAGCCCCATTTTTTCGAATACGTATTTCGATTCGGTAAAAGCGCCAAAAATGCTGTGGTAATGCTCGCCGGTAAGCTCGTTGCGCAGGCTGTGGGAGCCGTCGCGGGTAACTACAAGCGAGGTTTGGGCGTAGTGGATAGACACGCTGCAAAATAACGCAAACTGCCCGAGCACATGACTACTGGGTTCGAAAAAGGCGCATTTTTTCTTACCGCACAGACGCGGAGGATTTTGTGGCCGTCGGTCAACTGTTTTCTGTTCATTAAAGCAAAGTAGCTTAGAACTGCTTTTCTATCAGCAAATGAATAGCCAAGCCAGGCGCCGTGGCAGCGGAGCCTGCTGGCCTGCGCTACTTGCGCAGCTGGGCCGGAATGTAAGCGTGCTTAACGCGACTGAAAAGAGCTCAAATCCTTTGGATTGATTTTTTCGTCAAATCGACCTTTTTTTCTAGTTGCATTTTTGGCCCGAATGATGCGCATGAGCTCTCTAAAATCTACGAGTTCCTCTTCCGTCCATGGTTCCGACTTTTTTGAGAAATCAACGTCTATAGGCTCCTTAATAACTTTCATAGCTAAGATTTAAAATAGCGTGCAACCAACATCAAAGCAGCAGCAGGTTCAATAAACATTCTTTGTCCCCGAAAATGCCTTGCTTGAAGCGTTTCTTCATAGTGCTTAATCAGTGACGTTTTGGCATCAAAAGCCAAAAAGCCTTCGTATCCTTTTTCCAAAGATACTTTGCAAGCAAAAGCAATCAAATTACCTGGCACACCTAGATAAACTTTGCCTTTCCCCTTGCTAAAGCGAGCGCTTTCAATCAAATGCATGAACATATGATCATTTTTATCTTCAATACTCAGCAAGCCTTGAATTACATGTAAATTATTTTCAGTGCATAATTTGTACACAGATTTGGTTGCATCCTTGAGTTCTGAATACTAATCGAATTGCCAATCTTTCTTTTTGATTTGCCTGCTGTCCGAACTTTGCAAAGCTACCACCACTGTATTGAATACCTCGCCCGTTATCGTATGCTCGATAGAATTCGTCAATTTATCTACTTCAAACGATAGCGCTTGCATCGGCTTCTCCACTCTGCAATTTACGCAATAAAACACAAAGAATAAACTTGAACCTGGGTATTCGGGCAAGAATCTTTCATCGAATCTGGTGGTGCATTTCAATCGCTATCGGTAAGTTTGTAAGATGAATGCTACTCCCCTGGCCGAACGCATGCGCCCGCAAAAAATCGATGATTATGTGGGTCAGCAGCATTTGGTGGGGCCCAATGGCATCATCCGCCGCTTGCTCAAGCAGCAGCAATTGCCTTCAATGATTTTTTGGGGACCGCCAGGCGTGGGCAAAACCACCTTGGCACAGCTATTGGCCAGTCAAATGAAGCGGCCTTTCCACATTTTGAGTGCGGTGCAAGCCGGGGTGAAAGATTTGCGCGAAATCATTGGCAAGGGCGGCAGTTTGTTTCCACCGGTATTGTTCATCGACGAAATTCACCGCTTCAACAAAAGTCAGCAAGATGCTCTGCTGGGCGCCGTTGAAAAGGGCCAGGTGACCTTGGTAGGCGCCACCACCGAAAACCCCTCGTTTGAGGTAAATGCCGCCTTGCTGAGTCGCTGCCAGGTGTACCTGCTCGAATCACTGGGCGAAGCCGAATTGCTACAAATTGTAAATCAGGCCCTCGAACGCGATGAGGAACTTCAACAAAAAAGCATCGAACTGCGCGAGCATGCGGCCCTTTTCCGCCTCAGTGGTGGCGATGCCCGCAAATTGCTGAACCTGCTCGAGCTGGTAACTACAGCCGAATCGCCGGTGGTGATTACCGACGAGCTGGTGATGCAGGTAGCCCAAAAGCACATGGCGCGCTATGACAAATCGGGCGAGCAGCATTACGACATCATTTCGGCCTTTATCAAATCGATGCGCGGCAGCGATCCGAATGCTGCCGTTTATTATCTGGCGCGCATGATTGTGGCCGGAGAAGATCCGGTATTCATTGCCCGGCGGATGGTGATTTTGGCTTCTGAAGACATTGGCAATGCCAATCCCACCGCCATGATTTTGGCCAAAAGTTGTCTCGAAGCCGTTAAAATGATTGGGTATCCCGAGGCACGCATCATTCTGTCGCAAACCGCCATTTACCTGGCTACCAGTCCCAAGAGCAACGCCAGTTACGTAGCCATTGAAGACGCCATTGCCCTGGTGGAGAAAACCGGTGATTTGCCCGTCCCCTTGCACCTGCGCAATGCCCCCACCAAATTGATGAAGCAGTTGGGTTACGGCAAAGACTACCAGTACAGCCACGATGGGGTAGGCAATTTTGTGATGCAGGAGTTTTTGCCCGAGGCCATCAGTGGAACGCGCCTATTTGAACCTGGCCAAAATGCCCGGGAAGCAGAAATGCGCGCCCAATTAAAACGCTGGTGGAACGATCATTACGGTTATTGATGGTCATTGCTTGAGTTGCTTCTCTAAAAAAAGCAGATTTAGGCGGCATAATGTGCGGTTAAATGCATTTCCTTGTCATTGTGTATTTCAGCAAAATGTACAGCCAGTTTACCCATCGAACTCAGACTTCCTGAAATGCGCACGCCTAACATCCTGATTTTTGCACATCCAATAGCCTTAAATTTGCACAACATATATCCTTAAATTTGCACAATAAAAAAACTTAAATTTGCACAATACAAAAAAGCCATTGTCAATCCACTCATTACAAGACCTATGACCTATATCTCTAGAATTATAGAAAATGAGCTTTCGGCAAGTTTAGCAGCATCGGGAGCTGTTCTAATAAAAGGTCCAAAATCGTGTGGCAAAACAGAAACAGCCAAGCGTTTTGCTAAAAGCACCTTGAGCATGGACGCCAGTCCGCAGGTTGCTATGCTCATGGCAGCAGACCCAAACCTACTATTGAAAGGCGAATCTCCTCGGCTTATTGACGAATGGCAAGAACACGCCTCGATATGGAATTATGTGAGGCATGAAGTTGACAGGCGCAAAGAAAAAGGGCAGTTTATCTTAACCGGCTCCGCAAATCCAAATGATGAAGTCAAGCTCCATAGTGGAGCTGGTAGGTTTACGGTAATTCAAATGGACACCTTGACTTGGCAGGAACTTGGCTATTCAACCGGAAATGTGAAACTCGCTGATTTGCTCAATGGGTCAATCACCGACTTTTACGAAGAAGGCGTGCCACTGGATTTTATTGTCGAAAGAATGCTCACCGGTGGCTGGCCTACCCTGGTCAATCAGTCGGTAAGTAATGCCCTAAAACTGAACTTGGGTTACATTGACTTGTTGTGTGAGGTAGACATGGCTCGGGTGACAGGAGTAAAAAGAGACCCTCAAAAAGTGAGGAATTTACTTCGGTCTTTGGCTCGAAATACTTCAACCTTGGTCGACAATAGCACCCTTGAAAAAGACACCAAGACTGTTGACAACAGCGGAATATCGAGAAACACCATTACCGATTACCTCGATGCGCTGTCGCAATTAATGATTTTATACGAACAACCTGCATTTAATCCACACATCAGGTCTTCCGCATCGCTCAGAAAAGCAGCAAAACGCCATTTGATCGACCCTTCGCTTGCGGTAGCTGCCCTAGGACTCAACCCAGAAGCCTTGCTCAATGACCTGCTTTTCACGGGTTTTTTGTTTGAAAGTTTGGCCATTCATGAGTTAAAAGTGTATGCAAAAGCAAACGATGCAGCGCTTTTCCATTACCAAGATTCTTATGGTTTAGAAATAGATGCAATCGTACAAAAAAGAAATGGTGATTACGCTGCGTTTGAAGTAAAGTTAGGTGTGGGACACATAGAGGAGGCAGCAACTCATTTGAAAAAATTTGCATCCAACATTGATACATCAAAAATGAATCCCCCAAAGTCACTCAACATCATCACAGGAACGGGGATGAGCTACAAACGGTCAGATGGCATTCAAGTGATATCGCTTGCATCACTTGGGCATTGAATGCATGCTTGGATAAAAGGCAATCCCGAAGACAGGATGCTAGCCGCACTACATTTCGGTTCCGAAATACGCCTGTAGGAGCCCCATCGCCATGTTTCCTCCGTGTGCTCCGTGACCTCCGTGTTTGCCCTAAACCCTTGCACCCTAAAAATCCCGCTTTGTAATCCAAGTAACAAACCACCCCGCTCGACCTGCCTACCTTTGCTTCAAGAAAACAGCACACATGAAAACCATCAAAGAACTTTTGCAAGACCCCCAGGCCACCATCCTCGACGTGCGCAGCCCCATGGAATACCAAAGCGGCCACATCGATGGCGCCATCAACATTCCGGTTGATGAAATGGCTTACCGTGCCAACGAGCTCAAAGCCCTCACCCCACCTTTCATTTTGTACTGCCGCAGTGGTGCCCGCAGCAGCATGGCCGCCCATTACATGATGCAAGCCGGATTTACCGAGGTGTACAATGCCGGTGGTTTGGCCGATATGCGTATCTTGACCATGTAATTCAAAACTTGTTCAGTTAACGAAGTTTTGTGTTGAAAGAAACGGCTCTTTCTGCGTAATCAAGCGCATTGCGAAGCAAAAGCGGTTGGAAATCCATAAAAGTGATGAATCGCACAGCAGCAGTTGATTTTCTGCTTTGTATTTTGAATGCATAGGCTTTCTGCGTTATCTGTGTAATCTGTGGTAAAGAAGGTGGCCTTACTATATTTTGTACCCCTTAAAGCTTAATTAACCGATATTACCATGCAATTCATGGACTTTATACTCAAATACAAAAAATCAATCGCTGGCGTTTTGCTAGGCACCTTGGCCGGTTATGCCTATTGGCATTTCTACGGCTGTGTAAACGGCTGCACCATCACTGGCTCGGCCCTCAACAGCAGCCTGTACTTTGGATTTATGGGGTACCTGGTTGCAGGCCTGTGGAAGCCGACGGACAAGGCAACTCCCCCAAACAACGAAGAGCCTCAGCAATGAGGCTTTTTGGTTGCCGTAAATAATTAAACGCTGCAAACTTTAGCGCCTCAATAATCGAAACTGTGAAACAAGGTATCGTGAGCGGGCAACTGTACCGTAAATTGAAACGGATTGATTTGGTTGTTGCGAATGAGGGTACACAAAGCAGTGTACGATTGGTTGCCCGGTAAAAGGGCAATGGCTTGGCGGGTGTACGGACCGGTAAAGCTGTAGCGGACGGTTGGGGTGATGAAAATGCGCAACTCATCGCGGTTGTTCATCACGGGGTTTACATTGGTAACCCGCAGGCGCAGCCAACTTTCGGGCAGAAAATCGAGCCGTTTTTGCTGCTCCTGGCCCGGTTGAATGGCCACCCGCTGAAAAGTAGGATCGAAATAGCGCGGCACAGGCGTTTCATGCGCCAGGTAATACGATGAGCTCAAATCGTCGGCCGTGAATTGCAAAGTAAAAAAGCCTTGACTGTCGGTTTGGGTTTCGGCCATCACCTTGGTTAACACACGCCAGGGTTCGTTGACCAAAGTGTACTCGCGGTAAGCCTTTACCAGCAAGGGCGCCGAAGTGGCTGTTTGTTGGGTTCTCAACACCAGCACCTGCCCCTGTACCCGTGTATCGAGCGAAGGACTTTGGGTTTTTTCTTTGCAAGCCACCGCTAGCAACAACAAAACGCCC
>PNNG01000035.1 GCA_013824115.1 Sphingobacteriaceae bacterium | reverse complement strand
TGTAACCAAGCCACCCGTTGGTGTGATCGTGGTTCCTGCCCAAACTTCAGCACCAGTAGTTTTGGTAGTACGCAATGTTCTATTGCCCGCATTCGTAGGCGATGGCGCCAACACCGAAGCGTTGCCGCCAAAATCGGTGAAACCGTAGCTGACGTTGGGGTCGTCCCAAGTGATAGGAAAGGCAACAGGTGTAGGTTGTGACCCCGCTACAAATAAAGTAATGGAGTTAGAAACCACAGCAGCAGGACAAGAACCCGAAATCAACACCCTAAACTGACGGCCATTCAGTGCCACCGATGCATTTACAATGCCCAACACCGGTGTTTGTACTCCTTGAAATACAGCATCATTTTGCAACGACACCCATTGCCCATTCACCAAGCTCTGCCATTGAAAGGCAGTAGCACCTAGCGCGCTTACTTCAAATTGGGTGGAACTTCCAGCCTGGATTTGTGATTGGCCAAAAGGCTGCAATAAGATAAGTGCACCGGTGGCTGTAGCATTGCTGCTTATAAATCCGGCAGGTATAACATTCCCGCCAGCATCAGCAATTTCACAATTGCCGGGAGTAAGCGTATCCCATTGCAAGGGTGAATTTCCTTGCACTACCATGCGTATGTTGAACAATGTGCCGGTTGATAAGGTGACCGCTTGGGTAGAAAACCACCCTGCTAAAACCTTCCCGCCAGCAGCATTCACAATGAGATTGTTGCTTAATGCAGGCAGCGCATTGCTTACACCCACAAACTGCAGGGATTGCGTTTGATAATTTAATGCCAATGAAATGGCCGAAACCGAAGCACCTCCAGTGAGTGTCACGGGGATAGAAATGGTATCACCAACACAACCTGAGGCATTGCCCGCATTAATTGTGATAATTGGCTGGGCCTGGAGGATCCAGGGCGCCATCAGCAAACATGCCAATAGCCAGTATCTCTTCATCTTTTTCATAGGTTAGTCTCGTTAATATCCTACTTTATTTGCTAATACTAATCCGGTTCTGTTCAAATTCTGCCAATAAATCAGCAATTGTCCGTGGTACGCGGTATTTTTTATTTCCACATTCAGGGTTTGACTTTGACTTTGCACACGCTGCTCTTCAATCAATCGCCCGTCGAGGCCAAAGATTTTTACAAGCACAAGTTCACCCTCTAGCCAAGCAGGATGTGATAATTTAAACGCTTCCCGAAAGGGATTTGGAAAGAGTCTAGCTAGTTCATTCGTCTGGTTCATGCCTCCTAAACTCAGCGCAAACGACATTCGTCCCGTTGCCGACCAAGCGGTATCTCCGTTAAATACACCTCCCATGCGCCACCAGCGTATACTATCCCCTTGTGAAGGAACAATCCCGCTAAACATATGGCGGTAAAACGTATCTATCAATACAGCGCTATATGTAACTTGTTGAAACAAGGAATCAGTGGCCAGTTGAAACCAACTCTGCTGGATACAAGCTGGCCTTCTGTACACAAAGAGGTAGTTAGGCTGATTCAAATTTGTCAAATGCAGTGGATTCAGCGGGACGGGTGCCTGGGCGCCCGTGATACTTGCCTGTCCGCTGATGTACTGAACTGGCAAAACCTGCGCTTGTACATTGGCGATTTCACACCCCCCCGGCGTTTGCGTATCAAACTGCAATGTCGAGCTTCTCCCTCCATTGTTGGCCCACCGAATTACCACCAAGGTATCGTTGGCTAAACTCACGGCCTGCAATGAAAACCAAGCCATCACAAAACGACTGTTAGCGCCCGATAAGGCCGCACTAGCCACGGCAGGATGCACATTGCGCACACCTTGATAGCTGATGGCCGCTGAATCGAACAATATCCGAATGCTCATGGCAGCCATGCCATTGATCTGACTAGCAAGTATGGGCGTTTCAACAATGCCGGTACACACACTCCCCGATACAATCCGCAAACTTCCCACTTGGGCAAAAATCGCCCATGGAAAAAGGAGAAACATCAAAAGAGATATGCGTAGTGCGAATTTCATAACCATAAATGCCCGTGCCAGCAATGCTGACACGGGCAATACTTTATTTTACTACCAACCGAATGATGGCCTTTTCACTGAATTGCTCTCCTTTGGCCAACATCTCACAGAAATATACACCGGCTTGAAGTGCCGGGGCATTTAGCGCATAACTGTTTTCACCAGCAGGCATATCACCCAAGGGCAACTGCATTACCTGGCGTCCACGGGCATCCATCACGCGTAATTCAACGCGGGCATTTTCGGGCAAGCGGAACGATAAGGTGGTTTCTCCGGCAAATGGGTTGGGGTAGTTACGCAACGATAGCAAATCGGAACTGGCCGAAACAGCATGCTGGGCCACACCTGGCATAAGCAATATGCTGCGTGAAAGCGGATTGGCAGCCAAATCAGCGAATTCGCTTTCGGCCGATACTTCGATGCCCAAATCGGCCACCGTACCATACTGCAGCAAGAGCTCCAATTCCATGATCTGTTCACCCGCATTCACCATCCAGCCCAAAAGATCGAACCAGCTGAGGCGGATTTCATTTTCTGTAATCTTCACTTGCGCAGCGGCTTGTTTGTCGCTATCGCTCAGCAATAGACGCAAAGGTTGCATGCGCTTAGAATCGTAGCGCAATACCAGCGACATAGCACCCAATTCACCACCCTCCTGGATACGAATAGGCAAACGAACCAGGCGTCCGTTTTGTACTGCTTCACCCTCGGCCATCAGTTCTACTTTAGGCTGCAAGCGTTGTTGAGAAGGAACAAATGAACCATCTACATCACCCGCCACCAAACCGCGTAGTACAACGTTGGCGGTTCCATTGGCAACCACTTGTGCTTGTGCGCCCTCAAAAACCCAGGTACCCGCACCAAATCCATCCATTCCGCTTTGGGTGGCTTTCACGCCTAACCATGTAGATAGCGGCGGATTCATCATAGCAGGGTACACATAGATATCCTGATTGTTGCCATCCTTCTGCTCCAAACAGTTGGTACAAGGACCGCTTTCGCGGAACACCATCCCAATGTTGTCGATGACACTGCCCGATGGCAATGGACCGTTAGGGGCTTGACTATAGTAAGCATGAGGATTCATGCCCATCATCCACTTGCCCGCACCCATGTTGGTCATTTGTCCGGGAGAAGTTGGTGAACCCCAGTTACCCACCACATACTGCCAAACAAAGTTAGGGTCGATAGAAGCACCCGAGTGCATATGTACCGAAGCAACCGAATCAAGATTGCCTCCCACATTCGCATCAAAATGGATGCGCAATGGACTTGGATTGTTCAACAGGCCGGTAAAGCGCTGTGCTACTTGCAAGGCATCGGTAGCATTGATGTTGCCGTTTGCATTTACATCGGCAGCATCTAATGACAATCCCTGCAATGGGGCCAAACTGGTGAAATGGCGTGCTACCCGTAAAGCGTCGGTGGCATTTACTCCACCTGCCTGACGCTGTGTTCCAGCACGCAACACATAATTGCCCTCGGCCAAATTAGGGATGTGGAACTGTCCATTGGGTTGCGTATTCACCACCTCTTCCAAATTGCCATTATGGGCATTATAAACTGCTACAAAGCTGCTTGTGAGTGGCGATTGTGCTGCATTGGCATATCGCAACTGCCCACTGATGCTACCTACTAAAGGCGCATTATTGAAATAATTGCTATTCCATTTATAAATGCCCGCTTGTCCGTTTACACCACTGCGGCCACCCGACCAACCAATGGTTGGACTGATGAATTTCACCGCGCTGTGGAACAATCCATCGATAGAGCCCCAGCCTTGGTTGTGAGCCACATAGGAGGTACCCAAAGGACCAGAGATTACCAATACTTGTGGATTGGCACCGGGCACCATACTCATGCCGCTCACAATACCAACCCCTCCATAAGCTCTTTGCATCAAGTTCCAACTGAAACCATTGTCTTCGGTGTAATGAATGTTGGTGCTTCCGAGGAAGTAAACAACACCCAATCCGTTTTCACCCCAGCTCATACGGGCTTCTCCGCCTTCTGGCAGGTTGCGTACTTGCCAGGTGAGACCTTGATCGTTGCTGTAAAAGAAACGTCCTGAGTTAGTAGGCCAAACCATTTCACCCAACTGATTCACACTCACTTCGGCGTACAAACCAAATTCGTTTTGAAGCGGTGCAGACATATTGGCGGCGAGGTTCCATGTGTTACCTCCATCGGTAGTACGATAAACTTGCCAAATGCCATTTAATGGATCACCTAAGGTTACACCCGTTTGTGCATTCCAGAAATAGGTAGCATTAGGGAAGCCTCCTTGGTTGAATACAGGAAGACGTACCCATGTATTGCCACCATCGTTAGTGCGGTATACACCTTGACGAGCCGAATCGCCATACAAGGTTACAAAAGCGGTTGACCATCAATGGCACGAATATGCGAAGTGCCTAAGCCAGTAGTTCCCGGAATTTGAGCAGCCTGCCAGTTAATTCCTCCATTGGCAGTGCGATAATACCAAACGTTAAAGTTAATGCCCGCTCCACGCTCTTCTAACGTCCAAGCTGTATTGGCATCAATCGGCTCAATGTTACGAACAGTAATGTCTGCAATGGGCTGATTCAAATTCTGCAATACCCATGGGGTTTGAGCAAATTCAGTTTGGGAAACCGGATAGTAGGGCGAACGGAAAGCACAGCTGCTACCGGTTTGGACGGTCAAATGGTAATCGCCTGTGCGGGTAGCAATGTAGTTCGGTCCAGTAGCGCCACTTTCAGGTTGATCGTTGCGGAACCACTGATAAACGTACTGTGTATTGCCTGATGGCATGTACGACAATTGCGTTGGCATACCTGAAACAGCCAGGTTACGCAACTTACGACCCTCTTCCAAGGTGATAATCAATACTGGAATATTCACCGAATCGCCAGTAACCGGATTGGTTACAAAGGTTGGAATGGTTGCGTTGGCGAAACTATTTACCACTACCACCGCAATGGCGCCAGCACGTTGGGCATTTAAAGCCTTGTCGCTAATGGCACAAGCACCTCTGTAAAGTAAGGCCACTTTGCCTTGCAAACTACCCGCAGGCAGGGCAGCACAGGCCAATGAATCAGCCGGCATTTCAACCAAACCACTGAAATTGGCTGCTGCACCCTGCGGTACATTGGTCCAACCATTTTCGGGTGCAACTGTCCTGAAAGCGTAATTAACCACATTCATTCCGTTTTGCACCAAGTTCAACTGCGCTTGTGGTACTGCCGCTAACTGGGTGTTGATGTTTTGGCCTTGGGCGTAATGCAACGGCCCATTCACCTGCACAAAAGCTTGATGCGGTACAGTTACCTGAATGCCTACCATATTGGTGGTAAGTACACAACCACTTGCAAAAAATACAGTGGCCTGATAGCTACCAGGAGTTCGGGCAAAAATACTTGTGAGACCATTGCCTTCGGGATAAGGCACATTATCAATGGTCCAGGTTACATTCATAATCGCACCATTGCCATTCACTTGCAGCTCAACTTGCTCTCCCATACACAAGGAGGTAGATCCAAGCGGCTGAATATCGGCCATGCACTGCGCAACAAAACCTGTTGCCTTTTCAATATCCGTGGTATACCATGGAGCAATCCGATATTCTGGCACACCCGAAGTAATAACTTCCACCACAAAGCCTTGCACATTGATGGTGTCGCCCACCCGAACATATACCGCTGCGGTGCTGTCGGTTGTTGAGAAGAGCGGTGCACGCATTACCCGGCTGGCGTCGCGGGTTCTCAAAACATTGTCGAAGCGGTCTTTGAGAGTTAGATCAAATCTACCCGGAATGAATTGATTGACTTGGGTCACTATCAAGTTTTCGAATCGCAGATAAGTGCCTTCATAATTTTCACCCCATGGATTCTGTGTTGGTTGATTATTGTTCAAAGAGGTGAAATCCCAGAATTCACTTTTGTAAACCTTGGCGGTATCATTCGCTGCCAACAAAATCACGTTGCCTGCGGCATTGATATCAATCTGGGTTTCTGAATTTAAGGCGTTCGTAGTAGGGAATTCATTTACCAAACCGGTGATACGTAGCCTGTTTCCAGGCACTAATAAATTCGAGTCGGCGAGTCCTGCCGAAAGCAATCGTACATTCACACCTGTATTACGGGGTGCTTGATTTTGCATCCAAGGCGGAATAGGCACCTGCATCTGCAAATACACCGACTTAAAGTTGGCGCTCAGTACCGATTGTTGGAATCCTGCAGCTACCACTCCTTCTACCGTTACTACCTGACCGTTATAGCGCGATCTGCGCGTGGCGTCAACGGGAGCAAATGACAAATAATCAGGAACTACTTGAACATCGGCTATAGTGAGCCCTTGCAATGAAGTAGCACAACTGTTGAAGAATACCAAAGGCAGTATGGTGTCGGTACTTCCTATCATGGCCATGCGGTTATCTGAACCAAAACCATTGCCCGTACCACAGCCAATTAGCCAGTTTTGCTCATCGCGCCCCCAGCTGTTGCCGTTAATGAACTTGTATTCGATGGGCTGGTTGGTGGGTAACGCTAGTTGAAGTTCCCAAATACCGGGACTCACTTGGGTCAACATAGTGGCACTCGGATTCCATCCCTGGAAACTGCCTGCCACGTGCACGCCAGCAGAATCAACTGGGTACCGGCTCATATTCACGCGGAAGGTAACATTGGCCATTTGAGGCTGAGTGTTCGGAGCACCACCATTCAACCGAATAGCAAATGCATTTCCATTGCTGTACCATTGGCCAGGTGTAGGTAAATAAATCAAGCTGGCATCCAATGGCTGAAGAATACTCACATCATCGAGGATATTAAAGGTACTGAGACCGTTGTTGGTAAAAGCTTCAACCGATACATAATAACTGCCCTGCATCAATACTGTAGCGGGAATAGCCACGGTGATAGAGCCATTCTGAATGTCGGCAGCAGTTACCGTATAAAAGCCAGAAGAAATCAATGATACTGCCAAATCACTCGAATTATAAATATGTACCATCAACTCAGTTCCAGCGGTAGAACCAGGCGCCAGCAAAGCGGTAACCGAAGTGGCTCTTATGGCAGGAAGTGGCACATCGTAACGCGTTGCGAAGTGCATCCCATCGCGACTGCCATTGGTGGGGAAACTGTTGGTGCCCAAAGAACCGTAAACAGCAAATTGACCTCGGTCAATGGCATATACCGTGTCGGTGATAAAAAAGGGCGCCACTACCAAATCATTCCCCGGCACAGCATCGCCTGGAATCGCTACAGCACCCATGCGCACCATAAACAAGCCAGGCTGATTGGCGTTGAAGGGATCATTTAAATTAGCCGTAACACCCTGACCAAAGCCAATCGGACCAGGCACCGAATTGGTCTGTGCAAAAATGGATGTGCCGTTCAATTGCACGTCGGCAACTGCTTGTACACTGGTTAATGCATTACCACCACGGTTGCGAATATCCACCGAAAAGGTGGTGCCCTGCTGCAAGCGCTGTGGAACCATGGCATATTGAGTAGCCGAAATTTGGTTCGTACGAACAATAGGATTAGAGGCAGCTACGTCTACTGCTGGTGCCGACTCAATCATAATGTCGTCTAACATCCAGAAGTAATAGTCGCCCATGAACAGGAACTTCACCCGCGCCTGCGCAGCACCGCCCAATTGGGTACTCAAATACAACTGTATCTGATCATTGGCAGGTGTTGAGGCATTGGCTGGCAAAAGTGTGTTCAGAGCCACTGTATCAGGCCAAGTCGTGCCTCCATTTCGGCTGAATACAACAAAAGTGGCCGAAGGATTGCCATTGACCCCATTGAATTTCCTGTAAAACTGGTTGAACCTCAAAATGGGGAAAGGGGTATTGGTTAAATCCATCACTGGACTTACCAATTCTGCTTGGTGCGGAGAGGGCGCCACACCCGTACCAAATGCACCAGTTACGCCATTGTTGTCAAGGAAATCGCTGTCAAAAATCACAAATCCATTATCCCTCGTGGGCGATTGAACGGGCAAACGTGCACCTGAATAACCACCTCTTGACCCCACAGTGTTGTTAGGTGTGGTATTGGGACCACGGTATTCGAATACCGCATCAGGATCAGGCACATAGGTTCCTGAAATGATACTGCCTCCCGATTGCGTCCAGCCTACAGGAATACCGTTACCGAAAGTCACTACCAAAGGCATGCTTTCTGCCGTATTGCAACTACCAAAAATATACACTGGAAGAACGGTAGCTGTTGCGGGCACTGTGATAAACCGGTTGGGCCCAGCTTGAGCTTGACAAGCGGCAGGTACGGTTTCGCTATAATCGAAAAAAGTTTGGGTAATGGTATCAAAGAAACCCCAATCATTGCCATTGATAAATTTCCATTCAACCAATGCACCCGCACTCAAATTAGCCGTGTAGGTGAAAAAGCCGGGATTGGCTGAATCAGCTTGCATGGGGGTAATTGCCCAGTTTTGGAAACTTCCAGCAATGTGTACACCTGTGGAGCGTATGGTTTGGGCGCGCATGTCAACCCGGAAGGTTACCGCCACTGTGGCAGGCACCGAAGTACCGCATTGATTGAATAAAACTGCTGGCAAAACCGTAGCCAGTCCAGGAACGGTTAGTTGGCGATTGCCACCAACCGCGCATCCGGCAGGGATGGCATTTTCATCACTTCCCCAAGCATTCCCATTGATAAACTTGTATTGCACCGTAGTGCCTGGCAACAAATTGGTGGTGTATTCCCAAATATTGTTGGCTACGGGCACCATAGGAGTACCACCGGGGTTCCATCCTTGGAAACTGCCAGCAATATGAACACCCGAACCCGAAACACTTAAACCCGTCATGTCTACCCTAAAGGTGACAGCCACCGGACTGGCAGAAGCAGGAACACATTGGTTATACAAAAAAGCCGGCAATACCGTATTGCTATTTGGTACCACTACCCAACGATTGGATGTGCCAGGAAACACACAAGCCTGTGGCAAAGCACTCTCATCTTGCCCCCATGCGTTGCCATTCACAAATTTGTATTGTATGGTATCTCCTTGAGGTAAATTGGCGGTGTATTCCCAGATGTTGCCACCAGTGTTGGTCATGAGGGTAGCAGCCGGGTCCCAACCTTGAAAATTACCAGCAATACGCACCCCCAAAGGAGAAACAGTGATGCCAGTCATATCGACCCTGAAAGTCACTTGACGCATTACCTGCTGCTGACTAATACCGCTGATAGCCATCCCAAATAACTGCTGCCCACCGGTTAAATTACCCTTATGACCAACGCGTACCTCATACAATCCTGGAATGGGATTATTCAATATAATTTGTTCCACGTTGTCGCGGTCATTGTCGGCACGGATAGCGCCAGCAGATGGATTAGCTAAGCCGGCTAAGGTCCAAGGCAAGGTGGTGGTTGAATCGCCCATTCGTACCAGCCGTACATCAAGATCGTTCACAAGGGCCTTTGTGCTGCCATTCAACACATAAGGAGTAGCATTTCGGGCTGGATCGTTCCATGCCATGGTGACTTTGAGAGGCTGGGTACCATCGCTGAATACCACATAGGTCTTGCTGCCTCCTTGTGCCACTCCGCCTCCAAAGAAGCGGTGATTGATTTGATTTGAAATCACTTGTGCAGCTTTGGCTGTATTCATCAAACCCCATCCATAAATATAATCTGGACCAGGAGTTGTGCCCGCCTCATCAGCTGTTTGAATAACCAATGCCTTAAGCATGGCAGCACTCATAGGTGTGTTTTGGTTCAGTTGACGATAATGCTGTTGTAACAAAATCAACGAGCCAGAAACAGTTGGCGAAGCCATTGATGTTCCGCTCTTGGTCACGTAATCGGTATTTCCACTTGAAGAAGCCGAGAGTACACCCACTCCCTTGGCAACAATATCGGGCTTCACACGGCCATCATCGGTGGGGCCCCAGCCATGGAAGCTGCTCGATACCACCTGTGAAGGCTGCAACCATCCACCTGTAATGCCATCAACCGCACCAACCGTAAGGACGTTTTTAGCCACACCTGCATGGGAGATACAGTCGAATCCTGTGGCTCCACCTGCTTTTTGACGGGCTGTGGTGCTGGTTACCCAGGCCGATCCATTCCAAACACGATGCGTTTCACCTGCATTGGGCCCATTTCCCCGATCGTTACCTGCAGCTTTTACAATAAGATAGTTAGGTGCTAAATTGGCAATGGTGTCCCACATACTACTCTGATCGGAGTACCGTCCGTAAGCTACATCAATAGTATCGGGAGAATTGCCAAACCAGTACCATTGATTGGTGCCAAAACCTCCAAAATCACCGAAAGCCCAACCCGAAATCAAGCCATAAGAGTGGTTAGATACCAATAATCCATTGGCAGCTGCCGTGGCCATTTCCGCTTCATCGTTGTTCCAATCGTAAGCAGCCAAATTGGCTTGATATGCCATGCCTTTAACGTTAGGGTTAACAGCGCTGGCTTGACCTACGATGGTGCCTGCCACGTGGGTAGCATGATCACTCAAGGAAGTAGCCCCGTCCATTTGCTGAGCTCGCCCCCCAAAGGTTTCGTGCGAAGTGCGTACTGCACCTCCATCCCACTCTCCCACAAGCATTTGTGCCCCCGAAAGATTCAAACCCAAAATGCCATTGGGCCATACCTTGTCGGTAGAGATGGTTTGTGCACCTTGTAAATTATATGCAAAATAATACTCTGGCGCACGCCCGGCAGGCAAGCGTTTAAATTCCGCTGTTATCAATGGATTTTGTATCCGTGCCACCAACCGCAAATCCGGCCTGTTTTTCAACAAGTCCTTCTGCAATTGAGACTCCCTTTGATAACGTACAGCCAATTGCTCCAATTTGCTTTTCGCCACAGGATCATCGCCGACCTGCAGTTTGGCTCGCGGTGCTTCAACCGGGGCAGAAACAAAAAATCCGGCTTGCTGCGCTATTTGCTGCAATGCCGGAAGTTGCATTTGAATCTGCTGAGGATTGTTTGTTGCTTGATTTTGAGTAGTGCCCTCAAAAACCTGCCTGGATACAGTTGCAGCCTGCTGCGTTTGTCCCCAAGCTACATGAGCCACACCCCAAAAAAGGAGCGTAGCCAATGTGTTGACCATCCATTGCTTTTTCATAGTGATTTGTTTGGTTGACCCCTGAAATGAATTCTTGAATCTTTGGCAATTTGACAAAAGATGTTAACTCTAGCAATACCTAATTCAGGGTATTTTTATCTGAAATGCTGGTTTTTTGTAAAAGACTCGTCTACACCCCTTAACAATGGAAATGACTCGCTAAAATATTTTTATCCTGTTCTCCCACAGGCCCTTAATGGTTCATAAACACAAATAAATGGGCGCTAATTAACAACTGCTTGGCCAGTAATCCATCCATTTATAAAGTTTGAGGGGCTGGTTTTATAAAAATCTGTGCATTACAACCCATGTATTGAGTTGAAGTTCTTCACTTTTGAACTTTTATCCCTTTGCAAACTGTGAAACAAAGGTCCAAAACACGACAGCACCCAAACCCCTTCACGAGGATTTATGGGCGAAAAGCCTTTGGAACTCAAAATGAGAAACTGGTTCCTGGCTGGCGCCGATGAGCGCTTCCCTTGGAGTCGCTCATCCAGCAAAGCGATATCTAAAACACACCCAAAACTGGCCGCTCAGCCGCGGCCCGGGTTTTTGCATTTAAAAAATGTGCAAGTCTTTTAGCTGAATTGTTTGGTTGTTTATCGCTGGCTGAGGCTCTCGAAGCCAGCACGGATTCGCTCCCTTTCACCGCTGGCTGAGGCTCTCGAAGCCAGCACGGATTCGCTCCCTTTCACCGCTTGCTGAGGCTCTCGAAGCCAGCGGGGAAGCTCTATCTAAAAACACACTCAAAACTGGCCGCTCCCCCGACGGCCCGGGTTTTTGCATTTACAGCCTTCGCTCAAGCCTTGGGGGCTTGGCTGCGGATTCGCTCCCTTTCACCGCTGGCTGAGGCTCTCGAAGCCAGCACGGATTCGCTCCCTTGGGGTCGCGCATCCGATAGATGCTTAATCTAAAAACACACCCAAAACCGGCCGCTTCGCCGCGGCCTGGGTTTTTTGTTTTTCAGCCGCAGCTCAAGCTTGAGGCTTGGCTACTGCTGAAAAACAAAAAACCCCTCGCTTTCGCGAGGGGTTTTGGGTGTGGGCGCACACGGATTCGAACCGCGGACCCTCTGCTTGTAAGGCAGATGCTCTGAACCAGCTGAGCTATGCGCCCTAATGGGACTGCAAATATAGAAGAGAAAATATTTGTGCCAACCCTAGGGAGAAAAAAAATCAAAAAAAATGACGGGCTGCAGCCAAAAGGCAGACACAGCCAACAATTTAGCCACGATATTTGGGTTATCCTTTCCTGATGACCCAGCCCTTGCGCTACTTTTTCCGTTGGTTGCTTTATTCTTTGGCCGCACTCCTGCTCATTTTGCTGGGTGGCGCAGCCTATATCTATACCCACGAAGAAGAAATCAAGCAGGAAATTGTGGTGGCCCTCAACCAACGACTGAAAAGTCCGGTAAGTGTAGGCGGCAGCATCTATGTTTCGTGGTTCGAAGATTTCCCGAGTATTACCCTCAGCTTTCCTAACTTATCGGTGGCCGCACTCGAAAAAGACCAGCCGGCCGATTATGCCTTGTTGTCGGCCGGCCGTTTGTCGCTTTCCTTCAGCCTGCGTGACATCTACCGCGGCCAGTACCAACTGCAACAACTTACCATCAGCGATGCGCAAATCGACCTGCGTTTCGATGAAACGGGCCAGCCCAATTACCTCATTTGGAAGGAAGACAGCACCTCCACAGGAGCTACCAATTTCGCCATCCAAAAGCTGGTGTTGCGAAGGGTACAGCTGAATTACCGAAATGCATCCGAAAATCAATTGCTATCGGCCAGCTTGAGCGATGCCGATTTCAAAGGCAACTTCAGCGATCGGCAATTTCGCCTGCAAGCCAAAGCCTCACTCCAGGCAGGCAGTTTACAACTCGATGGGAAGCAGTTTTTAAAAGACCAGCCGCTTTCGGTGAATTTGAGCATGGAGGTAGATTTGGATGCCCAAACCGTACGCTTCCCGAACAGCGAACTGCGTCTCAACCGCGAAAAAATCACCCTCAGTGGTTATCACCGCTGGGCCGAACCTCTGGAAACCGACCTTCAATTTGCCGCCGAAAAATTCCGTGCCTCCCAATTGCTCGATTTGTATGGGGGCGATTTGGCCCTCTTCAAAGAACTGTCGGTTGACGGTGAACTACAGCTGAGTGGCCGCTGGCAATACCGCAATGCCCAACCACAGCTCGATGTGCAAGCCCGCCTCACCGAGGCCCAACTGCGGTATGCAGCTTACGATTTGCAATTCAAAGGCGAAACCCAGCTGAAGGCCCGTTTCGATCGGCCCAATGGCCTCGACCTGCGCCTCGAACAGCTGAAACTTCAAAACAAAACCGATCGCCTTACCGGCCAGCTACGCTACCTCAACAAAGCCAATCTGATTACCGGTTCTGTCAACGGCCACTTAGAACTGGAGGCTTATGCCAAGCTGCTGGCCGAATACGACATACGCAATGCCCGCGGCAAAGCACAACTACAACAGCAGTTCCGTTGGGAGCTCAATGAAAAGTCGGGCTTGCTGTTCGGTGGCGGCCTCGAGCTCCAAAACGCCAGTATGCGCTACGGCAACTACCAGCTGCAACAGCTTTCGGCCAAGGCTCAAATCAACGAAAAGGGACTTCCCAACCTGCGCTTGCAAATTACCCAATTGCAACTCGATACGGTAATGCTCAGTGGCACACTCGACCTCGCTAACTATCCAGCGCTTTACACCAAAGGCGCAGGGACTTTATCGGTAAGCGGAAACATCAAAGCCGACCGCTGGCGTTGGGCCAGCTCAACGGAGGCGGAAGCCGAGTCGGTACCTTTCCCGGCAGTGAACATGCAATTGGGTTTGGAAGTAGGCCGTCTCTATTGGTACGATTACCGCTTCAACAACCTCAAAACCCAGCTGAGCGGCAATCCACAAAACTTGCGCATCAGGTTAGAGGAGGTAGATTTGGCCGGTGGTAAATTGAGTGGTTTACTGCAGTGGGACGAGCTGCCACAGTTTTACCGTTTGCAAGGCTCGCTCCGGGGAAGGAACACCAACATCCAACAGCTTTTTGCGCAATTCAACGATTTCGGCCAGGATTTTCTCACCCAAAAGCACCTCAGTGGCCGATTGAACAGCAGTACCACCTTGCTTTTGTACTTCGACAAAAACTTCAATTTACTACCCCAAAAAATGGAAGTGCTGGCCGACCTCGATTTGGAGCAAGGTGGACTCACGAACTTTGAGCCCATGAACAGCCTATCGCGTTTTGTAGATGCCAAAGAGCTGCAGAACCTCCGATTCCAGCGCCTCCGCAACCACATTGAGATACGCAATGGGAAGATTTATGTACCCGAAATGGACATCAACTCCAACGCCACCCGTTTGGCCATTGCCGGAGAACATACGCTCGACAATGAGTACAAATACTACATCCAGGTTTCGCTCAGCGATTTGTGGCAAAAGCGCAGCAAAAAAATCAGTTTTGACCCCAATTTGGCAGAAGTGCGGCCCGATGGCGGGGTGAAACTGTATCTGCTCTTGGAAGGGAAAGGGGCGGATTTTACCATTCGCTACGATAAAATTGAAGTGCGCGACCAGCTCAGGCAGCAAGCACGGGAGGTACGCAAAGACATAGGCCGATTGGTTCAGGAGGAGCTCGACGGCACTGCCAAGAGCAAGACCTATCAAAACGACCGCCTCAACGATATTGCGCCCATAGCTCCCGAAGCCGATACCTTGGAAGCACCCAAGGAAAAAGATTTTGATCCCGTTTATTTACGCAAACCTAAAAGTCGCCGCGGCGGCTAAACAGCGCCTATGATTTCTATCTATTACAAGAAGAACAATTGGAAAATCATCCTGCTGCTGGTGGCGGTGGTGATAGGCGCCATTTCGTTGTACTATACCTCTCGTGTGGTGCGCAACATTGAAGTACAAGAGAAGAAGAAGATGATGTTGTGGGCCAAAGCCACGCGTGACCTCAGCGCCAGTTCCGATTTGGAAGACAACCAAGAGTTTCTGCTCGATATCCTCCGCGAAAACGACAATATTCCGGTAATTCTCACCGACGACACCTTGGGCATTTTGTCGTACCTCAACATCGACCCGGAAGAAGCCGATCAACCCGGCTACCTCAACCGGCAATTGGTAGTGATGCGGCAGCAGCACGAGCCCATCCGCATTGAGCCTTTGCCGGGCATTGTGCAGTACATTTTTTACAAAGACAGCGATTTGCTGTATCAGTTGCGCTATTATCCGTACTTCCAGCTAGGGGTTATCAGCATTTTTTTATTGGTGAGTTACATCGCTTTCAGCATGAGTCGGCGGTACGAGCAGGACTTTTTGTGGGTAGGCATGGCCAAAGAAACAGCGCATCAATTGGGAACGCCCATCAGCTCGCTTTTGGCTTGGCATGAGTACATGAAAAGCATGGCCCACAACGAGGAGGATGCAGAAATGACGGCAGAAGTGGGCAAAGACATAGAGCGACTACAAACCATCACCGAGCGTTTTTCTAAGATTGGCTCGGTACCCGTCTTGGAACCAGCCGATGTGCGCGACGTGATGCAGCAAGCGTTGGGCTATATGCGCAAGCGGGCCTCCGAAAAAGTGATATTCCGCATCGAAGCCGGCGAAAAGCCCGTTTATTGTCGGGTAAATGCCCCACTATTCGATTGGGTCATTGAAAACTTAACCAAAAATGCCCTCGATGCCATGAGCGGCAGTGGAACCATTCAGGTGAATATCAGCCAACAAGGCAAACAAGCCATCATCGATTTTACCGATTCGGGCAAGGGCATACCCAGCCACCAGTTCCAGGCCATCTTCAAGCCCGGCATAACCACACGCAAAAGGGGCTGGGGATTGGGCCTCACTCTTGCCAAACGCATCGTCGAAAAATACCACCGGGGTAAAATTTTCGTTCGATGGTCGGAGCCCGGCAAAGGCACCACCTTCCGCATTCAATTACCCGTGGCAGGTGACAACAACAATGCGTAATTTTGACCTTGGATGAAAAACCGCTACCTCCTTTTCTTTTTGCTTCTCACCGCCAGCAGCTGGGCGCAGCAAAATCCGGCACGCGATGAACTATCGCTGGTGCTGGTGAAACCCAACATTGGCATGTATTTACCGGGAGGCGATATGAAAGACCGCTTTGGCCCGGGGGCCATCGTTGGTTTAGACATCGCCTGGAAGAGCAAATCGAATTGGCAGTTTAGTGTGAGTGGCGGACATGTTTTTGGAGCCACCGTGCGCGAAGACAATATCATGCGCAACATCAGCACCCCATCGGGCGATATCATTACCGAAGCTGGCGTTTTTGAGGATTACCGCCTGCGACAATTCGGATGGGCCCTGTACGGTAGGGTAGGAAAAGTAATTCCGGTGGTAGGTCCCAACCCCAACAGTGGTTTGTTAGTGCAATTGGGCTACGGTTTGCTGCAACACAAAATTTGGATAGAAACACCCCGTGGCAACAGCCCGCAAATATCTACCGAATACAAAATGGGCTACGATCGGCTGAGCAACGGCATGAGCTTTAATCCGTTTATCGGTTACCAGCACTTGAGCGACAACCGCTTGATCAACTTTTATGTAGGCGTTGATTTTCATTATGGGCTCACCCAAAACAGGCGTACGGTAAATTTCGACACCCAAATGCCCGACACCCGTCAGCGGCAAGATTTGTTGTTGGGCCTCAAGGCTGGCTGGATTTTGCCTTTGTACAAACGCGACGAAAAAGCGATGCTCTTTTATTGATGGAAAGCTTGTACACGCTTGGCATAGCTCTGTATGGCCAGCTGGTACGTTTGGCCGCCTGGTGGGGCAATCCACGGGCCAAAGCCTGGGCAGCGGGGCGCAAAGCCTGGCCTGCTGCAGTGGCCGCCATCCCTGCCGACAGGCGGGTAGTTTGGTTTCATACTGCATCGGCAGGTGAATTTGAGCAAGGTCGTCCACTCATAGAGCACCACAAGCGCTACTATCCCAAAGATTTTATCGTACTCACTTTCTTTTCTCCATCGGGCTACGAACTGCGCAAGAACTATGCTGGTGCCGACCTGATCTGCTATTTGCCAGAAGACCGGCCCGAAGCAGTTTCTACTTGGCTGGAGTCCTGCAAACCATCGATTGCCGTTTTTATCAAATACGAGTTTTGGTACCATCATTTCCGAGGCTTGAAATCGAGAAATATTCCGTTGCTTTTGGTTTCGGCCCCCTTCAGGCCCAGTCAGCCTTTTTTTCAGCCGCTCACCCGGAAGTTTTGGGGCAAAATGCTCGATTGTGTCACTCATTTTTTTGTACAAGACGCCCAATCGGCAGCGCTGTTAGGCGGCTTGGGATACCAAAACACCACCATTTGTGGCGATACCCGCGCCGATAGGGTGCTCGAACTGGCGGCAGAAACGTGGATGGATCCCATGCTCGAAGCATTTACCCGCAACAGCTTGGTTTTGGTAGCGGGTTCCACCTGGCTGGCCGACGAAATTTTAATTGACAAAGCCTTAAAATCGCCATCTCTGTCAGAAGTGAAATTGCTCATTGCACCTCACGAGGTGAATGCCAAAAGAAGCACCGAATTGCTCGACCGCTTTGGCAAAAGCAGTGTGCTTTACAGCGCTGCGAAGGCAAAAGAAGCAGCAAACGCCAAAGTCATGATACTCAACACCATGGGCCTATTGAGCAAAGCCTATCGATATGGCCATTTTGCATACGTGGGAGGCGGTTTTGGCAAAGGCATCCACAACACCCTCGAAGCTGCCGTTTATGGCATTCCCATTTGCTTTGGCCCTAAAAATCAGAAATTTTTAGAAGCACAGTCGCTTTTATCGGAGGGCTTGGCCCAACAAGTAGAACAGCCCGAGCAACTGCTTTCGGCCTTGGAAGCATGGCTCGACCCAAACACCCGGCAGCAATTAAAGAACAAAGCCGCACGGTGGTTTGCCACCCAATCGGGCGCAACCAGCAGCGTTGCGCAGGAGATGAGCCGCTTGCTTGCAGGCTGAAAGCTAATTTCATACCTTTGTGTCCGGTTTAAGTTTGCGCCTTAACACCAACGCTTTATGAGTTTACTACACAATCGTGTCGACCGCCGCTTGCTCAAGCAGCGCTTGATGGTAGAGGATTTCCGCCGGGTTACCCTCTCGTTTTACCGTTACGTCATTTTGCCACAGCCCGAAGAGGTGCGCGACCGCCTATACGCCCAGTGGGAAGCGCTTCAGTGCTATGGCAGGGTGTATGTAGCCCGCGAAGGCATCAATGCCCAAATGAGCATTCCCGAGCACCATTTTGAGCAGTTCAAAACCGAGCTGTATGCCTGGCCCGAATTCAACAACGTCCCTTTCAAAATAGCGGTGGAAGACGATGGCAAATCGTTCTTCAAACTGGCTGTAAAGGTGAAAGACAAAATTGTAGCCGACGGGCTTGATGATGGAGCGTTTGATGTAACCAACGTTGGAAACCACCTCACCGCCGAGGAATTTAATGCCGCTTTGAACGACCCCAAGACCATTGTGGTGGATATGCGAAACCATTACGAAAGCGAAGTGGGGCATTTCGAAGGGGCCATTTGTCCCGATGTAGACACCTTCCGCGAAGAACTTCCCTTGGTAGCCGATTTGTTGGAAGATAAAAAAGACGCCAAACTGTTGCTTTACTGCACCGGGGGCATCCGTTGCGAAAAAGCCAGTGCCTACTTTAAGCACCTCGGTTTTGCCGATGTAAACCAATTGCACGGGGGCATCATTGAATATGCCAGGCAGGTAAAATACAAAGGACTCCCCAATAAATTCAGGGGCAAGAACTTTGTGTTCGATGAGCGGTTAGGCGAGCGCATCAGCGACGAAATCATAGCTCAATGTCACCAGTGCGGCGAGCCAGCCGATACACATGTGAATTGCGCCAATGAAGCCTGTCATTTGCTGTTCATACAGTGCGATGCCTGTGCTCAAAAATTCAACCACTGCTGTAGTGAGGCTTGTGCCGACATCTTGGCCTTGCCTGAGGAGCAGCAAAAAGAACTACGCAAAGGCCTTATAAAAGGCGAACAAAATATTTTCCGCAAGGGGCGCTATCGCGAAACGGCGGGTACCATCCTGCAAAAATTAGCTGCTGCTAAAAACGAAGCCTGAGGCTAAATAGCCGGGCATATTGCTAAATTTGACAAAAATTCAAACGCATGAGCATTCCAAGCCAACTCAAGTACACCAAAGAACACGAATGGATCAGCATCGAAGGCGATGTGGCCACTGTAGGTATTACCCATTTTGCCCAGGGCGAGTTGGGAGATATTGTATTTGTGGAAATTGAAACCCTAGGCCAGCACGTTAAGAAAGACGAGGTTTTTGGTACCGTAGAGGCCGTTAAAACGGTTTCCGATCTGTTTATGCCGGTGTCGGGCGAAATCATTGAAAAAAATGAAGGCCTCGACAATACGCCAGAAGATGTAAACAACGACCCTTATGGCAATGGTTGGATGATCCGCGTGAAAATGTCGGACCCCGCCGAAGCCAATGAGCTGCTTTCGGCCGATGCCTACAAACAGCATATTGGACAGTAATCTCGGCAATCAATTTCGCCGTGTTAACCGCAAGCAGTGGGGCAAGTTGTTCAATTACAGCTTGCCACCGCTTGTCTGGATGGCTTTTATTTTATTGCTCATTGGCATTCCGGGCTATAAATTCCCCAGCAGCGAGCTGCTGAGTGCCGATAAATTCATCCATTTTGGACTCTACTTCGTGCTGAGCTTCCTTTGGATGCAAGCTTTCATCAAACAAAACAGCGTGCCCATGCTTCGTTTCGAAGCGGGTTTTTATACTTTGTTGCTGGGCATTGCCTACAGTGGGCTCACTGAAATGTTGCAAGGCCTCCTTTTTGTACAACGTTCGGCCGATGTGCTCGATTACCTGGCCAATACTTCTGGAACTTTAGGTGGTTTCTTCTTTTTCCGACTCATTATTCGCCGCTGATGTTGAAATACATGCGTGACCTGAACGAAAAACGATTGCTCTATTTTGAGATAGGCCTCGTTGTGTCGCTAGGCGCCATGTTGCTTGTTTTTAATTGGGCAAGCGTAGAAAATGCATGGGATGCGCCGGTGACCTATAATCCAGAGTGGGATCGGGTACAAACCATCGATGATGTGGTTCCACAAACCCGGCAGCGCACTTTTGCCCCACCCCCACCCGATGTACAATTGAGTCAGGCCCCGCTTTCGGGCAATATTGCAACGGTATTGAACGAAATTATGGAGACCGAAATGGCCACTACCGAGCTCAATGCCGACCGCGACATAGCCTTGCCGGCGGGGGCCTTTACCGGTGAATCCCCTTCTATAGCCGTACCCGATGATAGAACCCGTGATGAAGGTGAAATTTTTGTCGTTGTGGAAGAAATGCCCTCCTTTCCCGGGGGCGATGCCAAACTACTTGAATACCTGTACAAAGAAACGCGGTATCCCTCACTGGCGCTCGAAAGTCGCATTCAAGGGCTCGTAGTGGTGCAATTTGTCATCGATGAAAATGGCCGGATCCTCAACCCAACCATTACTCGGGGTATTGGTGGAGGTTGCGACGAAGAAGCCTTGCGCGTGGTAAGTGCCATGCCGAATTGGAAACCCGGAAAACAACGTGGCAGGCCCGTAAAAGTGCGTTATAATTTGCCTGTACGGTTTCAGCTGAAGGCCGAATAAGAGGTTGATGTCAGCCTGATGTAAACTTCAAGTGATTTTTTTGGCCAATCCTTGGGTTTTACCCGCCATTTACATTAATTTGTAGCCTCTTACGTTTCAAGAAGAAACAGCACAACATGGAACCAAAAAAGAATCCAAAAGCAGATTTAAATAAGCAGCGCGGGCTGTTTTTCCAAGTAGGTATGATTACCTCATTGGGACTCATGTTAACTGCTTTTAATTGGGCTCAGCGTGAAGGTGGAGCAGGCGACTTAGGCACCTTGGTTATTGAAGAGCCTGTAGAAGTTGAAATTCCTCAAACAGAGCAAAAAGTACAGCCACCACCACCCCCACCGCCACCCGTATTGGAAGTAGTGGAAGATGACGAATTGGTGGAAGAAGATGATATCCAATCAACCGAGGTAACGCAAGACACCAAAATTGATATTCCAGTCATCGAACCAGAAGAAGGTCCATCGGAGCCCGAAATTTTCACGGTGGTAGAAGAAATGCCCACCTTCCCCGGTGGCGACCAAGCCTTGCTAGAATACATGGCCAAAAACACCAAGTATCCGCCATTGGCCCGTGAAAATGGTCTGCAAGGTATAGTGGTAGTAACTTTTGTGGTAGATGAAAAAGGCAACATCAACAATGTACAAGTACTGCGTGGCATTGGCGGTGGTTGCGACGAAGAAGCCATTCGCGTGGTAAAATCGATGCCAGCTTGGAAGCCCGGCAAGCAGCGTGGTATGCCAGTACGCGTACAATACAACCTGCCCTTCCGCTTTACCTTGCGATAAACGGCACGCTATAATGATAAAACCGGCTTCGGCCGGTTTTTTTGTGCGCAGGCATCAAACTACTTAAAAGCCAAACGCTTCACCAAAAGCCTGAAGTAATCGGCTGTCCAAATGTCTATACTCCTTTGTTCGGGTATAAATCTGATAATGTCTGCCTTCACTTGATCAAAGTTGACTTGCTCAATTTTATCAAGTAGCAATTTTTGAAACTGGGCTGCTCCTATGGACGTAGCTGGCCAATGTCCACTTTCAAAGGCACGGACGGCAAAATGCGACAAATTAAGCACGGTCCCTCTTTTGATATACCATTCCAAATCGTACCAGTCGCGCCCTTTTACCCGCTGCTGCCATTGACGAAAGAGCAAGGCATGCATCTTTCCAGCAAACAAATCAGGAAGGCTAAAGCAATGAATGTAGCACGAAAAAGGTCGCAACAACAACTGCTGTTCGGTTGTAAAGCCCAATGGCGGCAAGGCATCAATCTCCAATTTGATTTTGACCACAGGCTTGGTTGTTAGGTTCAATGGCAAAACCGTATCCTGCAAAACCAATTCGCCCCAGGCGGTTTCAGACTTTAGAAAGGCCGATTCAATGGCAGAAAATGCTTGTTTTTGCTTTTGAACGATGCCCACTTTCATTCCCCAAGCCTCAAATTCTTGGGCAATAGCAGGAAAATAAGCATCGATTTGAAATGCTGGGTTTTTCGCAAGTAAGGAAAAGTCTAAATCCTCCGAAAAGCGGTCGAGCCCATGAAAAATACGTAAGGCAGTACCACCATAAAAAGCTGCTTCTTTGAAAAAATTGGCACGATAAAGACCCGCCAATGCTATTTCTTGCATGATTTCACGCAAGGCAGCGTTGGTTTCATCGCTGTTTTTAGGCTGATAGGTCGAAAGCCATTGGGCAATCATAAACCTTTAATGCTTTGAATGAGTTCGACAATACTTTCTCTTTTCGGACTCAAGGTCAACCAAGCTTCCATGGCCGTGGTATCAAAATCCCGAAGTTGGTCTTGGTCAATACGTAAGTCGTCGATCAACCAACGCATGGCTTGTTTTCTGCTGCGAAGCTGTAAGCCAGAGGTACACACCAATTTGTCGCAAAGGCATTTTTCTTTGCTCGCCACCAATACATTTTGTTTGGGTGATAACGAAACCTGACTGATACCCAAACTGAAGTAGGTTGCGGGCAGCTCTTTATAACTGAAAACGCCCCTGGAGGTGTGAAACAATTTGGTTGGGCGCATGCTTACACTGCTGATTACGTAAACACGCTCGGGAATCAGGCCCCAATAGGCCAAAGCTGTATCGAGCGACACATAGCTGGGGCCGTAAAGCTGATTGGCGATCAAGAAAGGTTCTACCTTGGTCAAGCCCAACTCTTCTGAAAGCGCGTAAAGCCCTCTGCGCAATTGCACCAAAACCCCTTGTTTGACCCATTCGTTGATTTTGTCATAGGGACTGTTGTAATCTGCCAACAGATGCAGCAATACCGAAGTGGAAAGCAAGCCATCGCTGTATCGCTGAAGTTTCAACAGGTGTTCCATATGTCAAATTTAAAAACTTAATTCGGAATATTTCCGAATTGTATGTTTCATATTTACACTTCATCAGCTTTCTATCCGATCCCTACCAATAAAAGATGGGCCTGTGCCTTGGTAAAACGCACATTGCGAATTAAAAAATCCTGCAACTGCTTTGACCAGCAGGCAATCCTCCCTTTTGAATCCCGAATCCCCGAATCGCATTCTGCTCTCGGGGCAGGCGCCCTTGCCTCTCGGGATTTCGCTTTGCTACCTAGAGTAGGCCCCGACAGGGCCGCTTTTGCTATAGCCTTCCATTGCAGCGGAGCTGCAAACCCCTTTTGAATCCCGAATCCCCGAATCGCATTCTGCTCTCGGGGCAGGCGCCCTTGCCTCTCGGGATTTCGCAGCGCTCAACCTTGAATCTTCAATTTTGAATTTAAACGCCTCCGACAAATGCCCTTGCAAGCCACCGAAGGCGTTTTATACTTTCAAAATCCTACAAATGGTTTGCCCGCCAGGGCAATCCCTCCTTTTGAATCCCGAATCACCTTGGCTCTCGGGATGTCGCGTTGCTCCACTTTGAATCCCGAATCGGCAAAAGCCTCTCGGGATTTCGCTGCGCTCAACCTTGAACTTTGAACCTTGAACCTATATGCCGATGAGCATCCGCGCCGGATCCTCGAGGTACTCCTTCACCTTCACCAGGAAGCTCACCGATTCACGACCATCGATGATGCGGTGGTCGTAGCTGAGGGCCACATACATTACCGGACGAATCACCACCTCGCCGTTCAGGGCAATGGGGCGCTCCACAATGTTGTGCATGCCCAAAATGGCACTCTGTGGGGCATTGATGATGGGCGTGCTCAACATCGAACCAAATACACCACCGTTGGTGATGGTGAACGTACCACCGGTCATTTCTTCGATGGTGAGTTGGTTTTCGCGGGCACGCTTGGCGAGGCGACCTACCTCGCCCTCAATTTCGTGCAAACCCAGGGTTTCGGCATTGCGGATCACAGGAACCACCAGGCCACGAGGCGCTGAAACGGCAATGGAGATGTCGCAATAGTCGTTGTAAACCATTTCATCCCCATCGATCATGGCGTTTACGGCCGGGAACTCTTTGAGGGCCAAACACACCGCACGGGTGAAGAACGACATGAAGCCAAGGCCCACGCCGTATTTGTCTTTGAACTTGTCTTTGTAGCGGCTGCGCAGTTCCATCACCGGGCCCATGTTCACCTCGTTGAAAGTGGTGAGCATGGCCGTTTCGTTTTTCACGGCTACCAGGCGACGGGCAACGGTTTTGCGCAATTGACTCATGCGCTCGCGGCGCTGTTCGCGATCTCCTTTCGGAGCTGCAGGTGCAGCAGCGGCAGGAGCAGCGGCTTTGGCAGCTGGTGCCGGCGCAGCTTGCGCTTGCTGGGCATCTTCTTTGGTAATGCGACCGTCTTTGCCCGTGCCGGCCACTTGCGCTGCATCAATGCCCTTTTCTGCCAAAATCTTAGCAGCAGCAGGCGAAGGATGTCCGCTGGCATAGGTGGCCGCAGCAGGTGCAGCAGCTGCTACAGGCGCAGCGGCAGGTGCGGCAGCAGCAGGAGCCGGCGCAGCAGCCCCGGCCGCGGGCGCAGCAGCAGCTGTATCGATGCTGCAAACCACATCACCAATGGCCAGGGTAGCACCCTCAGCAGCAATGATTTTGAGCACACCCGCTTGCTCAGCATTGAGCTCCATGGTGGCTTTGTCGGTTTCGAGCTCGCACAGCACTTCGTCCATTTTTACATAGTCGCCGTCTTTTTTGAGCCACTTGGCAATCACTACCTCGCTGATAGATTCACCGAGGGCGGGAATTTTTACTTCTATAGCCATAAATTCAATTGCAATTAAAGGGTAAAGGCCTGGTTGATGATTTGTTGTTGTTCTTGCTCGTGCACCTTGGCGTATCCTGTGGCAGGCGACGCGCTCGATTTGCGGGCAATGAGCTTGAGGTTGCGGTTTTGTTCGTAGCGCAGCATATAGGTCCAAGCACCCATGTTCTTGGGTTCTTCCTGCACCCAATAGTACTCTGCCTTGGGATAGCGGGCGTACATGGCATCGAGCTGGGCTTCGGCCATGGGGTACAGCTGCTCAAAGCGTACAATGGCCACATCCTTGCGTTTTTCTTCTTGTTGACGGGCCAGCAAATCGTAATACACTTTGCCGGTACACATCAACACTCGCTTCACCTTCTTTGGATCTGCTTGGGTATCGTCAATGATCTCGCGGAAATGGCCGTCGTACAATTCGCTCACAGGCGACACACATAGCGGGTGGCGCAACAAAGCCTTGGGCGACATCACGATGAGCGGCTTGCGGAAATCCCAGCTCAATTGGCGGCGCAAGAGGTGGAAGAAGTTGGCCGGACTCGTACAGTTGGCTACCACCATGTTCATTTCGGCAGCCAATTGCAAGAAGCGCTCGGGGCGGGCATTGGAGTGCTCGGGACCCTGGCCTTCGTAGCCATGTGGCAACAACATCACCAAACCACTCATGCGGCGCCATTTCGACTCGCCTGAGCTGATAAACTGGTCGATGATGGTTTGCGCGCCGTTGGCAAAGTCACCAAACTGGGCTTCCCAAATGGTAAGCACATTGGGCGAAGCAATGCTGTAACCGTATTCGAAGCCGAGTACCGCATATTCGCTCAAAAGTGAGTTGTAGATGCTGAAACGGCCTTGTTTGTCGTGTATGTTGTTGAGCCCGATGTAGAGCTCGTTGTTGGTTTCGTCGCGCAGGGCGGCATGGCGGTGCGAGAAGGTACCGCGCACCACGTCTTGACCACTGATGCGCACTTTTTTACCTTCGCTCAACAAGCTGCCGTAAGCCAACAATTCGGCCAACGACCAGTTTACTTGCCCATCGGCAAACATTTTCTGGCGCTCTTCTATCAGTTTTTGCACTTTGCGCATGAGGTGGAAACCCTCAGGCACATGGGTGATGGCACTTACCACTTTTGCAGCTGCATCGGGCTGAATGGCCGTTTTGGGCGATGCGTTAAAGTCTTCATAGGTCGAACGGCGCATCTGTTCCCACTCTTTGTCTAAAGCATGCGGCTTGTATGGCACGGCATGCTGCTTCACCAAATTCAAGCGGTCTTGGAGTAAGTTTTTGAAGTCTTCCTCCATTTGGCTGGCCAACTCGGCATTGATGTCGCCACGCTTGATCAATTCGGCTGAATAAATTTGGCGTGGATCGGGATGCTTCTCAATCAAGGCATACAAAGTGGGCTGCGTAAACTTGGGCTCGTCGCTTTCGTTGTGACCGTGACGGCGGTAGCAGAGCATATCCACAAACACATCGCGCTTGAACTCCTGGCGGAAGGCAACGGCAAATTCAGCTGCAAAGGTCACCGCTTCGGCATCGTCGCCGTTGACGTGCAATACGGGTACCCCAATGGCATTGGCCACGGCGGTACAATAGTCAGAGGTACGCGCGTCGTAAAAATCGGTGGTGAAACCAATCTGGTTGTTGATCACAAAGTGCAAGCTGCCACCGGTGTGGTAGCCTTTCAATTGCGACATCTGGGCCACTTCGGTCACCACGCCTTGTCCGGCCACGGCAGCATCGCCATGAATGAGCACGGGCATGATTTTGCCGTAGTCTTTGCTGTACAGCATATCGGCCTTGGCGCGCACAAAACCTTCGAGCACGGGATCCACCGCTTCAAGGTGCGAAGGGTTTGGAACGAGGTCGAGATTTACTTTTTTTCCTGCCGTGGTGTTCACCTGGCTCGAAAAGCCGAGGTGGTATTTTACGTCGCCATCGCCAAAGCTCAAATCGGGATTGGCGATACCTTCAAATTCGTTGAAGATGTATTCGTAGGTTTTTCCCAGGATGTTAGCAAGCACATTCAAACGACCCCGGTGCGCCATACCAATGGCCACCGACTCAACGCCCAGTTCCGAGCCGCGGTTGATCACCGCATCGAGGGCAGGGATGGTGTTTTCGCCGCCTTCGAGTGAAAAGCGCTTTTGACCCACATATTTTTTGTGCAGGAAGCTTTCGAAAACTACCGCTTCGTTAAGTTTGCTGAGGATGCGCTTCTTCTTTTCTACATCAAAATCGTAGTGATAAGCGTGCTTTTCGAAGTATACTTTACACCATTCGCGGATTTCGGTTTCGCGTATGTGCATGAACTCAAAGCCAATGCTGCGGCAGTAAATCGACTCCAATTTGGCCACAATTTCACGCAGGGTGGCGTTTTCCATGCCAATGATGTAGCCTGCCCCAAAGCGGGTGTCGAGGTCGGCCTCCGACAATTGGTGGTATGAAAGTGCAATGCCCGGGTCGCGGTCTTTGCGTGGACGAATGGGATTGGTTTTCGACAGCAGGTGGCCGCGCGAACGATAGGCATGAATCAAGTGCACCACATTGATTTCCTTGTGCATGTGCTCGGCCGAAACCGGTACACCGCCTTGTGCATGGCGGGTTGCGAACTCAAAGCCTTCGAAGAATTTTTTCCAGCCCATGTCCACCGACTCGGGGTCGTTGCGGTATTGCTGGTAGTAGTCTTCTATCACCGACACATCGGCGTTGGAGAGGTACGAAAACTTATCCATAATTAAATTTAGCGCGATTTGTGGGCAAAGGTACAGCCCTTTTGGTGCAATTTACCGATTACAACGGCCCAAGCATCGAAAAGGTCGAAATTTATGTTGCAACTGCAACATTATTGAGCCAAACAAAAGTGCCCGTGAATCCTTATTTTAGCATCATGGGTCAACAAAAAGTATTGATTACGGGCGGTAGCGGGTTAGTGGGTCAACGATTAACCCGTTTGCTGCAACAAAAAGGATATACGGTGGAACACCTCGGTAGGCGTGCGGGCAATGCACAAGGCATACTTACCCACGCGTGGAATCCGACAAAAGGCCAACTCAATATCGAAGCCCTTGCAGGTATTGATCACGTCATTCATTTAGCCGGTGCTGGGGTAGCAGACAAGCCTTGGAGTGCCGCCCGCAAGCAAGAAATCCGCGATTCACGTACCCAAGGCACCCGTTTGTTGGTGGATGCCATCTCCCAACTCGAAAATCCACCCAAAAGCTTTATCTCTGCTTCGGCTATTGGTTACTATGGCAATGCCGGTACAGCGCTTTGCACAGAAGACAGTCCGGTAGGCAATGATTTCCTCGCCTCGGTTTGTGCCGATTGGGAAACTGCAGCACAACCTGCGGAGGCCTTTACCCGCCTTTGTGTTGTTCGTATTGGTATAGTACTGAGCACCGAAGGAGGTGCCTTACCTAAAATGATGTTGCCTTTCCGCTTTTTTGCTGGCGGTGTCTTGGGTTCGGGCAAACAGATGATGAGCTGGGTCCACATCGACGATTTGTGCGAAATGTTTGTTTTCCTACTCGAAAACGAAGAAGCCAAAGGCATATACAATGGCGTGGCGCCGCTTCCGGTAGAGCATTATACCTTCATGAAAGCCCTGGGCAAGGCCATGCATCGCCCCTTGTGGATGGTGGTTCCGGCCTTTGCACTTCGTGTGGCGCTGGGCGAAATGGCCGATACCGTGCTGGGATCACAATTTGTGTCGAACGAAAAAATCCAACAAACGGGCTTCCGCTTCAAACACGAAACCGTGTACAAAGCACTTGCCTCGCTGCTCCAAAGAGGCTGATAGCAATTCGTTGCTCAGTCAACGGCCACCAACATCGATATTTCAACGTTTACGCCCTTGGGCAAGCCTTTCACTGCCACGGTTTCGCGGGCTGGATAATGACCGCTGAAATAGCTCCCGTAAATGGTATTCACCTCTGCAAAAAGCGCCATATCGCTTAAAAAAATGGTGGTTTTGATGACTTTGTTGAAGGAGGTTCCGGTTGCCTCCAACAAGGCAGCTATATTTTTCATCACCTGCTGGGTTTCGGCCTCTAAACTGTGCTGCACCAAGTCGCCACTCGCTGGATCGATGGCTATTTGGCCCGACAGATAGAGCAATCCGTTGTGTAAAACAGCTTGGCTGTAGGGACCTATAGGAGCGGGCGCTGCCGAAGTATGTATGATTTGCATGGGCTACGTTTATCTTTGCGTGAAGATAAGCAGCCATGTCCGTACTTTTTATTGGTCCCCAAAACCGTCGTCAACAACTTCCTGCAACACTTGCAGCCCTACCAGCGCGTTTTTTGCCAGCTGGCCATGCAGTAAATGCCGCCGATTTGCAGGATGTTGAACTGGTTTTTGACCTGGAGTTCGACGCTTTTCCGGAGCGTTTGGGTTTGTATGCCACCCAAAGCCAGGCTTTTTTCTTTTTGCACAGCAACCAAATTCAATTGGCTGCAGTGGCTGCAGGCTTGGGCGTACGTTTACCGCTCTTTCACATGGCTGGCATCAATGCCTGGCCGGGTTGTTTGTCGGTTACCCCTTGGGAAGTGAGTGTAGCCACCGAAAGTGCTTTGCCGGTGTTGCAAGAAAAGTTGCAAGGCCTGGGCATAGACCATGTGCGGGTGGCCGACCGTGTAGGCATGATAACGCCCAGGGTAATTTGCATGATTATCAATGAAGCTTATTATGCCTTGCAAGAAGGTACGGCCAACAAAGCCGATATCGATTTGGGTATGCAGCTGGGCACCAATTATCCGCAGGGGCCTTTTGCCTGGGCAGAACGCATTGGCTTGCGCGAAGTACGCAGCCTGCTGGAAGCCATGTATGCCGATACCCACGACCCGCGCTATAAGCTCTGTCCCCTGCTGAAAACCGAAAGTCTAGCACCTCAATTTTGAGGTCGGTATATTACTGCTTCACCAGTTTTTCAACCCGACGACCGCCCGGGCCTTGTAGCTGTACCAAAAACAATCCGGCTTGAAGTGCATGAAGGTCTAAGGTAAATGAACGACTATCGGCACTGAGTTGGTGTTTCTGTAGTACCCTGCCTTGTAAATCGGTGAGCAGCAGTTGCTGAGCTACACCGCCTGCTTCCAGATCTATTTGCACCTGACTATTTGTAGGATTTGGATACATCGAAAATGCCGGAGCTGCCTCGTTGCCCGTACCCAAAGGCAACCAACCATACGATACGTTGGTGAGGTATAAATTGCCGCCAAATCCATTGCGGGTAACGAATTTGAGCGAAACCTTGGTATTGGCAGGCAGTACATTGGGTATGCTCACAGTACGCCAGTGAGCGGCTTGGGTGGGCTCGGTGCCAACATTGTAAGTCACCATGCTGCTGCCACCATCGCGGTATACTTCCGTCCAAACGGTACAATCGGTGCTCATCAACACCACCAAACTGTCGTTGTTAAAGCCTGAACGGTTTCGATAGGCCATCCTGAAGTGCAAATTGATGTTGCCACTGCCTGCAGGGGTAAAGTAGGGACTTACCAGTTCATCAAGCTGACCGCTTGCGGGTGAGTAGCCCCCCATCCGCACTTTCATGGCGCTAAAGGTGCCAGGAAGGCCCACTACATTGTGGGTTTCCCATGTAACTGCGTCATTATTAAGGTTGTTAATGAACCATGCATTGCCAAAAATGGCATTATTCGAAAAATTTTGGTGCACCCCACCATCCATATTGCCAAAAACGGTGCTTCCATCTTGGCGGCGAATACGCACCGCAAAGTAGTTGTTCACGGTATCGCGATCGATGGCACCAGAAGAAATGACCCGAGCAGTGAATTCGGTCAAGGCCGCTGGTAAGGGCGTGAGTAAGGTCAATGGAATGATTATTTGTTGTCCGGGCCGCAGGTTCCCCGACCAGCTCGTGCTGCTGCTGTAAGCATTGTAGCCGTATTGAATGGTAAAATTGGTGACGGTATCGCGGCCTACATTTTTGACAATAATTCTTTCCTGGGCACTGAAAACTTGTTGACAAAGGCGATTGCCATCGCGGCGGTTTTCAAGTCCGAGTAGCGCCAAATCGCGACGGCGTGCGTTGGGTACGGCAGGGGTAAATTGCTGTGAAAGGCGGGTGTAGGCAGCTTGCAAATCAATCATGCCACGGCCAAACACATTGTCTTCGCCTGCATCACCCAGGTCGATAGCGGTTTGATACAGTGCATTGAGTAATTGGCGAGGTGATGCGTTTGGAAAAGCTTCTTTCAACAACAAATAAGCACCCGAAACGTGAGGCGAGGCCATGCTGGTGCCGGTGTATTGGCTGTAGCCATTTTCGCCCACCGATGAGCGGATATTGGTGCCAGGTGCCGAAACTTCTGGTTTGATGTTCAAGGGGGCGTTATTGGCACATACTGTAGGTCCTCGGCTGGAAGTGGAATTGATGGGCCATGCGGGTGTAGATGCGTTGATGTTGCCCACTGAAAAATTACGGAGACTGTCGGCCGCCACAGCGCCATACAGACCCACAGTAGATGGATTGGGACCATCGTTGCCTGCTGCATAAATATTGCCTATGCCTGCTGCTTCGAGTGCGGCAAAAGTACCACTCATAAAGTTGCACAAAAACTGAGAAGCTGTTCCGCCCCATGAATTGTTGATCACATCTGGAACGTCGAAGGTGGTGGAAGCGTTGCCGTCGGGATTGAGTGCATACTGATACGCATCAACGATGATGGTTCCGTTGAGAGCTCCGCTGGGAATGATGTCGTTGCTGATAAAATAAGCTGCCGGGGCAACGCCAACGGTATCGTTGTTGGCTTTTTCGAGTCCTAAAATGGTGCCGGCTACGTGGGTGCCATGCTCTTCGTCGCGGTCGGTAGGCAGCACATTGCCATGAAACGAGCGCCAGGCCCAGCTGAGGCTAAAACGGTTGGCGAGATGCTGCTCGCGTAAGGCAGGGTGTTCGGTGCGGGTACCAGAATCGTACACATAGGCCATTTGTCCGAGACCGCTGTAGCCCAGTTGCCACATGAAATTGGCCTTGATGGTACGCAAGCCTGGTTCTGCGGCATTGAGTGCTTCGGGGGAGGCATCGCTTACACGGTAGCCGGGCTGAAAAATTTCAAATACTGGTAGGTGTTGCAGGTGTGCGGGTAGGTTCAGCTGCTCGAGTTGGGCAAGTAAAGCCGGTTTCATCTCAAAAAAGAGGGCGTTAATCATCCAGCTGCCCTTGCGGTTGCGCAACAACTGGGCTTCTTCCCAAGCAGCTAAGGCTGTGAGCCAGGGCGCCAAGGTTTGGTCGTGGTGGTATTGACCTTCGCGTAGCACAGTGGTAACGCGACGGTGTTTGTCGGCCTGTTCGTGTTCAAAAAGCATGGCCAAACTGTCGAAATGGTATTGGTTGTGAAAGACCAGTACCACAGGGAGGTAGCTTTCTTGTTTTTCGGCCAACTGGCGCAAGGCCAAGCGGACATCTTCTTCCACCATTAACTGGGCGTTGGTTTGCAACCCGCTCAGCAGCAAACACAACCAAAACAACTTTTTCATAATCAATCGATTATTAAAGGTACACTTTTACCGCATTTTGATTGTAATCGATTGTGAAGGACCACATTTTTACAGGCCATGCGTCTAAAAAACCCATCTTTGTGCTGCTTTTGCCATGGAAAATAAGCACCATCCCTTTTTGCCCATCGCCATATTATTGGTGCTCTCATTCATTTGGGGCAGCTCATTCATCCTCATGAAACGCGGTTTAGAGGTATTCTCGCCGGTGCAAGTGGGCGCCTTCAGGTTGACCATTGCCGCTGCCGCCCTATTGCCCGTGGTATTCAGGCATTTTCGCAGGCCGCTATGGAGTAGGTTGAAGTACTTTGCCATTGTGGGCTTGGTAGGCAATGGCATCCCTGCCTTCCTTTTTTCAACCGCTCAAACCCACCTGAGTAGTTCAACAGCAGGAGCATTGAATGCCTTGACGCCCTTGTTTACTTTGCTGTTGGGTGTGCTCATTTTTGGCTATCCTTTCCAAAAGAACAAGGCTTTGGGTGTAGCTGTGGGCTTTGCAGGGGCACTTTTCCTCATTTTGCTCAAAGGCAATGGCATGTACGACCCCAATTGGGCATGGGGACTTCTGGTGGTTTTGGCAACCCTCATGTATGGCATCAGCGTGAATACGGTAGGACGTTATCTGAACGATATGAAACCGGTGGTGACCGCTGCCGTGCCTCTGGTGTTGGCAGGCATTCCCGCTTCGGTTTTGCTGTTCAGCACCGATTTTACCAGCCGCTTGGACTTGCCAGGCGCTTGGGAGGCCGTTGGCTACCTCTCCATTTTGGGCTTGGTGGGCTCGGCCGCCAGTTTGATTGCCTTTAACCGGCTCATTCAAACCAGCGGCCCTGTATTTGCCTCCACCACTACCTACCTCATGCCCATTGTGGCGCTTTTTTGGGGCTTTTTGGATGGAGAAACCCTGGGCTGGACCCACCTGGCAGGCATGGGCTGCATCCTGCTGGGCATTTGGTTGGTAAATCGCAAGCGCAAGATTTAAACCTTTTTCTTTTTATGCGGAGGCTCGTAAATGAGCCTGATGAAGCTGCTTAAGCCTTCTTCGCGTGTGCTCACCGGAATACCGGCCACAATCCCTACCAGAAAATGGTCGTTGATTTCCAAGCGCATCTGAGGCCTCAAACGGATGTCATGACCTGCCTTCCCGAAATACTGGTTCACTTCTAAGCCCACAAAATTGCGGGTACCCGAAAGCATATAGTGCAGGTTGGCGTGTAGTTCATAGCGGCGGTCCCAGTTCCCATCCTTAAAGCGTAAAGTAAATTGCGGACCTGTATACACCGAACTGTGCCAGTTTTGGCTCAAGCGCTTGGCCGCCACCAAAAACGGGTTGAAGGTATTGCCCGTAAAAAACGGACCGCTTCTCATGCGGTTCAAATCGGTGAGTTCGAGTTCATTGATGTAGCCCAATGCCAGGGTGGTTTTGTGTTGGGGCGAAACCCAAAAGCTCCATTGCGCAGCGGTTTTGAGCGATTCGATTCGGTTGGATGGCTTCACAGAATCAAGCCGGGCTGTAACCGGACCGTAAAACGTGAGCGGTAGCTCTATTTCCAGTCCCAATCGGTCGCGCGGGGCCCATTCATATTCGATGAGCGCTTCATAGCGGTCGAACCGCAATCGATCCACAGTGGCGGCACCTACGTTCCATTCGCGTTCGCCCTTGCGGGCTCCCAGGTCGCGGATGAGGTCGATGTATAGCGGTTCGGCATGCAGCACTTTGGCTGGCAGGCTTTTTTCGATGGGAAAGTGGAGGGAATCCTCTGGGGCATAGATTTGTCCCCATACAATTACCGACAGGCAGCAGGCCACAAGCGTGCCGCCCCATTTGATGATTTGAGTCATTTTTGCTTTTTAGAAAACGGATGTGTAAAAAATCAGGCGGAATAGGCCTGCACATCGGGGGGAGGAAGCAATACCTCACTGTTGTTTTCGGGCAAATAGGCGGCAGGATGCAAAGCCTTGGTAGAGATAATCAGCCCAGGAATATTCAATGAAAGCGTTTCTAAAACCGCAACATGCCAAACCAACGGGCTCGAGCTTTTCATGCGGCGCGTGTCTTCGCTTTGTTCGTCGGTCGACATGCCATCCTCCAAACCCAACACCTCTTCAAGTACCAATTCGCTCAGCGAATTTACGGGGTCTTCGAGTGGCTGCATGCCGGTGCCAAATACCCGCTGAAACATGGTGTTGAGCACCAGTAACATCCACAAATAGCAGCAGAAATGGGCGATTTTTCGCGACATGAGTATGAGGAACGCAAAAATGACACCTATCGTGCATTTAATCAAGCTATTCAAAAAACGAGCTTTCGAATAAACCTAGCTTGGGGCTGAGAAGCGTTGTAGATTTTTCGGGTGTACCCAAAAAAGTCAAGGCTTTTCAAGCGTTTTTGTGCCTATACCAAAATTTTTTGGTTTTCTGTTGGGGCGACACGTGTAGCAAGTTCATATCCACCTCCTTGCCACTGCTTTCCGTATCTTTGCACAAATTTTTGAGATGAGTACTCCCGTTCGCGTTCGATTTGCGCCCAGCCCTACCGGTCCTTTGCACCCCGGTGGCGTTCGTACCGCCCTTTTTAACTACCTGCTCGCCCGGCAAACTGGCGGCACCTTTATACTTCGCATAGAAGACACCGACCAAACCCGCTTTGTGCCTGGTGCCGAGCAGTTCATCATCGAATCGCTGGAGTGGTGCGGCATGAAGTTCGACGAAGGCGTGCACGTGGGTGGTCCGCACGGTCCCTACCGCCAGAGCGAGCGCAAGGCCATGTACCGCCAGTATGCCGATCAGTTAATTGCGGCCGGTCATGCCTATTACGCTTTCGATACCGAAGAAGAGCTCGAAGAAATGCGCGAGCGCCTCAAAAAGGCCAACGTAGCTTCGCCTCAATACAACAGCATCACGCGGGTGAACATGAAAAATTCCCTCAGTCTGCCTGCCGATGAGGTGCAGCGCCGGCTGGATGCTGGCGACCCCTATGTGATCCGTTTCAAAATGCCTCGCAACGAGGAAGTGCGTGTGAAAGACATCATCCGCAGTTGGGTGGTGGTAAACACCTCGCAGCTCGACGACAAAGTGCTTTTCAAAAGCGATGGCATGCCCACGTATCACCTCGCCAATGTGGTAGACGATTATTTGATGAAAATCACCCACGTGATTCGCGGTGAAGAGTGGCTGCCCAGCACGCCTTTGCACGTTTTGCTGTATCAGGCCTTCGGCTGGGAGGCCGTGATGCCGCAGTTTGCACACCTGCCTTTGTTGCTCAAGCCCGATGGCGACGGCAAGCTGAGCAAACGCGATGGCGACCGTTTGGGATTGCCCTTTTACGCCATCAACTGGACGAGCCCCGAAACCGGCGAAACCACCTTGGGTTACCGCGAATCGGGTTATTTCCCGGAGGCATATGTGAACTTTTTGGCCTTATTGGGCTGGAATCCCGGCGATAACCGTGAGATATTTAGTCTCGAAGAGCTGGTGCAAGCCTTCAGCCTTGAGCGCGTGAACAAACACGGTGCCCGTTACGATTTCACCAAATTGAACTGGTTCAACCAGCAGTACCTCCGCAATCGTCCCCATGCCGAATTGGCCGAAATGGTGGTGCCACAAGTGTTGGCTGCTGGTCACATGGTAGACATGGATTTTCTCACCGAAGCCATCCGCCTTATGAACGAGCGCATGACTTTGGTGGGCGACTTTTACAAAATGAGCCAGTACTTCTTTGAAGCACCCACTACCTACGATGAAGAAGTGGTGGCCAAGCGTTGGAAAGCACCGGTTCCTGCCTTCATCGAAAAACTACAGGCGGCCTTTGCCGGTTTGAATAGTTGGGATGCTGCCAGCTGCGAAGCCATTTTTAACGAAACGGCTACGGCCATGGAACTCAAACCCGGACAGTTGATGCAGGCTTACCGTTTGGCCATCAGCGGACAGGGTGCTGGTCCGGCTATTTTTGAACTCACCGCCTTGCTGGGCCGCGATCAAATTGTGGCGCGACTGGCAGCCGCCCTCAATACCTTAGGTCATGGCTAAAAAAGACAAAAACAAACCCCAGCTCGACGAGCGGCTCGATGGTTTTAACATCACCATCAATGAGTTTGGTGAAATCAAAAGCACCATGGACATCCGCCAAATCAATGCATTTTTAGACGAAACCGTTGCCGATAAAAAGCTGGTTGATCGCGATGACCATGTGAACAAGACCTTGAAAGACGAGTACGACGCCAAAAAAGAAGAACAGCAAAAGAAGAAGTAGCCATAGGATTTGCATGATAAGCTCGATGACTATTAGCCAAGCTCTGCGTACTCCGGCCGAGCTGCGAATCAGCGAAGGCCAAACGCCTCCGCTATCTCAGGCCATGCGTGCAGCTTTTCATTTGCAGCCTAAGCGCAACCGAAAGGGCGCATCCACATTTTCATGTGTCAACCGTACCTACCAAGGCTCGTTTTGCATACCCATCCATAAATTTTCTCTGCGTTCTCTGCGGTTAAATTTTCAAGCAATAGCAACATAAAACCAAGTGGCCATGGCCTACGAAAACATTCTTTACGCGGTAGAAGGCGGCATTGCCACCATCACCATCAACCGTCCCGACAAACTCAACGCCCTCAACCGCCTTACCCTGGCGGAAATTGATGGCGCCATGGCCGAGGCCATTGCCGACGATGCCGTAACGGGCATTTTGCTCACTGGTTCGGACGAAAAGGCCTTTGCTGCTGGTGCCGACATCAGCGAGTTTGCCGATTTTGACGAAGAGCAAGGCACCGAGCTTTCGGCAGCAGGTCATGCCATTTTCAACGGCATCGAAAACTGCGAAAAGCCGGTGATTGCACTGGTGAACGGTTTTGCCTTGGGCGGAGGTTGCGAACTCGCCATGGCTTGCCATATGCGCATAGCTTCGGGCAACGCGCGTTTTGGTCAACCTGAAGTGAATTTGGGCCTCATACCCGGTTATGCCGGCACCCAGCGGTTGGTGCAATTGGTTGGCAAGGCCAAGGCCCTGGAGTTGTTGCTTACCGGCGATGCCATCAAGGCCGACGAAGCTCACCGCCTGGGATTGGTGAACCATGTGGTAGAAAATGTGGCCGATTTGCGCGCCAAAGGCCTCGAAATTTTGAACAAAATTGCCACCAAAGGTCCGGTTGCCGTGGCCCACTGCATTGCTTTGGTGAACGACTATTACGATATGGAGGAAAACGGCTTTGAAAACGAAATTGAAACTTTCGGATCGCTCTTCCAAACCCCTGAATTCAGAGAAGGGACGCAGGCGTTTTTAGAGAAGCGGGCACCGAAGTTTAGGGGTTGATTGAAAAGATGCAGGGAGGCTTTCACCGGTGGCTGACTTCTCTGCTTTTTTCACAAGGAAAACGAAAACAGCGTTTACGGTTATTTTAAAGGTAGCCGTATACGCTAAACCGCGGACTTTTTATTGTCAAAGTGAGATAACTGCAAGCAAAGCGTATTGCTTGAACACTAAAAAGCACAAGAAAGCGTTTGTTTGGTTTAAACAATTCGAATGCGACAGCAACTGTTGTTCCTCCTTTTAATTTCGGGCATTGTATCATGCCAAAAAGAAACACCTCGAACACCATTTAGCCCAGGTGCGCCCAATGCGCCTATCTTAAGGACAGGAATGGGTTCGTACTATGTATACGACATCTTTAAAGTAGATAGCAACGGTATTGCTACCCCATTTGGAAGACCAGACACCATCCGCATTGTTGGAGATAGTGTGATCAATGGAAACACCTATGTACATCTGGCTGATACTTGGTTCAATATTGGTGCTTGGAATTGGTTTTTTCGTGATAGTTCGGGCCATGTGGTCGATCACCATGGCTTGGTGTATTGGGCAAATCGCAACATGCCCGACACGATCACTTTTCAGTCGCCCAACTCATATGTGGTGACCCATGCAATTGGGCGCGCCAATCAAACCTTCGCACTACCTGCGGGTAGGATTAATGGCATATTATTTCCGGCTCGCCCGATGCCTGCCTATGAGATGCAACTACATGACTATTTCACCAACGGCATGCATATGTCGATTTGCGACAGCGGATTGTATTTACGTCGATTATTTGTTCCGGGTATCGGTTTGGCTATCGACCAACTGGCATGGGCAAACGAGCACTATGCTTTTTGCAATTATTATGAACGCAGATTGACGTACTACGAATTGAATTTATAATCAAATGCGCCACAGCTGAAGTATTTAAACGCATTTGCTAAGTTACTTTGAGCAATGGTGCATTTATTCTGACAGTTTGATTTGCTTGTGTTTTAAATGGAATTTGCTATAATTGTGTGTAGCACAAAGCTAGTTTAAACGCCAAATTCCTAAGAAATACCATGCCTACAGCCTGCTCGTGGTTGCTTTGTGGAGTTGTAAAAAAGACGAAATCAAGCCAGCTGTGGTTGAAAAGAGCCGTACAGAGCTATTGGTAGGCAAATGGATGATGTATGAGCACAACGGAGATGACTTCCTGGATTTTGAATTCAGAAATGAGTTTAAGCAAAACAACGACCTCTATTTTAGCGCTCTCACCAATCAGCCTATGCTCCTCTCTAAAATTGGTACATGGCACTGGGCCCCCGATGAATCAAAACTCTTTATGTATTATATGGATTCAATTCAAATCGGCTTTGATGTATTGCGGCTCACAGAACAAGAACTCTGGCTAAATACTGCGATCAACGAAAAGTGGAAGCTTGTAAAGGAGTGACAGTGAGTACTTTTTAATGCATCGCGCTAAGAGCAGTGTTCATTGAAATTGGCGGAAACTATATTCTATCTATGAAATACACATTAACCCTGTTTTTGGTGCTGACGCTGCTCGGTTGCAGCAAGTATGAGGAAGGGCCCGATTTCAGTTTAAGAAGCAAAACGGCGAGGTTGCTAGGCGAATGGACGTTGCTTAAGTACAATGGCAATGCTATTAATGGCGAGTTGATTTTGGAATTCCGGCGGGATAATTCTTTGACATTGTCAGAAAGTGCTCCGGGATATCCTAAAATGAGCGTAGATGGAAATTGGGATTGGATCAATGATAAGGAGGATTTAACAATTACTACAAATGGTAGTGTGGATACGATCCAAATTCTCAGGTTGACCCAGAGTGATTTTTGGTTTGGTGATGACTCAGAAAGGTTTGAGTTTGGTAAAAAGTAGGGTTGAACACCTTGGAGTTTTACTTGTGATTGCTTTTTATGTGCTTGTGAGAAATGGTGATTGTAGGCCATGATACAAGAATGTTTGGTCTAATCACAAACTCGCCCATACTAAACCAGTAGATTTTTTTGACCTTTGCACCTTGAAATTGCCAGTGCTTGTTAATTCAGCGCGCTAGAGTTAGGCCAATAAGGTCGGTCGCCAAACCTCCCTCACAGCTGTGGAGGATGGCTTTTCGAAGCGCTCGAGCTAACGGTAGGAAGGATGATTTCAATCGCTTTTAGAAAGCATTTTCTTTGAACCTTGAACTTTAAACTTTGAACCTTCTAAGATGAGTTACCGCATAGAAAAAGACACCATGGGCGAGGTACAAGTACCTGCCGACAAGTACTGGGGCGCGCAAACCGAACGTTCACGCAACAATTTTAAGATTGGTCCCGAAGCCAGCATGCCCAAAGAAATCATCCGGGCGTTTGCCTATTTGAAGAAGGCTGCAGCCCATGCCAACCACGATTTGGGGGTATTAAGCGCTGATAAGCGCGATTTAATAGGCTTGGCTTGCGATGAAATTTTGGCTGGCAAACTCGACGAACAGTTTCCTTTGGTGATTTGGCAAACCGGCTCGGGCACGCAGAGCAATATGAACTGCAACGAGGTGATTGCTTACCGTGCCCATGTGCTTTCGGGCGGTTCGCTCACCGACGAAAAGAAGGTGCTGCACCCCAACGACGATGTGAACAAATCGCAAAGTTCGAACGACACCTTCCCCACGGCCATGCACATTGCGGCCTACCAGCAGGTGACCGACATTACGTTGCCCGGCATTCAGAAGCTGCGTGATACTTTGGCCAAAAAGGCAGCCGATTTCAAAGACATTGTGAAAACCGGTCGTACCCACTTCATGGACGCCACGCCTTTGACCCTGGGCCAGGAGTTCAGCGGCTACGTACAGCAGCTCGACAACGGCATGCGTGCTCTCCGCAACGCCCTCGAAATGGTGCGTGAACTGGCTTTGGGTGGTACCGCTGTAGGTACCGGCCTAAATGCCCCCAAGGGTTACGATGTATTGGTGGCCAAAAAAATTGCCGAATTCACCGGCTTGCCCTTCGTAACGGCTCCCAACAAATTTGAAGCTTTGGCAGCCCACGATGCCATGGTAGAGCTCAGTGGCGCCCTCAAGCGCGTGGCTGTTTCGTTGATGAAAATTGCCAACGACATTCGCATGCTCAGCAGCGGTCCACGTTCGGGCATTGGCGAAATCATCATTCCCGACAACGAGCCCGGTTCATCGATCATGCCCGGCAAGGTGAATCCCACCCAGCCTGAGGCCATGACCATGGTAGCCGCCCAGGTGATTGGCAATGATGTAGCCGTATCGATTGGTGGCAGCAACGGTCACTTTGAACTCAATGTGTTCAAGCCGGTCATTGCCGCCAACGTATTGCAAAGCGCCCGTTTGATTGGCGATGCTTGTGTGTCGTTCAACGACAAGTGTGCGGTAGGCATTGCCCCTAACCTGCCCATTTTGCAGCGTCACCTTGAAAATTCGTTGATGCTGGTAACGGCGCTCAATCCGCACATCGGCTACGAAAACGCCGCCAAAATTGCGAAAACCGCCCACAAAGAAGGCACCACCTTGCGTGAAGCCGCCATTGGTTTGGGCTTGCTCACCAACGAGCAGTTTGATGCTTGGGTGGATCCGAAGCAGATGATCTAAGCAAGCAGCAATTCAAAACGACCGGCTCCGAAAGGGCCGGTTTTTTTTGTGCGAATTGATGGATGGCCAGAATCAAAGCATGATTAGCGTCTATCTGAATGAAACGACATTTTTAGAATGCTGTTGATTGAAGTAAAGCAAAAGCTTGACATATATTTCTCAAAGTAAAATAATAGCTTTACCTTTGACTTATTAAAGTCAGGCTATAGCTTTACATTATGAACGGTAAACAAGTACTTCAGTTGCAACAGCTCAACAGCAAGTTGCAAGGTTTTGCCTCGCTCAAACAGCTGGCCATTCCTCCTATTGGTTGGATCAAGTCCATTCGTGCCGCCTTGGGTATGTCGATGCAGCAATTGGGAAACAAACTACATGTTTCGAAACAAGCGGTCATGGACATAGAAAAGCGTGAAGCGGATGGGTCAATTACCATCAAATCGTTGCAGCAAATAGCCCGTGCTATGGACATGCAGTTGGTGTACGGATTTGTGCCGAACGACGGCTCGCTTGATGCACTCATCGAAAAAAGGGCAACAGCATTGGCGACTCAAATTGTGATGCGTACTGCCAACCACATGAGGTTGGAAGATCAGGCTAATTCTGAGAAGCGGCTTAAAAGCGCCATCAAGGAAAGAGCCGAAGCCATCAAAAGTGAAATGCCCAAAATTTTATGGGACTAAAGCACGAATACATAGATGGTCAAACGCCATTAGACGAAGCGGAGAAAGCAGGTTTGCGTATTCGAAGTATTGCCACCCATGGCGAATTGAATGAGTTCGAGCAGCAAAACATTGAACAGGCAATACAGTGGGTCATGGGACGTTCCTTCAAGCCTGACAGCGTATTTACAGAGGCGTTCATCCGTCAATTGCACAAGCGTATGTACGGAGATGTTTGGGCTTGGGCCGGTGAATTTCGCAAATCAGACAAGAACATTGGCATTGACAAATGGCAAATACCCACTGCGTTGAAGTACCTGCTGGATGACACCCGCTTTTGGCATGCGAACAACATTTATGCTCCCGATGAAATGGCCTTGCGATTCAAGCACCGATTGGTAAGCATTCATTGTTTTGCGAATGGCAACGGTCGGCACAGTCGCCTCATGGCCGATATCATCATCGAAAAAATATATAAACTACCTGCTTTCAGTTGGGGTACTGGCATGAGCTTGTCGAAGGACGTTCTCAGCCTCTCAATCGAAAATGACGCGCGAGCAGCATATCTCAAAGCGGTAAAAGCAGCCGATTTGGGTGATTATGGCTTGTTGCTAAAGTTCGCCAGATATTGAATTGATTACTGGTTCAATCGTTTGCATTTTTATCTCGTGATCTGAAAGGTTGTAAGTTAGCTCGCACTAAAAGAGGGAGGTTCAAAGGGCTAGCTTGATTAAAGTTTTTATGCCATTCCAACCAGGCTTTTGGTGTTGTAAAAATAATCTCTCATAAATTAGATAATTATATCCAATTTACTAACTTTACTGCTGCAACACCAACCCATGTCGAACCACGACAAAATCCGCCAACTCATAGAAATGCGGGCCCAAGCACGCCTCGGCGGTGGCGAAAAAAGGCTCGATGCCCAACACCAAAAGGGCAAACTCAGCGCCCGCGAGCGCATTGAACTGCTGCTCGACGACAATTCGTTCGAAGAGTACGATATGTTCGTTACCCACCGTACCACCGCCTTTGGGCTCGATAAGCAGTTATACTTGGGCGATGGGGTGGTAACCGGTCACGGTACCATCGACGGCCGGCTAGTTTACGTCTTCGCCCAAGACTTCACTGTTTTGGGTGGTTCGCTCTCTGAGACCTACGCCCAAAAGATCTGCAAAATCATGGACCAGGCCATGCTCGTAGGGGCGCCGGTCATTGGTTTGAACGACAGCGGCGGGGCGCGCATCCAAGAGGGTGTTCGCAGCTTGGCTGGTTATGCCGATATCTTTCAGCGCAACATCATGGCCTCGGGTGTTATTCCACAGCTATCGGCCATTTTGGGTCCCTGCGCCGGGGGTGCGGTGTATTCGCCGGCCCTCACCGACTTCATTCTGATGGCCGACAAGCAGAGTTATATGTTCGTTACCGGCCCAAAGGTAGCCCGCACGGTTACCGGCGAAAACATCAGCGAGGAGGACTTGGGCGGAGCGCGCATCCATGCCAGTAAATCGGGCGTAACCCACTTTGTGACCGAAAACGAAGAGGAAGCCATGCAAGTGCTGCGGAAACTGCTGAGCTACCTGCCGCAAAACAACATGGAAGAGCCTCCTTTGGTGGCCAATACCGACCCCATCGACCGTGCTGACGATGCCCTGAACCACATCATTCCCGAAAATCCGAACCAGCCGTACGATATGCTCGATGTGATTCACAAGCTGGTAGATGGCGATGAATTTTTAGAAGTGCAGCGCTATTACGCCCGCAACATGATCACCGGTTTTGCCCGCTTCAACGGCATGAGCGTGGGCATAGTGGCCAACCAACCCAATTATTTGGCCGGGGTGCTCGACATAGATGCCTCGCGTAAAGCCGCCCGTTTTGTGCGTTTTTGCGATGCTTTTAACATTCCCATTGTAACCCTGGTAGACGTACCTGGCTTTTTGCCCGGTAGCGGACAAGAATATGGCGGCATCATTTTGCACGGTGCCAAGCTACTCTATGCCTACGGCGAGGCCACCGTACCCAAGGTGACCATCATTTTACGCAAGGCCTATGGAGGCGCTTATGACGTGATGAGCAGCAAACACCTGCGGGGCGACCTCAACTATGCCTGGCCCATGGCCGAAATTGCGGTGATGGGTCCCAAAGGTGCCATAGAAGTGCTGTACAACAAAGAGTTGGCTGCAGCAGCCAATCCGGCCGAGCGCAATGCCATCCTCGCCACCAAAGAAAAGCAGTACCGCGACGAATTGCTGAACCCTTACGAAGCGGCCAAATACGGCTATATCGACGACATCATTGAGCCACGCAACAGCCGTTTCCGCATCATACGTGCGTTGCAAACCCTGGCAAATAAGAAGCTCAGCAATCCCCCCAAAAAACACGGCAATATTCCATTATGAATAGTTCACCCTTGCTGATTGCCCTGTTGGGATATGTGGGTGTGATGATCACCCTGCTCATTTTGTGGGCAGCCTTTGCCAATTTCAAACGGCTGGCCCGGTTGATCGCCAATCGCAAGCTGGCACCTGCCCAGCAAGCCGCTGCCCGACAAGACATTGCTGCCGACGAAATCGCCGCAATAGCTGCAGCCATTTACCAATTGCGCGCCTTGGAACACGATGCCGAATCGGGTATACTCACCATCAAACGCATCAAAAACACCTACTCGCCCTGGAGTTCGAAGTTTCAGGGCCTCCGCGCATTCCGCAACCGCCTATGAAACAGTTCCTATTTACCATCAATGGTACCCGTTACCAAGTAGATGTACAAAAAGAAGAAGGCAACAGTATCCAGCTCGAAGTCAACGGCAGCCCCTACGAAGTGGTGCTCGATCAGCCCACTGCCAAGGCCAAGACCCCGGTACTGGCGCGCCAGCCCATTCCCATGCCTGCCAACCAGATCAAGTTGTCGGATACCCAAATCAAGTCACCCTTGCCCGGTACTATCCTCGAAATGCTGGTAAAGCTTGGCGATGTGGTGCAGCGCGACCAAAAAGTATGCGTGATGGAAGCCATGAAGATGGAAAATAGTATTTTGAGCGAAATGGCCGGCAAGGTGAAAGCAATACGGGTGCAGGCCGGTGCCCAGGTGCTGCAAGGTGATGTTCTCATAGAACTGGAGGCTTAACATGGACGGTGTTTACCGCTTTTTAGAGGCGTCTAGTTTTGCCAATTTTACTTGGGGCCATGGTCTGATGTTGCTGGTGGGTTTGTTGTTCATTTACCTCGCCATCCGCCACGAGTACGAGCCCTTGCTGTTAGTACCTATTGGTTTTGGCATTTTGATAGGCAATGTGCCCTTCATGGAAAATGCCGGCTTGCAATTGGGTATTTACGAAGAAGGATCGGTGATGAACTATTTGTACCAGGGGGTGCTAAAAGGGGTGTATCCGCCGCTCATTTTCTTGGGCATTGGTGCCATGACCGATTTTAGTACCTTGATCAGCAGTCCCCGCTTGCTCATGCTCGGCGCAGCAGCCCAACTGGGCATTTTTGCTACCTTTATTGGTGCTTTTTACCTCGGGTTTACGCCCGCCGAAAGTGCCGCCATTGGTATCATAGGCGGAGCTGATGGCCCCACCGCCATTTTTTTGGCTTCGCGCATGGCACCCCAGTTTATCGGCCCCATTGCCATTGCTGCTTACAGCTACATGGCCTTGGTACCCGTGCTGCAGCCACCGGTGATGCGTTTGCTTACCACACCTGCCGAGCGTAAAATTCGTATGAAGCCACCGCGGGCGGTTTCGCGCACCGAAAAAATGCTCTTTCCCATCGTCGGTTTATTACTCACCACCTTCCTTACGCCAGGTGCCTTGCCTTTGTTAGGGATGTTGTTTTTCGGCAATTTGTTGAAAGAATCGGGTGTTACCAAGCGCCTGGCCGATACAGCACGTACCACCATGATTGACATGGTAACCATTCTGCTGGGCGTAACGGTGGGTGCGAGCACCCAGGCAACTACCTTTTTAACACCTCAATCGATGAAGATTTTTGTGTTGGGAGCCATATCGTTTATTGTAGCTACTGCGGGTGGGGTGCTTTTTGCAAAAGTCATGAATCTGTTCATTGCCGAGGGTAATAAAATCAATCCGCTCATAGGTTCTGCAGGTGTATCGGCTGTACCTGACAGTGCACGCATTTCGCAACTCGAAGGCCTGAAGGCAGATCCCAACAACCATTTACTCATGCATGCCATGGCCCCCAATGTGGCCGGCGTGATTGGTTCGGCTGTGGCGGCGGGTTTGTTGATGAGTTTTATCCGGTGAGACAGGCAAGGGGCAGGGCGCAAGGGGCAACTCAGACCGGCCCGGTTGGTTTTCCGTACCAGTAAAAGCCAACATTTATCGACAAGTTTAAAATTGAATTTGGTTTATAATGTAAACCTATTTATGTTTGCATAACCAATTCAATTTTAACCCTTATGGAAAAAAACCTCAATGAAAAAGAAAGCCTGGCGATCATCCACAGCATGATTGCCGGCACGCGCAGTAATTTGCGCGAAAACAGTGTGTTCTACCTCCTTTGGGGCTGGACCGTACTTGCAAGCGCCTTGGCCCATTATCTGCTCATTCAGCTCGAAAACGAGTACAATTGGCTGGTATGGCCCATAGCTATGCCTTTGGCAGGTATCGCCAGCATCTTCATTGGTCGCAAACAAGAACGCGAGGCGATGGTAAAAACCCACCTCGACCGCGCGTTAAACTACCTCTGGGGTGGCTTTTCGGTGGTATTGTTCATTGCTATTTTGGCGAGCGTCAAGTATGGTTTCGAGATCACTTATCCCATCCTCATTTGGATGTATGGTTTGGGCACCTTTGTTTCGGGCGGCATTTTGCGCTTTAGTCCCTTGGTATGGGGCGGTGTAATAGCTTGGATGATTGGTATTGCAGCCATTTTTCTGCCTTTTGAACAACAGCTCTTGTGTGTTGCCGGAGCCATCTTGTTCAGCTACATTGTACCCGGTCACTTGTTGCGGAGGGCGCCTAATGCCTGAATTCGCAGAACTCGATCCGCTCTTGCACCAATCGCTGCGACTGGCAGTGATATCGGTACTGGTGTCGGTAGAATCGGCCGATTTCGTGTACCTCAAAGAGCGCACCGGTGCCACTGCCGGTAATTTAAGTGTTCAAATCGATAAGTTGCAGGAGGCGGGATACATCAACGTGGTGAAAGACTTCGTTGGCAAACGGCCACGCACCAACTGCACCATCACCCCACAAGGCCGCGAAGCCCTGGCGGCTTACGTAACCGCATTGCAAACCTATATTTCTCTTAAATCATGAAAAAAATCATCCTTTTCGCACTTTTGGCAGGAGGTAGCCTCTTGGCCAGTGCACAACCCAAAGGCTATTTCGGTGGATTTGGCTTCTTTGAACCGGGCTTCACCAGCATTAACCTCAGTCCTATCAACAGCCTGTTAAGCGCCAATGGCTATACTACCTTAGGCGGTAACTACCTCACCAGTGGCGGTTCGGGCATGGGAATGATCAACAACCTGCTCATTGGTGGCTCAGGCGGCAGCATGGCCTATGAAAGTTTTGGCCGCAACAACACCAATGGCCGTTTTACAGCCGGCTATGGCATGTTTCAGTTGGGCTACGCTTTTCATACCAACAAAAAGAGCTTTTTGTACCCCATGATTGGCTTTGGAGCATTGACTACCAATATGCAGCTCGAAGACAACAATACCGCTACCAGCCTCAACGCCGCCCTGGCCAACCCTAACCAGGTTGTACATGTGAACAGCAACAACAGCCTGCTCGACATCTCCCTCAATTTCGCCTACCGCATCCTGGGGGGTGGCGATGAAAACGGCAGCGGAGGCACCATGATTGGCTTGTCGGTGGGCGGATTTGTAAGCCCTACCAATGCCAGCTTCAAAATGAACGAACGCACTATGACAGTAACACCCGATTTCCGTCCCTCCGGCTTCTATGTACGTCTGAAAATAGGCGGTGGCGGCTATGGACGCTCCAACTAGGCTTTCAACCCCAAAAACCCTACCGCCGGAAGCTTGTTTCCGGCGGTTTTTTATCTAACAGCTGGACAACACTATTTTCTGCCAAACTGTAATCCCACATGCAGTGAGCCAGCATAAAACGGTCGTTCCGATGTTTGTCCCACAATAGGGTGCGGGTTCGACTGCGCCGCCAAGTACATTACGCCATGCTGCATGAGTACGTAGGGCCGAAACTGGGTACTTTTTTTGCCGAAACTCTCTCCCAACCACCAGCGATAACCTGCAAAAGCACCTATTTCGTAATCCCAGCTCACATAATCAGCCCCGTTTACCACATTGTTGCGGTTGAAACCCGGACCAAATGCTTGATAGGCCTCGAAGTGCAATCCACGCCACACATACTGCCGGTAACCCAAGGTGAGGGCGTAGTTCGAAAAATCACCTTCCTCAGGCCTGTACTCAAAAGGGCGAATATGTAAACCGACCGCCAAATCACCCGCCAGCTGTTCTTGCTGCCACAGCCGGTACACCACCAGGGGCTTGTAGATATTTCCCGGAAAAATGGGCCAAAGTACGTTGAACTCGGCGCTCCAGCGGGGACCGTTGATTTGCGCCTGGCTGCTGCTGAAACCGAAAATGGCCAATGCGGCGCCAAAAAGAAAAGTATACAGGTATCTCATGGTTAAAAAATGATGCCGATTTGAAAAGCCGCATGACCATTGCGGAAAGTTTTGTCGCCCAAGCCGGTGACTTCGCCTTGGCGGCGCGACCAGTCGTATTCAACACTGCCAACTAACCCTAATCCCGGCCTGAACCACCATTGATAGCCCAGTCCCAAGGCCACCCCCGACCCAATGGCAAATTGGTGGTCGAATTGAAGCGCGGCCGTATTGCGGTATTTTTGGGTGAACTGGGAAACGAAGTTGTAGTCGGCCTGGGCAAACCATCCCTCGCGGGCTTCAGCGGCCAAGGGAAAGTAACGGGCCGAAAAACCTACCGACCAAAAATTGAAGAACATTTCTTCGCCACCATTGCCTGTAGCTGGACCAGCCCCTAAGCCTTTGAAGCGCATGCCGGCATTGAAGTGGTTGAGCTTGGCAAATTTGTGGTAGGCTGCCAAAGAGGTGAGTCCACCCCCGCTCGCCGAAAAATTTCCGGCATCAACGCGTTCTTTTAATCCGCTACCGAAGATGGTGCGCCCATAACCGCTTTTTATTTCGGCATAGGTGAAGCTCGTTTTTTCTGAAGATTGTGCCGGTAGCACATGTGATACGGCCAATAAGCAGGCGAGCGAGAGTAGGGTTTTCATGTCGTTTTGTTTACCCCACAAAGCTGGGGTACCCGGCCGACAGAAATGGTTGACTTTGGTCAAGAAAACATCAGCGGCGTGCGCGGATGCGGCTGAGGGTTTCGGGTTTTACGCCCAGGTAGGAGGCAATCATGTATTGGGGTACCTCGTTGAGCAGGCGCGAATTGCGTTGGAGCAGGGCCTCGTAGCGTTCTTCGGGCGATTCGTACAAAAAAGCATCGAGCCGGTGAGCCACTGTGAGATACAAGCCTTCGGCGATGCGTCGGCCCAAGCGATCGAGCGCATGAAACTCGAGGTACAAGCGGAACAAATCGGCCTTTTGGATGCTCAAAATCACCGCATCCTGCATGGCTTCAATGTGGTGCGAAGAAGGTTGGTTGGTAATGACACTGCGGTAATTGGTCACAAAATCGCCGGCAAAAAAGAAGGCTGTCACCCATTCGCTGCCGTCTTCGCGCTCGTGGAAGAAGCGAAATGAGCCACTTTCGATAAAGCACACTTCGTGGCAAACCTGACCCAATAACAAGATTTTCTCCTTGCGTTTTACCGTTCGCTTGGTCAAACAAGCCGCAAAAGCCTGCCATTCGGCATCTTCTAGGGGTACCAATTGGTTGAAATATTGGCGGATGGCTTCCATCGAGGCAAGATAGCGAGCCAACCCGGCAGCCACAACATTTTGGTCAAACAAACATAGCCGGCAATGGTTATTTTAGCATCTCAGAAAGCTTCAACGGTATGGAAACCAAAATCGATATTCTGCGCAAAACTGCCACTCGCCTTTCGGCCAGTGATCACTACGCTTGGGGCCACATGGGCAGCTGCAACTGTGGCCACCTAGCACAGGAAGTAACAGAGCTGAGCAAGGCCGAAATCCATGCTTTTGCCATGCAACGTTATGGCGATTGGAGTACGCAAGTGCGCGAGTATTGCCCCACATCGGGCTTGCCTATTGATTGGATCATTGAGCAACTGATGGCAGCCGGTTTCACTACCCGCGAATTGCACGAACTCGAATACCTCGAAAACGATCAAGTGCTCAAGTTTTTACCCGGCGGTAAGCGCTGGTTAGCCCGCAACAAACGCGAAGACGTGGTGGCCTACCTCGAGGCCTGGGCCGATATGTTGGCTGCTGATAGTTTGGTGAATTCCCTCACCGCTCCTCAAACTGTCATAGCGGGTTAAGATTCTTTTAAAGACCTTGCACTCAGGGGCAAAATCCCGACCTTTGCCCTTCGCATGAGAATTATTTTTATTGGGATGCTGCTGGTAATGGCAGCCTTAACCGTGGATGGACAGTCCTTGTTGTCAAGGCATGCTTTTGAGAATCGAACAACTGCCGATTCTGTTGCCGCCAATTTATCCGTTAGTCAAGTCAGTATTTCCTCCGGCACCATTGGTTTCCAACCTGGTAGTGACGAAAATGGTGACACCATCGGAAACGCAAGCTCTTGGAATCAAGGTAACTTCTTATTTTCGGGAAAGTATATCCAATTTACCATCACCCCCCAAAATGGCTACAGCATCAGCCTATCGTCTTTAGGATTTAGATTTGGACGTTCGTCGGCTGGCCCAAACCGTGTTACCATTGCTTGTTCTATTGATGGCTTCGACGAAGACACCACCTACTTACTCGATAGCGGCACTGTAAGCAGTACCAATGCAGCAGCGTTGAACGTATTCAACATTTCATCGAATCTGCCAGGAAGCACATCAAATCCCATTACCATCCGTATCTGGGGGCACAATGCTACCAGTACCGGCAACCTCCGCTTCAACAACTTCCGGGTTTTTGGAACCCTCACCGCTCCTTCTCCTGCCATCAATTTGAGTCCAAGTACACTCAATGGCTTTTCAACCGACAGCAGCCGGGCCTCCACCGCACAAAGTTTTCAATTGAGTGGCAACAACTTCACCAGCAGCGGCAACCTTTTGGTTGATGCCAGCGGAACAGCATACGAAGTATCGAGCAACAACAGCACTTTCGGCGCACAACTCAACGTAGCCTATACAGCAGGTAATTTGGTTGCTACCACTTTGTATGTCCGCCTCAAAAGCGGCTTGGCCAACGGCACCTACAACCAACAAATTGCTATCAGCGGGGGCGGCGCCAGTATTGTGAACCTCAACGTCAACGGCACGGTGAGCCGCCCGGTAGTAATCAGTGCGGTGGCTGGCGGCAGCTTGCGGTTGAGCGTTGATAGCCTGGTTTTTGGAACCACTAACGAGCTACAGCGCGATTCGGGTTTCGTAACCCTATACAACGAAGGTAGCAGTACCCTCCAAGGCCGCATCCGCCAATTCCACCTCTATAACCACCAACCGTTTTGGACACCCGACTCAGTCTTCAGCATCGCTGCCGGCGATTCACTGCGGTTAAAAATCTACTTCACCCCCCGCCACAACATCCTCAACCGCGGTGTATTGGTGGTGGATGTACGCACGGGCACAGGTCCCAAATACATCCGCGTACGCGGACAAGGCACCTACAGCCGCAGCTATTACGCCAACTCGCAAAACCAAACCGGCGCCGCTTTGGTGTCGGCCTTGCGTACCATTACGGGTAGTCCGTACCAAGTGCTTACTTATTCGGGGACTAATAACGCCCGTTTGCGCATGTTCTACATCATAGACAACTGGAAAGTAAACGGCCGTGAACCCAACCACAACGAAGCATTTAAAAACGAATGCGTTTATACTGGCCGTACTATTTCCTACAACAGCCAAATAGGTACCGGCGCCATCAACCTTTCGCCGTACAACATGAACACGGAACACACTTGGCCGCAAAGCATGGGTGCTGACAATGATCCGATGGAAAGCGATTTGCACCATTTGTTCGTAACCGACGGTGGAACCAACTCGGCCCGAGGTAACAAACCTCTGGGCAATGTTCCCAGCCCAACGCTCACCTATCCTGGAGGAAGCAAAGCCAATTCGGTGGTTTTCGAACCACGTGACGTGCACAAAGGCCCTGCGGCTCGCGCGCTCTTCTATTTCGCCATGCGCTACGGCAATGCAGGAACTACCCAATTTCCATGGATCAGTCCATACGAAAACGACCTACGCCAGTGGCATGCCCTCTACCCGCCCGACAGCATTGCGCGCCGCCGCAACAACGATGTGCAAACCTACCAGCTCAACCGCAATCCCTTTGTAGATTATCCGCAGCTGCTCGATCGCATTACCAATTTACTCACCACAAGTCCGGGTAGCCCAGTTATGTGGGGAATCTACGTTCCCGACAGCCTTTTGCCAGGCAGTTTGTCGGTGAACCAGCAGCGCATGTACCGCGTTCCCGTGGTGAACCACGGAACCGAAACCATTGAGTTGACGGGCATCAACGTTAGCGGAACAGGCCTCAGTTATACAGGCGGAAGTAGCAGAAGTATTGCACCAGGTGAAGTCATAGAGTTAGAAGTGAGCATGCAATTTGGAACGGCTGGCTCACCAAGCGGACAACTGCGGTTCAATACCAATGTACCCGGCCGCAGCTTGGTGACCTTGCCATTGGCTACCACTACCGAACGCAGCCGCTGGAATGGCACCGGAAATTTCAGCCAAGCGCAAAACTGGAACAACGGCTTTGTGCCCGTAAGCAGCTCGCAGCCCCTCATTGAAAGCGGCAGTATGAGCCTCAGCGACACTGCGGTATTTGCAAGCATTGAAGTCAACAGCGGCGCCACCTTGCAGTTGCAAGCAGGTGCCAAGCTGCATACCACGGCCAATGTGATGAATAATGGTACGATACGCTTAGAAAATGGCGCCAGTTTTTACCCTGCCGACAATGCCGTTTTGAGCGGCACAGGCAGCTATGAGGTGAAGCGAAACGGACAAAACAGCAATTTGCGCATCAATCTTTGGAGCAGTCCGGTTGAAAATGCTGCCATTTCTACGGTTTTTGCCGGGGTGAATCCAATCGACATCCAGCAGTATCAACCCGGTGGTAACACCTTGTCGGCCTGGCAGCAAGCCACCGGCCATATGCAGGCGGGGCGCGGGTATAGTGTGGCCGGGGCCGGACAAGTAACCTTTACCGGCAAGGTGCACCACGGCCAATACCTGCCCATGGCTACTTCGGGGCCCAATGGCTATTATCTCTTGGGGAACCCTTACCCGGCTCCATTGAGTGCCGATGCTTTTTTGGCGTTCAACGGTCCGCAAGGCTTGGGCATCACTGGCGGAAGTTTGTATTTCTGGTCGCAACAACAAAATGCCACTGGAAATAATTTTGCTTCGGTAGATTATGCTGTTTGGGCTGGCGGAACGGGTGTGGCTGGTTCGGGCTCAAACAACGGCAGTGCGGTACCGAATGGCGAAATTGGGGTAGCTCAAGGCTTTTTTGTACAAGGCGGGAACTTAAACCTCGATGTCTATTTCGAAAACAACATGCGCAGCCAAGGCCGCAGTGGACAGTTTTTCCGCGCGGCAGGCGCTGTTGGCCGGCTTTGGCTCAACGCTGTAGGACAACAACAGGGATTCAGCCAAACAGCTGTGGTGTTTCGCAACGACGCCAGTTTGGGCAATGATCCTGCCTTTGATGCAGTACGATTTAACTCCAACACGGCTGTATCGTTTTCTACCCTACTTAACAATCAGCCACTGGCTATTCAAGCAGTTCCTTGGCCAGGTGCTTATGGCAGTTTGTCCTGCATTCTTCACAGCGCGGTGAGCCAGGAGGTGGTACTTAAAACCGACAGTTTATCTGGTTTTGACACTGAATTTGATCTCTATCTCGAAGACCGCGCAACCAGCCTCTTTTATAACCTACGTCGCGACAGTGCAGTGCTACAGCTCAGTGCTGGTAATCATTCAAACCGTTTCTTCCTGCATTTTGGCATTGGTTTGGCGAGCAGCTTGCCTCAGATTGAGCCGCAGCCCGGAGGTTTTGAAGCCTACACCTACGGCCAAACCCTGTACGTAAAAAAAGCCGAAACAGGAAGTGTGCTGCGCATCTACAATATAGGTGGCCAAAAAGTAGCTGAATTCAATTTGAATGGCCCCGATTTTCAGTGGGCCTTACCCGCTCCTGGTGTTTACCTGCTCGAATGGACATGCCCTACGGGTATTGTGCGCAAAAAAATAGCAGGCTAAGCCGTAGCCGCCTGCTGTAATTGGGCATTTAGCTTGGTTAGCTTTTCTTCCACTTGATGGTGCAACCTACTGCCTTGGTGTTGCCGTTGCGCACGTACAAGCCTTCGAGCAGATCGTTTACCGCATCTTCTACATAGCGCTTGCTCACCTTGTCGGGGAACTCGGTATTATCGTCGATAGCCCCAATGTAGCGCACCACCATTTTGCCCTCTTCCTTGTTGAGCACATACACATGTGGTGTGCGGGTAGCCCCATAATCGCGGGCAACATCCTGGGTTTCGTCTACCAAATAAGGAAAGGTATAGCCATATTTTTTCGCGCGTTTTTTCATTTCGTCGAACGAATCTTCGGGCTGCAAATCAGGGTCGTTCGGATTGATGGCAATCACCGGGAAGCCCTTTTCTTTGAATTTTTTGTCGAGATCAATGATGCGCTGTTCGTAAGCCTGCGACCAAGGGCAGTGATTGCAGGTAAAAATCACGATGAAGCCTTTGGCCTCTTTGAACTTGCTCATCGACACCATTTTGCCATCGATGTTCTTCAATTTAAAATCGCGGGCAACATCCCCGGTTTTGTACTGGGCCCCGGCTGCGGTGCTTAGCAATACAGCCAATAATCCTAAAAGCAGTTTTCTCATGGCATATTCTTTAATTGTGCAACGTAAGATCGGAGTTCTTGTTCTGTGATTTGTCCCTCATAAAAAATGCGCTTGCCCCGGTACAGAAACAGTGTAGCCGGAATTGAGCCAGTCCATCGCGGCTCTACCTCATCAATCCATTCGTTGGGGTCGCCCCCGTCGAGCAAAAGCACTTTTGATTGCAGATTGCGCTTTTTTACGAAAGGCACCACCCGCTTTTGCAGCTGCGAAGGAAAATCGAGACTCACCAAAATCACCTGCAATTTTTCACTGCCTTTATTTCGCTCTAACCTTTCGAAGTAGGGCATCTCAGCTACACAGGGACCGCACCAGGTGGCCCAAAAGTTAATTACACGAAGGGTATCGTCGGATTTGGAAAGGAGGGCATATAAATCACCACGCTCAACTATCGGGATTATTTGCGCATAAGAAAATGAGTTGAGTAATAGGACAAGCACCATCGTTAGACCCGCACCAGCCCCATACGAAAGCTTTGAAAGGTGGTAGCTTATGGATCGATGCTTATTATTCATTGGAATGGCGAATATGTTTGTGGATTTCAGCCTTGAGTTCAGGAATATCCTTGATCAATATCTTCCACAAAGCAGTAGAATCTATGCTATCATAAGCATGGGCAAGCATATTCCTTAATCCAATGATGTCTTTGGCATGGGTAATTCTAGCCTCAGGATCAATAATTAATAACTGCCTTATTGCCTCACCCACAAGTTCAAGATTCCGTTCAGCAGTACGGATAGCCATAAAATTAGTGTTAAACTTCAAAAAATCTCTTTCACAAATGAACACCAAACTTCAAGCTCTGCTATGAGCTGCTCTACATCAAGCAAATATTTTAGAGCCAATTTAGGCGGCATAGAGCAACGTTTTGTGTGCGTCGATGGCGGCTCGAAGCACCCGATTTCGTATTGCCCTGTAGCTGAGCAGATCTACTTCACATTGGAGTAAGTTTTCTAGTTCGGCCTTAAGCATTAAAAAATGAGTTCCATGTTCAATAGGATCAATTTGATCCTCAAAACTCACCACAAAATCAACATCACTTTTGGCGTGCATATTCCCATAAGCTGCTGAGCCAAACACATACAAATCTTTGACCCTATGTTCTTTACATAAATGTTGAATTGCTGACTTATGTGCCTCAATAAATGGATGCATGATCAAAAATACAAATAATGGATAAATATTCAGACAGGTTTGGGCGGACGCTAAGCGTTGTATATCCTTACAGCCCAATATGCAAGATTGCCTTTACCAATCAGCTCGAGGTAGTTCCAATGCAGACCATGGCCATGCCCCTGCTCAAAGGTCATCGTACCTAAAAATAGGTTCTAAATCCTCAATCTCGTGCATCATCACTTGCAAATCGCGGATGCGGCCCGAATCGAGGCCGTACACCCAGCCATGAATCTGCAAAGTGCGGTCTTTCCAGGCCTTTTGTACGATGGTAGTCTTGGCCAGATTGCGCACCTGTTCAATCACATTCAATTCTACCAAACGATTCACCCGCGCTTCTTCATCCACAATGCCTTCTAATGCCACATGGTGCTTTTCGTACACCTCCTTGATGTTGCGCAGCCACTTATTCACCAGGCCCGAATTGTTGTGTCCCATAGCCGCCCTCACCCCGCCGCAGCCATAATGTCCGCATACAATGATGTGCTTTACGTGCAGCACCTCCACGGCGTATTGGAGTACCGACAAAAAATTAAAATCGGTATGCACCACCATATTGGCAATGTTGCGGTGAACGAAAATCTCACCTGGATCGGTGCCAGTAATTTCATTGGCAGGCACCCTACTGTCGCTGCAACCCACCCACAAAAAATCCGGGGTTTGTTTGAGCGAGAGGCGCTTGAAGTAATCAGGATCAAGCTGCAGTTTTTCCTCCACCCATCGGGCATTATTCTGTATCAGGCGTTCATACGATTGTTGCATGGGTAGGGCTTAGTGGTTGTTTACCAGCTGCACCTGTGGAATGTCGGTCAACTGCAATTCAATAAAGCGAGATGGCGCGTTTTGTCGAAAGGCTTCAATCACCTCCAAAACATCGTAATCGATGTGTAGGCATTGTGTTCCGTCGATATGTACCTGGCTGTAATTGGGTATTTCACGCAGAAAGCGGGCAATAGCCCCTTTGTTGAGGTAGCTTACCTCTTGCGATAATTCGAGGTGGTAGGCCATGCGCTTCGGGCTGCCCTCCAACGCTTCCTTGTGCAAAATGAAGGCATTGCGGTAGTTGTTGCGTAATATGAAATACAAAGCAATGACCAAGCCTATGCCGATGCCTGTGAGCAAATCGGTAAATACGATGGCCAAAACCGTAGAAGCAAATGGCAAAAACTGGCTCCAGCCTAGCCGATACATGCCCCGGTACAAGCCAATGGTGGAAAGTTTGTAACCTATCACCAATAAGATGCTTGCCAAGGGTGCAAGTGGAATGCGGTTGAGTAAGTCGGGCGCCAAAAGCACAAAAGCCCCCATGTACAGCCCATGCGCAACGGCCGAAATGCGGGTACGCGCCCCAGCCGTTACATTGGCCGACGAACGTACAATGACAGCCGTTAGCGGCAAGCCTCCCAGCCAGCCACTCAACACATTGCCTACACCTTGTGCCAAAAGTTCGCGGTTAGGTGGACTCACCCGTTTGTATGGATCGAGCTTGTCGGCTGCTTCGAGACTCAAAAGTGTTTCGAGACTGGCCACCACAGCAATGGTACCCGCCACGCCCCAAAGAGCGGTTTGGCGCAACGCACCCCAATCGGGCGACAATTGGTGGTAATTGGCCGTTGGACCAAACAAATCGGGAATATTTACCATATGATTGGCCGAAAGAGCCCATTGCGGCCACCAAAGCAACAAAGCCTCGTGTAATAGTGTGCTTAGTACCACTACCACCAGTGGACCCGGCATGTAGCGTAACCAGGAGTGGTTCTTCAAGGCGGGTCGTTCCCACAGCAACAAAACCACAATGGCCAAAAAGCTGAGCAGCAAGGCCCCTGGGTTAAAAAACCGCATGGCTAAGTACAACTCTGTGAAGGTATTTTCACTCCTTTCGGCAAAAGCCACCGAGGCCATGCTCGATTCGTCGTAACCCAAAGCATGTGGCATTTGCTTCAAAATAAGAATCACCCCAATGCCTGCCAGCATGCCCTTGATGACGTTGGAGGGAAAATAGTAACTCACAAAGCCCGCGCGAAGCAGCCCCAAAGCCATTTGAAAGACACCTGCCAAGACCACCGCTGCTAAAAAAGCTTCGAAACTGCCTAGCTTTTCTACCGAACTGAGCACAATGACGGTTAATCCGGCAGCCGGACCACTTACACTGAGCATGGAGCCGCTGAGCGGACCTACAATCAGTCCGCCTATGACCCCGGCAATAATGCCCGATAGCAAAGGTGCACCCGAAGCCAGCGCTATGCCCAGGCAGAGTGGCAGCGCAACTAAAAAAACGACGAGTCCGGCCGGCAAATCATATTTCAAATTGGGGCCAAACATTTTATTGTAAGACATAAAAAATCAAATTGGAAATAAAACCCAGTAGGGCATTTGGCTAGAAATGCGCTCAGGATTCGGGCGGGGGATTGTGCAAGCCCGACCACGCAGCCCAAGGAAGCCCGGTAAACGGCGCAACCCAGCAAAGTTGCCTTTCGTTAGCTGCTACAGACTTGCAAACAGCCCGTTCAGCAGATTGTTGATCGCTTTCTTGGGTTAAATTCAACCCTACGAGGGTTACAAAATCAGGCGCTTGATCAGCAACGATTCTTTCAGGCTGGATGCAACGACTGGTTGCACCTTGCTGGATGCCACCAAAGGCCCGACCCAAGCAAACCGACCCAAGGAACAACAGGGCAAATACCCAAAACACACGGAACATCATGGCTCTCAAATATGGACTATTTTGTCTGCTTGTGCAAATTCAAACCGGTCTACTTGCCAAATGAGGCCCCAAATGCGCTCAGCAATGCTTGCTTTTTGTTAGTTTTGGAGCGATGCGTGTAAAAACTATTCTGTTCTGGCTCCTGCTGCTTGGCTTACCCATGGCCATTCGGGCGCAGGCACCTATTACACTCAACCTCCAAAAAGTACTCGAGGGCTTGTCGGGACCTGTGGTGCTTACCCATGCTGGCGACGGTAGCAACCGCTTGTTCATTGTTGAACAACCTGGCAATGTGCGGGTGGTACGCAATGGCAAGTTAAAGCCTTACCCCTTCCTAGATGTAACCAGCAAAGTGGCGCCCATAAGTCCGTACTACAGCGAAATGGGTCTGCTTGGCTTGGCCTTTCACCCCAAATACAAGCAAAATGGCCGCTTTTACGTATATTTTTCAGCACCACGCGAAAAGACAGGAACCGACCACCAAGGCATCTTGGCCGAGTATCAGGTGTCGCCCTTCGACCCCGACATGGCCGATTTTACTACACAACGAATCATCCTAACGGTCGACCAGCCTGCATCGAACCACAATGGAGGCGCATTGGCTTTTGGTCCCGATGGCTACCTCTACCTCGGTTTAGGCGATGGGGGCGGCGCTGGCGATCGCTTTGGGCTCACTGGCAACGGCCAGAACCTCAACACACTGTTGGGCAAAATACTGCGCATTGATGTAGACAGGGGCGAGCCTTATGCCATTCCCGACGACAATCCGTTTGCCCGCGGTGGCGGCCGGCCTGAGATTTGGGCCTATGGTCTCCGCAATCCCTGGCGTTTTGCTTTTGCGCCCGATGGGCGGCTGTTTTGTGCCGATGTTGGCCAAAACAAATGGGAGGAAATCAACCTCATCGAAAAAGGCGGCAATTACGGCTGGCGACTCAAGGAAGGAAATCAATGCTACAATCCCGAAAAGAACTGCGAGCAAGGCAAAACGCTCGAGGCGCCCATACATGTGTACATGCACAGCAGCAGCAGGGTATGTGTGGTTGGCGGCTATGTTTGTAGAAACCGCAATATGCCTGCGCTGTATGGTAAGTTTGTATTTGCCGATTGGAAAGGCGCTGTAATGACCCTCGAGCAAAACGGCCAACGTTGGGAAAGCAGCAACCTGCGTTTCCGCAGTGGCGATGCCTATGGCTACATCAACAGCTTGGGCGAAGACGAGCAAGGCCAAATTTACCTGCTTACCCAAACGCAATTAGGACCTAAAAACCGTACTGGAGCCGTTTATCTCATCGTCAAATGATCATTCCCCCTTACCTCCAACCCGGCGATTTGGTGGCCATAGTGGCTACTGCCCGCAAAATCACCCCCGATGAATGTGCCCCAGCTGCTTCTTGGCTCCAAAGCAAGGGCCTGCGGGTGCGTTTGGGCAGCAGTATTGGCCTGGCCGACCGCCAATTTGCTGGCACCGATGCTGAGCGCTTGGCAGATTTGCAGCAACAGCTCGATGATGCAGAGGTACGTGCTGTTTGGTGCGCCAGGGGCGGTTATGGCACGGTGCGGCTTATTGACGAACTTTGTTGGAAAGGCTTTGATGCCGCCCCAAAATGGCTTTGTGGCTTCAGTGACATTACCGTATTGCATGCCGCTTTACAAGCACGTGGTTATGCCAGTATTCACAGTGCCATGCCCGTGAATTTTAAGGAAGAGGCCGATATACAGCTTTCGTTTGACAGCCTGCTGCATGCGTTGCAAGGCAAACCCATCCAATACAGCCTGCAGTATTTGCATTGGGCCCGCGGTGCACAACTAGAAGGAACGATATTGGGTGGCAACCTGAGTGTTTTGTACAGCTTGCTGGGAAGTGACACCTTGCCCGATTTCAGGGGTAAAATACTGTTTCTCGAAGATTTGGATGAGTATCTATATCACCTCGACCGCATGATGCAGGCACTGCGCAGGGCGGGCAAACTTGAAGGTTTGGCCGGGTTGGTAGTTGGTGGCCTCACCCAAATGAACGACAACGCCATAGGCTTTGGCCGAACCGCGGAGGAAATTGTGTTTGAAGCCGTTTCGCGATACGATTATCCTGTGCTGTTTGGCTTTCCGGCCGGGCACCAGCCTTTGAACATGGCCCTGGGCATGGGCATGTCTTTGGCTTTGCAAAAAACTCGATGAGCCCCTTGGCAGCAAGCACCTATTGGTTGTAATTTGGCAACATGTTGAGCCCCCTGCACCGCAAGCTGGAAGACGCATTGCGTCCATTTATGCCGGCTGCAGCGCTTTCTTTTGCGGCTGATTTTTTGGTGCAGCACCGGGTGCAATTAACACTCACCCGAGCACGAGCCACCAAACTAGGCGATTACCGGCATCCTTGGCAGGGAAAGGGACACCGCATTACGGTAAACCAAACCCTCAACCCATACGCTTTTACCGTTACACTGGTGCACGAATTTGCCCACTTATTGGTTTGGGAAAAATACCAGAACAAGGTATTGCCGCACGGCGAAGAATGGAAAAAGGCCTTCTCGTGGCTGATGGGCCCCTTGCTGGTACCCGAGGTTTTTCCGATTGAATTGCTACCCGTATTACACCGCTATTTTCAATCGCCCAAAGCATCGAGCTGTGCCGACCCCGATTTGATGCGTGCCTTGGCACAGTACTCAGAGCGCCCTAAACATGTACAACTGTTAGAAGCCCTGCCTCTGGGAGAGGTATTCGCCTTGGGCAATCCACCGCGGGTATTCAAAAAAATGGAAAAACGCCGCACGCGCTTTCTTTGCACCGAGCTCAGCACAGGCCGGCAATACCTGGTACATCACCTCACTGAGGTACAGGTGCGCCAAAATAACGAATGAAGTACCACATGGCTGGCAGTACAAGCATGTAAGAGAGCCAAAGAGGCATACCAAACGCTACTGGCAGCGTTCCAAATAAAATAGAAAACGCACCTACCGTAAGGGCATACGGCATTTGTGTGCGCACATGGCTGATGTGGTTGCAACCCGAGGATAGGGAGCTCAAAATGGTAGTATCGCTTATGGGTGAACAATGGTCGCCCAGCACGCTTCCTGCCAACACACAGCTCACCACATTGTGGAAAATGGCCAGACTTTCCTCGTGACTCATGCCCGCTTCCTGCGCCAATCTCCAGGCAGCAGGCAGCATGATTGGATAAAGAATGGCCATGGTACCCCAACTCGAACCTGTGCTAAAAGCAACTATCCCCGCCAGTAAAAATGTGAGCAATGGTAGCCAGGAGGCCCCTAAATTCAAATCGAGCAAGGCCCGGGTAATAAAAACAGCCGTTTGCAACTCTTGGGTCAGCTCCGCTAAAATCCAAGCAAGTACCAAAATCAATACGGCTGCCAACATGGTTTTGAAACCGGTAAGCATGCTTTCCATGCTTTTCTCAAGGGTCAATCGCTTGGTGCCAATGCTCAAAATAATGGCCAACAACAAGCCCGCCCCCGATCCCCACAACAAAGCGGTATATGAATTGGCATTGCCAATGATGATAGACAGCCGCCTAAATACCGACAGTTCTGCATCAGCCCACACCGCAGCATCCCATCCCGTAGTAATCAATCCGTAAATCACCACACCCACCACCGCTAGCACAGGTAATATAGCCAAACCTGCTGTAGGCTTGAGGCCATGCTCCATATTGAAGGCCGCAGCTTCTCCCTGCAAACGGTTAATGCCCGTAGGCGTAATGGCACCCCGGGCACGTGCGGCTACTTCAGCATCGCGCATTGGGCCAAAATCGCGCCCCTGCAAAATGAGCATCAGCATGAAAAGCAAAGTGAGCACGGGATAGAAGGAATACTGCAATGAGTTGAGAAAAACGTGGTAGGCATTCTCATCTAAACCGTCGATGCCTGCAATACCGTCTTTGATGTAACCGAGCTCGGCACCTATCCATGTGGTAATAAAGGCAATGGCCGCTACTGGTGCTGCTGTTGAATCGACCAAATAGGCTAGTTTTTCGCGCGAAATTCGCAACTTATCGGTAACCGGACGCATGGTATTGCCTACCAGCAGGGTATTCGAATAGTCGTCGAAAAAAATGAGAATACCGAGGAACCAAGTAACCAGCTGCCCCGACCGTGCATTTTTAGCAAAACGCGATAAGTAATTCACTACGCCCTGCATGCCCCCATTTTTACTGATAACGGCTACCATGCCACCAATGAGCATCGAAAAAACCACGATCGACTGATGGTCGGGGTCGCTCAAAGCTTCAATGATGTAAGTGTCGGCAATGCGTTGCAAGGCCCACCACATGCCCGGTATAAGTCCGTAGCTGTAACCACCCAAAAGCCAAGCCCCCATCAAAATGCCTGCGAAAAGTGCCGAATACACCTCCCTGAAAAACAGGGCCATGACAATGGCTATCAGGGGAGGCCAAATGCTCCAACCCAATGGAACAGGATTATATTCCCGCTCGAAATATTGGCGCCCAATGAAAACAGTCACCAATTTTCGCTTTTCCAACAAGATGTCAAACGACCCTTTGCCTTTGATTAAGGGCACCAATTGTGCTTGGCCATTGAGCTCTACAACCAGCGTATCGGCACAATTATCACACATAACCTGCACCGGGGTTGGTACCGAAGTAATTACATGATCGGGCCATACCAGCTCCTGTGCTTTGCCGGTGAGCGAAGCCAGTAAAACAACAACAAGAATGAGCAGCTTTTTCAAGGTAGGTTGGTGTTTGGTTGGGCTTAGTGTGCGTGATGCAAGTGGGCCCCTTGGTCTCCTAAGGTGGTACAATGCCACTCGGGTTCAACTAGCAAAGCAGGCTTGGCGGCCTTTTTGCCGTTTTTACGGGCATCGGCCATTTTTTCAATGAGGCGCTGGCGCTCGGCTTTCAGTGCTTCGCGGGCAGCGGCATCGCGCTCATGGTCGAAATACACCACCCCATCCACCAAGGTGTACAGCGGCTTGCTATACATGCTCAAGGGGTGCCCATTCCAAATCACCAAGTCGGCATGCTTACCGGCCTTCAAGCTTCCGGTATGGGTGTCGATTTTGAGCATTTTGGCGGGATTAATCGTCACCATCCGCATGGCCTCTTCTTCACTCAAACCACCATACTTCACGGTTTTGGCCGCTTCTTGGTTGAGGCGACGGGCCATTTCGGCATCGTCGGAATTGATGGCCACGTTCACCCCTACCCGGTTCATAATGGCAGCGTTGTGCGGAATAGCATCGATTACTTCGTATTTGTATGCCCACCAGTCGGCAAAGGTACTGGCATTGGCGCCATGCTTAAACATCTTGTCGGCCACTTTGTACCCCTCCAAAATGTGGGTGAAGGTATTCACTTTGAAGCCCAGTGAATCGCCGGCTTTCATAAGCATGTTGATCTCGCTCTGCACATAGCTGTGGCAGGTGATGAAGCGCTTTTGCTGCATGATTTCTACCAAAGCTTCCATGCTTAAATCGCGGCGGGTGCCTGCGGGATCGGCCTTGCGTAGGGCATCATACTCACGGGCACGCAAAAAGCCATCCATCATGATTTGCTCTACCCCCATCCGGGTTTGTGGGAAACGCGTGGTATTGCGATCGCCCCAGTTGGCTTGCTTCACATTTTCACCCAAGGCAAATTTGATGAAACCAGGGGCTTCTTTCATTTTGAGGTCGGCCGGATTGGTTACGCCCCAGCGCATTTTGATGTATTGCGATTGTCCACCTATGGCATTGGCCGAGCCGTGCAGCAATTGTGCTCCGGTCACGCCACCAGCCAATTGACGGTAAATATTTACATCGTCGGGGAAAAGCACATCTCCAATGCGCACTTCGCTGGTGATGCTGCGGGTGCCTTCGTTCACGCCCCTGCTGATGGCAATGTGGCTGTGCTCGTCGATAAGACCGGGTGTTACATGCAAGCCTTTTCCATCAATTTCGCGTACTTGGGCACCTTTGCCCAATACAGCAGCTGAAAGCTTCTTGCCCACGGCCACAATTTTGCCATTGTTGATGGCCACATCGGCTTCCTCGAGTTTGCCTTCAGCCTCTGAGGTCCACACCGTGGCTCCGCGGATGATAATGGCACCGGCTTTGGGCACCTCCAACTGGCCCAAATCAGTAAATGGATAGCGCATAGCGCCCAATGTACTGGCCACCTTGTCTTTTTTTGCCTTCTCCTTCTCGGTAGTGGTGCTTTCGAATACCACGCGTATATCGGTCTCTACGCCTTCTCGTTCGTTGAATTTACCTTGCAGGTTTTTGCCATCGCGCCACAAACTGATGCGCAATAGGGCGCCATCGGCCACTTTTTTGTCTTTCACCCACAGGCTCACAAAATCACCCGAACGCTCGGCCTTGAGCTTCACGCTGGTGGTATCGTTGGTTTTGAGGCTGAATTCGGGCTGACTGGCTTTGCCTTTTACTTCGAGGAGCATGCCATTGAACAGGCCGCCTTGGAAGCGGTAGTTGCCACGCATGTCCACCGTTTCGGGAAAAGCTTGCTGCTCGTATTTGCGCCCTGCTACCCAGGTTTGGTAAATTTCGTTGTCGGCTGCAAAAAGCGAATCGGAGCATACCAAAAAATTGGCCATGCGGCCTTTTTCCAGGCTTCCTACCAGATTATCGACTTTGAACAAACGTGCTGGCGAAAGGGTAAGTGCCTCGAGGGCGGCATCGGTAGAAAGTCCGTACTCAATGGCGAGGCGCATATTGCTCCACAAGTCAGAAGGATTTTTTAAATCGGCCGTTGTAACCGCAAAGCGTATCCCTGCTTTGTGCAGGGCAGCCAAATTGCCCGGCGCCAACTCCCAATGCAGCATTTGGGCCAACGAAACATCGCGGGCATCGAGCGGATCTTCCACTTCCACGGCATCGGGATAATTTACAGGCACCAACAAAGGCATCTGAGCAGCTTTTACGGCATCGAGGTACTGGTACTCGTCGCCACGCGCTTTCACCACAAAATTCATATTGAGCTCTTTGCCCAATTCCTGAATGCGTAGCAAATCGTATTTCTGTTGGGCTTCAAAAACCTGAGGCAAGCCCGCGTCGGCCAAAAGGGCATCGAGGGTGAGGTCTTGTAACTGCTGCTTTTGCTTGTTGGCTTGGTACCAACGGGCATCGTACCACGTTTGGCGGAAAAGGGCAATGCTGCCCATGAGCGAAGAGGGATAGTCTTGGGTACTGCTGCCTTTGCTAAAGCTGTAATGGGCACTCACTTTGGGTTGAAGCAACAGCAAGTTGTCGGTTTCGTCGCCCGTGCTCACCAAGGCGCCTGTGCCGCGGGCAATGCCATCGTGCACATGGGTTACCACCGCACCAAAGCCGTTTTTGCGCCATTGGGCGGCCGCCTTGCTATCGCCACTAAAGCGGTTAAAAGCCTGTTGGTCGGCCCTGATGGCGTCGTTGGCCGTAAAAGCGCCACTGCGAGCGGGGGTGAATTGTGGACCACCCGTGCGGCTGCCGGCTGCACGGCTTTCTTTGGCAATGCCATAATCGCCATAACTCTCCACAAAAGCGGGGTAGATGAATTTGCCTTGCAAATCAATTTCTTGCACGCCCGCTGGCTTCACAATGGTTTTACCTACTTCGGCTACCTTGCCATCGCGCACCAGCAACATGCCTTTTTCAATGCGCTGTCCGGGTTTCACCACGATGTTCGCATTGGTAAACAGCACGGTATTTGGACGTTCGTCGCGCACGCCATTGTAAGGGAAGTGCGACTGGGCGAAAAGCTGTCCGGTAAACAAGCAAGCAAAAGCAAGCGTAAAAAATTTCTTCATCTTCGTTTGGTAAGTTTGCAGGCGAAACGCAATCAACAAATATGCTCAAAAAATCCAGCATCCAAAACGCTAGCTTGCAATGGTATGACAAAGGGGCAGGCCCTTGCCTAGTTTTGCTCCATGGTTTTACCGAAAGTCACCGCTGCTGGCTAGCGGCCGCCGAGGCATTGGCAGGCCAGTACCGGGTGCTGGTGCCCGACCTTCCCGGCTCGGGAAACAGCAGTCTACTCAGTGATGGAAGTGCCGATTTAGGCGCCACCGCCAAGCTGCTTTGGCAGTGGTTGAGTGACTTACACATCGAAAAATGTGTGGTGGTAGGCCATTCGATGGGCGGCTATGTGGCCTTGGAGATGCTGGCCGCAGTGCCCCAGCGTTTGTTGGGTATCGGCCTGTTCCACTCGCACCCGCTGGGAGATGACGAAGGCAAAAAGGGGAACCGCGACCGCACCATCGAACTTATAGAAAAGCGCGGAAGTAAAGATTTTTTGCATGGCTTTATCCCCAATTTGTTTGCCCCAGCCCACCGCGAATCCATGTCTGAAATCATCGAACTGCTCGAAAAACAAGCCGCTGAGCAAAGCGTGGCGGCTTATGTAGCCCAAACCCGGGCCATGCGCGATCGCGAAAGTCGGCTCGAACTGTTGGTGCAAAGCCCCTTGCCCAAATTGGTGGTATTGGGTGCTCAGGATCCCATTTTACCTCAAAGCGTGGGCCTCGACTTTGCTGCGCAGCTCGACCGCTGCCAATTGGAACTCTTGCCTGAGGCTGGCCACATGGGCATGTACGAATGTCGCCCAAAAACGGCCGAAATCTTGGCCGAATTCATGTCCTGGGTGTAGCAACCAATCCGTTTTAGCTGTATCATGTGCTGTAAATACATCATGATGCATTCTGATTCTGAAAAATCGTTCACCAAAAACCTCTTGATAGGGGCAGGCGGTGCTCTGTTTGCTGGCAGTTTGGCTGCCACCCTTTGGGCGTACATCACCGTATTATCGGGCTGGCAAATTGGCTACTTGGCCATAGGCATTGGTTTTTGTGTGGCCATAGGCGCGCGACTCACTGGTCAAGGCAAGGGCTGGGGCTTTCAAGTAATGTCGGCCGCCATTGCCGTACTTGCTTGTTTTATAGGCAACCTCTTGGCACAAATTGGTTTTTATGCCGAGGAGCAATCCGTCCATTGGCTGAATGCCATGGCGCAATTTACGCCGGCAGAACTGTTCGGTTACACCCTTACCGAGATGGGGCCCATCGACCTGCTCTTTTATGCCCTGGCTGCAGGCGCTGGCTTTAAGTACAGCATGCCAGCCGAAGGCGACAGCGAATTGCCTGCATTTTTAGAAAAATTACCCCCTCTACCGCTTTCGCTCACGGGCTACACCTTGCTTTTGGGTTTTTTGGCCGCGCTATACATTGGATATCGCGTACCAGTTTCGTACTACCACGAAAATGGAGAACGTTCCAGCACAGGCTTCTACAAAAAAGGGCACAGAACTGGTGAATGGAAATACTTCAATACCAGTGGACAATTGGTGCAAACGGGCGTTCAAGAGCAAAGTGTATCGGTGGGCCAATGGGTTTGGCTGCGCGAAGACAGCTCTGTAGAAAAGAACATGCAGTATGCCTATGGCATCGAACACGGATTGGCCAGCTTTTTTTACCCATCGGGACAATTACAAGATTCGGGCAGCTATTACTACGGCCGCATGCATGGCCGATGGGTGGGATATTACGAAAATGGCACCAAAAGAGCAGAAGGAAAATACCATTTGGGCAATCGCGAAGGGCTTTGGGTATTCTATTACGCCAACGGACAACTAGAAGCCAAGGCCCAATATGTAGATGGCGATTTTGAAGGAGCATTTGAAAGTTACTATGAGAACGGATCAGCGGCGCTTCGATTGAAATTTGTAGATAACAAGCCCAAAATTTTAGCTGCTTTCGACAGCAATGGCACTGTGCTGGTAGAAAACGGCGCGGGCTATTACCGAGATGTACAACCCGACTGGCTTGAAATGGGCGAAGGCCAAGTTGCCAAGGGCGAAACGGTTGGAAAATGGAGCCTGAAGTACCCAGCAGGCTGGCGGGCAACGGGCAATTACGAAGCCGACCTATTTCTGGTGGATCAATTGACACGTGGCAAGGAGTTTTTGGTGAAAGCCGGCAAAGGCACATTCAAAACCTTTGACGAAGATGGCACTTTGGTTGAAGAAGGCGGCATTGCCGCAGGACGGCGTCATGGCACTTGGAGATCGTTTTACAGCGATGGTAAAACCGAACTAATCCGCAAATACAAAAACGGCAAGCTCGAAGGTATATATGCCCAACTTTCTGCTACTGGCGATACCACCTACCGTTCGTTTTTTGTGAACGGTAAAGCGGAAGGCGAAGTAATTTGGACCTATGAAAACGGAATAACCGAAACCATAGTCAACTACGCCAACGATCAAAAAAACGGCCTACAACTTTTCTACGACGACTGGGGCAATTTGATCAAAGAAGAAACCCACAGCAACGATAAATTGGTAGAGATTCGACTGCCTTACGCGCCTCGGTCGAAAGCCAAAGCCGATATTCCTCCAAAAGCCTTGTAAAGGCCAAATTTGCCCTTAATTTTGACCTCTTAACAACCTCTTGCTATGTATACCGGAATGCTTCATACCCACACCACCGTGGTACTTCTATTTGTGGTGCTTTACCTCATCAAAACGGTTTTGCTGTTTGTAAATGTCACCAAACTCGAAGCTTTTGCCAAAAAAACGCGGGTTCCCGAAATGATCATCAGCACCTTGTTTTTGCTCACCGGCTTGTATTTGGCCCTCAATACACCGAGCGTTAGTGCTGGAAGCTGGTTCTGGGTGAAATTGGCAGCGGTTTTTGCCTCCATCCCCCTGGCCGTAATAGGCTTCAAGCGCAAACGCAAGCCCCTGGCCCTGCTATCGCTATTGTTGCTGTTTTACGCCTATGGCATCAGCGAAACCAAAAGCCCTCGCATGAAAAAGGCCGATTTTTATGAGGCGCTAGCGGGTGCCGACAAGCAGAGTACCGAAGGTTTCGACCCCATGAGCGATAGCTATGATCCTTTGGCGCATGGAGCAGCGTTGTACGCCAACAATTGTGCGGTTTGCCATGGTGCCGATGGTGCTTTGGGTGCAGCAGGTGCCAAAAACTTGCAAGGCAGCATGCTCGACAAAAACGAAATGGCGGCCATGATTCTCAAGGGCAAAAATGGCATGCCTGGTTTCAAAGGCGCACTAAACGACGAAGAGGTATTTGCTGTAGTAGCCTATGTAAAGGCCAAAATCAGCTCAACCAATCCTCACTAAACCCATTACAGCCCACAAAAAAGCCTTTGGCTATTGGCAAATTGCCAAGCGCCAAAGGCTTTTTTGTTTGATATCGGCTTAGGCTTCAGGCACAAACATCCTGTCCTTCAACTCCATGGCACTGCCGCCCTTTGAAATCAAGTACATACCTTCCGAAGCATCGGTCAAGTGGCCCACTACGGTAATGTCGGGGTGGCTTTTCACCTTGTCGTAATCGGCAGCAGGAAGGGTAAACAGCAATTCGTAATCTTCGCCTCCACTGAGCACGCACAAAGTGGGGTCGAGGTTGAATTCCATGGCCTGGCTCATGGTTTTGGGATCAATCGGCAGCTTGTCCTCGTACAATTTGCAGCCCACACCCGAGGCCCGGCACAAACTCTCGAGGTCGCGACCCAAACCGTCACTCAGGTCAATCATGGCCGTGGGATTGATTTGCAGCCGATCGAAGGTTTCGAGCATATCTAACCGGGCTTCTGGCCGTAGTTGGCGTTGCAGCAAGTAGTCGTTATCGCCAAAATCAGGTTGTACTTCGGGGTGTTCGCGGAAAACGCGCTTTTCGCGCTCCAGCAGGTTCAGACCCACAAAGGCGCTTCCTAAATCGCCCGTTACGCACAGCAATTCACCGGCTTTGGCGGTGCTGCGTTTCACCCATTGTCCGGGTGCCACGCTGCCCAAAGCCGTCATGCTGATAAACAAACCGCCTGCCGAAGCGGTAACATCGCCTCCCACCAAATCAACGCCATACTGCTCGCATGCGGTGAGCAAGCCGCGGTAAAACTCTTCCATTGACTCCACGGTGTATTTGGCCGAAATGGCCAACGAAACGGTGAGTTGGCTGGGACGTGCACGCATCGCCAAAATATCGCTGATGGCCACCACCACAGCCTTGTAGCCGAGGTGTTTGAGAGGCGTATAGGTAAGGTCGAAATGCACGCCTTCGGCCAAACTATCGGTGCTTACTACCAGCTGCTCGCCAACAGGCAATTCGAGTACAGCAGCATCATCGCCTGTGCCCAAAAGGGTGCCCGGCTGGCTGTTGCGGATATTCTGGGTAAGTAAGCGGATGAGACCTTGCTCACCAATTTGACCAATGGGTGTGAGCTTGGGGGTTTCGTTGAAGGGTGTTGACATGGGGCAAAGATAGGCTTTTTCGGAGGCTCCCTGTCCACAGAGCTTCTCGCCGTTGTGCTTGTTCAAATCAATTCGTAATCCGCAGTGTATTGGTGCTGGGCGAAAAGAGGGTGCGGTACGAGCGCAGGTTCAGTGAAGCCGGACCCCGTGCCGGAAATCCATCGAGCGAAAAACGCGATTCGCAACAGCCGCACTGCAGCAAATTGCTGGCCGTATCGAGCGCCACAACATGACAAGGAACCGAGGGCTGATAAGTGCAAGCCATGTCATAAGCCCTAAATTCATCGAGCGTGAGGCGGTGCACCACCAGGCCTCGGTAGCCCAAATCGCGTACAAACACCAATCCGCCAATCAAATTGAGCTGCTGATATGCCGGCAAATTCAAGCTGATGGTGGCGTCTACCAGTACGTTCGGTACGAAGTCGCCCGTATTGCTGCGACAGCCAGTTACCAGCACAAATGCCAGTAGCGCAGTTTTAAGCAGGGTACGCATAAAATCCCTTTCCTGTTTTACGGCCATGAAAGCCGGCATTTACTTTCTGTTCCTGGATGCGGCTCGGCCTGAATTTGGGGTCCTGATGGAAGCTGGCATACATACTCGAAGTCACCGAAAAATTGGTATCCACCCCAATCAAATCCATCAAACGAAACGGCCCCATCTTAAAACCACGGGCTTCCAGCAACTTATCGACGTCTTCAAACGAAGCCACTTGCTCTTCTAAAGCCAACAAACTTTCAACGTAATAATGGCGCGCCACGCGGTTCACAATAAAACCGGGCGCGTCTTTGGCATGCACAGGCTTCTTACCCAACTGCAAGCTAAGCTGATAAATGGCGTCGCTGACCACGGGCAAAGTGGCCTCTCCGCTGATCACCTCTACCAACTTCATGATATGGGCAGGATTAAAAAAGTGCATGCCTACCACCTGCTCTGGCCTCCGAACACCGGCTGCAATGCTCGTAACCGGAATGCTCGAGGTGTTGGTGGCCAAAATGGTTGTTGGACCATTAATTACTTCCAGTTGCCTAAACAAATCAATTTTTACCTCTTTGCGCTCTACCACTGCTTCAATCACCAGATCGGCTACCAAATCGTCGAAACGATCGGTGATTTGTAATTTGTCCCAAACCGCTTGCTCCTTTTCGGCACTTAGTAAGCCTTTTTCTACGGCTTTCTGCAAATTGCCTCCAATGTGCTTGCGGGCTTTATCGAGCATCGTAGGCTGCAAATCGTACAAAAGAGTACGAAATCCGGCTTGCGCACACACTTGTGCGATGCCAGCGCCCATGGTGCCCGCGCCTATTACGGCAATGGTTTGGATGTGGTGACTCATATTTCCGATTTGAACTGCTTCAAAAAGCGCAGGTCGTTTTCATAGAACAAACGGATATCGCGCATCTGATATTTCAACATGGTCATGCGTTCGATGCCCATGCCGAAAGCATAGCCCGTGTATTTCTTACTGTCGATGCCGCAGTTTTCCAAAACATTCGGGTCGACCATGCCGCAGCCCAAAATCTCAACCCAACCCGTATGCTTGCACACGCTACAACCTTCCTGGTTACAAATGAAGCAGCTCACGTCCATTTCAGCCGAAGGTTCGGTAAAGGGGAAATAGCTGGCGCGGAAACGGACTTTCAAATCGCGACCGAAAAACTCGGTGGCGAACAAATACAAGGTCTGCTTCAGGTCGGCAAAACTCACGTTTTCGTCGATATACAGGCCTTCTACCTGGTGAAACTGCATGTGCGAGCGGGCCGAAACGGTTTCGTTGCGGTACACCCGACCGGGCGAAATGGTACGGATGGGCAAATTGCCCAGCTGCATTTCTTTCACCTGCACGGTGGAGGTGTGGGTGCGGAGGAGGATGTCGGGATGGGTTTGCACAAAGAAGGTGTCCTGCATATCGCGCGCCGGATGGTCATTGTCGAAATTCAAGGCACCGAAGTTGTGCCAGTCGTCCACAATCTCGTGCCCTTCACTGATGTTGAAGCCCAGTCCTTCGAAAAAGCGGATGATTTCCTGACGCACCAACGACAGCGGGTGGCGGCTGCCCAATTCGCGGGGCTGGGGAGGACGACTCAGATCGATGCCGCTGTTTTCGGTCACTGCCGTGCTTTCGAGGGCTTCCTTTTGCGCTTGCCAGCGGCCTTCCACTTCTTGTTTGAGGAAGTTGAGTTCTTTGCCATATAACTTTTTCTCTTCTCCCGAAACCGAACGGAAGGCTTCAAAAAGCTCGCTTACCAGGCCCTTTTTGCTTAAAAAACGCAGGCGGTATTGCTCCAGCTTGTCGGCCGAAGTAATATCGAAGCCTGCTGCTTCTGTCCGTATCTGATCTATCTGTTCTTTCATGCCTTAGCGGGTATAGTTCGGCGCTTCCTTGGTAATGGTTACACCGTGTGGGTGACTTTCGCGCAAGCCCGAATTGGTGATCCGTACAAAGTTAGCCTGCTGCAAATCGGCCACCGTGCGGGCACCTACATAGCCCATGCCGGCGCGCAAACCGCCCATGTATTGGTACATCACTTCTTCGAGTTTGCCCTTGTATGGCACCCGGCCCACGATGCCTTCGGGAACCAACTTCTTGATTTCGTCTTCGGCATCCTGGAAATAGCGGTCCTTCGATCCTTCCTTCATGGCTTCAATGGATCCCATGCCCCGGTAGGTTTTGAATTTCCGACCTTCGAAAATAATAGTTTCTCCCGGCGATTCTTCCACCCCGGCGAAAATCGATCCGCCCATAATCGTATCGGCACCTGCTGCCAGGGCTTTCACAATGTCGCCTGTATAGCGAATACCGCCATCGGCAATTACCGGAACGCCAGTGCCTTGCAGGGCGTGGGCGGCTTCCATCACGGCGCTCAATTGGGGTACGCCCACACCGGCCACCACGCGGGTGGTGCAGATAGAACCCGGACCAACACCCACTTTCACCGCATCGGCTCCGGCATCGGCCAGGGCACGGGCAGCAGCACCGGTGGCCACGTTTCCTACAATGATTTGGAGCCGCGGAAAGGCTTCTTTGGCGCGCTTGAGGGCGGCAATCACCCCGGCAGAATGGCCATGGGCGGTGTCAATGGTAATCACATCCACCCCGGCATTTACCAAAGCCTGTACGCGCTCGAGCATGTCGGCCGTTACGCCCACTGCAGCACCTACGCGTAAGCGGCCCAGCTCGTCTTTGCACGCCATGGGGTGGTCTTTGAGTTTGAGGATGTCTTTGTAGGTAATGAGCCCAATGAGTTTGTAGTCGCCATCTACTACGGGCAATTTTTCGATTTTATGTTGCTGCAAAATGCCCTCGGCTTGTTGGAAGGAAGTGCCCTCGGCGGCGGTTACCAAGCGGTCTTTGGTCATTACTTCGGCAATGGGGCGTGCCGGATTTTTCTCAAAACGCAAATCACGATTGGTGAGAATTCCCACGAGTTTCTGGTGATCGTCGACAATGGGAATGCCCCCAATGCGGTTTTCAACCATCAAAGCGAGTGCTTCGCCAATGGTGGCGTTTTGGTGTAAGGTAATGGGGTCTACAATCAATCCGCTTTCTGAGCGCTTCACCTTGCGCACTTCAGCTGCCTGTTGCGCAATGGTCATGTTCTTATGTAGCATGCCAATGCCGCCATTCTGCGCAATAGCTATGGCCATGGCCGACTCGGTAACTGTATCCATAGCCGCCGATACAATGGGCACATTGATGCGGATGTTGCGGGTAAGTCGGGTGGAAATATCTACTTCGCGGGGAAGTACTTCGGAATAGGCCGGTAGGAGGAGAACATCGTCATAGGTAAGTCCTTCACCTACAACCTTTTGAGAAAAGTCGAGCATGGCAAATAAGTTTGCTTATTTGCGGCACAAAATTAAGAAAATAGCTGAGCTTTTGATGAAATTACTGTGATTTCGTGAATTTAGAACAGGATGAGTGACGGGTAACGAGTGAAGGGGTGACGAGTAAGGGGTGACGGCGGCTGATACTTTCAGCGCCAGTCTGCGAAGTCTGCGGGAAAACAGGAGTATGGCTACAGCATTGGCCGGTCAGCCTTTGGCCGGTGCCAGAGCAAAGTCGAAGGGAGGAGCCGAAGGAGGGCGTTCAGCATTCGGCTTGTCAGCTGACCGCTGACCGCCATGTAGCAGAGTGCTGTTAGCCTAGCCCAACCACTTTGTATCTCAACTGCAACAACTTCGGAAAGCGCTTTTCCTCCAACAACTCCAACTGAACCATGCTGCCCAAACCCGCAAAAAGCGAGGTGCCCTTGCCGAGCAAAACCGGCAGTACCGAAATCACCATTTCATCAATCAAGCCTTCGCGCAGCAGTTGACGGATAAGTTCGCCACCGCCATCGGCATACACATGGCCTTTGCCTTCGGCACGCAAGCGGGCAATAAGCGGTGCTAAATCGCCGCTATGGGTGCTTACAGCTGCTCGGGACTCAATGGCCTGGCGCGTCCACACCACACAATCTTTGGCTTCGTAAGCAAAGGGCTCACCGAAACTCAGCACTTTGTCGTACGATTTGCGACCTACGAGTACAGTGCCCACTTGTGCCATCCAGTCGGCATAGCCGTAATCTTCATTTTCAGCAGCTGCCGCCTCCAAAAAATCGAGTTCGCCCTGCTCGCCAGCCACATAACCATCGAGGCTGGTGGCGATGAAAGTTTTGACCAATACCTTGCTTTTCATGGCCGCAATTTCGGGAAATTTAGAAGATGAATAACGACGGAAAACCGACGATGGGTGACAGACTAACGGGTAACAGACTGACGAATCAATGGTTCATGCCAAGTAGCTTGCACACATGCTTCACCTACTGATTAAAGGCATTATCAGCCGATAGGCCTTAACAGATGCAACAGCAGCATCAACAGCTCCAAATTTCCGGGGCGTGAACAAGCTACAAGGCCAACCCCCGCGCGCAGCGCCCCTACAATAGCAACGACACCCCCAACGACATGGGTCTGCCGTTAATGGGATTGCTCACAAACCAATTGTTTAAGCCATAATACCAGCTCAAACCCAAGCGATGATAGCCCGCACGAGCTATGAGGGCATATCGCCACGGCTGCAAATCGAGCATGTCTTCGCGCCCTTGAAACTTTTGGGTGAGGCTGCCAAGTACACTTTTACTACCCAGCGATCCAGTATAGCCCACATTGATTCCTGCCGCTAATTTCAACGATTTGCGGTTGCCCGCAGGCCGGGTGGTATATCTGATTTCGAGCGGTACCACCTCGTAGGTAGTGAACACAAATTTGTTCTTTACCTCTGGTGAATCGGGCCAAGTGGTGCCGGTTTTCCAGTTCATGAGGTTGGTGAAGTAGTTGCGCGACGACAAGCCTGCCCCCGCTGCATAACTCCAATTCGATTTTCCCAAACGCTGATTGAAATAAAGGGTAAAAGAAAAGCCGCCCGAGCGCAACTGCCTGTAACTATAGGGGGCACCGGGAAAGCCGCGCAAAAAATCCATTTGATACGTAAGCACCACCCCTTCCAAATCGGGATTGCGGGTAGGCTTTTTCTTCAGGAGCTCGGTGCTTTGCAGCGACTGCTCTTCCTGGGCCAAGGCATTGGTGCTCAGGAGAATTCCGATGAACAAGCAAAGAAACATTCGCATGGTCAATGATACGGAATAAAATGCTTCGCTGGTAATGAGGCCTGTGGCTTGGTGATGCCCCGAAATTTCGGTGCTGGACACGGCCTGCAGCCTGGGGTTGCCTGCGGCTGGGGACGAGGCTAACACCTTTGGGAAATGCGCCTGAGAATGGTAAAAATTCAGAAGTCAAACACCACCTGGTGCAGCGCTTTTTTTGTAGCGGTTATTGGCTTTCTGCCTTTTTTTAATGAAAAACGGAATTTGACTCAGCACCAAAGCCACGAACATGGTAAATAACAGGTATTCTCGGGGTCTCAGCAGATAATCGAGCATATAAGCCATCCCAATAAAGAGCAAATTCACCCCGTACAAGGTCAATGCAGCTTGTTTGTGGGTAAACCCAATATCGATAAGCGTATGGTGGATGTGGTTCCGGTCGGCGGTGAAAGGCGAGCGGCCCTTTAGCAAACGAACTGCAAATACCCGCATGGTATCGAAAAGCGGGATGATGAGCAGATTGAACGCATATACCGCTGACGCAATAGAAAAGAAAATATTGGGCTCGTGAATGCGACTTTCTTGAATAAACCGGATGGTGATGATGCTGATCAGATAGCCAATCACCAGGCTACCCGAATCGCCCATGAAGATGCTGGCCGTGAAAAAATTATAGCGCAAAAAAGCCAGTAGGGCCCCTATGAGGGTGAGACAAAGAATCAAAAAAACCACATCACCCATGCGGTAAAACCAAAAACCATAGGTGGCCAATACAATCACCGCAATGCCCGCCGCCAAACCATTGATGCCATCAATGAGGTTAAAGCCATTCATGATGGCCAAAATGGCAATGGTAGTAATCACCACGGTGACCCAATAGGGAAGATCGTGAATCGACAACAGTCCATACAGATTGGTAATGCGCAAGTCGCCCTGTATAACCACAATCAAAGCCGCCAATATTTGCGCCAAAAACTTCTTGCGCGCTGGCATGGGATACAAATCGTCTTTGATGCCTACCACAAATAAAATCACCAAGGAGGCCAAAATCGAATTGAAGCCCGCCATGTGGTAATCGCTGCTCCAAAATATAAAGGAGAAGAAAAAGCCAACAAACAACGCCAGGCCCCCCAAGGTAGGAATACGGGTAAGGTGCTCTTTGCGGTGATTGGGCTCGTCGTATAACTTCTTGAGCTTGGCCAACTGAATGATGCTGGGTACGCTCAGATAAGTGATGACAAAAGCCATCAAAAAGCTCAGCGGAAGCACTACTGAAAGTTGATTGAATATCACCGATTTCACAGGGTTTGTGGCAAAAATAGAATTTTAAGCTTGAAATTTCCCTCTTTGCCACCCCAAGTGCCAAGTATGTCGCTCAAAGCGGATTTTCACAATACCTTTGGTCACAAGCAAAATAACTAGCTTTGAAGCCCTTGAACATATGCCTCTTTCGAAGAGATTATTGATCATTAGCTGCCTGATTACCGGCATACTGCATGCACAGCCCAGCGATAGTGTAAAGGAGCCGAAAAGCCATTGGGAATACCTGCTGCTGGCCGATTTCTATTACGGATTCGATTTTGCACGACCTGCATCCGACTTTCGTCAAGAAGCCTTTTGCAGCTATAACCGTCACCATACACCCGCACTCAACGCCGGAATTGCCAAAATAAGCCATTATCAGCGGCATTTTCAGCTTCACCTGGGAGTAGTGGGAGGCACTTACAGCACCGATAATTATGCCGCAGAGCCTCGTCTGCTGAAGCATATTTTCGAAGCCAATGTGGCGATCAAACTGTTGCCTCAAGAAAATCTGTGGCTCCGGCTAGGCGCCTTTCCTTCGCACATCGGCTTCGAAAGCGCCATAGCAAACGAAAACCACACACTCACCCGGTCGCTATTGGCCGAAAACTCACCCTACTACATCTCAGGCGCCCAATTGCGTTTCGAAACTAGAACCGATTGGAAATTTGCATTGCTCTTACTCAATGGCTGGCAACGCTTGCATTGGCCCAACAACCAACGTAGGCCCTCCTGGGGAACCCAAGTACAACGAACTACAGCGCCCTTTACTTTCAACTGGAGCAGCTTCACGGGTACCATCGACCCTGATACCGCTCAACAATTACGCAGCTTCCACAACTTTTACAGCATTTTCAACATCCACAAAAAATGGCAGCTCACACTGGGTTTCGATTTAGGATGGCAACAACAAGCCCAACGATGGTCCCAATGGTACAGTCCAGTTGGCATTGTACGTTACCAAGCCAACACCCACTGGGGATTTGCCGGCCGCACCGAATATTACCACGATCCTCATGCGGCACAACTCCGTTTTGCCGCACCCAATGGCTTTACGGCTTGGGGCTTTTCAGCGAATGTAGACCGCAATTGGAGTGGTGCTGGCTTATTGCGTGCCGAAATACGCTACCTGTATAGTCCGAATGCCGCCCTTAACCCGCTCAGCGGTAATCAACGTCAAAACCTCACCGTGATGCTGGCCGCCGTTATCCGACTCGATGGCGCCTTGCAGCCTTGATTAGTTGGCAATAGTAAAGCGAATCACCAAGCCTCCACTGGTTTGGCGGGTGGGGAAGGTGGTGCTGATCAACGGCCGGTTGAGCATATAGTCGTAGAAGAAACGAATATTCACCCGGTCGTTCAACACATAATCGATGCTGGGCTTGATGGAAACGTTGCGTCCACCTCCAGAGGGCTGGGCCTCTGCCCCATCCAAATCGCGCAGGATGTTGTTGTTGTCGCGGATATTGAAATCGAAACGAATATTCAAATCGTTTTGGGTATTCTTTTGCTGGCCATTCACCAAAAACGGCAATTTGGGTTGGGTAATACGGTATCCAGCACCAATGGTGATTTCGTTGGTGCGCATCTCACTCAAACGGTTGTTCAATAAACTCAGCTGCATGGTACGCATCTGCTTGTACTCCACCCGCAAAGTAATGTTGTTCTTCAAAGTAGCGTCTACCCCTATCAAAGGCGCCAACTGCTCCGAGATCGTGATCTGGGTGATTTGGTATTTCGGGTGGAAGTTGCTGGTACTTACGGTGTCTCTACTAAATGCCGCCCCGTTCTGCTCGCGGTAAATGAGGTTGGTAGTGAAATTACCCACCGTATATACCGAGCGGTAACTGTGGTTCAGGGTCAACGATTGGAAAATCTCCTTGGCCCAAGCCATTCGGGTAATGCCGTTGTAGGTAATGCGCCAGTTGGGCATGGGTAAACGGGGGAAAATGCCCAAATCGATGCCTGAAGCATCTTGACCGGTATATGCCGCCAAAAATGAAGGCACCAATACATCCAACGACGAACGGCCGTAACCATCGGGGAACATCGAATCTACCGCCCCCCTTCCGAAGCTATTGGGATTGAGGGCAGCCAAACGCTCGGCCACCACAATGCGGTTGGTTTCAAATTGCCTGAATACGGTCGACTCTAAAAAGCCCGCCTTGCTCGGATCAGATTCTACCCGCTCAAATGCACTTCGCCAACTGATCACCGAAACGCTGTAATCGCCCGCCTCTAAAGAGTTGAATTGCTGGATGTCGCCCATGGCATCGGCCCTGAAATTCTGCTGGAAACGGAAATTGCGCGTTTGATTCACACTTAACACAATCCTGAAATCTTTGAAAGGCTCCAAAGTGGCCTGTCCTTGCAAACTGATGTTCTGCGTATTCATGTACATGGCATTGAGGTTGGTATCGGTTACCAACCAGCCACGCTGCACCACGGTGGGGCGCAAATCAGCCTGACTGCCAAACACAAAGGGAAGGCCTGGCGCATCCAAATCGAAATTGTTGCCTAGGTATTGCGGACTTTGATTAAAACCAGGCAAAATGGTGCCATTGGTTACATTGTAATTGGCCGAGGCATTTTTCACCATCATCAACAGCTTCACCAAATGGCGTGGAATATTCCATGTATAATCGGGCTTCTCCTCGTCCTCCTCCGTATTGCTGCGGCGATTTACGACCTCGGTTTGATTGGTATCATCGCCAAACTGGTCCTTGCGCTTTTCGGTTTTGGTTTTTGGCTGTTCATCTTTCTTCTTGGGCTTGTCACGCAAGGGCTGATCGTTGGCAATCTTCTTCAAAATGGCCCATTTGTAGTACAAATTGGTGAAGTTCAAATTGGCGTTGATGCGCTGGCTTTGCGAGTTTTGAATGATGCTTCCCAAACTGTCGGCCGCCAAAGGAGCCGCTGTCCACTCAAAGGTAGTTTGATATTGATAAGTACTGTTGATCCAGTCGAGCGTGCGGAACTTGTTAAACGGCAGCTGGTAGTTCACTGTAGCACTTTGGTTGTAGCGCGTTGGTCGACCTAAATTGCGCAAATTATCAATCACCGTATCCCGCTTGGCCTCAGTGTCTAATGCGCCAAAGGGTTCATCTACCCGGGTATTCATCGTAGCGTCGAACTCCAGCTTCAGCGAACGGGTGAGGTCGTACCGCATATTGTAAAAGCGGTTGAAAGTGAAGTTTTTATTAAACGTTGGCGGAATACCCAGCCCTCCTTCGGCATTGTTGCGCAGCTGGGTAGTTTGATACAGGCGGTCGATATCAGACCGAACACTCACACTTTGCGGCAGGTAAAAGAAGTTGAAGTCGCGGATCCAGGTCATGCTTTTGCCTTTGAAGGCACCCACATTGGCAAAAGGGCGTACATTTTTGGGTTGATGGCTGAAATTGTAGCCCAAACTACCCCGGTAATTTTTCACCGAATTATAGGCCACAAAGGGGTTGCGGTTATAATTCTCCGAATAAGCCACGGTCACGTTCCAGTTTTCAATGTCCCAAGGCTGCGGCTTTTTCCTACTGTTTCGGGTTTTTTGAACGTTGGTAAAATTGATGGAGCGGCGCAATGTGTAGGTTTCGGCAGCACGCACAATAGAATCGCGCTGCGACGGATTCTCTACCCCATCGAGCAAGGTGGTAAGCAAGATATCGCCGTCAATGGGATTAAATTCGGGCCTGCTGAATCCTTCGCCAAAGCCTACATACATGGGAATTCGAATGCCAAAGCGCTCGGGGAAAAACTTGCCCAGTTCAAAGGTTGAGGCAATGTCGTACTGCGTAATGTCTTCGCGCGAACGGTCGCTCACCTTGCTTTCGATGCCTCCAAAGCCAATGGTTTTGCGCAAACCCGTAACGTTTACCGAGCCAAAATCGGCCAAGCGCACATTCATCATGCCCGTAGCTGCCCAACCATCGCGGTTGTCGAATTCGGTGAGTCGCAATTCATTGAACCAAATTTCACCGCATTTATCCAAACCATCATCGGTATTACCCGTTCCCTGTTTCGGATTGCGCACCCCCAGCATGATGGTTTGAATATTACTGAGATTGGGGTTACCCAATACGGTAATGCGGTGACCATTGGGCAAGATGGTGGTAAATGGCAAATTAAAGGGCCATTTGGCGTCATTACGCATTTGCTTGGCCCGGTTCAAATCGGCAAAGGTCACGCTGAAATTGTTCTCTACCGGCCAAATGGCTAACGGATCGGAAATGCCTGGAGGCGTGATGATGAGCGGCTGCTCGTATTCGTAGTAGTTCTGTACATAGTCGTTGCCAAAACGCACAAAAGCATTGATTTCGCGGTCGCGCAGCTCAGGCCCCTCGGCATGAATGAACATTTCGATGCGCTTGTAGGCCCTGATGTCGAAGCGGGTATTCTTGAAGGCCGCCCGGGCATCGCCATCGCGCAAATTGCAAAAACGCAGCTGCAGCGCCTGCTCGTTCAGCTGCTGGAAATTGGTGGTAAATACGTTCCTCACCCGTTCAATGCCCGGTGGAACCACATAAGGAATAGGCAATCGGTTGCCGTTTTCTTCGATGTTTACCGTCGACAGCAAAAACAGCGTTCCTTGGTTCGGATCTACCGGCACATATTCGCCCGGCGCCTGCAAATCGGCCAGATAACGGCGCCAATCGGTACGTACCAGCTGCAAGGTGGCAAATCGGCATACCACGCTGTCTTCCCAGCCAGTCATGAACATGCGCACAAAACGAATCGATTTGTAGTCGAGCACATTGCCCACCCTCCTGTCGGGCGCCTGCACCGGCACCCTAAACTGGTACCACTTTACCGTGGCACTGGTGCGGTTACGCAGCTGAACGGTAGATTCGTAAATGTCGGCAATGTAGTTGCGGCCCAATACCATGTCGCCCGGACGCAAACTGATGCGGTATTCGAAATAATCTTCCGCCTGGGTAAGGGTATTGTCGAAATTGATGTCTTCGGTATTGGGCAGGTTGGTGGCCGAGGTGGGGTAAGGTTCGGGACTCTGCTCATCGGTAGGCGAATTGCCTTGCAAACCATTAAAAAGCTTGTAGCGCTGCAAAACATCAAGGCGGGCTCCATCGTAATCGCTGCCGCGGTAGTGGTGATAATTGTCGTTCGATGGATCGGTGAAGGCACGCTGATAAGCAGGTGAAGCCACCCCAAAGCGCTGCTCTAAACTTTGTAAGTAGCTGGTAAAAAAAGCCCGTTCGGCTTCATCGCCCAAACCATCGATACCCACATCTTGGGTGTTTCGCGAGGCGGGATTGTTATCAAAAGCATTTACCAACGGAATGAGTCGAGGCACCAAACCCCAAGCCGTGGTATCAATTAAGCCACTGCCATCGGCACGCGGAAAGCCGTTTTCAAACGCGCGACGGCCGTCTTTCAACACATCTTCCGATACATTGCCCAAGTTGATATACAAATCACCGCCGCTATGATTGGGCTTATAAATGAACGGATCTAACATCCAAAATTCCAGGAATTCAATGTTGGCCGCCTCAAAGTCGTTGGTTTCGATCTTGCGCATCACTCCACCCCAACGCGAGCGTGGATTGAGCAAATTGCCCTGCGCATCTACCCCGCTCGAAAAGGGTCCAGGCAATACGTCGAAATTGTAGGGACCTTTTTGGTTGGGATAATAGGCCAAATCGAAGGTAGGGATGGTAAGCGGCTGGTTGTTGGCCAATTGCTTGTTGGGAAAAACCTCTTGCTCCAGAATTTCGCGCGTATAGTGGTTCGACTTGGCCTCTAAATCACCCCGCAAATGCTCGGGGGTAATGGGCGCATTCCGGAAAAACAGTGGGTCGATGTTGTACCAATTCAGCTTGGCGCGGTTGTACCCATAGGCCAGGTTGTTGCGCAATGCCGATTCGGGGAAATTGCTGGGCGTGCTCGAAATGTTCCATTGCGAAAAGCTCTTGAGCTCAAAATTGCTTTCGGCAGCTTCAAAATCGTCGATGTAACTGATGCCGCCCCCTTGCGCAATGGCCGAGGCATTGCCTGGAATCAAGCGGGCATATTCGGCATTAAACTGTACGCTCGAAATTTCTTTGGTGCTCAAAAAAGGCAGCTTATCTACCAAACGCGTGATGAACTTGCTTTCGGTTTGGGCACTCATATCGAGCCCCACCATGGTGTTTCTAATGGGCTCTTCGCCTTGATTTACCTTGGGGGTGATGGGCCGCTCGTTCAAGTGCAAAAGCGTGCCTCCCAAATTCACATCGCGGTTCAATCGGTAATCGAATCGGGTGGCCGAAAGCGTACGTGCAGTGGCCTGAAACATGGGGTTGTTTTCGAAGGCTACGTTGATTTGCTCGCCCGAACTCAACAAACTGGGATTGATGATTTTCACCCTACCCATGGTATAATCCACGGTAAAATCTTGTCCTTCGGTCAGTTGTCGGGTGCCCGCCGTCACCCGTACCGAGCCCGCGGGTATATTCATGGCCCCCAAACTAATTTCACTGCCCGAGGCCGATTGGTATTGCCCAATGAGCCGGAAGCGGTTCAATTCGGGGAACTGCTGCGCCCAGGCCCGCGTACTGTCGTAGAGCGGCTGAAAGACGTATTTGCGCTTGATGGCGTCGGGCGTGGGACCAGCAGCATCGAAAGCCGCACTCAAATCGGCCCCAAAGGGCTCAATGCGCGGAAAAATCACCCGCCCCCGCTGCATATCGATGGTCACCCCAGGCACAAAGTCGAAAATGCCATCGGGCTGCGGCTCTTGCTGCGTATTGAGGCGGTCGAGCCCCAACACCTGAATCAGCTGCTGTCCGGCCAAACTGCCTTCGGGAATGAAGTTTTTATTGCCCGTCAACACATCGTTATACACAATGTTGAGGATGAAGTCTTTTTGACTCAGCTGAAAAGCATTGAGCGAATAAATGTTCTTCATCATCAGGTCCCAAATGGGCAGATCAGTACGCAACGTAGTGCCTTTCAGCATCTTGAGGAAGAGTACCGAGGGATTGTCTTGCTGCGAGGGTACTTCCTGACTGAATTCACCCACCCGGAAAAGCTCGCCGTTCACGGTATATTCATAGGCCACGGCCAGCACCTCATCGTTGTTGAGGGCCGCATTGAGCGATACATAACCCAAAAGCGGATGAAAAGTATATTGGGTAGGCTCTAGTTTGCGGGCAAAGGTGATTTCGTAATCGGCCGCATTGCGCAAACTCGAAAAAGGCGAGATGCTTTCCAATACATCCAACACCCGGTTGGTGAGGCGAGCATCGGCATTGGTAGGACTCACCAATTGGCTGTATAAATTGTTGGCATCGTTCCTCGGAAATACAAAACCGCCATTGCTTTGGATGGCCGGATTGTGTGGGCGGGTTTCGGCCAAATCCATAAAGCCTACCACATCGCGCACGTCGGTTACCACTTGGCTGTTGCGGTTGGTTACCCAAACTTCCACCCGGGTAATTACCACATTGGAGCGAATGACCGGCAGCGAGCTCATGGCTTGGTTGTAGCTGTCGCGGAAATGCTGCGCCAAAAAGAAGTGGCGATTGGCGTCGTACTGATCCACCGGAATGTCGAAACGGGTGGTTTGCGCCCCCCCTTGCACGGCTACTTGTTGGGTTTGACCGCGCTGCTGCGACAAAACGGTGGTCACCCGCAGCCTGCCAAACTGCATTTCGGCCTTTAAACCAAACAAACTTTGGCTGCCTTGTATGAGGGCCGAGCGCAAGGGCAAATTCACATTGCCGACCTCAATTTTTTTGATGATTTCGTCCTCAAAACCGGTGTACTCCAACTTCATTTGGTTTTCGAAGTTGAAAACAGCCTGGGTATTTTGGCTGGCGGTGAACTTCAATTTTTCACCAATGGCGCCTACCACGGTCATTTGAATATTCATGTCGAAATCGAAATTGCCAATGCGCCTTTGCTGCACGGCCAGGTTCGGATTGTCGACGTAATTCATATTGCCTGCAAAGCGCAATTCGGCAGAGCCTTGGGGACGGATATCGACGAAACTGCCGCCAAAAATTTTGTCGAACACCTTGGGGCCTACGTAAATTTTAGGAATGATGCCTTCTCTTTCGATGCTACCCGAGGCCTGTCCACCCGTGCGTTCGCGCCAATTTTCCTTTTTGGTTTTTTCGCGCTCCCAGCGGATGTATTCGTCGTACGTCATGGGCGTGCCTTCGCCAATGGTTTCGTCACCAATTTTTTCACGCAGAATGTAGCGTCCGGTAAGCGGATCGTATTCCACCACTTGTCGGCTTGGTCGATTGAGATTCAGTGGGTTGCGGGGCCTGTTCAGTGGATTGCGGCTGTCTTGCATCGGATAAGGCAAGCCCGTGCTATCGCCTTGCGACTGCCCTGCTGCCCCATAGCCCCCTAAAACACACAAAGCTGCTGTTAATACAAACAGCAGCCTGGGAGTTTTTCGACCATTTGGCCTCCATCTCAAGCCATATCCCCGCAATCTGATCACTTACACACTTCTTAGCGCCTTCTTGATGAGCTCTTCCACCGTATAGGCTTGGGCAGCATCTTGCATCAACTGGTTCAGTATTTTTTCCATTTGTGGTTTGGGGAATCCCAAAGTTACCAAGGCCATTAACGCCTCCTCGCGGATATTATTGCTGGGCGAAGCTGCCGCCCCTGTGGGCAAGCCAGCCAAACGGGCAACCTTGTCGCGCAGTTCCACAATCAACCGCTGGGCAGTCTTGGGCCCCACCCCTTTGATGCGTCGAATTTCTACCTCACTGCCGCTGGCAATGGCGCGCTGTAATTCATCGGGCGTGGAGTAGCTGAGGATGGTGCGGGCGGTATTGGGACCAATGCCCTGCACCCCTATCAACAGCAAGAAAAGCTCTTTTTCTTGGCTGTCGGCAAAACCATACAGCACCTGGGCGTCTTCGCGCACGCTCAAATAAGTGTGCAAGCGAACGGCTTCCGAATCGCCCAATTTGCCATAGGTATTGAGAGAAATGTGTACTTCGTAACCCACGCCATTCACATCGATCACGAGCGAAGTAGGGTTTTTGAACAGGATGCGGCCGCTGAGGTAGGCTATCATTTATTTTCCTCGGGTTTGAGCGTCAACCACAGCAATGGTAACCATGTTCACAATTTCACGCACGGTTGAGCCGAGTTGCAAAATGTGCACCGGCTTTTTGAGGCCAATCAACACCGGGCCAATGGCCTCGGCGGCACCAAAGCTTTGCAGCATTTTGTAAGATATGTTGGCCGAAGCCAAATCGGGGAAAATGAAAGTGTTTACCTCATGTCCTGCCAATTCGCTGAAGGGGAAGTTTTCACGCAGCAGCTCGTTGTTGAGGGCAAAATTGGCTTGCATTTCACCGTCGACCAGCAAGCCCGGATAACGCTCTTTAAGGATGGCTGTTGCCTGTGCCATTTTGCGAGGCACTTCGCCTTCTACCGATCCAAAATTGGAGTAGCTGAGCATGGCCACCACTGGCTTGATGCCCAGGCGCTTCACGGCATTGGCAGTGCTGATGGCAATTTCCACAATGTCTTCTACCGTGGGATTGGGCGTTACCGAGGTATCGCTGAAGAAATACTGACCCTGCTTGGTAAGCATGATGTACATGCCCGACACCCGGCCAACGCCTGGCTCTGCCCCAATGACCTGCAAAGCAGGCTTCATGGCATGGGCATATTTGCGGGTAATGCCCGATACGAAGGCATCGGCTTCACCCGCCTCCACCATCATACATCCGTAATAACTGCGGTTCATCAACAGCTTGCGCGCATCGTATTTGGTAACCCCTTTGCGCTGTCTTTTTTCAAACAAAGCTTCGGCATATTCCTCAAAGCGCGGTGTAGGCACAAAAGGATCGATGATGGGCATATTGCTGATGTCGAGGCCGTTTTCCTCGGCAATTTGCCTGATGAGCTTTTCTTCACCCAACAAAATGGGTTTGGCAATGCCTTCGTCGAGCGTGATTTGCGCCGCTTTCAACACTTTGAAGCTGTCGGCATTGGCAAAAACCACCTTCTTAGGCTCGCGTTTGGCCCGCTGGGTGAGCATATTCATAAACTTCTCGTCGAGGCCCAAGCGCTTTTTCAGCTCCAAATGGTATGCTTCCCAATCTTTGATGGGATATTTGGCAACGCCCGATTCCATGGCTGCCCGGGCAACTGCCGGCGAAACAGTATAAATCAAACGCGGGTCGAATGGCTTGGGAATGATGTAATTCCGGCCAAATTGGATATTCTTTTCTCCATACACCAAATTCACCACCTCGGGAACCGGCTTTTTGGTGAGTTCGGCCAGGGCCCGAACCGCCGCCAACTTCATTTCTTCGTTGATGCGCGAAGCCCTTACATCGAGGGCCCCACGGAAAATGTACGGAAAGCCCAATACATTGTTCACCTGGTTGGGATGGTCGCTGCGGCCCGTGGCCATGATGATGTCTTCGCGCGCCGCCATGGCTTCCTCGTAAGGAATCTCAGGATTGGGATTGGCCAGTGCGAATACAATGGGATTGGGAGCCATAGAACGAATCATGTCTTGCGACACAATGTTGCCCTTGCTCAAGCCCACAAACACATCGGCACCGCGCATGGCTTCTTCCAGCGTTTCAAGCTCGGTATCCACCGCAAAAAACAGCTTGTTGGCATCGAGGTCGGCGCGACTGTTCCGCAGGGTGCCTTTTGAGTCGAGCATCAATATGTTCTCGCGTTTTACGCCCAGCGACACAAACAATCGTCCGCAACTGATGGCCGAAGCACCGGCTCCGTTGATCACCATGCGGATGTTGCCCAGCTCTTTGCCAGCCAATTCGCAGGCATTCAACAAAGCCGCCCCAGAAATAATGGCCGTACCATGCTGGTCGTCGTGCATGATGGGAATGTTCATCTCCTCTTTGAGGCGTTGCTCAATTTCAAAACACTCGGGTGCCTTGATGTCTTCGAGGTTCACACCGCCAAAAGTGGGCTCCATGGCCTTTACCGTGCGTACAAACTCGTCCACATTGGTCACGTTCAACTCAATGTCGAATACATCTATGTCGGCAAATATTTTGAACAACAAGCCTTTGCCTTCCATCACGGGCTTGGAGGCTTCGGGACCAATATCTCCCAAGCCCAAAACGGCCGTGCCATTAGATATTACGGCCACCAAATTGCCTTTGGCAGTGTATTTGTATACGTTGTCAACGTTTTGTTCAATCTCCAAACAAGGCTCGGCTACACCGGGCGAATAGGCAATGGCCAAATCGCGCTGGGTATTGGTGGGCTTGCTGGGAATTACTTCAATTTTTCCGGGGCGACCCTGGCTGTGGTAGTCCAGGATTTCTTGCTTCCTCGTTTTTTCTTTCATCGGTGCAAATGTATAAAAACCCCATAAAAGTGCTGTGTTTTTGACCGTTGACCGCTGAAATTGCTTGTTTCGTGCTAGAGCACGGGTTTAAGAGGCATGCCCCATCGGTACTGCCTTTACAGCGCTGCAAACCCGATAAATGAAGACAATGAGACATAAGCACACATCAAAATGCCTATGGCAATATGGGTCCCAGCTGGCATAAAAACACCCAACTGCGCTTATTTTATTGTCCCTGTAAAATCAGTCTTTGATGCTGAGCCCCCACCGTAATGGTATATACACCACTCCTCCAACCTCCTACCGGTAAAGCATGTTTTCCTGGTGCAAGTTGTGCTTCAAAACACCTACGGCCCGCCATATCGTGAATTTGTACAAGTACAGGTTTCAGTTGTTCCGAAAGGTCCAGAGTTGTGTAATTGTTAGCCGGATTTGGATAAATGCGCCAATAAGAAGTGACCAAATCTACCGTATTTGTTCCAGCCGACACTCGAAGTATGGCTACAGCCGATGTATCGCTGCAACCTTCATTTGTGACAATACAAATGTAACCTTCGTTGTTGTTTCGTAGCGCTAGATTAGAAATGTTTAAATTGGCAGAAGTTGCACCACTGTATTGTCCACCATTCGCCAGCAAGGTAAAATTAAAGCCACTGTTTACATACCAGGAATAAGTTGCACCTGGAACTTGAGATACCGAAAAAGTAGCATTTCCCCCCACGGTTCCATTAAAATCGGTGGGCTGCTGATTTATCAGGGCATTACAAAGTACACCCAAAGTGGCCACTTGTGTAATTTGGGTGCAACCCAAATAGGAAATCAAACATCGAAATGCAAATCCATTATTTGTACGCGACAAATTACTAATCGTAAGGGTGTTGGTATTAACACCGCTGAATTGGCCAAAATTCAGGATGTTTTGAAACCCATTTCCAGCATCTGATTGCCACTGGTATTGGACCCCGGCTATTGTAGCACCTGCAACAAAAGTAGCTGTACCACCTACCGGAAAATTGGCCGAGGCAGGACTTTGATTCACCAGAGCACTGCAACTGACTGTAAGATTCACCACGTTCGAGGTGCCAGTACAAGCTGAATCTGTAATAAACGCCCTAAATTGTGCTCCATTTAAATTGAACCCAACATTGGTAAGACTTAGCGCATTACTATTGACACCTGTAATATTCGGGCCATTGAATAACGTAATCCATTGGCCAGCCGTATCCATCTGCCATTGAATGTTAGCTGTTGAGCTAGCTGGAGTCACAGCAAAAGTAGCCGTACCACCTACAGTCACACTTTGGTTGGTTGGTTGGATAGCGGTAGAGAGCTGACAAGATTGATAAATGGTCATAATTTCAGAAGCCGTTAAGGCCCTGTTCCAAACGGCAATGTCGTCCATTACTCCTCCAAAAAATCCGTATCCCGAAGATAGGCTTGGCGACAAACCCCTGCCTAAATTAATGGCCCTCGCACCAGAAGTTAAGTTGGTGGTCGGCGAAACCCCTCTCAAAGTTCCATTGTGGTAAACTTGCATTACACCCGAGGCCGCCGTACCTGAATACACCATTACATAGTGTACCCATGCATCGGGATTAGGGTAAGGTGCCGGTGCACGCGGCAGTGCACCACTCGCATTTATATGGTCCATATATGCACTATCGGGGCTATAAGTGCCAAAATTCATCTGACCGAACATCAATCTGAATCGGAAATTCCACTGTCCTCCCGTGCGGTCATTGATAGGCTCATAACCCAAATTATTAGGAACAACTGAATCAGCCTTCAACCAAACACTCACCGTGAATGGGCCAGTGACTTGACTCATGACAGAGGAAGGTAGGGTAGCAAATTGATTTAATCCGTTGAAGCGCATTCCTGTGCTATTGGCACCATCTCTACCCTGTGCTGGAATAGCACCATTGTTAGTGCCATTGTGTAGTGTAGAGTGGGCATTTTGAAAATTACCATTTAGAGGCCAGTAACCAATAAGATTATTGGTAGGCATGTATAGCGGCACTTGTGCAAACGAATTGCTTGACATAAGCCAAAGCATGCCCATCATCACCGATTGCCAAACAAGCTTCTTCCAATTCATCAATAAGTCCATATGCAAAACGTTTAATAATATTTGATAGCTACAAACATAATTGGCGTTCTCCACAATTCCTACACACAACAAAAAAAACTAATGTGCCCTTTTCAAAGCCAGTAAATATCGCAAAGCAATCCATGCATGATTCAGCAGGTTGTTCCACCAACCATAATGTTTGGCCAATACACTAAATCGTTCTTTCCATGCTTCTTTGCGGCGGTTGCTCGAAAGGCCATCCATCAAAAAACGGCAAACCACGCCACCTGTATAATGTGCATGCTTTACTTGCTGCAGGCTGCGAATCATCCAATCGATATCGGCACAAATACGGTACTGCAAATCGTAGCTCACAGCCAAGTTGCGCTTCACAATGAAGGCTTGGTGACACACATTCATGCCCCAACGCAGGCTTTTCCAACTGAGTCTTTCGGGAGGTAAAGGCTGCAGCAATCCTTGAGGTTTGCCATCGAGATTCACCAGCATAGCATGCCCATAATACACATCAGCATCGGGTGCCGAAGCAAATATTTCTGTGAGGGTATGGCTATCGGCCAGCTCGTCGCCCGCATTTAAAAACAACACATAATCGCCTTTGGCGAGGGCAAGTCCCTTGTTCATGGCATCGTACAGCCCTTTATCCGGTTCCGAAACCAAAATCGTGTGCGGCATTTGGGCGGCATGGGCCTGAAGCAATTCCAAGGTATTGTCTTTCGAGGCCCCATCAATGAGTAAATGCTCTATGTGCGGGTAATCTTGTCCGGCCACCGAGTCGAGGGTGCGTTGCAGTACCACACCGGCATTGTAGGTAACCGTAATGATGCTCAGCCGGGGTTGCGCACCCGCCATTTTTACACTTTTTGAGCTTCGGCCGCCATGGCAAACAGGGCGCCTTCTTCAAAAGGAGCCGCCAACACCTGTAAGCCCAGGGGCAAGCCGTTGCTATGGATAGCAAATGGCACCGAAATGGCTGGCAAACCAGTGAGGTTGGCCAATACGGTAAAGATGTCTTCGAGGTACATCTGGATGGGATCATTACTCTTCTCGCCAAAACGGAAAGCAGTACCAGTGGTGGTGGGCAACAAAATGCCATCGGCTTGCTGCAAAATTTCGAGCGATTTATCGCGCAGGATGCGGCGCACTTTCTGGCCGCGACCGTAATAAGCATCGTAATAGCCTTCGCTCAATACAAAGGTACCGAGCATGATGCGGCGCTTTACCTCAGCTCCAAAGCCTTCGGTACGCGATTTTTTGTAGGTGCTTTCCAAATCGGTGGCGTTGGCACTGCGGTAGCCGTAATGCACCCCGCTGTAACGCGAGAGGTTGCTGCTGGCTTCGGCCGTAGCCAAAATATAGTAAGCCGGTATGGTGTAAGGAAGGTAAGGGAAAGAAACTTCCACCACTTCATGCCCCGCCGCTTTCAAAGCTTCTATCTTTTGGATGAAGGCAGCGTACATCTCCGCATCGATGCCTTCGCCACCCATCACTTCTTTGATGACCGCAAAACGATACTTTTTTCCCTCGGCCAAGGGCAGGTAGTTACCTACCTCACGGCGAGCGCAAGTGGTGTCGTTGGCATCGGCACCAGCCATGATTTGGGTAAGCAGGGCATTGTCTTCAACCGAGTGGGTAAAGGCACCAACTTGGTCGAACGATGAGCCAAAGGCAATAAGACCATGGCGCGAAATGCGGCCGTAAGTGGGCTTGAGACCCACCAAACCGCAATAAGCCGCGGGCTGGCGGATAGAGCCGCCTGTATCCGTTCCCAAGCTAGCGTGGCAGAAGCCGGCAGCAACCGCCGCGGCCGATCCGCCCGAGGAGCCACCGGGAACGTAGTTGGTGTTGAGGGGATTAAGTACTGGTCCGAATGCCGAGTTTTCGTTAGAAGAACCCATGGCAAATTCGTCGCAATTGAGGCGCCCGATGATCATGGCGCCGGCGGCTTGTAGGCGCTCTACGGCCGTTGCCGAGTAGAGCGACTCAAAGCCCTCGAGTATTTTGGAGGAGGCACTGAACCGGTGGCCTTTGTACGCGATGTTGTCTTTGATGCCGAGGACCAATCCGGTAAGCGGCTGCCACTCACCACGGGCAATGGCGGCGTCGGTAGCGGCGGCTTGTGCGCGGATTTCGGCTTCAAAAACTTCGAGGAATGCGTTGATTTCAGAACGGGCTGCAATGCGCTGCAAATAGCCCTCCACCAGCTGCGCACAGCTTAGGTGGCCCGCACGCAGGTCGGCCTGAATTTCGGCCAGTTGGGTGTATGCCTTCAAGGTGATTAGTCTTTTTTCTCTTCTTTGGGTGCAGCAGGGCTGGCACCCTCTTCAATTTCACGGCGGATGCCGGCAGAAGCGTCTTTGAATTCGCGGATGCCCTTGCCCAAACCACGGGCGAGCTCAGGAATACGCTTGGCACCAAAGAACAGGATGATGAGGAAAAGAATTGCAATCAGCTCACCTCCGCCGATGTTGCCAATGAAAAGCAGTGAATTTGCCATTCGATTTTGAAATTTAAGCTGCAAATTTACGCAAAAGCACGGCAAAAGTAAATTTTACCCTCCCGCGATACAGAAAACACCATGGCATTGAATCCGATTGTCCTTTCGATACCCATCTTTTTCATCCTCATTGGCATAGAGGTTTTTTACGACCGATTTGCCAAAAAAGGCGTTTACCGCCTCAACGACGCCCTTACCAACATCAGCTGCGGCATTACCGAGCAGGTGAGCGGGGTGTTTGCCAAGGTATTTACGGTGGGATTGTATTACGGGGTGTATGAATATTTCAGGCTGTTTACGGTGCCCACCGAATGGTATTGGCTGGTACTGCTGTTTTTGCTCGTCGATTTTAGCTACTACTGGGCCCACCGCTGGAGCCATGAAGTAAATTTGTTTTGGGCCGGCCATGTGGTGCACCACCAAAGCGAGGAGTACAATCTTTCGGTGGCCCTGCGACAAGGTGCGCTGCAAAAGTTGTTTACCTCGCTGGTGTATTTGCCCTTGGCGCTGGTGGGTTTTGATCCGCACTGGTTTTTGGTGCTGGCGGCATACAATACACTTTACCAGTTTTGGATCCACACTCAGTATATCGGCCGCATGGGCTGGTTGGAGTATGTGTTCAATACGCCCTCACACCACCGGGTGCACCACGGCCGCGATCCCAAGTATATCGACAAAAACCACGCGGGTTCGCTCATCATTTGGGACCGCCTGTTTGGCACTTTTCAGCAGGAGGAAGAAGCACCGCATTACGGTATCACCTCGCCCCTCAACAGTTGGAACCCCGTTTATGCCCAGGTGCAGCATGTGGGCAATATTTGGGAGGATTTTCGCCGCGTGAAAGGCTTCCGCAATAAGTGGATGGTGCTTTTTGGTAAACCCGGCTGGTTGCCCGAGGAGCTGGGAGGTTACCGTACCCCCCACGAGGTGGCCCCCGATTACCACAAATTCGATCGCCACGTAAGCACCCCGCTCAATGTGTATGTGCTGGTGCAGTATGCCTTGCTACTGGCCGGATCAAGTTACTTCTTGTTCAATCTCAGCACCTTTAACAGCTGGGATAAGGGATTGATGGCGGTGCTCATTTTTTATACTTCGGCTACACTCGGTCAATTGATGGAACTTCAGTCGAAAGCCCGCAGCTACGAATTGCTGCGACTGGCCCTCTGTGCCGGGGCGCTATTCCTGCTCTTTCCGACTTGGTTAAAAATGCCTGTTGTGCTGGCACCTGCGGTAGTGGTGTGGGGCTCGGCCTGGGCACTTTTGCGGATACCCATTCGTGCAAGCGAGTGAAGGCGATGGCCCTGGTGCGAAAAGATCAACCAAAACTTGGCACCTGCGTATTTTGAACTTTGTACCTGACCTACCTTTGCGCTATGCCTCCTTCCCTCTACCTCGACTACAACGCCACCACCCCGGTTGACCCGGCGGTGCTGGAGGCCATGCTGCCCTGGTTCAGTGCCGATTTTGGCAATGCCGGCAGTCGCACCCACGCTTGGGGCTGGCGGGCTGAGCAGGCGGTGAAACAAGCCCGGGAACAGTTGCGTAGCTCGCTGAATGCCTCCACAGGCGAAATTGTTTTCACTTCGGGCGCCACCGAAGCCTTGAATTTGGCCATCAAAGGGCTTGCAGCCAGCTGGCAACACAAAAAAAAGCATGTACTGCTGTGGCAAACCGAGCACCGCGCGGTGATTGACCCTTGCCTGTGGTTGCGCAAACAAGGATTTGACGTGGAAGTCTTACCGGTACTGCCTTTCGGACAGCCCGATATAATGGCCTACCAGGCTGCTTTGCAGCCCGATACCCTGTTGGTTTGTGGCATGTTGGCCAACAACGAAACCGGCAGCATCTTTCCTATTGGCGAATTGGCAGCCATGGCCCACGATGCAGGCGCCTTTTTTTTGTGCGATGCCAGCCAGGCTGTTGGCAAAATCGCTGTGGATGTTGAGGCCTTGGGAATTGATCTGTTGGTGTGCTCGGCCCACAAATTTTACGGACCTAAAGGTACCGGCGCTTTGTGGATGGCCAAAAAAGCCGGACTCAAACCCCAGGCGCTGTTGCATGGGGGTGGACAGGAAAACGGCTGGCGGTCGGGCACGCTCAATGTGCCTGGTATTGTGGGCATGGGAGCTGCAGCGGCCTTGTCGGAGCAGTTGCTAATTACCGAAATGGCCCGACAGCAGCGCATGCAAATCAAATTTGAAGGGCATTTGCTGCAGCATCTTCCCGAAATCACCATCCAGGGCAAAGACGCCGCCCGGCTGCCCAACACGAGCAACATTTGGCTTAAGCATGCCCCGGCGGCCTCGCTCATCAAACATTTGCGGAACCTGGCCCTAAGTACCGGCTCGGCCTGCAGTTCGCACAAAGCCGAGGCCTCGCATGTGCTGCTGGCCCTCGGATTGAACGAAGCGGAGGCGGCTTGCTGCCTGCGCATCAGCTGGGGAAGGCCTACCAGCGAAGCAGCACTGATGGCTGCTGCTGAGCAAATGGTCATGGCTGTTGAGCAAGTGCGTGCTGCCTCGCCGGCTTGGCGTTACCGGCAGGGCTGAGCGCAGCGAAGCCCTGTCATGAACTTTGAATCCCGAATCGCCCTTGGCTCTCGGGATTTCGCTTCGCTCAACTTTGAACCCCAAAAGCATGGCCATTAGA
>PNNG01000038.1 GCA_013824115.1 Sphingobacteriaceae bacterium | reverse complement strand
CTGATGGCCTTGGGCTACCAACCCCAAATTGACCTCAAGCAAGGCATTGCCCTGGCCTATGCCGATTTTAAAGCACGCTATTTGGCATGATGCGTTTGCAAGCTATTGGGGGCCAATTGCTGGAGGCGGAGGTAAATGGGCACTCGCTGTTTTATTGCAGCCCTTTGTCTTTCCAAGGAAAAACAGCCAGAGGTGGTGTGCCTGTTTGTTTTCCTCAATTTAATATGCTAGGGGATTTACCCAAGCACGGTTTTGCCCGACACGATGAGTGGAAGCTTGCCTTCTCTGGCCAAAATGAGATTGGCTACGAGCTAAACATTGAGCCCGACACATGGCCAGCCTGGCCGTATAAAGCAAAAATCACCCTGACTTATCAATGCACTGCAACAGGGATGTTCATCGGTTTCGAAGTTTTCAATTTAGATAACGTACCGTTTTCTTTTACGGCAGGTCTGCATCCCTATTTTAAGGTAAATAACCTGTTGGACATTGGTTTGATGGGCTTACAAGGAAGCGGGTGCAAAAATCTCTATACCGCTAGTCAAACGCATCTTGAACAAGAAGTTTTGGTTTTTAATCATCAGCCATTTGAAACCTGTTTCAGCGGTGTATCGCCTTTGGTTCTCGCTGAAAGGGGAAAGTATAGGTTGCACATACAAGCGACGGGCTTCACCCATTGGATGGTTTGGAACCCGGGCGAACAAGGAGCTTTGAATTTAAGTGACTTGCCAAATGAGGGATGGCAAGAGTTTATTTGCATTGAACCCATTTTGGGTGAGCCATGCATTTTGGGAGCCTATGAACATTTTAAGGGAACATTAGAAATAAAAATAAATGAATGAATACCGTTATTGAGTACATGTCGGTCATTCTTCAGAAGAAAGGCCTTCGCGTTGCTAATAGTGATTTTGACCGTCCATGGGGCGGTTTTTTCGTGATTGAAGAAGACCAAGCAGATGAGTTTATCAATGAATTTTTTGTGGGTGTTACTGCTGATGACCTGCGTATAGGCGGCAAATTGAGTCCGAAGATACTATTGGTAAAGCCGGGACAGCGCCTGAGTTGGCAGTATCACCATCGGCGAGCCGAAATCTGGAGGGTGGTGGAAGGAGAGGTAGCAGTAATGTGTTCTTCCAACGATGAGCCTGGGCAGACAGTAATACTGAAAGAAGGACACCAAATCACTCTTTCTTGTGGTGAGCGTCATCGATTAATCGGGCTGGATAACTGGGGAATAGTTGCAGAAATTTGGCAACACACCCAACCAAACCACCCATCCGATGAAGCCGACATTGTTCGCTTACAAGATGATTTTGGCCGATAAATAGGTGTGAGTGTGCGGTTGTTGAACGCGTGATTTCTGTTGGATTAGCACGCCCCCACAAGCCAAAATCCCAATCATAAATCCCAATCATAAATCCCAATCATAAATCTCAATCATAAATCCCAATCATAAATCCCACCATTTCCTTGTCTCTCGTTTCTATAATTATGCCTGCCTTTCGAGCTTCCGAAACCATTCGGGTGGCACTGGAAGGAATTCTCAAACAAACCCATGCGGAATGGGAACTCTGGATAATACTTGATGGAGAAGACGAAAAGGCCTTAGCTATCATAGATAGCCATCAGCAAAGTGATCGGCGAATTCAATGTCTTCGCAGTCGAAAGAACAGGGGGGTGGTACGTTCACGAAACCTTGGTGTAAGGATGGCAAGAGGTGCTTGGATAGCCTTTTGTGATGCCGATGATTATTGGTTGCCGCATAAATTGGAGCATCAATTGCGTTTTGCATCCAAAAATAATTTGACACTTTTGGGGAGTGGTTTTTGGTTTTGGCAACCACAAGTAGCAAGCGCATATCGCTTGGCGGTGCTGCCTTCGCTTCAATACAAAGAGAAGCTTTACCAAACAAATGCTCTGCCTATGAGTACAGCCATGTATCACGTCGCTACACATGGCAAACAATATTTTGAAACCTTACCCTCACCCTATATCCACGAAGATTATGCCTTTTGGTTGCAGCTTTGCAAACGAAGCAATCCAAAAATAGGATTGTTGAACGAGCCTTTGGTATGTATACGACAACACGACCATTCGCGTTCTGCGAACAAAAGACTGGCATTTCGCTCGCACGCATACATTTTAAGACAGTATGTTGGCCTTTCCATGTGGCGCATGAGCATTTATCTGTTTACTTATGGCTTTTACGCGTGGATCAAAAGACGCGGGCCCATGCCTACAACGAGCGAAAAGGACTTTTTGGATTCCTGTTTTAAGCCGATAGTGCATGAGCGTGTGTAATCCTCATTTGGCCATTATTTGGGTGATTTATGGTAGTAATCCTACTAAACGCAAGCAAATGGCGGCTTGGGGCAGGCGACTTGGAGCTATTTTGCAGCTCATTGTAAACAATGAAGCCTCAAGTGTGCAAGACGATGAAATTTGCGGCAGTAACATGGCTTATGAGTTTTCGGGTTATGCAGAGGGTTTGGCTGCATTGCCCGATAGCCACGAAGGGCCAGTTTTGGTTGTGAATGACACACTCTTGGTGAACCATTGGGGTGGGGGCTGGGCTTGGTTGGCACACCAATTACTCAGGCAACGGGCGTTGCTGCCAGTCGAAGCCGTATTGGGTGATATCCGCCCGGCGGTTTACAACGTTGCAGAATTAGAAAAGCCTTTTTGGGCTTCTTGGTTTTTTTGGTGTACCAACCAAAAGGCGGCAACCATGCTCAAAGAGGAGGTGATTGCGATTACTATGGCAGATTTTCCGGCCATGTCTCCGTCATATCAAGCATATTTAAAAGCATGGCTTGGTGGCGGCAGTAGCTGGAGAGGTTGGCACGGTGGATCCTCGCCAGAAGCACTCAATCGGAAAATGGATTGCATTCGGTGGGAGCATCTTCTAAGCGCACAGATGAGCAAAAGGCAACCTTTGTGGTCGGCAGGTATGCTTAATCGTACAGCTTATCTCGGCATACGCCTGGTTGACAGGATGCGGACCTTTGGTATGCGTTTGGCTTGGAAATTTAAAAGTCGTTAGCTTTGTTTAACTTCAATGTTTTTATCAAAATTAGATTATGAGCAATCCAAAAGGCACATATTTTAGGGAAGAAGTTAGTTTTTTACAAATTGCCGCGCTTGTTCAGAATGTTCTAAAGTGGGTATGGCGGCGAAAGTTTTGGTGGCTTTGCGCTATGCTTGTTGGTATTGTAATGGGGTGGCTGGTAGCTGAGTTCCGTACACCAAAATTCAGAGCCTTGGTAATACTTGCAGCTGAGGAAGAAAAGTCATCTGGCTATGAAGGATTGGCAGCTCAAATCGGTTTAGATGTTGGAGGTATGGGGGGTAGCACCCTTTTTCAAGGGGATGGGTTGCTGCGATTATTCACATCGCGTCAATTAATAGATACCACGCTTTTGAGCAATATGACTGCAGAAGGAGTATTATTAGCCGATGCCCTTTTTAAGCATACCAAGCATTACCAAAAGGAGGAGTTCCGTAACTTCAGTTTTGAGGAGGGGAAATCGGGCGAATCTTTATTCGATTCTGCCCTTTATTTGTTGCGCAAGGAAGTGGTGAGTAAAAATTTACAAGTGAATAAGCCAGATAAAAAAGTGGCCATACTTGAAGTTTCTGCGGTTCATTCTCAAGCGCCCTTGGCTGCCTTGTTAGCTACGGCCCTGGTGCAAGAGGTAGCCGATTTTTACATTCGAACTGCTACAAGCAAAAGTCGCCAGAATCTTGAGATACTGAAATCAGAGTACGATTCGGTACAGCTTGCGTTAAATGAACAGCTGTATCGTAGCGCCAATGCTGCCGATTTGAATCTTAATCCAGCACGGCAAAGCCTGAGGGTGGCTTCCAATAAAGCGATGATAGAAGTAGAAATTACGGCTAAGGTTCTCGGAGAAATCACGAAAAACTTAAAACTTGCAGAAATTAATCTGCGAAGACAAACCCCACTGATTCAGGTTATAGACCCAGTGAGCTTTCCTTTAGAAACCGTAGGATGGAAAAAGTGGCAATTTTTGGCAACAGGTATGGTGCTTGCTTTGTTGTTTATTGCCTTTATTACCCGCAAAGAGCTGCATGTTTAAAAAAGGCATGTGGCTGTATGCCGCTCGTGGCTTGGCCATGGGGGCGGGCCTTTTAAGCCAATTGATGCTGGCACGTGTTGGGGGTGCCGAAGGGTATGGCGTATTCAGTGCCATGATGGGCTTGATATTGTTGGCCAATGGATTCGCCGATTTTGGAGTGCCACTTAACGGGCCTCGTTTTTTTTTGGCCAAAGAACTCCAGTGGATTGCAGAAGCACAATCCATGCGCAGGACCTTCAGCCTGCTTTCGGGATTTTTGTATTTGCTTGCCTGTTGGTTTTTATACCGTGAATATGCCCATTTGCTTGTTTTTGGTTTGCCCTTGGTGCTTTTCCATTTCATGCAGATAGATTGGTTGCTTCGTGCCCAACAAAAACACATGCTTTCGGCATGGCGCCAAATGTTGCAAACCGCATTGGGACTGCTGGCCGTAGCTTCCGTCTTTTTTTTTAGTTTGCCTTGGTGGTTTGCCTTGGTGGGGATTTCGCTGGCGGGCCCAATTACTTATTTCATTTTTTGGCCTACTGGTGAACAATGGAGAAAACCTGCCTCCCGGTGGTTGCCTAAGGCGACTATCATGCGTGATCAAAGCAAAGTATTTATCGGGCAATTGGCCCACCAGGCCACTTATGCATTGCCTACCTTGCTGTTCCTACCGCTTGCAGGTGCAGCAGCCAATGGCCAACTGGGAAGTCATTATTTGCTCTTCACCAGCTTGGGTGGTTTTTCGTTGATTACGCTTGATTTGTTTATGGCACGCCAAAATAATCAAATGAAAAATTATGCCCGAAGTATGTGGTTAGTTTCCTTGCCTGCTTTTTTGGGTATTTTATTAGGTGAATGGTACTATCCATTACTCTTTTCAGGAAGAGGATTGTCATGGAACCAGGATCTATTGATTCCCTTGTTGGCTGTGGTAGGAGTGCATACCGCAAGGCTCATTTATTTGAATTCTCTTTTATTCACAGGGGCATGGAATACCTATCGGAATTTAAGCCTGCAAGCTTTGGGTATACATCTCGCAGCCTGGGTGCTAATGGCCATTTTTGCCCGATCTTCCATTACAGGTCCTATGGCCCTATATTTATTGGTTGCCAGCGAAGGTGTGTTGTTGATTCGTTTGTTTTTTCATCATAAACGAAAGATGAGAACACATGTATAAATGGTGGCGAAGAGCACTGGGCTATATGGTTTTTTTGCCCAATGCCATGCCTTTGAGTGCTTTGCTGAAAACCGAGATTTTTCCTTGGGCGCTGCTCTTTTCGATCAATAAAGAAATGCGTTTAAGTAGATCATTCCTTTTTTTTGCTACTTATTTGGTACTGTCAACACTACTTTTAGGGAACCTCAGTCAGCCAATTGTTCCAATACGCTCGCTTCTTGCCATATTGAATGCCACGCTGGTTTTTTTTGCCATGCAACACCTCAATCAAGAGGCCAAAGGGCAAGTAGTTAAAGCTGTTTTAGTGCTAATGGTAGTGCAAGTTTTGGTGGCTTGCCTGCAGGTTTTGCAATTGTTCCCTGCACTTTTGGTGGAGCCTATTCGGTTTTTTATTGAACGTTTTCGTCCCGATGCATATGGTTTTGGTAGAGGTGTTACAGGGTTGTTTGCCGAACCATCCTACCTGGGCTTGGCCATACACTACTTTGTGGCTTTTTTGTTTTTTTATAAACGGATTGCTTTCAATAGCGTAGGGGGTATTCTCCTTTTGATGGGCTTGCTTGGGGTCAATTTATTGCTTACCCGGTCGGTTACAGGCCTTTTATTTTTTGTACTCATGGTTTTGGCCATGCCACAACCCAAACGATTGCTCCGTGTGCTACCATGGATTGGCTTGGGTGTTTTTGGGCTGTTAGCCGTGCTGCCTTTGATAGGTGAATTACCACGCGCATTGCAGTTCTTGTTTTTATTTAAACAAGCTTGGCAGGCAGGCGATTCATGGATGTTTTTATTGCAAGAATCGGGTTTGCGATTGGTTGGTATCATGAGTGCTTACTGGTACGGCATTATCACGCCATGGGGGGCTGGAATGGGTAATTGGGGACCTGCGAGTTTGCAGGCGATGGCGCAACTAGGATTATCTACTACAGATATCGAAATATTACTCCTGACAAGTGATAATTTCACAGGAATACGGCCTACTTCGTTTGCAGCAGCACTGTTCTTAGAAACGGGTTGGTTAGGTTTTGCCCTTTTCGCTTGGGCTGTTAATCCCTATTTTCCATGGCGCGCTGGTTGGAAAGATGCCGGCTTAAGGCCGTTGCTCGTGCTTTTTTTATTCAATACTTTTTTTCTGGGGGCTGTAGGTGATCCAATACCTTGGGCAATCATGGGGCTAAGTTTGCTGATTTGGCGCGAACGGAACAATAGTATTACTTCTACCACACAGAGCAGTGTGGCTAATACGCAAGTAACATAGCATTGCTTTGAATAGTTGGGGGCATTTTACTACTTTTGAGGGATGAAAAGGGCTGCTGTTCTGCTGCTATCCGTACTTTGGTCGGGTGTTTTGTGCGCACAATCGCCTTCCCTTGGCATGCCTTTTTTCGATGAAGCACTCCGCCGCGCCCAGCTCCTTGGGCAAATTGATTCGAACATTTCGTTTACCATCCGTCCGGTAGATGCCGAGCGCGCAGCCAAGGTTCACCAACCTTTTGGGGCCGACAGTTTGATTTTTGGGCACGATGAACGCAACTATTGGCGTTATGGCCGACTCATCGACAGTGCCGATAGATACCGATTGGTTCTTTTGCCTGTAGTAACCAAACACCAGTTCAATCAGCATCATCCCTATGGCTGGTCGAATGGCCCCATGATACCCAACAAGGGTTGGCAACATTATTTATCTGCAGGGCTTTACTTAAAGCTCCGTTTTTTAGAATTGCAGTTCCGCCCTGAAACAATCATTGCTGAAAATCGAGATTTTTTAAATCCACCAGTAAGAAATATACGGATAGACTTTCCCGATCGCTTTGGAACGGAGCCTTATCAAGAGACCTTTTTAGGACAGTCGTTCATCAAAGCCCATATTGGCCCCATTGCTTTTGGAGCAGGCACCAACAATGTATGGGTTGGTCCAGGTACCAAAAATGCTATCATCCTTGGCAACAATGCTCCCGGTTTTCGACACTTTATAATTCATTCAAATCGACCAATTAAGACAAGATTAGGCAGTTTTGAATTCCAAATATTGGGAGGCCCTCTGCAGTATTCGGGATTTTATGGGTATGGCCGCAATGTCGTTCCAGGTGTTTTCCCAATGACGGCAGCGGATATTGAACGCGATACCCTCCGGGGAACCAGAACGCACAGTTGGGCCAGTGTTGGAACGGTTGTATATCAGCCTAAATGGGTTTCGGGGTTGTTTTTGGGAGCCAATAGGGTGGTACAAGACAGCGATGAACCAAAGAATGGCCTATATTTTCTCAGGGCGTTTGGAGGCACAGGCGCTGTAGCGGAAGATCTCCAAAATAGAGGTCCACAAAGAAATCAAATCATATCTATATTCGGGCGGTATCTTATTCCATCGGTCCAGGCCGAATTTTATTTTGACATTGGAAGAGAAGATTATTGGAGAGACTTAGAGGATCTGTTAACCAACCCCACGCATTCCGTGGTTTGGCAATGGGGTTTCCGTAAGATGAAACCCCTTGCAGGTAAAAACCACTGGTTGGAGTTTAGTACCGAGGTCACCAAAATCGAAATGCCTGCAAGCCAAATGAGTCGCGCATCGGGATATAGCTTTTACACCCACAACAATCAGGTTGGTTGGACGCATAGGGGCCAGGTATTAGGTGCTGGCATCGGGCCAGGTAGCAATATGTACACCTTAGGCATACTATGGAATAAAGGCTACCATCAGCTCGGCCTTAGTTTCGAGCGGGTGGCTTATCACGAAGATATGTTTCATACCCGAATGCCCTTTTTGCGTTTAGGCAATGGGGCTAATCCCTTTCAATCTGACTTTACCAAGCACTTTGTGGATATAGGGGGAATGCTTGAAGGTCAGACAACCGTAGGCAGATTGATGTTGGGCGCTCGTTGGCACCTTTTGCGCACATACAATTTTCAATGGATATATACACCTTTTGGGGGAGATCCAGATGGATTCCGCTTTCCAGGAATTCATGTATGGTCGCACAATCTACAGTTGTTCACCCTTTACAGATTTTAGAGCATATCTTTTCATGAGCAATATATCATTCTTAAGCGACACGACTCAACTCAACACTGCACCGAGCTATCATAATTCGATTAAAAAACGAATTCTTGATGTGGTGCTTTGCTTACTTTCTGCCCCACTGGTTTTGCCACTAATCTTACTTTTTTTGCCATTCGTTTGGGTTTCAGATGGCGGACCAGTGTTTTTCAGTCAAATAAGAGTAGGCAGAAATGGAAGTACTTTTGTCATGTACAAAATCAGGTCGTTGAAAAAGACCTTCGACCCAAAAACAGACAGAGCACACACTGATTATGATGTTTTAGCCGTTGGAAGAGTGATGAGAGCTACGCGTATGGATGAGCTGCCTCAATGGTGGAACATCCTCAAGGGCGAGATGAGCTGGGTTGGGCCGAGACCAGAAGTGCCATTTTATGTGGAACATTTTTCGGAAAAGCACCCAGAATATAGGCTCAGAGAGCTGGCTCGCCCTGGTATTGCAGGATTAGCACAATTGAAAAACCCAGACGCATTGCCATCACACAATTTGGAGAAATTAATATATGATTTGGAATATGTACAACGGGCGAACTTGTGGCTCGATTTAAAAATATTATTACGCTCCTTTGTCTTAGTTTTTTTCAAATGAAAAGGTTAATTATTTGCCTCACGCTGTGTTTGATGGTGATTCATGCCGTAAGGGCACAGCTTCCGGCTAATATGCGCAATTTATCAACCGTACAGGTTGACAAACTGTCGGCGGCTCAAATAAGCCAATTGGCTGCGCAATTGAAGTCTACCAACCTCACCCAAAGGGAAATGGTACAATACCTTATTGCCCGAGGCATGCCGCGCGATGAGGCCAGTAAGCTGCTTGAAAAAGTAAAAGAAGCAGAGGAGGCCAACAACCAAAACCGACCAAAGTCGAACACAGCAAGAGGCAACAGTGTCGATACGCTTGAAGTGGTTAGACGCCCAACTCAAATAACAGACACGCTGGTGTATGGGGCAAGTTTTTTCAAAGGCACAGCAGGATCCATCAGCGTTCCCCTTAATCTTCCTACACCACGGCAGTATGTAGTAGGTCCTGGCGATGAAATTAATCTAACCGTTTTTGGCCTGCAGCAAACCGATGAACGCCTCACGGTGAACAGAGACGGCAGGGTGAATATTGAGCAGGTTGGGTTGGTACAATTAGGAGGCATGACCCTAGAGCAGGCTACTGGCCGGCTGAAAATACTACTGGCGAGGGCCGGTTACGGCAGCTTATCATCAGGACAGTCGCAGTTGGTGCTGAGCCTCGAAAACCCAAGAAGCATTTCTGTTCAAGTGGTAGGCGCAATGCAATCGGGCACCTTTCAATTGCCTGCAGTGGCCAACTTGCTACATGCATTGTGCTTGGCTGGCGGGCCGGGAGAAAATGGTTCATTTCGTCAAATACGCTTGATTCGTGGAGGCAAGGAAATCGCAACCTTTGATTTATACGCCTATTTGATGCAAGGAGATATGCCCGAAAAACTGCAACTGCAAGCCAATGATTTGGTGTTGATACCAGCGTACGAAGGTCGGGTTTTGGTAGAAGGAGCGGTAAAACGACCAGGCTATTTCGAATGGAAGTCGGGCGAAAGTTTTGCCGAATTGCTCCATCACGCCGGGGGTTTTGCCGATTTGGCGATTACCAACCAAGTAGTTATTGCAAGTCTTCAGGAAAACGCTTTGTTTAGCCAAGAGATTGCTGCTAGTAACTTCAGCAAACATCTCATGAAAGCAGGTGATCGTGTGATGGTATTGAGTCGCAAACCCGAGTTGGTAAACCGCTTGGTGGTGAGTGGTGCCGTAAATTATCCGGGCGCTTACGCTTGGAGTGAGGGACTCACACTGCAAGATTTGGTAGTGCGCTTTGGTGGGTTCCGTCAGGAAGCCCTCATGAGCCGGGGCCTCATCTATCGCAAGTTGAAAAATCAGGAACGATTTTATCTTCGATTTAGCCCCGAATTGGTGGCATCGGGAAAGCAAAATGTTGGACTGTTAGATGGCGACTCGATAGTTGTTGCAGATAAACGCGAGCAAGAAGTGCTTTTGCCTGTACAAGTGAGAGGCGAAGTAATGGAGACGGTGGAGCTAGAGTATGGCAAAGGAATGAGTGTGGGTGATGCGTTGTTGTTGGCAGGCGGACTCAAAAAGTCGGCTTTAACAAAACAAATTGAAATTGCTCGTAGGGCCAACGAAACGATGGTGATCACCCGCATCATCCAAGCAGAAACAGATGAGGATTTGGCCATTCGTGCCGACGAGGTACTGCTTGAGCCGGGCGACTGGGTTTTGGTGCGTCCCAACCCGCTTTTTAGAGAGCAACGTTTGGTGGAGCTCACCGGTGAATTTCAATTTCCAGGAACCTATGCCATGCTTACCAGAAGCGAAAAGCTGAGCGATTTGATAGAAAGAGCTGGTGGGTTGTCTCCGTTTGGAGACGCAAATAGTGGCATTTTAATTAGGAGAAGAATTAGTTCTCCAGCAAGTAGTATGTTGCCATCATCAGCCGATGAACCCTCGCTCAAGCTGATTGAAGAAGTGGTTTTAGATACCATTGCCTTGAATATTGAGGGCATCCAACGAAATAAACAAAAGTATGATTTGAATGTGCGTAATGGAGATGTAATCGTGGTGAAGCCCAAGACAGAGACAATCACTGTTAAAGGCAAAGTGAATAGTCCCATTGCCATAAACCATTATGCCAACAGAATTAGGCCATATCTACGAGATGCTGGTGGTTTAGCAAGTGAAGCCGATAAGTATCGTATTTATGTGATTGAGCCCAACGGACAAGCCCGGTCGACCTACCGCTTTTTATGGATGGTCAAATACCCCAAGGTATTGCCTGGCAGCACCATCGTGGTGCCCGAAAAGCCCAAAAATCTGGAAACACAACGAGATCCGGCACGTACTGCGGCAGTTGCTTCTATAGCGGCCTCCTCTGCAGGAGTTATCATAGCCATCATGACATTGCTTACTCGATGAGTACACCGTGTGAGGTTTGCAAGTCTAGCGGACCATTTAATGCATTGGTTGCCGAAGAAAAGATGTTCGGCTTGGGAGGGCATTTCACCTATCTCCATTGCCAGAACTGCGAAACCTTGTTTTTGAAGGATGTACCCATAGACATGGGTTCATTTTACCCCTCTTACTACTACAGTTTTGCCAGTTCGAGTACAAAGCCGAGTTTGCTGAATCGCTTGAAGCAAAGTCTTTGGGATGCAAGATTCAAAGCCAGGAAGCCTTATGCCTTTTGGGCAAAGGCACTCTTGCGTCGCTTTCCAAACGCAGGGATGGAGGCGGTAATAAAAATGGGACCGCGTAAAAGCTGGGACATTTTAGATTTAGGATGTGGAGCCGGTGACTTGGTGAGAGCCATGCGTAAGTCGGGTTTTAGTGCCGCTATGGGTGCCGATGCATTTGTGGAAGCTGATATTTATTGGAACGGTCAATTGCTGGTAAAAAAGGCCCAAGCCGACGAAATATCAGGTCAATACGATTTGATTATGTTACACCACGCTTTTGAGCACATGCCTCAACCAGAAGCACAGCTCAAAGTGTTACATGGCTTGCTTAAGCCACAAGGGAAACTGCTATTGCGCTTTCCTACTGTGACCTCAGAGGCCTTCAATACCTTTCAAAAAAATTGGGTGCAATTGGATGCCCCAAGGCATCTGTTTTTGCACAGTGAGAAGGGAATGCGTTTGATGGTAGAGCATCAAGGGTTTGAAGTACTCGATTTTTATACCGATGCCATCGCATTTCAGTTTTGGGGAAGCGAATGGTATGCCCGTGGAGGCGCCCTGTTCGATGCTCAAACAGGCAAATCCTTGGAAGTGAAAAACCAATTCAGCAGGCAAGAAATGCTGCTGTTTCAGCAAAGAACAAGGGAATTAAATGCAATGAACCAAGGCGACCAAGCGGTATGGGTATTGCAAAAGGGATAAAGCAATTAAAAGGAAGCGAAAAACAAATCGACCCGAAAAAGCAAGCATTTTGCTTGGCCAGGCTATTTTGAAACTGCGTTAAGGAAAATGAAGCGTATCACCCGCGGCATTGATGGTTCTTCCCCTGCGCAAAAGCCATTGATAATTTAAAAGCGTATAACCCCGGCTCACCGGTCCCCATCCCGCTACAAAAAAGTGCTCCATGTGGTTTCCAAATTCGCTTACATCATTTTCAACATTTACCCGACTGGCCTGTGGTAATAGCACTCCGTTGCGTTGTAAAAATGGGGCAAGTGGCTCTTGAATAAAAGGAGAAAAACTGCCCACCTCGGTAATAAACGGTCTGTTCACGGGCAACGGGTAGTAAAAAACGGTTCCAAACGGCCGCTGTCTCCCTGCATTTACTACGGCGCGTTGAATCATAAAATGGGGTCCTTGTGGATTGCGTACCCAGGCTTGGATGTCTAAGGCACTCCTAAAAATATAATCACTGTCAAAAAAAGGCGAATAGTACCGCACAGTAATGCGCTCAGTGACGGTGAGCGTGTCGCGTGGATTTCCGGGGTGCAAGAGTGCAATGGTATCTCGCAGCACACTTTTAATGTAAATGGAATCTGTCCACTCGCGATCCAAATCTACCAAGGTCCAAAACGAACCAGGATAAAAAACAAAATAACTGGCCAGACCTGGAGGAACGTTGAAAAAAGGGGGGAGTTTTGGAACCGGATTATCTTTTTTGCAGGCTATTCCAAGAAATACGCCTATCAATAAAGCCCCTAATGTCCCTACACGTTTCATTGTAACAAATAAACGCATTGTTTTTCAAACTTGAGCAAGCTGGTTAGCTTTGCATTTCGATGATGTTTAATCCCCATTTTATTTATTCCGACCGGCATTTTCAAACCTGGCCTAGCTGGCAGATTGTGTTTGAATGGGAGGATGCACTGTCAAGTGCCTTGCACATGCCTATTGTGAAGAGCCCCACCACGGGTATGCTCGAGCACAAGTTCAGGGGCTGGGACAATCGTACTCAACAAGGCAAATGGGGCAAACGTATGCACGATTTGAGGCCGTGGAAAACAAGCTGGCAAAAGGAAAAAAGACAAGCCTTGTATTTCGAAATGGCACCCAGAAAGTACCCTGCTTTCTCAAACCACCCCCGGGTAGCACCCATACTGATTGATGTGTTTCCGGATGGGGATTTACAAAAAACCTTGCTGTATTATGCCCAATGTGAACGGGTTTATTTCACAAGTCTTGAAGTTTTTCATGCAGCAGAAGAAGCAATGCCCGGAGGTCCTTGGTATCATTTGCCCATGAGCCTGCCCGATAAATACCGGCTTTTGGGAACTGAATCCTTTGAAAAGAAATATCCCATTGTGCTTAGCGGCCGAACCAATCCAGTATTGCTTGGCTATTTAAAGCAGTTTGTCTCCGAAAATCCGGGTACCGAGTATTTACAACAGCAGCTGATCGATGGAAAATTGTGCTATGTGAGCAATCTCTCTGGCTTGATTGGCGAGTTTTCGGGTCGAGAGGATTATTGGAAACTCATTAAATCGGCTCAGGTATGTTTTTATGCTACGCCTGGCATGGACGATGCCGCAGGTAGAACCGGCGGTTTTAATCCCCTCACCCCACGTTGGTTTGAACTTTTGGCAGCGGGCTGTCATGTAATTGCCCGGTACCCCGATACCGTTGAAACACGCCATTATAAGATGGCTTCGGTGATAGAAGCGGTGCAGCATTACGATGATTTCAAAACGCAACTGTCGAAAATGCTCCTACTGCCGCCACCAGTGGCCCAAAATGCCATTTATCTAGAAAATTTTTATACCAGTAAAATCATACCTTACCTCGCTTTGACAACATGAAAAAACACATCGTTATTACTTCCATTTTTGAGCCTACCGAAGCAGTCATAAAATTTGCCGAGCGGAGCGAATACCATTTGATAGTTGTTGGAGATAAAAAATCACCTACAGCTTGGGAAGCGGGAAGTGCCCGGTTTTTGTCGGTAGAAGCCCAAAACAAGCTGCCCTACACCCTGGCAAAATCGCTTCCTTTTAATCATTATTCGAGAAAGATGCTGGGTTATTTGCAAGCCATGGAGGAAGGTGCCGAGCTCATTGTTGATACCGATGACGATAATATTCCCTACGATGATTGGTCGTTTCCTCCCTTTGCGGGTGATTTCCTTCGTTTCGGACAGGAGGGCTTTGTGAATGTTTATCACTACTTTAGCAATCAGCACATTTGGCCCAGGGGTTTGCCTTTGAGGCTCATCAACCAGCGATTCGGTTTCGATGAGGCAAGTTACGGCAAGTCGAATGTGGGCATTTGGCAGGGCTTGGCCGACGAAGATCCGGATGTGGATGCCATTTATCGACTAACCAGTGATGCACCTTGCTTTTTTGAAAAAAGAGCCCCGCTGGTACTGACCAAAGGAACCATTTGTCCGTTTAATACGCAGAACACCGCCATAATCAAAGGGCTGTTTCCGCTTTTGTACTTACCCACCTACGTTACTTTTAGGTATACCGATATTTTACGCGGACTTGTAGCGCATCCCATCATGTGGCATTATGGTTATGAGCTTGGATTTACAACGGCAACGGTAATTCAAAAACGCAATCCACACGATTATATGAAGGATTTCATTTCGGAAATCCCCATGTATGAAACAGGCGAGCAAGTGATTGCTTGGGTAAGTGCAGCTTTAGAGCAAGGGGTGAGTATGCAACAGAATTTGCGTAATGCTTATGCCTGTCTCGAACAAAAAGGCATAGTACAACCACAAGAACTCGAAAGTCTGGATAACTGGTTGAACGACCTGGCTGCGTTGGGGTATTAAACTCGCGCAAATCACAAGGGCTATCGATTTTTTTCATGCGGTGTTTTGCAGTATTCGTGTAATGAATTAGCGGTTTGAATTAAAATTTCGGGTTGTTAACGAGCTGGTAATGGAAATCCGATTAATTTGCGATAGAATTATCTTAATTTCGAACTTACTTTGAACTACATCAGTAGTAGCCAATTGGAAACGCGAACAAACCTATGATCACAAAATTTATCCGGCTTTACTCTAATCGCTTTGTTAGTCGCTGGCTTGTGCTGGTAATTGACTTGGCGATTGTGCTTTTTAGTTTCCAAGTAAGCCTGATTATTCGCCACAACTTCGACCTCACCCTCATTGATGCCAGGGAGATGTTTGAGCAGTCGGTGGTGGTTTTTGTATGTTTTGCGCTTGGTTTTTTATCTTTTCATTCCTACAGCGGTGTAGTACGCCATACGAATGTGGCCGATGCTTTCAGAATTTTGAAGGCAACCACCCTGGCGAGTGCTGTGCTGTTTCTATTGAATTTGGCGGTTGTGCGATATGCCCCGCAAGCGCAATCGCTGCTGGCGGTTCCTTTGTCGGTTTTGCTTATTCAATACGTTTTTTCCAATTTTATGTTGGTGGTAAGCCGCTTTATTTTCAAGGCAGTTTACCATACACTATTCGACAAGGGTAGGCAAAAAGTAAACGTGATTATTTATGGTGCTGGAGCCTCGGGTATGACCACCAAAAGCACTTTTTCGGTAGATAAAGACACCTATTATCATGTGGTTGCCTTTATTGATGACAATCCGACGAAACAAAACAAGGTTATTCAAGGCGTAAAAGTGTATTCTGCTTCCATTTTAGAAAGCGAATTCATAGAAAAGAAAGAAGTACGGGAAGTAATTCTATCGATTCATAATATATCTAACCAACGCAAGCGTGAAATTGTTGACCTCTGTCTACTACACAATATCAAAGTAAAGAGCGTACCGCCTATTGAGAAGTGGATCAACGGAGAGTTAACATCGCATCAGTTAAAGCCCGTTCGTATTGAGGACCTTTTGCAGCGCGATGAAATTAGGCTTGACAAAGACAATGTTCGGCAGGAGATTTATGAGAAAGTAGTGCTTGTAACGGGTGCTGCAGGTTCTATTGGGTCTGAAATAGCAAGGCAGTTATTGCATTATAGGCCAGCCCAACTCATTTTGGTTGACCAAGGCGAAACACCAATGTATGAGTTAGAGCAAGAACTGCGAAAAGTACAGCCTGCTTTGTATAGTTCGGTACGCATGGTGGTGGCAGATATTAGAAATGACCGCAGGATGCGTCATGTCTTTAAAAAGTACCGGCCTAACTACGTATTTCATGCAGCAGCATACAAGCACGTGCCGCTAATGGAGGAGAACTGCTATGAAGCCGTGATGGTGAATGTATTCGGTACTCAAAATATTGCGGATTTATCGTTAGAATTTGGGGTACAGAAGTTTGTGATGGTGAGCACCGATAAGGCAGTTAACCCAACCAACGTCATGGGTTCCACCAAGCGAATAGCTGAAATTTACACCCAAAGCCTCAACAATACCATCGGGTCCTCCACCAAGTTTGTTACAACGCGTTTTGGCAATGTGCTCGGTTCCAATGGTTCGGTTATCCCCTTGTTTCGAAGACAAATTGAGACAGGAGGCCCGATTACTGTGACGCATCCCGACATTACCCGTTACTTTATGACCATTCCGGAGGCCTGCCAATTGGTGCTCGAGGCGGGTGTAATGGGAGCGGGTGGTGAAATATTTATTTTCGATATGGGTGAGTCGGTGAAAATTTTGGATGTGGCCAAGAAGATGATTAAACTATCGGGATTAACACTTGGCAAAGACATTCAAATTTCCTTCACAGGATTGCGTCCGGGAGAAAAGCTTTTTGAAGAACTTTTGGCTACCACCGAAAATACCGTTCCTACACACCATCCCAAAATCATGATTGCCAAGGTGCGTTCTTACGATTACGACCAAATATCTCAGCAATTGGTGCACTTGAAGCAGGTTTTGAACTTGGGTGATGAGCACCGCATTGTAACCAAACTCAAGGAATTGGTGCCTGAATTTGTAAGCAACAATTCGAAGTTCGAAGAAATTGATAAGACCCGTTTTAAAACCAACAACGAGGCGTACTAAAGCACCTAGATGCGGCACATAGCGCTGTTACAGCATGCGGTGAGGTAACCTGCTTAAGAGGTGAGGTTAGCTTAAACACGTTAAACCAAGGAGGTTGTAATCAGCTTGAAAATACACGAGATTCCTAAAACACAGAAAGCCCGAAAGGGCTTTTACTGATTTGAGAAGTCCAGGTTTTTCCTTGGCTTTTTGTTGTTACGTTTTATGGCCATATCGTTGACTGAATTTGGGTTTGTACGATTTAATTGCCATTTTTCGATTAAAGCCAGTTTATGCGCAGTTTCATTATAGTGGCGTTCATGCTTGGGCAATTAACAAATAGGTTATCTGCGCAAACCATTTCGCTCGACTTGCAGCACGTACAAGATTATTTGCGTGAACAGCAATTGCTGGGTAAGGTAGATTCAAGCCTATCGTTCATGATGAAGCCATTGCATGCTGATCGTTTGAAATTAAACGATTCAACTACGCTTGATGAGGATTCAATATTTCCAAAGGAAGACCCTTACATGGGGATTTTGGCTGGCAGTAGAAAAGGAGTGGGCAAATTGCGTTGGCAGCTTTTGCCACTGCATCAAAGAGTACAGCTGAATAGTATCCACAATTATGGTTGGCAGAATGGTCCAATGGTTTCTAATAGAGGCTGGCAATCGTATTATTCAGCGGGTGTTTCGCTTCGATGGAGCGATTGGTTGGAATTTCAGTTCAGGCCGGAATATGTATGGGCACAAAATCAAGCCATAGCCAATCCGCCAGTGCGTCACCAAGGAATTGATATGCCCGAAAGGATGGGTACAGGTGTTTTTAGAGAAGCTTATGCTGGCCAATCGTATGTGAAATTTCATTGGCGAAATTGGAGTGCAGGTGTAAGTACCGAAAATTTGCAATGGGGGCCTGCCCGTCAGGGAAGTATTTTTATCAGCCCTTCGGCACCTGGTTTTCTTCATTTTACGCTTCATACCCGCACACCATTAAAGACGATTATAGGTGATTTTGAAGGGCAATTTGTGGGGGGCAGGTTGCGATATTCGGGTTTTTTCCCTTATCCTATTGAATGGGAATTGCCAACTACCTTGCCCATAGAACCTTACAGGGCCCCTGACATTACCCCATCACCACTGGGCAGAGGAGAGCACTCGAAAATCAGCATGATTACTGCCAATTACCAGCCGAAATGGGTGCGCGGTCTTTTTGTTGGTGGCGCATTTGGGGTGCAAAGCAGTAACGCACCTTGGCCTATTGGTCTTTTTGGTGTTTTTGCACCTGGCCGTGAAAGCAATAATGCTGCAAATCCATATACTCAAAATGCCATTTTAAGCATTTTCAGTAGATACCTTTTGCCTTCAGTCAATATGGAAATGTATGCGGAAATCGGTCGCGACGATTGGTTTGCAAGTTTGGCAGATTTGGCTGTTGATCCCGCCCACAGCACTGTTTATGTTGTCGGAGTCAACAAGATATTTCCATTGGCAGGTAGAAGCAATTACTTGAGATTTGAAGCAGAGTTAACCCAATTAATGCCTCCACTGACACAAGTCAGCCGAGCACCAGGCTTTGGGTTTTATACGCATGTAAATGGGGTGGGCTGGACGCACAGGGGCCAAAATTTAGGAGTTGGATTGCCTCCGGGAAGCACACGTCAACAAATGGGTTTGCTTTGGAATAAGGGGCAAAGAAGATGGGGATTTTCGTTTGAACGCATAGAGTATGCCCAGGATTTATTCTACTTCAGGATGCCTTTTTTGTTGAATCCCAATATGGGCAATTCCTTAGCCATGGACTACAATCACCGCTTCGTGGATCTCATCAGCAAATGTCATTTTCAAATTGCCAAGAACAAGGTGGTTTTTGGCTCCGATTTTATGATCAGAAGGACCCACAATTTCCAGTGGCAATTTGCGCCCAATGGCCAACGTCCTGAATTTCAATTTCACAGGACCTTTTGGACAATTAATTTATATACCTATATCAGTTATAGACTTGGTTAAGGCCTAGCGCTGCATGGCCAGCTGCAATGCATGGCGGTAGGTTACGCCAATAGGTATTTGTTTATCGGCAATGGCCACCGTATCGTTGCTATATGATAAAATATTACCGGCATTGATGATGAAGCTGCGGTGTACACGTACAAAAGCACCTCCTTCTAATTTTTTCTCTACCCCTTTCATGGTGCTGTGAATGATCAGCCGTTTCAGGTCATGCTGCTCTTTCACATATATGTTTACATAGTCGGCCATGGCTTGTACATATTGAATGGCCGATAGATTTACTTTTACCCACTGACCATCGGCCTTGAGGTAAATGTATTCTAAAGCTGGAGGAGCTACAGGCTCTTTTCCAGCTTTTTGTGTTTTTTCTTGTTTGACTTCCCAGGCCTTTTGAGCAGCTTTGAGAAAACGCGGGTAGGTTACCGGTTTTACCAAATAATCGATGGCATCGTTATCGAATGCTTCTACCGCATAATCGCGTTTGCCCGATACCAGAACGATGGCTGGCTTGTTGCGGAGAATGCTGATGAGCTCAAGACCAGTCATTCCGGGCATTTCAACGTCAAGAAAAAGCAAATCTGTTTGGTTTTCCATGAGGTATCTATTGGCCTCAATAGCACTGCCGCATTCAACTACCTCCTCTATGAAGTCGGTTTGATCTACAAATCGCTTCAGGACTTTGCGCGAAAGGATATCATCGTCAACTATAAGGCAGTGCATAGGGTCTGTACTTGTGCTTCTAAATTAGTTGTTTTTTCGAATGCTTGCGCTTTTCTAAGCAACGAGTGAAAGGATACCAGCCAATTTGGTTAATGATCTATGCCAGTGGCTTGAAGGCACCTCCCCTTATCGTCTAGCCAACCAAGGTTGCGGGTCAATTTTGGTGGTACCGCGCCATACTTGCAACTGCATTTCGGCCTTGTTTTCAGCGTCGTCGAAATACACGGTGCCTAATACCTGTCCGGTTTCAATCTTGCTTCCTTTACTTACTCGTACATCTTCAATATGTGCATATACAGTGAGGTATTGACCATGGCGTACAATCACTGCCTTTTGCATGCCCGGAATGCTAACCACCGCTGTTACTTCGCCACGGAAAACGGCTTTCACCTCTGCGCCTTGGGCAGTGCGTAGGTTGATGCCGTCGTTCCGAACCTTCACGTTTTTGAGCACTGGATGTGGGTGTTCGCCAAACGACTCACTTACAAAACCCTTGCTGATGGGCCAGGGAAGTTTGCCTTTGTTGGCTTCAAAATCGGCACCCAGGGCTTTGGCTTCGGGGGTGAGTTCAAATTCTTCGCGGGTGGTTTTGGGCGCCGACACCTGTCCGGGTTTCTGGCCTTGCTTTTTCAAGCGTTCTGCCTCTTGGCGTCGGGCTTCTTCCAACTCGCGGCGTATAATGTCTTCAATGGCCCGTTGTAAACGTACCCGGGCAGCTTCCTGTGCCTGCAGTTCTTTGCGCAAATCGCGCTCGTTTTGTTGCAGTTTGCTTACGATTTGGGTCGTTTTTTCGCTTTCGTAACTCAGCAGACTCTTTTGGGTTTCTTCTTCGCGCAAGAGCATTTCTTTTTCTTGTCGCTTTTGTTCCAGTTGCGCTTTGCGCTTGTTTAAACTGGCCTGTGTTTGGTTGATCAGCCGTACTTGGGTTTGGCGAAAGCTATTGTACTGCTGCAAATAGCGCAAACGGCGGAGGGCTTGATTGAAATTTTCGGCCGAAAGCACCAAAATCACATTGTTGTAATGACTGCGGTTGCGATAAGCCACTTGCAGCATTTTGCCATATTCGGTTTTGAGTTTGGCCAGGTCGTTTTCTAGGGCGATAATGAGTACCTCTAAGCCATCAATTTGGTTCTGGGTAAGACCAATGTCGTTGTTAAAGTTCTCAATCAAGCGCTCACGTACCTGAATTTGTTTACGTAGGCTCACCAGTTGGTTTACACTGGTTTCTTTCTTCTTCTGAACTTCCTCAATCTGCTTTTTAATAAAACCAATTTGTTCGATGAGTTTGTTCCGTTGGTCTTCAAGCTGCTTTTTGGTTTGCGCTTCTGCTGTTCCTACCCACAATAGGAGTATCACCAAGGCGCTAATCCATCTTGCTGTAATTGCCTGGAATACTGAAGGGATAGGTTTGTTCATTTTCTATTGCAAATTTGGCAAAATTTAGCTCAATAGAGCTGCTTTGTTTGCCTTTAATGATCATTTTAAGTTGTGCAGGCAACCACTTTTTTTCTACTTCAAGCCACTGGAGGTACTCTACCTGTAGTTCTTGTTGGTTTTGTTGTACCCTCAAGCTGGCTGCTTTGGGCCGCGCTTCAGCCCGAATGAGACGCACCTGCTGACCTTGCTGCTGAAACAATAACCCGCCACTAGATTCGCTTTGCGGTTTGTTTCCTGCCAAAAAGCCCACATTGTTCAATAGCACGTCTTGTAAGACCTCGAAAGTAAGTGGAGCCTGGCTCAAATTCACCAACCATGAAAAAGGTTGAGCAAGGTATTCTTTATTGAGCCGGTCGAGCACAAAAACGCTGTCTTGACGAATCAATACCCGCACGGCTTCTATGCCCAACATAGGCTTAACACTTAACCAGATTTGCTTGTCTTTCTCTATTTTGAGGTTAAAGGCGGCTCCAAGCGATTGTCCGTTTAAATCGGCAGTCAAGTTCCCCTGTGCGCTGAGCTCGGCAAACGATACGTCGTTCTGCCGCATGCTCTGGTACATTTCCAGTGCTGAAGCTTCTAATGCCCTTTCGTCGCCAGGTTTTTGGGCTGCTTTTTTCGATTTGCAAGCCGTTGCCCCAATCATTAGCAACAGCACTATGCTCCATACTGACTTATTCATAGAGCTTTTTATCAGCCAGTTTGCGGTCGATGAATTCCGACTCAACACCCGCCGCTTTGGCCCTGCGCCAGTATTCAAGTGCTTTGTCGGTTTCGCCCATTTTGAAAACCACATCGCCCAAATGCTCTAGCAAAGTGCCGTTTTCACCCGATGCCGCCAAAGCTTGTTCGATGTATTTGCGCGCTTCGCTGTACTTTTCTTGCTGGTATAAAATCCATCCATAGGTGTCGAGGTAAGAAGGATTGCCGGGTTCGAGCTTGAGCGAGCGGGCCGACATATCGGCGGCTTTGTCGAGCTGCTCTTTGCGTAAGCTGAGGTAGTACGCATAATTGTTGAGTACCAGGGCATTGTTGGGTTTTAATTTCAAAGCCCTGTCGTAACTGGCATCGCTTTCTTCGTGTTTGCTTAGGCTGTGGTAACCATCGCCCAATGCTGCGTAAAACTGGGCTTCCAACTCGGCATTACCATACACCATACGTACACCCCTGCGCAATAAATCGATGGCTTGCTCGTGTTGTTTGTCCTGAAGCAAAGCCAATCCCCCTAGAAAATAGGGTACCGGCTGGTTGGGGAACAATTCGGTGGCACGGTTGCCTTGTTTCGACAGTTCAGTCCACTGCTGCACTTCGAGCATCGACAAGAGGTACTGCTGCCAAACGGTGTATTTCTGCGATTCGGTGTCGAGGTCGATGGCTTGGCGATAGGCTTTCACAGCTTCCTCAAATTGCTGGCTGTGGTACAACAAATCGGCACGCATAGCCCAGGCCTTGGCTTCCTCGGGGTGTAATAGGGTGGTTTTTCTGCTGAGCTCTAAAGCCAAAGTGCGGACTGAAGCATCCTTCTCGAATTGCTCAAACAGGGTGAGCATCACCTGGATTTTGAGGTCAATGTCAACATCGGCATAATCGAATGCTTTCGATAAAAAGTCTTCGGCCTTTTTGTTCTGCTTCTGGGCCCGGTAGGTATCGGCCAGAGCAACGTAAATTTTGCCATTGGTCGGGTCATACTGTAGGGCTGTTTCAAACTGTTTTTGGGCATTCAAAAAATCGCCCTTCTCAAAATACAACTGTCCAAGATAGAGCATGTACTCTGGCTGGGTGGGATAAGCTGCGCTCAGGCGTTTGATTTCCTCCAGTGCCTTGTCGGGCTTGCCCATTTTGGTGTAATACTGCCGCTTTTGTTCGGCCAGCTCGGGGGCCGGACCACCCAGCTTCTCCACCTCATTCAGGGCCTTGATGGCTTCTGGAAATTGATTGATTTCGCCATGCAGCAAGGCAATGTCCATCAGCACATCTATCTTTTCCTGGCCAGGGAGTTGTGCCAATTTGCGCAAAACTGGAATGGCATCCTGTTGCCGGCCAGCCTGCCGCAACAAATCGGCTTCCAATCGCAAATACCAGGGATTGGTTGGGTCGAGCTTGCTGGCTTTTTGCGCATATTCCAAGGCACGGGGCAATTCCTGTCGCGCCATGCTCGTCCGGCCTATTTCGTAATGGGCTTGGGCATTGGTTTCATCGCGCTTGATGATTTCAACAAACAAATTTTCGGCAACGCCCATATTGCCAATGAGCTTTTCCTTTTGGGCGTTGAAGAAAAGGTAATCAACCTCCATCCGCTCCCCTTCGGTTAACACCTTGGCTTTGGGACGTGCTGCCGCAGATGTGTCTGGTTTTTTATTACTGGCACAACCCAGCAACAAGGCAAAAAAGAGGAGCGGAAAGAGCTTGTTTATGTTCATTCGGTAATAACGTTGTAATCGCCAACGCTCAAATCGCGCGCGCGACCTTTGTAAATGGCTTGGTTGCCCAGCATGCTGTTGGCGAGCACCACGTTTTCGAGCTTGCTGCCCGTTTGGATGATGCTGTTGCTCACCACACTGTTTTTCACGCTGCTGCCGTTGCCCAAACTTACGTGCGGACCAACCACTGCGTTTTCAATGACCACGTTTTCGCCAATATAGCAAGGCTCAATGATGGTACTGTTGGTGATTTTGGCAGAGGCTGCGCGCAGGTTTTGGCCTTTGATAAACTCCAAATAGCGCTGATTGGTATATACGGTAGCGTCTTTATTGCCGCAATCGAGCCACTCGGTTACCGTGCCAGGGAAAAAGCGGGTACCCTTTTGCTTCATATTCTCCAATGCATTGGTAAGTTGGTACTCGCCTTTGTCGCGGATGTCGTTGTCGATGAGGTACTGCAATTCGCGGTGCAGGTATTCGCCGTCTTTGAAATAGTAGATGCCAATGATTGCGAGATCGCTAATAAACTCCGTTGGCTTTTCGTGGAATTCGCTGATGTGGCCGTCGGCAGCAATCTTCACCACCCCAAATTGACGTGGATCTTCCACTTGGTTCACCCAAATAATGCCTTCGTGTGAAGTGTCGAGTTTAAAATCGGCTTTGAACAGGGTATCAGCAAAAGCTACCACCACTTTGCCCTGAAGGGCGCTTTTGGCGCAAAGAATGGCATGGGCCGTGCCCAAAGCTTCTTCCTGGTAGTGGATGGTGCCTTCGGCGCCCAGTTTTCCGGCGATGTCTTTCAGGTTTTGCTCTACGGCAGCACCAAACGAAGGGGCGATGATATAAGCAATTTCATCCACCGGCTCGTTGCACACTTGCACGATGTCTTCCATGAGGCGTTCCACAATGGGTTTGCCAGCAATAGGTACCAGCGGCTTGGGTACAGTGAGGGTATGTGGACGCATGCGCTTGCCGAGACCGGCCATGGGAACGATGATTTTCATGTGATTATTGGTTGTTTTCGGTTGGTGACGAAGTTACGGATTTCGCAGGCTTTTCGAGGAAAAAGCCCAACACGAGATAAGCAAAAAATAGCAAAATGCGCAGCAGCCAGTAGAACCAGCCGTCGGCATGGGGTGCCATCCATTGGGCCAACTGCCAGAGCAAAACTGCCGCCCCTAGATACAGCGCCATGCGGCCTATGCGGTAGGGAACGTCATAATACCGTTTTCCGAGCACATAACTGGCCACCATCATGCCAGCATAACAGAGCAGCGTAGCCCAGGCCGAACCCGCATATCCCAGGGTGGGGATGAGCAGGTAATTGGCCGCGATGGTTATGGCAGCGCCGAAAATCGACAGGTACATGCCCCAGCGGGTTTTGTCGGCGAGCTTGTACCAAACCGATTGGTTGTAGTACACGCCCAAAAACAAATTGGCCAACAGCAGGATGGGCACCACATACAAACCTTCGAAATAGGCCGGATCGATAAAATATTTCACCAAATCCATAAACAACAATACCCCCAAACCAATAGCGCCAGCGGCCAGCACAAAGTACTGCATCACCTTGGCGTAGGTTTGTCGCGCATCGGCCCGGGTAGCCTGCTGGAAGAAAAAAGGCTCGGCAGCCATGCGGAAAGTTTGGGTAAACAGGCTCATGAGCATGGCCAGTTTGTAAACGGCTCCATAAATGCCCAGGGCGTGAAAACGGACTTCCACCGTGCCGGGAAGGAGATATTTGAGCAAGGCGCGGTCGAGGGTTTCGTTTACCATGCCTGCCAAACCGGCAAAAAGGAGGGGAATGCCATACACCCCCATTTCCTTCCACAAAGTGGCATCAAAGCCTTTCCAGGTAGGCACTAGCGGCATCAGCCACAGCAAAGTGAGGGCATTTGCCAGCAAATTGCTGAGGAAGATGTAGCCCACACCCATTTCGGGTAGGTAGATGGTTTTTAAAAGTTCGGTGGCGATGCCTTTTTCGAGCAGCCAGGGACAACCAATCAAAAAAAACAGATTCAATCCCACATTCATGCCGATGTTAAATAGCCGGATGCTGGCATAGCGCAGGGCCTTTTGCTCCTGCCGCAAACGAGCGAAGGGCAAGGTAGCCAAGGCATCAAACGCCAAGATGAGGGCGAACCAGCGCACATATTCGGGATGTTGCGGATACTGTAGCAAACCAGCCAGCACGGGTGCACCCAACAACAACAAACCACTAAAGAGCACCGAACTGCCGGTGAGCGACCAAAATGCCGTGGCATAAACGCCCATATCGCCTTGCTGCATCTTGCGGAAATAGGCCGTTTCCATGCCGTAGGTGTACACCACATTCAAAAAGGCGACCAAGGCATAGAGGTCGGTAACCACCCCGTACTCTGCCGGCACAAACAAGCGTGTGTATAGCGGCACCAGCAAATAATTGAGCATGCGGCCCACCATGGTACTCAAACCATAAACTGCTGTTTGGGAAGCTAATGCGCGTAGGGCCGACAAAGGTGAATTTTAACGTTCAAAAATAGGAAAAGGAGGCGGGTTTTTGGGATTAAAACACGGAGGGCACGCTGCAGGCCCCGGCCATCCCGGGGGAGTTCACAGAGTTAAGTAGATAGGTGAGTGCGCCATTCGCGCGGTAAACAAAGCTTCGATTTTGTAAACGCTGTGCGGTAATGATGGGGATGTATGGTGTTTCATGCATGTAACCATTTCTGCAAAGTCCTTAGCAAACCTCTCGGTGTCCTCCGTGCTCTCCGTGTTTTGCCTCGATTTAGCCCCCCAATAATTCTCCTATTTCTCGCCAAGCAGTGGAACTATTGCCGCAGATGTGTACTTTTGCATTTTAAAACGATTCTAAATAAACGTGCAGCTTAGCCAACTCCGCGCCGGACAGGTAGCCTTGATCAAAAATCTGGGCGACCACCCCATTGCCAATAAACTGCTCGAAATGGGCTGTTTGCCTGGTGAATGGGTGCGTGTTAGGCGTATTGCCCCCATGGGCGACCCGATGGCCATCGAAATTTTAGGATACGAGTTGGCGCTGCGCCTCGACGAAGCTGCAGCCATAGAAGTAGAAGTGCGACCCCATTTTGTGCAGCCGTGAAAAAGACCCTCCGCATTGCGCTGGTGGGCAATCCCAACAGCGGTAAATCGTCGCTATTCAACGCCCTCACCGGCCTGAACCAAAAGGTGGGCAACTTCCCTGGCGTTACCGTCGACAAAAAAACCGGTCAGCTTTGGCTCAGCAGCTCCATGCAAGCCGAAATCACCGATTTACCCGGCACTTACAGCCTTTACCCACGTTCCGAAGACGAGCAGGTGACTTTTAACGTACTGCTGGATGAGCACAACGCCTCGCACCCCGACCTCGTGCTGGTGGTTGCCGATGCTACCAATTTGCGCCGGAATCTGCTGTTTATCACCCAAATCATTGACTTGGGTTTACCCACGGCCTTGATTGTGAACAAAATCGACCTGGCCCGCGAGCAAGGCTATGAACTCAACTTGCAGGTATTGTCGGCCAAACTGGGCATTCCGGTTTTGGCCACCGACGCCCGCAGCGGTCAGGGTATCAAAGAACTCAAACAATTACTGGCTGAAGAAAATTTTGGTCTGGCCCTGCCTTTTTACCTGCCTTCAGAAGCAGTCCAGCCGGTACTCGAGGAGCTGCAGCCCATCAATGGCTTGAAGCCGGGTTACCGCTCCTTCATCTTTTTGTGCAACCACGACCACCTTGGGCACATCAGCAACAAGCAGCACCAAGAAATTGATGCGCTCATTGCCAAGCACGAGCTCAACATCAGCCAATTGCAGGCGCGCGAAACGGTGCAGCGCTACGAACAAATTGCAGGCCTGTTGGGCAGCATCGAAAAACGCAGCACCACCGCTGCTAAAAAATCGCGCTCCGAAAAAATCGACAAGGTCCTGCTGCACCCGGTATGGGGCTATGTGGTCTTTTTAGGCATCCTGTTTTTCATCTTCCAGGCCATTTTTTCTTGGGCCAGTTGGCCGATGGATTTTATTGAGACTGTTTTTGGTCAGCTGGGCAGTTGGGGAAGTACGTATTTGCCCGAGCACTGGCTGTCGGACCTGCTTGTAAACGGCGTACTGGCCGGTTTGGGCGGGGTAGTGGTGTTTTTACCGCAGATTGTGCTGCTGTTTTTGTTCCTCAGCCTGTTGGAAGAAACCGGTTATATGGCGCGGGTGAGTTTCCTTATGGACAAACTCATGCGGAAATTTGGACTCAACGGCAAATCGGTGGTGCCGCTCATTGGTGGTTATGCCTGTGCCGTGCCCAGCATCATGGCCACCCGCAGCATCAACAGCTGGAAAGAAAGAATTCTCACCATCATGGTCTTGCCCTTGATGAGTTGCTCGGCCCGTTTACCTGTTTACACCTTGCTCATTGGCATGAGTGTACCCGACGACAAAGTGCTGGGCCTCTTCAACCTGCAGGGCTTGGTGATGATGGCCTTTTACCTCCTCGGTTTTGTGGCCGCCATTGGCTCGGCCCTGGTGATGAAGTGGTTCATCAAGGAACGCAACAGCTCGTTTTTCTTGCTCGAAATGCCCATTTACCAATGGCCTCGCTGGCGGAATGTGGGCATGACCCTCATCGAAAAGGGCAATGCCTTTGTGCTGGGCGCCGGTAAAATCATCCTCATTGTGAGTGTGGCCCTGTGGTTTTTGAGCAGTTTTGGTCCGGGCAACAGCTTCGACCAACTCGAAGCCCAATATGTCGCCCAAATGGTAGACGGTGAACTGAGCGCCGAGCTTCAGCACCAGTTCGACCGAGACAAACTCGAGGCTTCTTATGCTGGACGCATCGGTAAATGGATGGAACCCGCCATTGCCCCCCTGGGTTTCGATTGGAAAATAGGCATTGCCCTGGTAACCAGCTTTGCCGCCCGTGAGGTTTTTGTAGGCACCATGGCAACGATTTATAGTTTAGGTGGCGAAGATTTCGAAGAAAACACCTTGCGCGAGCAGATGTTGGCCGATATCAATCCACGCACTGGCCTGCCGCTTTTCGATTTGGCTACCACCTTCAGCCTGTTGCTGTTTTACGCCTTTGCCATGCAATGCATGAGCACCCTGGCTATCACCTGGCGCGAAACCCGCAGTTGGAAGTGGCCAGCCTTGCAATTTAGCTATATGACCGGTTTGGCCTATTTGGCTTCGCTGCTTGCGTATCAACTGCTAAAATAGACGGGAACTGCACAGCAGCGTAACGTTATACGCTCATTGATCCTCCCTCCGCTACCTCTGGGCCGCGCGTCAGCGCCGGGCCTTGTGCCTCCGCTACCTCGAAAAAAGATTGCAGCTCATTTCTGCACTGAATTAAACTGCCATTCAGCACTACCAAAGCCAGAAACCGGCACTTACCATATTCCTCGGCCTATATACCCTCCGAGTCTCTGCGGTTAAAACAGCCCGTGTTTCACCTAAAAGCCGTATTTTAGCCTCCCAATCTCACCATGAAAGTAGCCCTCATCACCGGCATAACCGGACAGGACGGCGCCTATTTGGCCGAACTGCTCCTCGAAAAAGGATACATGGTGCACGGCATCAAACGCCGCGCATCGCTGTTCAATACCGATCGCATTGATCACCTCTACCAAGATCCGCATGAAAAAGGCGTGCGGCTGAAGTTGCATTATGGCGACCTCACCGACAGCACCAACCTCATTCGCATCATCCAGGAGGTGAAGCCCGACGAAATTTACAACCTGGCCGCCATGAGCCATGTGCAGGTGAGTTTCGAAACGCCCGAATACACGGCTAATGCCGATGCCTTGGGTACGTTGCGCATCCTCGAAGCGGTGCGCATTTGCGGCTTGACCGAAAAAACCCGCATTTACCAAGCCTCTACCTCCGAGCTGTATGGCTTGGTGCAAGAAGTGCCTCAAAGCGAAACCACGCCATTTTATCCGCGCTCGCCTTATGGCGTGGCCAAGATGTATGGCTATTGGATTACGGTAAACTACCGCGAGGCCTATAATATGTATGCTTGCAACGGTATTTTGTTCAACCACGAATCGCCTTTGCGTGGCGAAACCTTCGTGACCCGCAAAATCACCCGTGCCGCCGGCAAAATTGCACTGGGCATGCAAGACATGCTCTACGTTGGCAACCTCAACGCCCAGCGCGATTGGGGCCACGCCAAAGATTATGTAGAGGCCATGTACCTCATCCTGCAACAAGACACCCCCGAAGATTTTGTAATTGCCACCGGCGTTACCACCTATGTGCGCGATTTCATCCGCATGGCTTTTGCCGAAGTGGGCATTACTGTCGACTTCAAAGGTGAAGGCATCGACGAAAAGGGCTTTGTAGCCGCCATCGATGCAGCCAAGCTGAGCGCATTGAACATCAATACTTGCAAACTCAGTGTTGGGCAAGAAGTGGTTGCGGTTGATCCGCGTTACTTCCGCCCTACCGAAGTAGATTTGCTCATTGGCGATGCCACCAAAGCCCGCACCAAGCTGGGTTGGAGTCCGCGCCACACCCTCGCCGACCTCGTTCGCGACATGATGAACAGCGACCTGCACCTCATGCAAAAGCAGCTCTTCCTCGAGCAAGGCGGCTACGACATTTTGAAGCAGCACGAGTAAGCTTACCCCAGACCAACAAAAAACCCGCTCTCTTCCGAGAAGCGGGTTTTTTGTTGAAGGCAATGCTGCGCTTAGTCGCGGCGGCCCATGTAAATCATTACATAGTATAACAGAGTAGCAAGTGAGGCCAATGCAGCTACCACATAAGTCATGGCGGCCCATTTGAGGGCATCTTGCGCCTCGGTATGCTGCTGGCTGCTGGTTACATTGGCGGTGTTCAACCAAGCCAAAGCACGGCGGCTGGCGTCGAATTCAACCGGCAGGGTAATGAAGGTAAACAAGGTGGTGAGGGCAAACATTACAATGCCAATCAGCAACAAACTCGGAAATACATTCAAGGTAAGGATACCACCCAACAACACCCAAGGCATAAACTTGCTCGAAATGCTGAGGGCAGGCACCATGGCCGAACGGAAAGTCAACCAGCTGTAGGCTTGGGCATGCTGTACGGCGTGTCCTACTTCGTGCGAGGCTACGGCAGCAGCAGCAACAGAGCGACCGTAATACACATCGTGGCTGAGGTTCACCGTTTTGTTGGTGGGGTTGTAGTGGTCGGTCAACTGTCCTTCGCTCGATATGATTTTAACGTCGTGGATGTCGTTGTCGCGGAGCATGCGCTCTGCCACTTCGAGGCCCGAAAGGCCGGAGCTCAGCGGTGTGGCGGCATACTTGTTAAAGCGGTTTTTGAAGCGTGCTCCGACAGCCCAACTGGCTGCCATGATCACAATCATGAGTACGATATACATGGTGTATAATTTTGTGTCAGGTGTTTAACAAAGCAGGTGCCACTTTGGTGCAGGCTACAACAACTTTTTTATCAAATCGTCGGTGCGCAAGCCCTCAGCTTCGGCCTTGTAATTCATCACAATGCGGTGCCGTAGGATGTAAGGTGCAACAGCCTGAACGTCCTCAATATCAGGCGAATACTTGTTGTTGAGGGCAGCGTGGCACTTGGCTCCCACGGCCAGGTATTGCGAGGCACGAGGACCGGCTCCCCAGCTCAGGTATTTATTTGTGTCGGGGGTGGCGAACTGACTATTCGGCCGCGTTTTGTTTGACAATTTGACAGCATATTCCAGCACATTGTCAGTAATGGGCATGCGGCGGATGAGCTGCTGGAAGTACAAAATCTCCTCGGCACCAATGATGGTATTGGCTTCGGCCTGCCTTTCGGAGGTGGTTTGGCGCACCACCTGCAGCTCGTCTTCGTAGCTGGGGTAGTCGAGCCAAACGTTCAGCATAAAACGGTCGAGCTGGGCTTCGGGCAAGGGATACGTACCTTCTTGCTCAATGGGGTTTTGCGTGGCCAACACAAAAAAGGGCTTGGGCAGCGCGTAAACCTTACCGGCCACTGTTACCTGGCGCTCCTGCATGGCTTCGAGCAGGGCACTTTGGGTTTTTGGTGGGGTACGGTTGATTTCGTCGGCCAGTACAATGTTGGCGAACAGCGGTCCTTTTACGAAGCGGAAGTTCTTCTGGTCATCTAGTACCTCAGAACCGGTGATGTCGCCGGGCATGAGGTCGGGGGTAAACTGAATGCGGCTGAAGCTCAAATCGAGCACTTTGCCCATGGTTTGCACCAAGAGGGTTTTGGCCAGGCCAGGCACACCCACCAACAAACAATGTCCGTTGCTGAATACCGAAATGAGTACGGCTTTTACCACCTCATCCTGACCAATGATCACCTTTTTTACCTCGGCAAGGGTTTGCTGGTAGCGTTGGGCAAGGGCATCAACGGCTTCTTTGTCGGAGCTGAATTGTAGCGACATATTCCTGGCGAATGGGCTTTAGACGATTAAATCAAAGAAAACGGGCCGAATTCACTTTCAAATCGGCATCGAGTTCATACACGCGCGGGGTGGCGGTGGGAATTTCGAAGGCAAGGATTTGCTCGGGCGTCATGCCTTCGAGGTACATCACCAGGGCGCGGAGACTGTTGCCATGGGCGGCAATGATGATGTTTTTACCCGCACGGAGCTTGGGCAAAATTTCGGCTTCGAGGTATGGAATCACCCGCTCGGCGGTATCCTTGAGGCTTTCGCCACCGGGAGGGGCAATGTCGTAACTGCGGCGCCAGATGTGCACTTGCTCTGCGCCGTATTTGGCGGCGGTATCGGCTTTGTCGAGTCCCTGCAAATCGCCATACATCCGTTCATTCAACGCTACATTGCGTGTTACCGGGATGTTGGTTTGGCCAATGCCTTCGAGTATGTACTGCAAGGTATGTTGCGCACGTTGCAAATCGCTGGTGTAGGCTTCGTTGAATTGGTAGGCTTGTAGCTTAACGCCGGCGGCTTTGGCTTCTTCAATGCCTTGTGCCGAAAGGGGCACGTCTACCCAACCGGTGAAGCGGTTTTCGAGGTTCCATTGCGATTGTCCGTGACGGATGATGACGAGTTGTGACATAGGTAATTGCTAATTCAGATAAAAATAAGGTCTTTGATGCGGTCTTTGCCAAATTGTTCGTTGAGTTTCTCTAAAATTTTGATTTTGCCCAACTGCAGTTCGTGGCGAAGCATGGGGTTGCTAAGGCGCACCAGCACTTTTTCGCCTTGCAAATAAAGGGCTTCGGTGCCGGCATTGATTTGCGGCCCCATGAGTTGTTGCCAGTAACGATGCAGCTCTACTTCGTCGAGCTTGCCGCGCAGTTTATAGGCATCGATGAGTTCGTTGAGCACTTGCCCGAGGGGCTGCTCCTTGCCGCGAATACCCATCAGATGTGGCGTTCGGCATGGTACGAAGAGCGTACCAGCGGGCCACTTTCCACAAAATTGAAGCCCTTGGCATAGCCCATCTCTTCGTATTTTTTGAAGGTTTCGGGAGTCACAAATTCGGCTACTTCGAGGTGCATTTTGGTGGGCTGTAGGTACTGACCAATGGTCACCACATCTACGCCAGCGGCTTTCAAATCGTCGAGGATTTCGTTTACCTCTTCTTCGGTTTCTCCCAGGCCGACCATAAAGCCGGTTTTGGTGCGCAGGCCAGCCTCTTTGATGCGGCGCAACTGCTCTAAACTGCGTTCGTATTTGGCTTGCGGACGTACCAGGCGGTACAGTCGCTTCACGGTTTCCATGTTGTGCGATACCACGTGTGGGCGCTCAGAAATCATGAGCTCCAGTGCTTCCCAATTGCCTTTTACATCGGGAATGAGGGTTTCCATGGTGGTTTCGGGTGCTTCTCTTTTGATTTCACGGATGGTGGCGGCCCATACTGAGGCCCCACGGTCTTTCAACTCGTCGCGGTTCACCGAAGTAATAACCGCATGCTTCACCTGCATGAGGCGGATGGCTTCGGCTACGCGGTAGGGCTCGTCGAGGTCGAGCTCGGTAGGCCGGCCAGTGGCCACAGCGCAAAACGAACAACCGCGGGTACAAACGTTGCCCAAAATCATGAAGGTAGCGGTACCTGCACCCCAGCATTCGCCCATGTTCGGACAATTGCCGCTTTCGCAAATGGTGTGCAGTTTATATTGATCAACCAGGTTACGCACCCGGAGGTATTCTTTGCCAGTGGGCAGCTTTACCCGCAACCAATCGGGCTTTTTGCGGCGCTGTTCCCTTACATCAACAACCAAAGTATCTTGCATGGCTCAAAATTAAGCAATTACCAGCGCTTCCCTAATTGAAAGCCCAGGTAGAAAGAAAAGAAAAACTGCGGATTGGGCGTTGCCGTCATTACAGGCAAACGCTGCGGAAAGCAGTCGACACTCAAACCGGCTTCCAACACCCGCACTTCTTCGGTAAAGGCGCCCCATTCGAAAATGAGTCCGCCTTTGGCATACAAACCCGGTTGAACGCTCACTTCATCGAGTCCGGTGCCAAAGCGCGAACTTCCGTAAATGTTGTTTTCAAAATGCCGGGCCGGATCGTATCGCTCGGTGCGGGTGGTGAGTGTAAATGGGTCGCCAGGTGAGATGGGATATAAAATGTCGAGATAAATGGGTTTGAGGAAGGCAATGCTGGGACCAAGCGACCATTGGTAACGCACTTCTACCCCGCTTTTTTCGCTTTTTTCAAAAATGAGTCTCTGCTGTCCATAACCAACATGAAGCAAAAACAGATCGTTGAGTTTGCCAAATACGTAGGGGCGTGGATTGATAAATTGCGGATTGCTCATCCTGATTTCTTTGGGGTGGCGGGTGCGCCACATATCGAATTCCCAAATTTGGTCGGTAAGCCGCGATTTGCTTTTCCCTATTTTGGCCCCGGCATACCAGCCCAAATTGTGTATGCCTACTCCGCCAGTGGCGTATTTGAAGTAATTCAATTGAGGACCACCAGGCGCAACCTCTCCCCCTGGCATTTGAGCCAGTGCAGCCCCGGGTAAACTGGCCAACAGCATTGCAAATACAAAAAGGCGCATGGTTATTTTAACACAATCAATCACGCTAAAAGTTCTCTAATTTAGCACTTATGAACACAGCAAGTATCACCTATCTGGGAGAATTGCGCACCCAGGCTACACATATACGTTCGGGCCGTCAAATTATTACCGATGCACCCGTTGACAACCACGGCAAGGGTGAAGCTTTTTCACCTACTGATTTGGTTTCGTCGGCTTTGGTGAGTTGTATGATGACCGTCATTGGCATCATGGCACAAACCCATCAAATAGATGTGTCGGGTATGGAAGGAGAAGTACTGAAAGTAATGGGCACCGACCCGCGACGCATTTCCGAACTAAAGGTGCTGCTGCGTTTTCCACGCGATTATAAAGAACACGACCGGGTGTTGATTGAGCGTACGGCGCGTACTTGTCCGGTAGCCAAAAGCCTGCATCCCGACCTCGGGCAAGACATTCAGTTCAGCTACGCGCACGGTCGCTGAACCAGCGCCGGGCGTTTTCGAGGTCTTCGGCTGTATCGATGCCGATGCTTTTTTCGTGCACTTCTGCCATGCGAATGTTAATGCCATGGTGTAACAAGCGCAGTTGTTCGAGTTTTTCTATTTCTTCGAGCGGACTGGGTGCCCATTGGGTGAATTGCAGTAGTATATCGCGTTTATAGCCGTAAATGCCTATGTGTTGCCAGGCAGCAAAGGGGAGTTGATGTGATGGGGCACCGTCGCGCAGGTATGGAATGGGTGCCCGTGAAAAATAGAGCGCATCGCCTTTTTGGTCTTTTACCACTTTCACGAGGTTGGGATTATTGAAATCGGCCGTGCTCGCTATGGGGCAGCAGAGCGATGCTACCTGAACAGCGGAGTCGTTGAAACACTGCATTAAAGCTTCGAGGCTGTTTTTTTGAGTAAAGGGCTCATCACCTTGCACATTCACAATGAGTGCTACATCGGGTCGTTGCCGGGCTACTTCGGCCAGGCGATCACTGCCACTGGAATGGCTGGGGCTGCTCATACATACCTTGGCACCATGGGCTTCGGAAGCGGTGAAAATGCGCTCATGGTCGGTTACTATCCACACCTCATCAAATAAGTTAGTTGCTGCCACGGCCTCATAACTGCGTACAATAAGCGGTTTACCAGCCAGATCGGCCAGCATTTTTTCGGGTAAGCGGGTAGAGGCCAAACGGGCTGGCAGCAGAGCAATACATTTCATTCGGCTAAAATACCAGCTTTTGCGCATTTGTGAATTTCGTTGGAATTCAGGAATTTGCGGCCGACCTATGAAACAAATCCTACTTATTGCTTATTTCAGTTGCCTTGGCTTACTGGCCGGGGCGCAAGCTCCACAAGGAGTTATCGATAGTTTGTTACGTGTAACCCGCGCAGCGCCGCACGATACCCAAAAGGCCGAAGCCTATATTTATTTGGTGGCACATCACCGCTACCAGCGCGATTTGGGATTGAAGTACGCCCGCGAAGGCATTGCTTTGGCCAAGAAGGGCCAATTTTTGCGTGGACTTTACAATCTCTACAATCAAATGGGGGTGGTATACGATGTGAATGGCGATTACCTCCCTGCTTTAGGGGCCTACCGCGAAGGCATGAAAGCCGCTCAAAAAATGCAGCGCAGCGATTTGGTGGGGTCGATCTACACCAATATGGGCTTGAGTTATTGGAATTTGGGCATTTACGATGAAGCCTTGGCCAATTATTTAATGGCGCTCAAGCAGTTTGAAGGCAACGAAAAAACGCTGGGATATTTGGCCAATACGTACAACAATATCGGGCTTATTTATGGCGATAAAAAGGAGTACCACAAAGCCAAGCCCTACTTTGAGAAGTCCATAGCGATAAGCAGCAGTTTGAAAGACTCTTTCAATTTGGCTGCCTGTTACAACAATATGGGCAATGCCCTGCGCGATGCGGGTGAAAGCCAGGCAGCCATCGATTGGTTTCAGCAGGCATACAGCATTCACCAGGCTTTAGGTAGCGATTATGGGAAAGGCATGGCGTTGTATAATTTGGCAGGTGTATATCAGGGATTGGAGCAATGGGGATTGGCCTTGGAAGCCGCCCAAAACAGCCTTCGTTTTCGTGAGATAGCTGGCGACCGCATGGGTATTGCCTTGGCTCACAACCTTTTGGCCGTGAATTATGAGTCGCTTCGCCAAATACGCGAAGCACTGTATCACAGCGACATAGCCATACAATTAGCCGATTCATTGAAATCGAATAGCCTCTATCATCGTGTTTACCGCAACCGCTGGTGGGTTTTGCGTGCTGCCGGGAAGCCAGCGGAGGCTTTAGAAGCACATATACTGTATAAACAATACAGCGATAGCCTCAATATGGAAGCATCCGACAAGCGATTGCGCGAATTGGAAGTCCGCTTTGAGGTTGCCGAAAAAAACCGGGCCCTCAAGCTCAGTCAGGCTGAATTGCGAGAAAAAGAAATTTTACTACAGCGCCGTAACCTACTGATCGGTGCCCTGGTGCTGGCCACTTTGTTGTTGCTCAGCTTGGGTTTGGCCCTGCGCTCGCGCTACCGCTATAAGCAACAACAAGAGCTCATTGCTACCGAATTGCGCCTGCAACAAAACCAAATAAAAGCAGTGATTGTGGCACAGGAGGCCGAAAAAACACGTTTTGCGCAAGATTTACACGATGGAATGGGACAATTACTCACGGCCTTGAAATTGAGTTTAGGTGCACCTGGAGCTGAAAATGGCAAGAGCCAACAATTGGTGGAAGAGTTATACCGCGAATTGAGGCATTTGGCCTACAACATCATGCCGCAAACCCTGGTTAAAAAGGGACTTCCCGATGCGCTGGCTGAACTCAGCGAGCGATTGAACGCTGCACAAACACAAATAAAGCTTTATAGCCGGGCGCATGGTATGTCATCGCGGTTGCCTTTACAGGCTGAGCAGCTGCTTTATCGGGTAGTGCAAGAGTGGCTCACCAATGTGATGAAGTATGCGCAGGCGACTGAATGTACCATCAATTTAGTGGCCGACGACGAATCGTTGAGCCTGATGATTGAAGACGATGGAAAAGGCTTTGATTCGGAAGAACTTGCTCGGAGCAAAGGGCACGGTTGGGCCAACATTAAAAGCAGGCTGTCGTTGCTTGGGGCGCAGTTTTATGTCGATAGTCGGGCTGGCCGCAAAGGCAGCTCGCTGGTGATCGAGCTTTCGCTTGCGGGCATAAAACCGTAGTTTTGGGGGGTGGACATCATACAATTTGACGATACGCATTGGATGCGCGAAGCCTTGAAGGAAGCCCAAAAGGCTGCCGATAATGGAGAAATACCGGTAGGTGCCGTGGTGGTTTCGGGCAACCGCATCATTGGCAGGGGGCACAACCTCACCGAGCAGCTCAATGATGTTACTGCCCATGCCGAAATGCAGGCCATTACCGCGGCAGCCAATCACCTGGGCGGCAAATACCTGACTGATTGCACGCTTTACGTCACCTTAGAACCCTGTGTGATGTGTGCGGGAGCTTTGTTTTGGTCACAAGTCAGCCGGGTGGTGGTGGGTGCTACCGATGAAAAGCGCGGTTTTTCGTTGCATGGGCCCTTGCTTCATCCAAAAACCCGCTATCAAACCGGCATGCTGGAGGGCGAAGCAGCACATTTACTGCGTCATTTTTTTGCAGGCTTACGGAAGCCCAAAAAATAGGTTCTTTTTTTGCATCAGAAGTTTTTCTAATTTGGCTGCAAGCGAAAGCGGCACAAAACCAACTTCCTATGTCTGAACCTAAACGCTGGCGTGTAATGCTGGTAGATGATCACCGTATCTTGCTCGATGGCATTAAAACCTTGCTTGGAAGCGAGCCCGATATGGAGATTGTTGCTGAGGCAGGCGATGCCCGCATGGCCATGCAATTGCTTACGTATGTGCACGTAGATTTGTTGGTGTCGGATTTCAGCTTGCCCGATACCCGTCATACCGACTTTTTAAATGAGTTGAAGGTGAAATTCCCCAACCTGCCTATTGTGGTTTTAAGCATGCACGATGAGCCCGAAATCATTCGTGATGTGCTTAACAGCGGCGCCAAAGCCTATGTAATGAAAAGCAATTCGCGCGAGGAGCTGGTAAAGGCCATGCGGCATGTGATGTTGGGGGAAACTTATGTGAGTCCCGAAGTTGCGCTTAAGCTGATGCAGGCCACCCAAAAAACCAACAGCAGTGCACTCACAGAGCGTGAGATTGAAATTGTGAAGCTCATTGCCAAAGAGTACTCGAACAAACAAATTGCCGATATGCTGTTCATAAGCGAGCGTACGGTGGAATCACATCGCAAAAATATATTCCGCAAGGCTGGGGCACATTCGGTTGTAGGGGTAATGAAATACGCCCTCGAGCACAAGCTCTTATAAAATAGCTGCAAACATTTGTAAAAGGGCCCCTTTTGGCGCTAAAAATACCCTGTTTTAGGTATTTGCTAGCGTTTGATGCTGCTGTAGTTTGCGTTTACTAAACCAAACTACCTATGTTCGCACTTACCCGAAAGCAAAAGCAAGTACTCGGTTTAATTTATGATGAATTGAGTAATCGTGAAATTGCCGACAAATTAGACATCAGCATCAGAACGGTGGAAACCCATCGGAAGAACATTTATAGGAAAACTGGAGCAACAGGCATTGTGGGGCTCATTAAATATGGGCTCAATCACCGCTTGTTACAATAAATACCCTATTTGGGGTATTGGGTACCTAATGGCTTTTCGCTTATTTGCGCCAGTCAATCAAACTAAACCTATTTCATACAACCTGCTTTCTGTGACAGCGAGCAGGTTTTTTTATGCCTGCTTTTTGGCCAACAAATAGTAACAGCTGGTAGTGAAAAAATCACGTACCCAAGGCAAAGCGCGCAGCCAGCCAAATTGCTCACGCGTTTTGAGCCCAAATTTGTGCTCGTAAATGGGGTTGATCAGATAATGCAGTTCCTTGCGCATCACAAAACCCGTTTGTTTGTAGAGACGGTTCATCAGCGAAATGCTCACACGATAGTCGTGTGTTTCTGCCAAATCGGCAATTACTGCACGGGGTTCGCCAAATGCTTTGAGTACAGCCACATACAGCGGTTTAGGCAACAAATGAATCCAAGGGAGTTTTTGCAGGAGTTTCGACTGCGCAATTTGTTGGTGGCCGCCAAAGGGCATGCGCCAAGGAGGCCAGCCAATAAAGAGCAGGCCGTCGTCGGTCAAGTACTTGTGCATTTGTGCCAAAGCTTTGTCCTTATGCGGTATGTGCTCAATCACATCTTTTAGAATGATGAGGTGAAACTTGCCGGTGAAGGCAGCTTCTATGTCGGGATTAAAAATGTCTTCTGCAAACAACTCCATTTTGCCTGCCTGGATCCAGTTCGACATTAACTCCCTACCGGCTTCAATTTTAACTTTGTTTAAGTCGATGCCCGTACAATGGGCACCTGCTTCGGCAAAGGGTTGCAGATTTCCACCTTCGCCACAGCCCAGTTCCAATACCCGGGCTTGGGCTAAGGGTACTGGCAATTCGGGAGCCAAAAAGGGAATAATGCTCTTGCGGGTGTTTTCTGCCAGAAACGACAGGTAAAAAGCGTGGTCGGTATGAAATTCGTACGGCATGCTGGGCGAAAATAGCTGGTTTTAAAGAACCAAACACCTATTTTTAGATGGTAATTGCGTCTGGCATGAAAAAAATCGTCTTATTCCTCCTATTGGGCACTTTGTGGTCGTGTGACAACAAGCAAATTTCCAACGAAAACTTCAACACCATTGCGCCAACAGCCTTTGCCGAAAAAATGACAGAAGAAGGCATGGTATTGATTGATGTGCGTACCGAGGACGAGTTTGAGGAAGGTCATTTGGAAGGCGCCATACAGCATGATTATTACGAAACGGAGTCGTTTAAAGCTTTTTTAGCGGGGCTCGACAAATCAAAAACCTATATGATTTATTGCCGATCGGGTGGTCGCAGTGGCACTACGCTCGATATGATGGCACAAATGGGCTTCAGCAAGGTTTACAATCTCGATGGCGGAATTACGGCCTGGAAAGCGGCCCAATTGCCAGTAGCCCCATAATCGCTCGGGTATTTAGCCCTTGGCAAGCAACATTTGGATTTTATTCTTGATGTTGTCGACCAGCGAAGTATTCACGCATTTTCGTTCGCAACGTTGGCGTACTACCTCTTTAAAATTCTTCTCAATTTCGTATTTCTCGAGGCATTTGTGGCAATGTTCCACGTGTTCGAGGAAAATGGGAATCTCAAACTCCGACATTTCACCGTCGAGGTATTGTGGTATTTTTTCAACCACCTTATAGCACATATTGTCCTTCCGGTTCATGCTTCGTCCACTTTATAACCCTGTGAGCGGGCGTATTCCTTCAATCTGTCTTTGATCATATTGCGTGCGCGGTGCAGGCGCGAACGTACCGTGCCGATGGGTATGCCTATGATTTTCGACATCTCCTCATAGGTAAATTCTTCAATATCGCTCAACAGCATGATTAGCCTGAAGTCTACCGGCAAGCTGTTCAGGGCATTGGTAATTTCATCGCCCAGTTTGCCTCCAAAAACTTCCGAGCGCAGATCAACCGTAGCGGTATAGTGCGCATCCTCCGAATTGTAGATTTGTTCTACTTCGTCGTAATCGGTTTTATCGGGCTCTTTGGTACGCTTCCTGAAATCGTTGATGAAGCTGTTTTTGAGGATGCGAAACAACCAGGCTTTGGCATTGGTGCCTTGCTGGTAGGTTTCTATGAAGCGAAATGCTTTCAAATAGGTGTCTTGCACCAGGTCGTTAGCATCATCTTCGTTGAGGGTAAGGCGGTAGCCAAAATTGTATAGGGCGTCCATATGAGGATAAAACTCCTCCTCGAACACCCGGTTTTTCTGTTCTGGGCTGAGCTCCAAGGTATTCCTTTCTTTGGTGGCCGCTAGTACAATCATGACGAAAACACATAGGACCGTTGCGAATATAAGCAAGCTTAGCCGTTCTTTCGCACAGTCTGTATTACCTTACTGCAAAGCCGCTCAAATGGTTCCGCAAAATGTAAAATTTCGTTAAACCCGCTGGTTTTGCTGTTCCACTTGCGAAAATGAAGGGCAGTTGCAGCCTCTTTTAGAAGCGCAGGAAGCAAAAGTAAGGGCTACAAGGGCCAAAAGCAGAATGGATTTACGCATGCACAAATAAACGAATTAGCAGCCAAAAGCGTGTATTTACCGAAATTCCCACATTAAAGCCGGGGCGTTCCTATATTCGTGCATGCAGAATATGCCGGTGCTTGTGTATGTTGAGCGGGTAACGCCCAGGTTGAAGTATACCGTTGACCTGGTTTTTAGGTATTTGTTGGGGTGGAACTACCAGCTTACCAACGAGGCTGCTGCTGTACATGCCAGCGAGGGCCCCATATTGGTGTACTCAGCCGACCCATTGGCCTTTGAAATGGGCCTCCGCATCAAAGCGGTTGATTTGTTGTTTGAAAAGGGATTAAAAGAGCAGCGCCTGGCCCCTGCCTATCTCGAAAAATTGCCAGTATTGTTTCGTACGCACCAGCGATACGACTTGCCTTTTGATCCGTTTGCCGCCATTTTTTACCTCATTGCGCGCTACGAAGAATATTTGCCGCACCGCGCCGATGCGCATCAGCGTTTCCAGCCCGAAAGTAGCGTTTTGCATGAGTATGGCTGGCTACAACAGCCTTTGGTTGACCACTATGCTTTGTTGTTGGCTGTGCACCTCAGACGTCGCTGGCCCCAATTACCTATGCCGCAACGGCAGTATCGTTTTGTACCAACCATCGATGTTGACCAGTTGTATGCTTTCAAAGGGAAAGGACTGTTGCGCAGCATGTATGGTTTAGGCCAAAGCCTGCGCCACAGACAGTGGGAAGTTTGGAACCAGCACTGGAGGGTGCTTCGCAAGCAGGAGGCCGACCCCTTTGATACCTACGCTTATTTGCGCGACTTGCACAAAAAGGCAGGTGGTGAACCTGTGTATTTTTTTCTTGTTGGCGATTACGGGGGTTTCGACAATGCGCATTCGCCCTTCACCGATGTTTTTAGAGAGCTCGTTAAAAGCACAGCCGATCATTTTAAAGTAGGCCTGCATCCGTCCTATCGGTCGAACCACCAGCCTTCCCTCATCGATCGAGAACGGAAGTTGCTAGAGGAGATATTGCATCGCCCGGTAACCTATAGCCGACAGCACTTTTTGAAGGTAACACTGCCGGGCACCTATCACCAACTCATCAAGCGTGATTTTGAGGCCGATTTCAGCATGGCCTATGCCAGCCAGCCGGGTTTTCGCTCGGGTACAGCAAGCGTGCATCCGTTTTACGATTTGGATTCAGAGAGTCCCACCTCACTGCTTGTTTATCCCACCTGTGTGATGGATACCACCTTGCAGCAATACTTGCAACTTACGCCCGAGCAAGCCATCGAAAACATCAAGCGCCTCATTACCGAGGTGAAATCGGTTGAAGGCACTTTTGTAAGTTTGTGGCACAACAGCTCGCTGGGTGAAAACGGTCCATGGAAGGGATGGCGCCGTGTATATGAGGCGCTGTTGGCTGAAGCACATCCACATGGCTGATTGGCAATACCGCATACTTGAGTCGAAACAGGCGCCCGATTGGGACCAGCATGCCCTGCGTCAATCGGGCAGCAGCTTGTATATGCACAGTTTGTACCTCGATGAGGTAGCGCCCGGCTGGGGTTATCTCGAAAGCGAAAAAGGCATCCAGGTGCCCGTTTGGTTGCGCCAAAGGTGGGGCATGCATGAAATCACCCATCCGCTTTTTATCCAGCACTTTCGGCCTATTTATCGCGGTGCCGATGCCGCTTTTGATTTGACTGGCTTCTTAAAAGCGCTCGAACCTTTGGCAAACCGCATTTCCATCCAGCTCGATTTACCGCCAGAGCCATCGCCTCCAGGTTGGCAAATGCATGAGCGGGTGAGTTACCGCATGCCGCTTCCCAACACCCAGGAAGTGCTTCGGCAAGGCTTTAGCAGCCATCACAAGCGCATCTTAAAAAAGAGCCATGCGTTGAAGCTGTCGGCAGAATCGGAAATCGAGGAATTTTCTACCTTGTTTCAGTTGGAAATGCCCCAACTGAGCGGCCTCAAAAGTGAGGAGTTAGAAAAAGCCGTACGGCTGATGACCTGGATTAGCATCAAGCGGCGCGGACAGCTGTTCACGGCGCGGTTGGATGGCAGATTGGTGGCGGGATGTTTCATACTCCACAGCGGCGACCGTTTGTTGTACCAATGGGCGGTGAGTAATGCCGAAGGAAAGGAATGCCAGGCCATGCACCATTTGATTGCCTTTGTACTTGAGTCGTATTTGGGTAGCAGGTTTGAGTTCGATTTTGAAGGTTCGATGTTGCCTGGTTTGCAGCGTTTTTACGCCGGATTCGGTGCAAAACCTTATCTTTATATGCGTTTGACACGCAACAACCTTCCCTTCCCGCTAAACCGTTTGCTCCATGTTGGTTAATCTCAGTAAAAAGAACTCTCTGCTCAACCGTTTTGTAGCCGAAATGCGCGATGTGGCCATTCAGGCCGATCGCATGCGTTTCCGCCGAAACATGGAGCGCATTGGTGAGATTTGTGCCTACGAAATAAGCAAAGACATGGCCTACCGCGAGGAGGCCATCACCACCCCCCTGGGCATTGCACATACTTCATTGCCCATCGACGAGCCCGTGGTAGCAACCATTCTCCGAGCGGGTTTGCCCCTGCATCAGGGCATTTTGAATTATTTCGATCGGGCCGACAATGCCTTCATTTCGGCCTACCGCTATCACCACCGCGACCATTCGTTTGAAGTAAAGGTGGAGTATGCTTCATGCCCGCCTCTCGAGGGCCGCACCCTTATCATTGCCGACCCCATGGTGGCCACTGGAACCAGTTTGGTACTCAGCTACAAGGCGCTTTTGCAATATGGGCAACCTGCTCAGGTATTTGTGGTTACTGCCATAGGCAGTGAAGCAGGCCTCAGCTACGTGAAAAAACACATTCCCGGGGTAAAAATATTTGCTGCTGCGGTAGATGCCGAGCTTACCGCCAAGGCCTACATTGTACCTGGTTTGGGCGATGCGGGAGATTTGGCTTTTGGTGAGAAGAAGTGAGTGATCCTATGGCATGAACCGATTATTCGGCCAATCGGACTATCTTGATTTTTTCGATACGCATGCTGCCCATGGCTACCACTTCGAGCTTGAAGCCATGCCATGTTACCGATTCCCCTTTTTGCGGGAAACGTTCGAGTTCCTCTAGCACGAGTCCGGCAAGCGTATTAAAGGGCAGGTCTTTTTCAATGGGGCCATCTATGTCGAAATAATTGATGAACTCGAAGAAGGGGAATGCACCATCGGCCAGCCATTCGTTTTGTGCCACTTCTACAATGCGATACTCTTCTTCATCCAATTCATTGATTTCGCCCACCAAAGCCTCGAGTATGTCATTGATGGTTACCATGCCTTGCAAACCGCCGTACTCGTCAAGTACCAAGCCGTAATGCAGCCTATCGGCTTTGAACTTTTCTAGCGCATTGTATACGGTAAGGTACTCAGGGAAATAGTGCGGTTTGCGCAAGATCCCAAGCAGTGCATCACGCGACCAAGGAAGGGGCAATTTAAACAGGTCTTTGAGGGCAATTACGCCCAAGGTTTCGTACTCCGATCCTTTGAAAACGGGGTAGAAGCTATGCAAATCCTGTTCTACTATCCTTCTGATTTGCTCAACTGGTTTATCAATGTGAATGGCTGCCAGATCGCTGCGGTGCGTCATGAGTGAACTCACCCGCAGATCTCCCAAACCGAAAGCCCTTTCTACAATATCTTGCTCAATTTCCTTCAACTCACCTGTAAGCACACTTTCCTGTATAATTGATTTGATTTCTTCTTCGGTCATGTGTTGTTGGGTGGCATTTTGTGCTCCAAAAAACCGCAAAATGATTTCGGTCGAAGAAGTAAGCAGCCAAATGAAAGGTTTGCATATGGAAGAAATCACTTGCATGGGTCGTGCTACCGCCATGGCTACAGCTTCGGGATTGCTCATACCCAGGCGTTTGGGCACCAATTCACCAAGTACCAATGAGGCAAAGGTAACGATGAAAACCACGGTGATAAGCGCCGCTTGGTGGGAATAGGGCCGTATCCAATGGAACTGAATGAGCACTGATTCAAAGTCATCGGTGATGTTTTCACCGCTGTAAATTCCGGTGATCAGACCAATGGCCGTAATGCCTATCTGTACTGTGCTCAAAAAGGTGTTCGGAGATTTGGCCAACTCCAAAGCAGCCTTCGCTTTGCGATTGCCCTGAGTTGCAAGGCTATCTAAACGGGTTTTTCTGGCCGAAACCAAGGCGATTTCCGACATCGAAAAAATGCCATTGAGCAATACTAAAACAAGAAGAATGAGTATTTCCATGAGGTTTTTAACACTACGAAGCGGTTTTCTGAAATTAAAGGAAGCCTTATAAAGGCCACTTTCATTATTCAACCACCGAAAACTTCATGAAATTTGCCCGGTGCTTGCTTTTGATGGGCATGGCGCCAGTATTCACAATTACATCGCCTTTGGCTACGAGCTTTTTGTCTTTGAGCATGCCCAGCACATCGCTGATGGTTTCGTCGGTGGTGGTGAGTTTGTCGTAATAAAACGCCCTTACCCCCCAAATCAAGCTGATGCGGGTAAGCAACGCGGGATCGGGAGTAAACACAAAAATGTCCGATTTGGGGCGGTAGCTGGCAACCTGGTAGGCGGTGTAACCCGATTTGGTCATGCCAATGATGGCCCTGGCGTTCACATATTTTGCAGCCCGGCTGGCAATGTAGCACAAACTGTCTGACAAAAAGGTGTCGCTTTCTGCGGGTGTTTCGTTATCGCGGTGATAAATGAGCTCGGCCTCTTCTTCCACGTTTTTGATGATGCGCACCATATATTCGATTACTTGTACCGGGTGCTGCCCTACGGAGGTCTCGCCCGATAGCATCAATGCATCGGCGCCATCGAATACGGCATTGGCCACGTCGTTGGCTTCGGCACGGGTGGGCATAAAGCTGGTAATCATGCTTTCCATCATTTGGGTAGCAATGATCACGGGTTTGCTGGCGCGCAAACATTTTTGCACTATGAGTTTTTGGATGAGCGGCAGCTTTTCGATGGGGTATTCTACGCCCAAGTCGCCCCGTGCTACCATCACCCCATCGGTTTCGGCAACAATGGCATCGATATTGGCTACGGCTTGGGGCTTTTCTATTTTAGCGATGATGTGGATATTTTTGCCACGTGCCCGGATGCGTTCGCGTAAATCATAAATATCGGCGGCCTCACGCACGAACGACAAGGCTACCCAGTCTAGATCGTGCTCCAAAATGAAGTCGAGGTCTTCTTTGTCTTTGTCGGTAAGCGAAGGCAACGAAACCTTGGTGTTGGGCAAGTTTACGCCCTTCTTCGATGAGAGCAGGCCACCATGGATGACCACCACTTCTACCTCGTCGAGCCGGTTGGTACTTACCACCTCAAATTTGATTTTGCCATCATCAAGCAGCACTTGGTCGCCTTCTTCTACATCGATGGGGAATTCGAGGTAATTCAGATAAATTTTCTCTTTGGTACCTATACATTTTTCGGTCACCAACTTTATTCGGTCACCGGTTTTTAAGGTAATTCCATTGTTCTGAACTTCGCCAATTCGGATTTTGGGTCCCTGCAAGTCGCCCAATATGGCCACATTGGTTCCTATTTCCTGGTTGATAGCACGTATGCTGGCAATTACTTTTCGTAAATCGTCGTAATTGGCATGGGAAAAATTGAGTCGGAATACGTTTACTCCTGCCTTCACCATGCGGAGGAGTACATCTTTTTCGGAACAAGCCGGGCCTACTGTGGCCACAATCTTGGTTTTTTTGTCGTTTGAATACATTCTTTAAAAAACTAAATGTTGCTTTGAACGCAACTTTTCATTTACCTCTACCGGCATCACCAGGGTGAAAACCTGTGCCGATTTGAACTGCCCGAGCAGCTCTTGTGTCGTGCTAATGCCTGGTATTTCATCGAAAAGCAAAAAGTAATCGAAGGTGTTACCCAACTCGGGCACCAGCTTGCCTTCGCTACCGGCATTGGCCACCAAATATAGAATGCTTTCTGCTTCCGACAAGGCAAATGAGAATTTTTGGAAGCAACTGTGGATTTTTTGTTTGCCCAGCAAGAGTTCCAGGTCGTCGTCGCGCCGCAAATCGAAGCCACAATGCTGGTTGATGAAGAAGGCCACCTGCCAAGGACGCAGAGCGCTGCTGATGCCAATGACCGATTTTTCGAGTTCAAGTTCGAGCTGAAGGACTTTTCGGGCCAAAGTGGATTTGATTTACCTACAAATATAAAGAAGGCAATGGCCATTCTCTTTCAAGCTCAGCAGACTTGTGGGCAAATCTTTTGCCTTTCGGCATTGCTTTTTTTTCAGAATGCACTAATATTGCACGGAATTTTCCATTCAAACCAATAAAAAATGTCAGACATTGCAACAAAAGTTCGTGCCATCGTGGTTGATAAACTGGGTGTGGACGAGAGCGAAGTAACTCCCGAAGCCAGCTTTACCAACGATTTGGGTGCTGACTCACTCGACACAGTTGAGCTCATCATGGAGTTCGAAAAAGAGTTTAACACCTCTATTCCAGACGATCAGGCTGAAAACATCCAGACTGTGGGCCAGGCCATCAGCTACCTCGAGGCCAACGCGAAGTAATACTTCCATTCATTTGAACTTTTAGCATGCAGCTACGAAGAGTAGTCGTAACCGGTATAGGTGCACTTACCCCAATCGGAAACAACGTTGCCGAATACTGGCAGGGTTTGTCGAATGGGGTAAGTGGCGCCGACCACATTACCCATTTCGATGCGTCGAAATTCCGTACCCAATTTGCTGCCGAGGTGAAGAACTTCGACATCATGCAGCACATGGACCGGAAAGAAGCGCGGAAGATGGACCCATATACCCATTATGCCTTGGTAACGGCTGAGGAAGCCATGAAGGATTCAGGTCTCGATTTAGAGAAGATGGATACCGATCGTGCCGGTGTAATTTGGGCATCGGGTATTGGTGGTATTCTTACCTTTTATGAAGAAGTAGCTGCATTTACCCGCGGAGACGGGACCCCGCGCTTCAATCCATTCTTCATTCCGAAGATGATTGGCGACATTGCTGCGGGATATATCTCTATCAAATACGGTTTCCGTGGACCGAATTTCGCCACGGTTTCGGCCTGTGCCTCGGCCAACAATGCCATCATCGATGCTTTTAACTATATCCGTTTGGGTTATGCCGATGTGTTTATCACCGGTGGTTCAGAAGCGGCAGTTAACGAAGCGGGCATTGGTGGTTTTAATGCCATGAAAGCCTTGTCGGAACGCAACGACGATCCCAAAACTGCCAGCCGTCCGTTTGACTTAGACCGCGATGGCTTTTTATTGGGTGAAGGTGGTGCCGCGCTTATCCTCGAAGACATGGAGCATGCTTTGGCTCGTGGCGCCAAAATTTATGCTGAAATAGCAGGTGGCGGCATGTCGGCCGATGCTTATCACATTACCGCACCTCACCCCGACGGATTGGGTGCCACCAATGTAATGAAGGCAGCCCTGCGCGATGCCGGTATGAAGCCCGAAGAGGTAGATTACGTGAACGTGCATGGTACCTCTACTCCGCTGGGCGACATCAGCGAAATTAAAGCTATACAAGCTGTTTTTGGTGAGCATGCATATACCATGAACATCAGTTCTACCAAATCGATGACAGGCCACTTATTGGGTGCTGCCGGTGCGGTGGAAGCAGTGGCTACCATTTTGGCCATGAAGCACAGTTTGGTTCCGCCAACGATCAATCACTTCACCGACGATCCCCAATTTGATCCACGCATCAACCTCACCTTTAACAAGGCACAGGAGCGTAAAATAAGGGCTGCTTTGAGCAATACCTTTGGATTTGGTGGGCACAATACTTCGGTGATTTTTAGGGAATTTGAAAAGTAAACCCGTGACCAGGCTGTTCGCCAAACTACCGGGAAACATTTTTAAGTCGAAAGACCCCCTCCACCGGGCCATTCACAACCTCACGGGCTACCGGCCGAAAAACATCAGTTTGTACCGGTTGGCATTTACCCATTCGAGTGCCCGCATCGAAACCGAAATAGGTTACAAAAAAAACAACGAGCGTTTGGAATACTTGGGTGACGCCGTGCTCGATTTGATTGTAGCAGAATTGTTGTTTAAAAAATTCCCCTTTCGAGATGAGGGCTTTCTCACCGAAATGCGTTCGAAGGTGGTTAATGCCAATTCGCTCGACCAAATGGCGCGTCGGCTTGGGCTCGATACCCTCTTGCAGGAAACTTCAGGCTACCAAAAAAACCAGAAACCCAGCAAAAACATGAATGCCGACGTATTTGAGGCGTTTATTGGTGCTTTCTACCTCGATCATGGCTTTACCAAAACTTCGCTATTCGTTCAAAAACGGGTTTTTAAGGTATTTGTAGATTTTGAAACCCTGGTGCATACCGAGTCGAACTTCAAGAGTCGCTTGGTAGAGTGGAGCCACCGCAACAACAAAAAGATTGCCTTTGAAGTAGCCGATACCTTGCAGCAAGGCAGGCACAAGCAATTTGTAGTTGAGTTGTTGGTCGATGATCAGGTGGTGGCCAAAGGCATCGACATCAACAAAAAGCAGGCGGAGCAAAAGGCCGCCGAAGCGTTCTTGAGCAAGAACGATTTGGGATAAACGCTCCTTTTACTTATCCCAAAAATCAAGGTTATAGGTCACGGCCAATTGTAAAGTGTTGTTTAACTCTTCCTGCCAACCATTTCCTTTCACAATCAACTGCTGCATATAGCCCAGTTGCACATTTCCCTTTGGACTGAACTGATAGCCCACAGCACCGTAAAGCCGGTTTTGGTCGAAACGATTCAGCCGTAGGTTTTGGCCGTAGTTCACGAATAGCTCATTGTAAACGGCCACGAACCACGTTCCTGTTTCGAATTTGGGCTTGTTCAAAGGCACTTCAATCCAAAACCGATAGCGAAAACGGTCGCTGTAGTTGCGGCCGTCGTAGCGCAGGCTGCCATCGCTTAAAGGCGTAAAGTGCTGCACCCAACGTTGTTCAAAGCGCAGTCGGTGGTTCATGCGCAAGCGACCTGTGCTTTGCCGCAGCAAGGCCTGCTGCCACAAGCGGTTTTCGTGCAAGGTGGTGAGCACCGGTTGCGCGCCGTAGGGGAAAGTCACAATCCAACCATAACCCGCAGTAAGTTGCACATTGGGGTCAACATGATAATCGGCCCCCACACGCAACAACGATTGCTGCCAATCGGCAATCAAGCCATGTCGGCGAAACTGGTATTCGGTATGCAGGCCCCACTTATTGGTTAAACGGTGGTTACCGTAGTACATATACCAGCCGTGTTGCTGCACGGCCTGCTGCCGCTGTTGGGCCGATGTAAGCTGTGTGCCGGCCAAAACCAGCACAAGCATGAGCAAGCCACCGAACTTCCTACTTTTTCTTTTTGCGAACAGCCAAGTCATGCGCCGAAAATTTTTGGTGGTTTTCGAGTCCTACCAAGGCAAAACTACCGCCTTCGTGTTCATAATCGTGTTGGTAGCGGTGTAAATTTTCCATCACCGTATGGTCGATGAGGGTGGCATTTGAAAAATCGACAATGATGTGGGCCTTTCGCGGAAGGGCATCCAGCGACTTTTTGAGCTTGATGTAGTTGCTAAAAACCGCCGAATGGTACACATCTACTATGTATTCACCGGTTTCTTCGCGTTGGTTCACCGAAAAGAGCGGCTTAAACATATAGCGTGGTGGCAAGCCGTTGGCCAAATGCACGATGAGTTTGGTGGCAATGCCCACGCCTATGCCAATGAGCAGGTCGGTAGCCAGGGTCACCACAATGGTCACCACAAAAATGAGCAGTTGCTCTTTGCCAATTTTGTAGGTCTTGTAAAACTCCTTGGGCGATGCCAGGCGGTAGCCCGTAAAAATGAGCATGGCCGCCAAGGCCGCCAGCGGAATTTGGTGGATGAGCATGGGGAAAAACACCACAAATACGAGCAATAGCAGCCCGTGGAAGAAGTTCGACCACCAGGTTTTGCCTCCGTAATTGATGTTGGCCGAGCTCCGCACAATTTCACTGATCATAGGCAAACCCCCAATCATGCCAGCCAGGGTGTTGCCTACGCCCACGCCTACCAAATCACGGTTCATATTGGCTTTCCGCTTCCAGGGGTCGAGGCTGTCAATGGCCTTGGTACTCAAAAGCGACTCTAAACTGCCAACTAGCGCAAACATGATGACGTATTTGATGCTAATAGCCGAAAACAACTGCGAAAAATCGGGGAAGGTGACGGCTGCCAAAAGGTTGTTGGGCAGGGTTACTAAAAAGCGTGGTCCTACAGTGTAAGTGTGGTTGTCGAGGAAGAGGTATTGGTGCTCATGTTCCAAATCGAAGAAATGCCCCAGGGGTATGGCCACCAATATGACCAGCAAAGGAGCCGGGATTTTTTTGGCCAACGGGTGATTAATCAGCGGAAACAGAAAAAGGATGAGCAAACTTACCGCACCTATGATAAATATTTCGGGGTTCAACAGCCCAAACGAACGGGGAATTTCCAGCAACAGCTCCAGCGTTTCTTTGCCTTCGGGCTTCACACCTACCAGGGTATGCAGCTGTTTGGCGGCAATGATCACGCCAATGGCCGCCAGCATGCCATGTACTGCGGCAGATGGGAAAAAGTCGCTGAGGATGCCCGACTTCAGCAAACCAAAAATGATTTGCAGCACCCCTGCAGCTACAATGGTAGCCAAGGCGAGCTTGTACCCGAGCAGGGCGTCGCCCTTACCGAGCTCTTCAACAGCTCCCAGGGCAATGACGATGAGTCCGGCCGCCGGACCTTTAATGGTGAGCTGACTTCCGCCAAAGAAGCTTACTATCAGTCCGCCGATGATGGCGGTAAACAAGCCTGCCACTGGCGGAAAACCTGAGGCCATGCTGATGCCCAAACAAAGCGGAAGGGCAATGAGAAATACGAAAAAGCCGGATGATAAGTCGCTTTTCCAGTTTTGCGGAAGGCCTTTGAGCCCGGCCTGGGGGATATGATTTGTTTTCATTGTTTGATTTTTGGAGTGGTGGTTAAGCCGACCGCCAGGGCCGGTGGTGGTAGGTTTTGATGTGTGGACCCAAGAAGAGACGGGCGTACACCCTGATAAGTGCAATGCCGCCTACCACGAAACTCAGTGCACTGAAAAAGGCCATCAGCCATTCGTCTTCGTGGATGTGGCTATACAGCAAGTCTTCGCCTACAAAGCTGGGACTGATGGGGAAACCCATCTGCCCCAAAATGGCGAGCAAGAAGACGAAACTCAGGCGAGGATATTCGTACTGGTGTCCGTAGTACTGTTGTAAGTCGAAATAGCGCTCTTCTTTGCGGCATAGGTACTCCAAACAGGCATAGGCCAGAAAAGTAGCTGGAACCACCCCACCCAGGTACCAAAGTACATGGTTGGCCTCATAATGCTCGTTGAAAGAGGCCGCCAGGGCCAACCAAGCGTGACTCATGGCAATGAGCAGCACCACCAAACGGGGGTACTTACGCTCCGAAAAAGCCTTGAGAACCAGCAAGAGCGCCATGCCCGAGAATATTTCGGGCAGGTAATGTGCCAACTGCGGAGGTAAGAGGTGGGTGCGCGGAAACAACCAGAGTGACAAACCGAACGTCAACCCAAAGAACCAGAACACATTGGTCACTTTGAGGAAATCGAGTTTATGGCCTAGCTTTTTCAAAGGCGCGAAAAACAGCTTGTTCACCCCCTCATCCAAATGCCATTCTTTGAGCGACAGCAGGTACAAGGTGTACTCCAAGCGTTTGGGATAGCTGTCTTCGATGCTGTGCTCGCGTTTTTGGTGGTGGTAAAACTGCTCGCGGATGAGGTAGCTAACCACCGATGGACTGATGAGCAGTTGATAGCTGCGCAAGAAGGCGTTGCCTGCAAAATGCAACAGGGCCAAATCGCGCCAGCCCAGGGCCATCTCCACGAAAATGAGTCCGATTTGCGCCACCGAAGCATAAGCAATCTGGCTTTTGGCCGTGGCTTGCACCCGGGCAATGGCATAGCCCAAAGCGGCTGTAGTGGCGCCAGTAAGCCCGATGAGTATGCGCGCCGTCAACTGGTGCTCCCAAAAAGGCCAGGTGCGCAGCAGTAAAAAAACACCGAGGTGCACCGATAGGGCGCCGTAAAAAATGGCGCTCGAAGGGGTGGGACCTTCCATGGCCCGTGGCAGCCAGGAACTGAAAGGCAGCTGTGCCGATTTGGCTGCAGCACCCAACAATATCATCAGCGAAATAAAGAGGCCAATGCCGCCATGTTGCTCCAACTGTTGGTGCACCAGGTCATAGTTGTTCAGCTGCATGAAGGGGATGTTGGCCTTCCACAAATGGTGACTGGCCCACATGGCCAACAACAAACCCACATCGCCAACGCGGTACACCGAAAACACCTTCACGGCATTGCGAATAGGCAGGTAACGGTCGCGGTAAAAGGCAATGAGCAAGAAACTCGACAAGCCCAGCATCTCCCAACCCAAAAAGAGGGTTTCGAAATTGCCGCCGAAAATCACCACCTGGTAGCCACTGAAGAAAAACAGGATGGTGTTGAAGAAGCGTTTGTAACCTGCTTCCCGATGCAGGTAAACGCGGCTGTAGAGGGTGATAAGCAAGGTTAAAAAACTGCCAACTACCAGGAAGACCGCCGTTACCTTGTCGAAGTAAAAATCGATGATGAAAGCGTTGTGGGGATCCTGAAAGAGCGTAAAAGCAGCCAGGTTTACTACCGGTGCTCCCTGCCAAAGCCAATATACCAGGAAAGGAATGACCCCTCCCAAATGCAAGGCAATGGTCATCCAAGCGGTACGCGAGAGGGCCTTCTCCGAATTTCCGGAAAGCAAGAGGCTCACCAAAAAACCCAACAAAGGCACTGCAATGAAGAATTCTAACCACCATTTCATAGCTGTTCCTCCTGTTGAATGCGCATGACGGGTAGGTTTTCGGAAGTAGCCAGCACCACCGATTCCACCTCCCGCAGCTCGGGTAGCACATGGGCTTGCGGCCGATAACGCACAAAGGCATCGTCTTCGAAGCGGTACAGGGACTTGCTTTGTGGGTCGACAGCTACCAACAGCACCCATTGCTTGCGGTACCAATCTAAGGTGGGTGGGTGCTTGCTCAATGTATCAAGCAGCTCGTCGGGTGCACGTTCCACAATCATGAGCAGCCGCAGCGGATCGTGCACTTCAATCATTTGTGTGGGCAAACCCGGCCGTAAATCTCCATCCATACCGTTCGCCACGCCAATGAGGCCCATCACATTGTGGGGCAATTTGCTGCCCGCGCCAAGTTTATCAGGGTCAACACGTGAAAAATAGTACTCCAAATTGATGCCGCCGCACACTGGGGTGGCTGCTTGTAGGATGCCTAGCAGCAGGCTAGCATCTGGGTCAGCCGAGGCATCGTAGGAGTTCATGAAGGCCCGGCGATCGAGGAAAAGATGATCGGTGAGGCTGCGGCGACCCACAATACACAGGGCATTGGTGGCGTGGTTGAGCTCAGGTCGGGGTTCAAAGAGCGAGAGGGCACGCTTTTTCACGGCTTCGTGTACCTGCGCCACAGGCTTTTGGATATCGATGAGCACAAAGCGGCGGGCACGCTCCCGTGCATTGCATTGCAGGGCGGCTTCAAAGGTGCTCTTGTTGCGTTCGTGTTGTTGTTTGCGCACTTCCGACAGGCCTTTTTCGTCGTACCAGACCAATTCATCGCGGGTAGTATCGTGCAAGGCGGGTACAAAACGGCAATCGACTGGCAAATGCAGGCCGCGCCCGGCCAAAAGTTCACGTACATGCGCATCGTTTGCCATTTCAGCAATAGCGCGGGCATTTACGCTGCCCGGGCGCCCGCTGCAAGCGCCGCAATCGTAACCTGCATAATGGGTGTTGTTTACCGAGCTGGCACCATGCGAAACCACATAAATGAGGGGCGCAAAATCGGAAACCAGTCCCGTTGACCGCAATAAGCGCTCTACCCGATCGGCCATTTCAATGACTGTATAGCCCAATTGCAGGCCATGGTGCGATTCGCCTTTGTAGCGGAGGTTCAGCTTCGAATCGCGCGCCATGTGGCGAAAGGCAGAGACCGTTGCGGGACTTTCACCGGGACGGAAAATATTCGCGGCCAAACGCACAGCCGAGCTAAAGCCTAAAGTTTGGCTGGTGAGCCATCCCCCCAGCAAGCCGTGACTGCGGCGCGAAAAATGCCAGTCGGTCTGCTGCCTGGTTTTTTTCCCCCTGGCAGGCAATTCATGTAGCACATGGGCAGGCTGCATGGGGGCCGGACAAATTTTGGTCATGAATTTACCTCCTTCGGGTTGGTACATGGCGTCGATTTGGAAAAAGCCAGGGGTACCATAGGTGGCGGCGTCCGCATCGAGGGCTTCGAGGTGGCGGCGGAGCGAACATTCCCGGTCGTCGATGCAGAAAAAAGCCTGGAAACTGCTTCCCCTGCGCGGTTTACTTTCAGGCGCATCGGCCATACCAGCCAATACCTGATCGAAATAACTCCACTCAAGGGCCTCTTGCCAAACCGCTAGTGTACGCAAGGCGGGCAGCGGCTTTTGGGCACCAAAATAGACAGGGGCGTCATCGGTTGATTCGTTCATCAACGGCATAAAATGATCCCCCAGCCGTGCATATACCGCATCGAGCTCGAGCAGCAATTCGAACAGCAGAAACTCGCGTAAGGTGATTTTACGCTGATCGAGCAGGCTATCGGGTTGCTGCTCCAGGGTGGCTACCATACCCGACCAGCCGGGGTGGGCAAATGCCATATCCACCAAATAAGGACCGAAATAAGCTGCACGTCCTACCAAGAGTTGAAGCACTCGCTCCAAACTCAATCCAGGTTGTTTGAGTAGCGCCCGTACTCTTTTGTGTTTGAAAATGCGGTAATAGCTCTGCCTATCGAGCTCACGCAACGAAGCCAAAAAGCCGCGGGACGAGCGGGGAAAAGCCCAGGTGGCAAAACCCTGGTCGAGGTAGCTGCCGAGGGTACGAAACAGCAAGGGGTGCACGGCCTTGTCGAGGTTGAGGTGGTGCCGTTCGTGCCAGCGCTTGCGGATTTGTCCCACCTCACCCTCCCAGGCCAACGAACCCGAAAGCGCATGGAGCTGGTGAATGAGTTCGTCGACACTGGCAGCACCGGCCTTTTTCAGGCGCTTTTCGAGCTGCTCGTGGGTGATTTGTCCTTTGCGCAAGGCCTCGAGGTAATAGGCCGGATCGGCGTAGGTCTGGTAGCCGAATAAGTTGGTGGCTGCTTCCATGCCCTGGTGAAACGGCAGGTCCTGAAAGGCATGCAGCGTATTGTGGTGCACAAAGTCCTTCAAAGGCGCTTGTGCCGGTAAATAATGTTGGAGTTCGTGCAGCCAGTAGGCTTCATCGAAAACCTGATCTTTTGGTGACATGAAATGGATTTAAGTCGAATGCAAAAAAGCACTGCCAAAGGGCAGCGCAAAAAGGAGCGGACTTAAACCAGGTCGATTTTCAAAATGCAGTAGCGCAGGTAAAGCGGGACTTTTGCTTGAAAAAAAGTCCGGTTTCGGTTATCGGAAGCGGCATCGTGGGCGGCCGAAGCATGCAGGATTTGTTGGATAGCTGCAGCTTCGCCTTCATCATTGTCTTCTTCATTTTCCGCCGCGCTTTCTTCGAGGCTTTCGCTCAAATGCGTCCAAACCGAAGAAGCACTTTCCTTCCAAAAAGGCAAAGGCGCTGTTTGTTCAAGCTGTGCCGACTGATTTAAGATGAAAGTTGCCTGAGGCGTAGCTTGGGCTTGGGCAGGCGAAGTGAATGCCAGCCAGCTGAGAAAAAGATGCCCTATGAATTGAAGTATCGTCAAAGCGATAAGCTGCGACAAATGTATGCAGTTGGAGTGGACTACAAAAAACAATTTCAATTTTTTGCGATATGTGCCCTTGTAACCGAAGTTACCGAGTAGTGAAATGGCGGCCTGTAGTTTTGTTTTCAGAAAATCAAAAAAACTACCCATGACCGTAGAACAAATCTATACCGGATGTTTGGCACAGGGTGCCTACTACATCGAGTCGAAAGGCGAAGCCGTGGTGATTGACCCGCTGCGCGAAATTGGCGCTTACCTCGAACGTGCAGAAAAAAGCGGTGCCAAAATCAAATATGTGCTCGAAACGCATTTCCATGCCGATTTTGTATCGGGTCACCTCGACCTGGCCAAGGCAACCGGCGCGCAAATTGTGTTTGGTCCCAATGCCAAGCCCAACTTCAACGCCCACATTGCCACCGACGGCGAAGTGTTGAAGGTAGGCGACCTCGATTTGGTGGTATTGCATACCCCTGGTCATACCATGGAAAGCACCACCTACTTGCTGCGTACCCCCGAAGGCAAGGACTACGCTTTGTTCACCGGCGATACCCTCTTCATTGGTGACGTTGGCCGTCCCGATTTGGCTGTGAAGTCTGACCTCACCGAGGCCGATTTGGCACGCCACCTCTTTTATTCGCTCCGCAAAAAAATCATGCCTTTGGCCGATGAGGTGCTGGTTTATCCTGCCCATGGTGCCGGTTCGGCCTGCGGCAAAAACCTCAGTAAAGAGACTTTTGATACGTTGGGTCACCAGAAAGAATCGAACTACGCCTTGCGTGCCGATATGAGCGAAGCCGACTTCATTGCCGAAGTAACCAACGGCCTCATGCCACCACCTGCTTATTTCCCACTCAATGTGATGATGAATAAACAGGGTTACGACAGCATCGACGACGTAATGGAGCGCGGCACCCGTGCCCTATCACCCGCCGCTTTTGAAGCTGCTGCCAACGAAACCAGCGCACTGATTCTCGATACGCGCCATGCTGAAACCTTTGCCAAAGGATTCATCCCCAACAGCATCAACATTGGCATTGATGGTGGATTTGCTCCCTGGGTGGGTGCTTTGATTCCCGACATCAAGCAGGAGATCCTCATTGTGGCCGATGCCGGTCGCGAGCAGGAGGTGGTAACGCGTTTGGCCCGTGTGGGTTACGACCATGCCATCGGCTTCCTATCGGGTGGCTTTGCTGCCTGGGAAGCTGCCGAGATGGATGTTGACCGCATCCCAAGCGTATCGGTTGATGAATTTGCTGCTACCGAGGCTGCTAACCCCGACATCGACATCCTCGACGTGCGTAAAAAGAGCGAGTATTTCAGCGAGCACATTGTGAATGCGGTGAACGCGCCACTCGATTACATCAACGACAGCATGTTGCTCGTCGACAAAAAGAAAACATACTATGTGCATTGTGCGGGCGGTTACCGCTCCATGATTTTCGCTTCTATTTTGAAAGCACGTGGTTACGATAACCTCATCAATGTAGCAGGCGGTTTTGGGGCCATTAAGGCATCGGGCAAGTTCAACGTAAGCGATTACGTTTGCCCAACCACCATGCTCTAAGTGAGGCCTTAGGTTGGTTTGCGCCGTCGGAGAGGTCCGGCGGCGCTTTTATAATTCACCCCATTAACCTGATTGTGATGAAAAGAATACTGATTCCGGTCGATTTCAGCGACCTTGCCCGTCATGCATTTGAGCTAGGGCGCCAATTGCAGCCGGTACTCAATGCCGAGCTGCACTTTATTCACGTGCTGCCATTGCCCAGCCACATCCTGCTGACTCCCGAGGGAGAGCTTTTCGACGATGAGGAGATGGATGTTGAGAAGCTCAAGCTGCAGCAAGCTGCAGCCGAACGCCAGCTGGCAGCCTGGGTGCAAGGTCCCAGCAAAGTGGTGTTCAAAGTGGTATTCGGGCATGTAAACGAAACCCTGCTGGAATACACCCGCAAACAGCAAATCGATTTGGTGGTCATGGGTACGCACGGTGCTTTTGGCATGCGCGAGCTGTTCACCGGCTCCCATGCTGAACATTTGGCCATGCATGCCGATATGCCTATCCTTTCGCTCAAAGGTGAGGCGGGCAAGCGCATCGAGCGCATGGTATTAGCGGCCGACTTTACCGGCATCCTGCCCCAAAACATCGACCTGCTGGTGGCCCTGCGTCAAGCCTTGGCAGCCCGCTTGTATTTACTTCAAATCCAACTTCCCGGCAAAAAGAAGTCAGAAGTGAGCATACAAGAACGCATGTCGGCCTTCGCCCAAGAGCACGGGCTCGACGATGTGTCTTACGCCATTTTCCCCGCCGATGATTTGGAAGAAGGCATGGTGCGCTTTGCGGCCGACAACAACATCGACCTGATTGCCATTGGCAGCATGCAACGCACCGGCTTGAATAAGCTCATCAACGGTTGCATTTCGGCCGATTTGGTGAACCACGTACAGAAACCCATTTTCACCTTTAAACTCCGCGACTAACACATGAATACTTTCATCGAATGGCTCTCGCAGCCCTGGCCGTGGTATGTAAGCGGTCCGCTCATTGGCATTACTGTGCCACTTTTGCTCATCACGGGAAATAAAATGTTGGGGATTTCCTCAAGCCTGCGCCATACTTGCGCAGCGGTGTATCCCAAAAACATTGCCTTTTTGAAATACAACTGGAAGGCCGAAAGCTGGAACCTCTTCTTTGCCGGCGGTATCTTTTTGGGTGGATTGATTGGTGGCACTTTGTTGGCCAATCCCGATCCTGTTGCCCTCACGGTAGAAGCCCAAGCCTCGGTAGAAGCCCTGGGCGTAAGTGCGCGCGATGGCCTTTTGCCCGAATCATTGTTCGGCTGGGAAGCCTTTGGCAGCCTGCGTGCCTGGATCATCCTGGTGCTGGGGGGCTTCATGATTGGCTTTGGCGCCCGTTATGCCGGCGGTTGCACCTCGGGCCACGCCATCATGGGCCTCAGTAGCCTCCAATGGCCTTCGCTGGTAACGGTGATTTTCTTTTTTATAGGTGGCTTGCTCATGACCCATGTGCTTGCTCCTTTCTTTTATGCACTCCCTTAAGGCTGACGGACAATGAAAAACATCAAATTTTTACTCATAGGTAGCCTGTTTGGGCTCATTCTCACGAAAACAGAAGCCGTTTCGTGGTACCGCATCCAGGAAATGTTTCATTTTCAAAGCTTCCATATGTACGGCATTATTGGCTCGGCAGTGGTGGTGGGACTCATTTCGGTGCTCCTGATTCGCTTTTTCAAGGTGAAGTCGCTGGGTGGCGAAGACATCGTGATCCCCGACAAAACCTTCAACAAAGGCAGCATCATCGGAGGCACCATTTTCGGCATGGGCTGGGCCCTTTCGGGCGCTTGTCCTGGTCCGCTTTACGCCTTGGCCGGCGCCGGTTACCCTGCCATTTGGGTGGCCATTGCCTCGGCTTTGTTTGGCACCTGGTTGTACAGTTACTTGCGCCCCAAATTACCTCATTAAGCAATGAAAAAGCCTGTTTTGTGGATGTTAGGACTGCTCGCAATGGGTTGGGCCTGCAGCAATGAAAAAAGCGAAGAAGCCGTTGTTACCGCAGCCGACAGTGCCGTTTGGTCGGCGCCCGATACAGCCGACTGGGCCCAGCAGCCCGATGGCGATTTGCTCCGCTACGGACGTGCGCTGGTGGCCAATACCACCGCTTTTTTTGGTGAAAAAGGCAGTATTGCCAGCCTCACCAATGGCCTCAATTGTCAAAACTGTCACCTCGACGCCGGTACGCGACCTTTCACCAACAACTACGCCTTGGTAGCCAGCACCTATCCCCGTTTCAGGGCACGCAGTGGCTCGGTAGAAACCGTGCACAAGCGCATTGCCGACTGCTTTGAACGCAGTTTGAACGGTACCGCTCCCGATAGCCTGAGCCGCGAAGGACAAGCCATTGCGGCCTATGTGCTGTGGGTAGGAAGCAATGTAAATAAAGGAGAAACACGCGAAGGAGCCGGTTTGTATGAAATTGAGGGGCTTGATCGTGCTGCCCATCCCGATTCAGGCAAGCTGGTGTACGCAGCCAAATGTCAATCGTGCCACCAGGTCGATGGGCAGGGTATTGCCAATGGGCAGGGAGGATATACCTTTCCGCCACTTTGGGGGGATAAAAGCTATAACCATGCGGCGGGCTTGTACCGCTTGTCGCGTTTTGCGTCGTATGTGAAGCAGGGCATGCCGTTGGGCACCACCCATGACAAACCTCAGCTTACCGATGCTGAAGCCTGGGATGTTGCCGCTTACGTGAATTCGCAGCCCCGGCCGGGATTCGACCTCAGTGCCGACTGGCCCGACATCAGTGGCAAGCCTGCCGACCATCCTTTTGGTCCCTGGGCCGACAGCTTTTCGGCCGAGCAGCACAAATACGGTCCCTTTAAACCCATCAAGGCCTTTTACAAAGCCAAAAAATCTTGAGTATGAAAAAATTCCTTCCCCTTTTGTTCATGGCACTTTTCGCCCTGAATGGGCTCCATTCACACGCACAATCTACCCGCCAGCCTGAGCACCGCATTGTGATGCAACTGACCTCGGGCGATACCACGGCTTACAATGGCCTCATGAAGCAACTCCGCAACCTCACCACCGGTTGGGGCGACAGTGTGCAGATTGAAGTGGTGTGCCATGGTCCGGGCATGAACTTGCTGCTTACTGCCCAAACCAAACATGCCGACAAAATTTACGCCTTCCAAAAAAAGGGCATCCGCTTTGTGGCCTGCGAAAACACCCTACGTGAGCGCAACATCCGCAAAGAAGAGGTTTTGCCGGGCATGGATTATGTACCCATGGGCATCGCTGAAATTGTGGTGAAACAAGAACAAGGTTGGAGTTACATCAAGGCCGGAAACTAAGTAAACGCATGCAAAAAGGCATTTTTTGGGTCGGCCTTTGGCTGCTCCCCGCCATGGGTATGGCCCAAGGGGTACATCCCTACGTGCACCCCATTGAGCAGGAGCGCGACAGCGTGGAGGCCAAATCACTCCAGCAGTTTTTCAGAAAGGGAACACTTTTTGGCCACGGCCGTACTTTTTTTATGGCTACCGACAATGTCGATGGCTTTCAGGACTATCACGCCTTGGCTGCCGGAATGGGCATTGCCTACGAAAGCGGGTCGCTTCGTGGTTTTCAGATGGGTTTGAGTGGCTTTTTCAACTACAACCTCTTTTCGAACAGCATTTACCAGCCAGATATACGTTCAGGTGTGCCCAACCGCTACGAAGTGGGCTTATTTGATGTGGAACGGCCGCACGAGCGCGAAGACATGGACCGGTTGGAGGATCTGTACATCAAATACAGCCGGCAGCATTTGGAGGTTGTTTTTGGCAAACAGCACATCCGATCGCCCTTTATCAATCCGCAAGACGGCCGCCAGCGCCCCACCTTGGTAGAAGGACTGCAAGTGCAATGGCAAGCGCATCCTAAACTACACTTGCACGGAGCCTATTTGTATGCCCTATCGCCCCGGAGTACGGTACGTTGGTTTGGCATTGGGCATTCGATTGGGGTGTTTCCAACGGGTGTGAATACCAGCGGTCAAGCCAGCAATTATGCAGGAAAAATTCCCACTGAATACGTAGCCTTTGTAGGTGCCAACTACAAGCCAGTAGCAGGGTTAGAGCTGCAGGCCTGGAACATGTATGTAGATCGGCTCATGAACAATCTCCTTTTGCAGGCCGATTACCGTTTGACGTTGGGCGACGGTGCCTTGCGTGCGGGTGCAAAGTTCATTGCCCAAAACGGCCTGGTGGAAGCCGGTGCCGCGCACGATTATTTGCAGCCTGGACACCGCGCCCGGGTGTATGGTGCCCGTCTGGGTGCCGATTTGCCCCGTAAATTTCAAGTGACCCTCAATTACAGCCACATTGCCGATGCCGACCGTTACCTCATGCCACGCGAGTGGGGCCGCGATCCGATGTTTACCTTTTTGCCGCGTGAACGAAACGAAGGTTACGCCAATGTGGATGCCGTGAGCCTAAGCATCAAAAAGCAAGTGAATGGCCGACTCATGCTAAGCAGCGGCACTGGCGCTTACCGCCTGCCTGCCCCCGATGATGCGGCCCGGAACAAATATGCCATGCCTTCGTACTACCAAATCAACCTTGATGCCTTTTACACCTTTGGCGGTTGGTTCGAAGGTTTCACCGGGCAGCTGTTGTATGTGTACAAAACGCCCATGTCAACCGGTCCGCTCAACGACCGCTGGGTGGTAAACAAGGTGAACATGTCGTTGTGGAACGTGGTGGTGAATTATCAATTTTAGCAATTCATAGATGCTGCAAGCACCAGGGGGGCGGCATGTGTGTCCCACAGGGATGACCGCCAGATGGAGGGAATCTATTCACCAACCCATGATTCACGTTTGGTCGCGCATCGCGCCCATACAGGGCGCATTTTTTTTGTGATGCATTCGCGGGGTCTACGCATATATCGCCCCTACCGGGGCTCAGCGGCCGAGCGTTGCTAGATGACGCACATGTTGCCCCTACCGGGGCTGGAATAATGCAAGCACCAGGGGGGCGAAATGTGTGTAGCAAATAAAGGCGAGTCTCGGTTAAAAGCCCTGTCGGGGCGGCATGTGTGTCCCACAGGGATGACCGCCAGATGGAAGGAATCAATTAACCAACGCGAGATGCGCATTTGGTTGCATATCGAGCCCCTTTGTAACCCAGGTTACAGCCACACCCGCTAAAAAAGCTTATGTTGGCATTTCGTTTTTCCTAAAATCCGTTTATGAGTTCCTCTTCTTCCGACAACCGCCGCGACTTCCTCAAAAAAATAACCACCCTCGGCCTCGCCGCACCCGTGGTGATGCCGGCCTTGTCGTTGGCAAACAGCACCGATGCCCATGCCTTGGAAACCGAAGCGGAAACCGCTGCCCGAAAAGCAGGTGCGGTTTGGCTCAACATCTTGCAAAGCACCGATGTACACTGCCAAATCCACGCCCACGACGAGCTTTTTTGGGAGAACAACAAAGCTGTTTTCCGCAAAACCGGCGGTTATGCCAACATGGCCAGCCTTTTTCAGGCCGAACGCAAAAAAAACAAGCACACCTTCATAATTGATACGGGCGATATGTTTCAAGGCAGTGAATTGTCGGTAAAAACCACCGGCAAAGCCATGCAGCCTATCCTCAACGGCCTCGGCTACGACCTCTACCTGCCCGGCAACTGGGAGGTGGTATATTACAAAAAGGCCATGCAGCAGCTTTTGGGCGGACTCAATGCCCCCAAGGTATGCGCCAATATGTACCACGACCTCGGCGAAGGCCAAAAAGGCGAGCTCATTTTCCATCCTTACCACATTTGGCAGGTAGCCGGCGTCAAAATCGGCTTCTTGGGCTATACCGACCATTTGGTGCCCATGCGCCAGTCGCCCAACTACAGCAAGGGCATAGTGTACACCAAGCCCGAAGAAAACCTGGCACATTATGTAAAAGTGCTGCGTGAAGACGAGGGCTGCGCCTATGTGATCATGCTGGCCCACCTGGGCTTGTCGCAGCAAATTGCGCTCGCCAACATGCCCGAATGTGCAGGCATCGACATCATCTTGGGTGGCGACACCCACGAACGCGTGCGCGAGCCCATCGTATGTGCTTACAGCAAAGTGGTGGAGCCCGGCGCCTTTGGTTCGTTTATAGGCAAGCTGCAATTGAAGGTGCAAAACGGCAAAGTGCTCGAAGAAAAGTACGATCTGCTGGAGGTAAGTGCCACCCAACTAAAGCCCGATGCCGGTATGCAAAAAATGGTTTCGGAGCTCGAAAAGCCCTTTCTCAACAGCATCGAGCAGGTCATTGGCTACAGTTCGGTGCCCCTGTACCGCTACTTTGTGATCGAAAACACCATCGACACCCTGCTCCTCGATGCGCTGAAGTGGCAAATGCCGCATATCGACATCGTGTTGTCGAACGGCTTTCGTTTTTGTCCTCCGCGCGCCACGCCCGACCATACCGGCAACATCCCCATCACCAACGGCTTTTTATACGACATGCTGCCGGTAGACAGCACCGTGCGTTCGGGAACCGTTACCGGCGCCCAATTGAAAACCTGGCTCGAAAAAGAGCTCAACAATGTGTTCGCCAAAAATGCTGCCGAGCGTTTTGGAGGCTGGGTGATCAAATTCAAGGGCATGACGGTAACTTTTAACGCTTTTGGTCCCAAAGGCCAGCGTGTGCAAGAAGTGAAGGTGGCCGGCGAACCCCTCGACGAACAACGCACCTACAGCATTTCCGCCTGCGAACGCGACGGCGATCCGGCCGACATGCTTTGCCGCATCAAAGGGGTAAAAAATGCCAAAAACGAGCCCTACACCCTGCATGGCGTGCTGCGTGCCTACCTCAAGGAAAATTCACCGGTGTGTCCCCTGCCCGCCGGCAATGCCCGGGTGTTAGATGCGTCGCAGGAATTGCTTACGCAGGTGAGTGGGGTGCCGTATACCTTCCGTTAATTTACCGGCACCAAACTCACCGCTGCTCCACCCCCTGGCGCCAGCGATAGCTGCAGGCGGTCGCCTTTTTGTAGCTCGAGGGTGCGGATGTTGTAGGCCGCCGGCTTGTTTTGCCAGTGGGCATCGGGGGCATCTTCGTATACCACCACCCGGTATTTTTTGCCAGAGGCGAGGAAATCGAGCGGCAGGTCGAGCTGCCGGGCCTCGTAACCCGTAATGGCACCCAAAAACCAGCGGTCGCCCCCGCGTTCTTGCCGGGCAACCACGGCATATTCGCCTACTTCGCCAGCCAACACACGGCTTTGCTCCCAATCAACCGCCACATCGCGGATGAACTGAAAGGCGGGATGGCCGCGGTAATGCTCGGGCAGGTCGGGAACCATTTGGATGGGACTGTAAATCACCACATACAAGGCCAGCTGATGCGCCAGGGTGGTGTTTACCTGGTTGTTGGGTTTGTGGGGTTTGAGTGAGAGGTTGAAAATGCCGGGGGTATAGTCAATCGGTCCGTCGAGCAGGCGGGTGAAAGCCACGGTGGGCAGGTGGTCGGGCGGATTGCCGCCATCGCTGCTCCAGGCGTTGAATTCTTGTCCACGCAAACCCTCCCTCGAAATCACATTCGGCCAGGTACGCCTGATGCCGGCCCCTTTAATGGGCTCGTGGGCATTCACCGCCACCCGGTACTGGGCGGCCTTTTCAATCACACGGTGATGGTGCCGCACCATGTATTGCCCGTGGTGGTATTCGCCTTTGGGAATGATTTTGCCTACATAGCCCGTTTTTACGGCCCGAATGCCGAGGCGGTCCATGAGGCGGTAAGCGGTATCGAGCTGTTGGTCATAGGTGGTAACCGCCGAGGAAGTTTCGTGGTGCATGATCAGCTCCACCCCCTTGGCTCTGCCGTAGGCCACAATGCCTTCCAAATCATAGTCGGCATAGGGCGTCACAAAGTCGAACACCCCTTCGCGGTCTTCAAAGCCAATCCAATGTTCCCAGCCGGTATTCCAGCCCTCCACCAAAATCGCTCCGATGCCGTTTTCGGCCGCAAAATCAATGAGTTCTTTCACCTTGGCGGTGGTAGCCCCGTGTTTGCCACTGGCCATGTCCCAGCTGTTGATGCCCAAGTGCATTTGCCACCACATGCCTACGTATTTGGTGGGTTTGAACCAGCTTACATCTGCCAGTTTCGCCGGTTCGTTCAGGTTGTCGATGAGGCGCGAGGCGAGGAGTCCGGCCGCGTTTTGGCTTACCATCACCACCCGCCAGGGCGTTTTGAAGGGCAGGCGCAGTTCGGCTTTGTAGGGCGTGTTATCGCTGCCCACCAAAATGCTGTTGAGGCGGAGGTTGTTGGTGTCAACTCCCAAGGTCATTTCTGGATAATCTACCAAACTGGCTTCGTGGAAGGCCAGGTGGATGCCATCGGCGCGGCGCTGGGTGAAGGGTGTGAGTACGGCGTTATGCGGAATGTAAGTTTGTGCCAGGTTGGGGTGGTTGCGCTTGCTGAGGGCATTGATTTTACTCACCGCCGAGCGGGTGTAGAGGTGCTCGTTGATGTCCCAATCGCCGGGCAGCCACCAGGCTGTGGCATCGGCGGGCAGGTTGAATGCGCTCAGCTCTTCGCGCAGGTAAAGTACCGAATCATTGCCTTGGGCCGGCAATTCGTAGCGGAAGGCCAGGCCGTCGTTGCTCAGGCGGAAGTGCAGTGTCATTTGCAGGTCTTGCCCTGTACGAAGCCGAAGCGACAAGCTGTTCGCATGGTTCTCCACCACCCGTTGCTCGCCCCAGGGCATTTCCCAACTTTCGCGGATGCTGTCGGTTTCAGCCGATTGCCAGTCCCAAGTGGCGGCTTTCCCACCAAAATCGAGTCCCAGGCTGCTGCTGTCAATGAGCACCACCTCGCCCCGCAGCAAGCGGTAGCCTGGTTGGCCATCGGCGGTGAGGTATACTTCGGCTTGCAAAAGGCCATCGGGCGATGATAATTGGACTTGTTGGGAAGCGGGTTTGGAGCAAGCTGCAGCCAGTACCAATATGGCGCAAATAAGGATCAGGCGCATGAGGTTGAATTTGTTGCAAACTACGGAAAAGGGGGGAATGGGCCATTGGGCCCCTTTCTTGCGGCGATGCCGTTTTCTACAAATAAGCTACAAAGTTCATGGCGGCTCGAATGTTTGGGGCCGCAACAGAGAGGGAACTACCGCAAAGCACCGGTGTGGCAACCCGTTTTTTCGCGAGCTGGGCGATGCGGGTACCACAATGCGGGAGCGCTACCGTTAAAAAAGAGTGCATTAAACAAACTGCCTCAAAGGGCACTACTTACTGTCTTTTTCAAAGGCCCGCAGCAATGCATCGGCATGCCGTACCGATTTGGTGAGCCAGTCGGCATAAATGTGGAGCTGGTCGGCCTCGTTTAGCTGCCAATGGGGAACCTCTTTTTCGAGTCGCTGACGCAATTGGGCCAGCAAAATGCCCGCACTTACGCTGATGTTGAAGCTCTCGGTAAAGCCTACCATGGGAATATGGATGCGCGCATCGGCCATGGCCAGGGTTTCGGGAGCGACACCGGTGCTTTCGGTACCAAAAATAAGGGCAACCGGACGGCTGATGTCGAGGTTTTGAGCGGTGCAACTGCCGGGTTGGGGGTCTGTAGCCACCAATTGGTAGCCGCGCACACGTAAATCAGCATAACAGGCTTTGGCTCCGCCTTCTTCTTGTCCATAGGTTTGCACTTCGGTCCATTTAGCAGCCCCGCGTGCAATCTTGAGGCTGTATTTCCAGTCGTATTTTTCCTGGATCACCTGCATTTCCTGTAAGCCAAAACACTCTACCGAACGCATTACAGCATTGCCGTTTTCGGGATGGTAGAGGTTTTCGAGCACCACGGTGAGGTGCCGGGTGCGTTGTGCCAGTACGTTTTTGATTTTTTGAAGCCGGTGTTCCGAAATGTGCTGCTCTAAAAAAGCAATGCGTTGCAGCAGCTGGTGCTGTTCACTCATGGTTTGCGCAGCAATAGGGTGTCTTGAAAGCCTTCGCAAGCGCTTTTATCGCGCCCCGGCCAATAACCCGGCCAGTTGCCAGCCACTTCCAAACCGGCTGCGGCAATGGCCTGCATCAGCCAGCTTTCGTCAAAGGCAATGTTCGCTTCTTTTACTTCCGGATCGATGAGCGCGTAATTGCCGTAGTGGTGCACGAATTTGAGTCCGTCGTACTGCATCATCCCTTGCCGGCTATCGTGGTTGAGTACAAAAAAGGTGGCCAAACAACGTCCACCCGGCTTGAGCACCCGCGCAATTTGCTTGAGGTAATTGGCTACATCTTCGGGCATCATATGGGTAAAAACCGAAAAGAGGAATACCAGGTCAAAGCGCTCATCGTCATACGGAAAAATAAAGGCCTTGGCTTCTAGTTCGGTGCTGAGGTTGTACAGGTCGTTTTTGAGGTCGATATGCAGAAACCTGAAGTTGGGATACTTGGCGGCAATATTTTGATTGCACCAGGCCACCCCGCTTTTCACTATATCGAATCCTTCGTAACTGCCCTCCTTGTTGAGGTAAGAGGTAAGGGGTGCTGCTACCCTGCCGATGCCTGAGCCTACGTCCAAAACACTTTCGTTGGGTTGGAGCCGACCGAGCCTTATCAGCTGATCGAGCAGCAAGCGGCCCTGCAGTGCAAAGTCGCCCGAACCGACGAAAATCATGCCCCGCGGTGGACTCAAATGCGGGCGTTTGCCCGTGAATTGCTCCCACAAATCAACAGGCAAAAAATAAAGTCGCCGTGCCCGCAAACGGTTTTCGGGACTGAGTTGGTAATACAGTTTGCGCAGGTTCAACATGGCCTAAAGATACAAAGGTGGTTCAAAGGGCTGTTAAGAAACCGGCCCTTCAAGCCTCAAAGCATTAAGCTGGCTATTCACAAAGGCAAGCAATTCGGCCAAATAGGCTTCGCTGAAATCGAATTTCACCCCTGCAGCGGCATAAACCTCCGGAATGGTGCGGGTATGACCCAGCGACAAGCCAGCTTTGTAAGCTGCCAAGGCTTGGGCAGCATTTTCGTGGTAGTTTTTCCAAACGCCCAAAGCACCCAATTGTGCAAAACCGTATTCGATGTAGTAAAAAGGCACTTCAAAAATATGCAGTTGTCCCTGCCATTGCATGGGTAAATACTGCTCTAAACTGCTCCAGTCTACTACCGGAGAGGCAAATCTGCTAAACAGCCGCTGCCATTGGGCACGGCGCTCGGCTACGGTATGTTGGGGGTTGGCGTACAACCAATGCTGGAAGGCATCAATGGTGGCAATCCAGGGCAGTACGCTTACGGCACGCTGAATTTGTTCGTAACGGGCACGTTTTTGTTCCGCTTCGGTGGCAAAGAAGAGCGGGTATTGATCCATCGAAATCAACTCCATCGACATAGAAGCCAATTCGGCGGTTTCGCTGGGCAGGCTTTTGTAGGCACTCAGGCTCAAGTCTTTGGTGAGGAACGAATGCACGGCATGTCCGCCTTCGTGCATCATGGTTTCGAGGTCTTCCATGCTGCCGGCCGCATTCATAAAGATGAAGGGCGCACCGCTTTCGAGTAGGGGATAATTGTAACCGCCCGGGGCCTTGCCCTTGCGCGAGCTGAGGTCGAAATGCCTCATTTGCTGCATGCTGTACAGGCAGTCGCCAAAATACGGATCGATATTGGCAAAGGCCCCAATGCTGCGCTCTATGAGTTCGGCTTCGTCGGCAAAGGGTTTGAGCGGACTTTTACCAACTGCTTCGGCTTTTACATCCCAGGGGCGCAATTGATCAAGTCCAAGTTCCTGGGCACGGTCGGCATCAAAGCGGGCCTTGAGGGGCACTACCAATCGGCCGATGGTATCGTGGAACTGCAGGCAATCGGCTTCGGTATAGTCGAAACGGCCCAGCTCGAGAAAGCGGTATTGGGTATAGCTCGCAAAACCGGCTTGTGTGGCAATTTGGTGTCGCAGGGCGATGAGCTGGCTGAGCAAATCGTCGAGTTTATCCTGGTCTTGTGCCCGGCGGTTTACCATCGCCTGCCACACCTGCTGTCGTTCGTTGCGGTCGGCCGATTTAAGAAGTTGTGCCGCTTGGGGCAGGGTGAGTTCTTGTCCGTTATGGGTGATGCTCATGGCGCCAATCACGGCTCCATAGGCACTTTCCAGCTCTTTACACTGGGCTTGTAGGGGTACATTTTCTTCGCGGTAGAGGCGTATGGCGGCTTCTACCCGACGGCGGTAAAGAGAAAATGCCGGGTCGCTCATGCTGTCGATGGCCTCACTGGCGAGCAACTGGCGGTTCAAACGGTCGTCCCAAGGAGCCAATTGCGGAAAAATTTCACCGATGAAGAACTGGTACGCCTCGCGGTATGCGCTGTTGGTGGTATCGCAGGTCATGCGGATATAACGCCAAGCCTGGTCTTCGTCAATCACCGCTTCCAATTCGGATCGTTGGGCGAGCCAGGCTTCGAGCTGCTCGCGGGTCGACAAAGAGGCGGCAGCCAGTTGTTCGAAATAGGGCTCCAATACGCTCCAAGCGGTAATACTGAGGTCGGCAGCAACAAAGCGGCGGTTTTTGGGAAGGGAAATCAGCTGTGGCATATTGCAAAATTAGGGTCTTTATGGGCAGGTTGCGCTTTCACAGTGGCTGGCTATCTTGCGGCATGATTCGCCTGCGCGATTTTCTGAAATCTCTGCTGCTGCCCCTCCTTTGCCTGCCTTTGCTGCTTTGGCTGCATGTGCAACCTTCGGCTAATAGCATGCTCAATCTGAAATATGAACAATATGCACCCGATGCGCTGGGCATCAGCGCCGATTACCTTGCCGAAGAGGTGCAATACCACCGAACCGAACCTGCTTTTGCACGCCGGCCGCTCACTACACAAACAGTATGGTTGGTGCATGGATGGAGTGGCTGGTCGGTGGCCTATGTCTGGTTGGTGGTGCAATTGCTAGGCTGGTTGGTGGCGGCAGTTTTGCTGTACTATCTGGCAGCCGGAGGTATTGGGGGCTGGTGGGCACAGGTATTCTTTTTTGCCAGTTTTTCGGTCGTGTTCGCCTGGTTTCCGCCGGTATACACCTTTGATGAACCGTTGCAATATGCCGTTTTGCTGAGCGCACTGCTGGCCGCCCAACGCAATGCCATTTTTGGAGCCATGCTGTTGTTCGGCATTAGTTTGCTGGCACGCGAAACGGGCTGGCTGTTGTGGCCCGCCTTGGCCTGGCTTTTTGGCCGAAACAGTGAACGCAAAGCCCTTTTTTGGGCCTTGTCTATTTTCTGGTTGCTGGCCTATCTGGCTTGGTGGTTTTGGGGAAGCGCCATGTACGGCGTAAGCCAACAGCCGGCAGGCGAGGTGCTGTTGCGGCTCACCCTTTTAGAGCAGAATTTTGCCGCCGATCGCTGGGGCGAAAGTGTGTGGACCTTCGTGCTGGTACTGGCCTTGCCCTTGCTGCTCAGTGTAAATAGCAAAGACACTTGGCCGAAGGCATGGCGGCAGGTTTTTTGGCTCACCGTACTGCTCAACAGCCCACTGGTTTTCAGCACCGCCTTTGCCCGCGAGGCCCGTTTGTTTGCCTTACCTTTGCTGTTGGCTTGGCCTTTTTTGGGCTCAGCCTTCAAATTGGCTTGCTTGCAATGGTGGCAGCTCGGCCATCGCCGGTGGTGGATAGTACCCATAGCGGCTATTTTGGCTGTTTGGCTGCCACAAACCTATGTAATGAGTGGGGCTCATCCCGACGCGAACTACTTTCATGAATACCTGACCGTTTATTTAGTGCTGTTGACGGTGGTTTTGTGGGCCAAATGCAACACCTATTTGCCAAAAGCCACTGCACCAAGCTGAAAAAGGGCCGGGTGTTTCTCATTTTTAGTTAAAGCGGCTTCAATTGGTCCCCCGAGGCCCAAAAAATGCTGCCATCCTCTTAAATTTACGCCATGTCAAAATATGCACGTTGGTTCGGCGGTGGGCTGGGCTGGGTATTTGGTGGCCCAATTGGGGCCATCGTTGGATTTATGCTGGGCTCGGTGGTAGAAAACCTCGATGCTCAAAAGCGAACATCCAACCCACAAGGCCCCTATCGACGGCCCGAAACCACGCCCTCCGATTTTAGCGTGAGCTTACTGGTACTCACTGCCGCCGTGATGAAGGCCGATGGCCGCGTGGTACGGGCCGAGCTCGACTTTGTGAAGGACTTCCTCAAGCGCAATTTTGGGGCAGAACAGGCCAAAGACATGACCTTGTTGCTGCGCGATGTAGTTGAAAAGGATTTCGACTACCAGCCTGTTTGTCGACAAATTGCCCAGTTTATGGATGTGGCCGCCCGGCGCGAGTTACTGCACTTGCTCGTTGGCTTGGCCCAGGCAGACGGCAGCATTACCCAAGCAGAAGAAAAGGTGCTGGCCACCATGGCACATCTGCTGCGTTTGGGTGATACCGAATACCGATCTATCCGCGCCATGTACGGTCACAGCACCGCCGATGCTTATGCCGTTTTGGAGGTAAGTGCCGATGCCAGCGACGAAGAGGTGAAAAAGGCTTACCGCCGCTTGGCCATCAAACACCATCCCGACAAAGTAGCCCACCTCGGCGAAGAAGTGCAGCACGCCGCCAAGGAGAAATTCCAGCAGCTGAACCAGGCGTGGGACCAAATTAAAAAAGAGCGGGGATTGAGTTAATGGACTCAATAAGGTGAATCTGTAAGCCAAACAGCAACATCAAGCAGAGCGGCGCTCGTGCAACAAGCAGAACTTCCAGGCCGGAACCATGCGTATGGTATAGCCGTCTTGTTGTATTTCGTCTTCCTGGTGATCGGTTACCAGCCATAAGTTATTGCAGCCCGTGGCTTGGGCCGCCTCAAGCAGGCCGGCGATTTCGCGTTTAAGGGTGTCGGCCTCGTAAACCTCCCAGCACACTTGCACCAATTGCACTACTTGTTGGTTGCGGGCCACCACAAAATCGCACTCCTTTTTGCCTTTGTAAAAGAAGAACTGGCTCGATAAATCGGCCAATCGACGGAGTTGCAAATAGACCACATTTTCGAGCATCACGCCCCGACCTTCACTCAAAGCCGGACTCAATGCGCGTAACAATCCATTGTCGATGAGGTAGTACTTCTTTTCGCTGCTTTGTTCTTTCACCATGGAAGGTTCAAATTTGGGCAAGGGCAAGAATAGGTAGATGGCCTCGAGCTGATCGACCCATTCATAGAGCGAGTTTTTGCTCACTGCCAGTCCGGCCGATTTAAGTTCGTTAAATATCTTCTGTATGGAAGTAGGCTTGCTGATGTTGACGATGAGGCGGCGTATGAAGTAGCGCAGGGCAGGCAGGTTGCGTATGTCGTAACGCTCCACCATATCGCGGTACAGCATGAGGTGGTAGTACTCTTGGAGTATTTTGTCGCGGTAGGGCATTTCGTCGAGCACCAGTTCGGGAAAGCCCCCTTGCTGGTAATAGCTTTTGAACGCAGCCTCCAACAAGGCGTTTTGGCGCGAACTGCCGTACTTCCGATCCACTTTTTTAAAGCTGCAATATTCGCCAAACGACAAGGGGAAATACTCGAATTGCAGGGTTCGCCCACGCAACGAGGTGGCTATCTCCGACGAAAGCAGCCGCGCATTGGAGCCCGTTACAAATACGTTTTGCGTTTCCTGGTCGTACAGCCTGCGCACAAACTGCTCCCAGCCTGCACATTGCTGCACCTCATCTAAAAACACATACACTTGCTGCATGGCCTGGTGTGGATAGAGCTCGCGGTAGGCCTGTAGTATGAGGTCGAAGCTTTCGGCGGTGAAAGGCAAACGTTCATCGTCGAAGTTCAAGTACAGCACTTGCTCTATGGAAGTGCCCTCGGCCAGCAAAGCATCAACGGCCAAAAGCATGGCACTCGATTTACCCGAGCGCCGCACTCCCTTGGCTACCACCACTTTGCGGGTGTGCAAAGGCAAGGCCTCTTCGCGCGCTACCAAGGCCGGTTGATGCCGATCTTGGAAGTTTTTGATGAGCTGCTGTATGACTTCTTTGCGTATCACTTCACAAATATACGATACTCGTCCTTTTAAAAGGTTCGCTTTTTGATTAATTATCCTTCTAATAAGGACATTATAGCGTTTTCATCCTTATTAAAGGGACGATTATTGGGTTTTCACCCAGCGCACCCAACCAACAAGCTGCTTTTCGGACTGAAGCATGAGCAAGTACACCCCCGCAGGTAGCGCCGGCGAAATCAGCTGCGTTCCGGCTGCTACCGACTGCTTGAACATGCGCTTTCCGTGTATATCAAACAGTTGAAGCTCAGCATTTGCATCGCTATCAAGGTAAAACGCACTGCCTGGATTGGGGTAAAGCCTAAACCAAGGACTCGAGTGTCCCTGCAATGGCAAGGCATTAGGCGCTGCTACACAAGCCGTCAAAAAGGCGGTACTCCCAAAATAGTGGGTGGCCAAAAAACGATTGGTTACCAGTCGCAGGGTATCGGCATAGCGCGCGCGGTTAGCCGCAGTATTGCGGATGCCGGTCATATAATGTTCCAGCTGAATAGCATCTACCGTACCGCCAAACATGCTGCCATGCCGCTCGGTAATGTAGCCGCCACTGAAAAAAGGCTCGCCAGCTTGCGGGGTGGGATCTTGTTGCGATGGAACCGACGGATAACCCGATGCATGAAGCCAAGTGCCCAAAGCCTGCGGTCCGCGCAATAGCTGGCTGTGCGTTTGCGCGCCTAAATTAAGCATCACCAAACTGCGGATGCCACTTCTTTGTGCCCTGAATGCGCTGTTGATGGCCGAATCGCCACTGCGAAGGTGATCTCCGGTTAACTGATAGCCCAATTCAATGCGCTGCAAGGTGTGGGCATGTCCATGCAAATCGAGCAGCAAGCCTTTGCCATGCCGTTGTTGCACCGTATCGCGCGCCGCCTGCACAAAGCCATGAAAGGCCCGCCAAATGGCCATGCTGCGCGCATCGTCGCAACTGGCTTCACTCGAATCGCGGTTGGGGTCGAGTTTGCGGCGGTGTAAATGCGAAATGATCACATGTGGCCGACAGGCATGATTCAAAGCATACATGGAGTCGATGGCTTGGGCGAGTTCTAAGGTGAAGCCATCTTGTACGGTAGTAGCACCCGGACAGACACGGGTTGGCAAGCTGTCGGGCGACAGATAACCACCATGTGGGGCGGTAATGATCAAGGGCAGGCTTCCGCAGCGGTATTCTATGTAGCCATCGGCCGACCAATAAGTTTGTCCTGGGACATACTGTTGGCATAAAGTCCACTGTGGCAGTAAAAGCAGCCAGCAAAGCAACCATCTCATAGGGTTTGGGTTGCTGTAAAGTTCATAAAAAAAGCCCGGAAATTGCTTCCCGGGCTCTAAATCAAGTGGATGTAACTTATTTGAAATTCACCTTGTGGGTGGCTTCACCTTTGTCGGTGGTTACGCGTACAAAGTACAAACCTGTAGGCAAACCATCGCGTGAAAAAGTATGGCTGCCCTCGAGGATGTTGTTTTCGAAACGCACGCGCTTGCCAATTACATCAATCACCTCAATGCTGCGGATGCGATCGTTTTCGCCCAAAGCACGGATGGTGAGGTAGTCGGTAGCAGGGTTGGGGAATACATTTACACGTGCTTCATTGGCTTGTTTTTCGGCCACACTCACCGTATTGCCTGGTAAACCCAAAACATTCACAATGCGAGGAGCACAGTATCTCTGAATGGTATCGATGTAATTCAAAGCCTTGGTCTTAGACATGTTCGGATTGGTGAGCATCGAGTTGTTGTGGGCAGTGAGGCCGCTAGCAGTTCCTACCGTTAACGTCTTAACGATTGTTGAGTCCCACCATTCCCATGGACCAGCCTGAGGAGTAAAAGGCGCAATGAACAAAGGGTATAACCCACTTACTCCATTGTTCAAACTTCTGGCTTTTTGCGAAATAGGATCATTCAATGAAATATCGGCCAAAGGGCTTTGCAAGCCCAAACGGAAAGCACGGGGGGTGAAAGCACCGCTGCCGCCAACTTCAATCACTTGGAAAGTGGTACCTGGCACCAAAACAATACCATTGTTGAAAGGGGCAAATGGGTCAGTAACGCTTTGGAAGGCAATGGTTGGCATATCACCTGGTTCCATCCAAGAGGTGTCGCCAATGGCGCCGCCTAAATTAATCACCATGTTAAAGTCTGAGCTGTAACCTGCGTGATTCGGATTGTTGGCCACACCAACAGCCCCACCAAAACCATCAAAATCACCAACGATGGCCTGATTTACATACGACTGGTTCGTGGTAGGGTCGATGAATTTGAGTAAGTTTAACTCGCTGGTTTTGTCGAGATAAGCAGCAGCCAAACCGGCATAACCACCCGTTCCTTGGCCAACTACCACGATTTTGGTGGTATCGATACCGTAAGGGTTGCCATTGGTGGCTGTTTCTTTTCTAAAGAAACGAATGGCGGTTTTAACGTCTTGATTGGCGCGATAAACGGCATTGAGGATGGTGCCTGTGCGCACTTCCTGGTTGCCTTGTGGGTTCCAACCCAAACGGTAAGAAACCGATGCCACCACGTAACCGCGGCGGGCGAACTCGCGACACATTTCTGCTGTTGCGCTGTCTTTTCGTGATCCGCTAGGAGAACCATTGATGATGGGCGGCAAAAAGCTACCGGTATGCAAATACACAATCAAAGGGCGATTGGTAGCATTGTCGCCTGCAGGACGATAAACGTCCATTTGCAAAGGAATAAGCACCGGTGTGCCAGTAAGCACTTGATAATTTTGACCGTAGGTTACATCGGCCTGCACGGTTACATTTTGAAACACCTTGTCGATGTAACGCGTTTGGGCAATGCTGCTGTTATACAGGAATAATCCTGCGCCCAGCAATCCCATTTTGAGTAAGCTTGTTTTCATAATTTTGAGGTTTTTGACAATCGAAGTTAGTTAATCTGTTGATAATAATTCTTTTTTGGCTATTAGATTTTGTCGAGTTCTAGCAGAATAGAAATGTACGCCAAGCGGCCAACCCTTGGCCCACCATAAACCTGAAACACTTTGTTATTCAATAAGTTTGAGGCTCCTAGCTTAAAGGTTGTTTTCCAGTCGGCATGATAGTAATTCACCTGGGCATCAACCAGGTCGTAAGTCGGTATAAATCCGGTGAATTGTGGTGATCCTTCGAACAAAAATCCTTCTATCCATTTGTAATTCACATTGAAGCCTACCCCTGGCAAAGTAAGCTTTCCCAAATTCACGATAAGATCCTTACCGCTAAAACCAATATTGAACTTGTGCTCAGGTGTATTGAAGGCAGGAATGATGGGGTCGTCGGAGCCCCGTAAATCCAAACGGTTCCAGCTGTAGTTGCCAAGTAGCGCAAATTGTCTGTGGAAATAGTAATTAATGCCAATGGCTGCTCCCTGGGTGGTAACTATGTCGGTAGCATTGGCGGCAATACGAAAGGCTTGAATATTGGTTGCCGCCAAGCCGAAGTCAAGCGCTTGGTCAAAGGTTACACCTAAATTAAATCCTATAAAATCTTGGTACCAACTGTAGTAGTAGCTGGCATCTACATACACTTTTTCCCATGGCGTGCCGCGGTAGCCAAACTCCAAGGTTCGCACGCGCTCCGGACGGATGGGATCCACATTGAAGTAAGACAAATCGGCCGGTGATTTACTCGACAAATAATTTCTGAACGATTCCACCGTAGCCAGCGAATCAAACCCATTCAAATTTCCGACAAGCCTAGCTGTGCCCACATTGTAATATAAAAATTGGTCTGCCAACGTCGGGTTTCGAATGGCTGCACTGGCCGATACCCTGAAAATATGCTCGGGTTTCCATTTGAACACAATGCTACCAGCAGGCGAAACCAGGTAATTGAAGTTTTGGTTTTTGTCTAAGCGCGCTGTAATGCTGTAAATCCATTTGTCTTCATTGGTTCGTTTTTCCCAACCCGAATACAACCCAAATTCAGAATTTCTCAAAACCACTCCATTGGTGTCGCTGAAGATGGTTCCCCGCGAATTGGGCCGGTACAAACGGCCATTTCCACCAATTTTGAAAAGGCCAATTTTGGTGGTGTCGAAGTTGTACTCAGCTTGGATGTGGTATAAAGCCGATTTGTCATAAAACCGCGAACCACCTTCTTCAAAACTGGTGCGTGAAGTGATGGCGTTGAATGCCGAATCAAAGCGCATGGTACCTGGCTCAAAACGATTGAAGGTGGGATTGAAGGTCACCCCGGTTGCGGCCTGATCGGCAACCCCACGTGACCTGCCATACAGGCTTTGCATCAATGCGGGATTGTTGTTGAAAAAGGTTTGAACCGCGTCGCGGTAGGCCTGCAAGCTTGTAAAGCTGCCTAAATTGGGAAAATCGGGGTGGATGCTGCTGTTCCGCAATTCAGGACCAATAACGGTTTGCCAATGGGTAATAAAGTTATCGTACCAGGTTATATCATCTTTCGCTGCTTGCTGTAATAAAAGCGCTGTAAATACAGCATCGTACGAACGTCCCGCATCTTCATTGGTTGCATAGGCACGTACAAACCATTTGTCTTTTTGGCGCAATTCAAGTCTATTCTGAAAGAACAATACATCGCGCAAGCTGTATCGGTTATCGCCTTGATAAACCGTGGTGCCGTAGCCAAAGTTAGAAGCCGCAATAAATTCTACTTTCGGCTTGATCATGTAATGAAAGGCTGCACTCGTTTTTAAATTCCTGGTATTGTAATCTACCAAATCGCGTTCTTCGTAACCCGTGCGGTAAAACCTGTACAAAGCGGGGTGAGAAACAGGCAAATTGATTTCAAACAACCTTTCGTCGCCATAACGGTTCACAGCATCGTAACCTCCAGGATCGCCAACCCTGCCAACCGATTGTTCCGTTGGGTCCATATTGTCGGCAACCCAATCGTTCGCCCGCAAATACGACATATTGAACTTCCAAGCGTATTTGTCGTTGCCGTTTTTGTCTTTGTAAGCTTGGGCATAGCGCATGGCCGTTTCAAACAAGGCGCGCTCACCGGCTTTCATGCTGGCAGAGAGGCCTTGGTGGGTAAACGGACTCTTGGTGGTCATATTGATTACCCCGTTGAAGGCATTCGGACCGTAAAAGGCTGAACTGGCACCTACGATGAGGTCTACTTTCAACACATCCAATTCGGAGGCGCCCAGGAAGTTACCAAGTGAAAAGTTGAGTCCGGGCGATTGGTTATCTACCCCATCAATCAACTGCAGCGAACGCACAGGCGAAGTGCTGTTGAATCCGCGGGTATTGATAACCACAAAACCCAAGCTGGCGGTAGTCATGTCTACCCCTTTGAGGTTGCCTAGGCCTTGGTAAAAGCTAGGCGCAGGGGTTTCTTTGATGGCCAGCACATCCATGGCCTCTACGGTAAGGGCCGATTCGCGTTGTTTTTCGGTGATGCGGCTATCAACCACTTCCACACTTTTCAGAAGCACATTGTTTTGTGCTAGTTTGATATTGATGGGCTTCTCGGCCGAACTCACATTTACCTCTGTATTTTGGTAGCCGATGTAAGAAATTACCAAGGTGAGCGGATAGGGACGGTTGTGGGCAAGGCTGAACTTGCCATTTATATCGGTGGTGGTACCAATCGTGGTTCCTTTGATGATTACTGATGCTCCAATGAGGGTTTCACCACTCTGCTGGTCTTTGATTTGGCCAGTGAGTGGTGCTTGAGCTTGAACTACAGTGATTTGGAGGAGCAAAAGCACCCATGCGAGTATAAACAGACAGCGCGAAGTATTCATACGGGTTAAAGGAAGGTCAATAATAAGCAATGAAGTGCATTGAAGCGCCGAATGGGGCTATATTTTAAGGAAATCGCAAAAAATTGAAAGTAAGGGCGCTTCCGCTTGTCGCAAATAATGCCTTAATTCGTACAGAATCTCTTTCTATGATTAAGAAAATCCTACTCCTGTTGGTTACCGTGGGTTGGCTGTGGGCTGTGCAGCAACGCTGGGGCGATTTGCCCTTGTTGTCGCGTTTTTTCACCTATGCCACCTCGCCACTACAAATCGATAACCGTTTCGAAAACAGCCTCGAAATGCGGCAAACGCCCTTTGGAACGGCCGAAGTGGGTTACGATAGTTTGGGAGTGCCGCACATTTTCAGTGAACAGCAACTGGCTGCCGATTATGCTACAGGCTATACGCATGCCCGCGATCGCCTTTTCCAAATGGAGATGCTTGTTCGTGTGGTCACAGGCCGCGTAAGCGAAGTAGCGGGCCAAGCAGCCGTGAACAGCGATTTATTTTGGCGGAAATTTGAGTTTGAGCGCCTGGTGCCGGGTTGGTACGAAGCCATGGCCGACAGCCTGCCCGATTTGGCCAAGCGCCTCGAAGCCTATGCCGCCGGGGTGAACGACTATCGCCGCCTCATGCCCTATGGGTCTCTTCCCCTCGAATACCACCTTTTGGGCATCGACCCCATGGAATGGAAAGCCGAAAACATCTTTTACCTGCTCAAGTACATGACCCATGTGCTCACCTATTCGGAAGACGACCTCAAAGCCACCGAAATTCGCAGTCAATTGGGCCTACCGCTCTACAATTTCTGGTACCCACATTACAGCCGTGCCCCACATGCCATTTATCCCGATTTCAGCATGTCCGATAGCCTGATGCAAGCCCTACTGCCCGATGTGGAAGAGGTGCTCGTGGGCGGGCTTGGCCATACTTATCCGCAGGCTTACATCAAAAACAACGATGAACTCAGCCTTGGCTCCAATAATTGGGCGGTGCAGGGCAAAAAATCGGCTACCGGCAATCCGTTCCTCAGCAACGATACCCATTTGCAATTGGCTTTTCCATCCACTTGGTATGAGGTACATAAGTCGGTAAACGGCCGCATCACCCGCGGCTTTAGCATTGCCGGCTCTCCCTTTGTAATCACCGGTTTTAACGACAGCATTGCCTGGGGCATGACCAATGCTACCTGGGATTTGGTGGATTTCTATCAGCTCGAAGTGAATAAAGGGGCTACCGAATACAAACTCGACGGCCGTTGGGAAAAGCTCGAGCCTTTTGAAGTGCGCATTGCCGTAAAAGGCAAGCCCGATGTAGTAAAGACCTACTACCGCTCGTATTTCGGTCCGGTTGACACCGCCGCAGGCCGCTACCTCGCCGTAAACTGGATTGCCATGCAGCCCACCAACGAAGCCCTTGCTTTTGATGGCTTGGAGCGCGCCAACCACATCGACGATGCCAAGGCTGCCCTGCAGCACTTCATGCAGCCGCCGCAAAACCTGATTTTAGCCGATCACCGTGGCAACATTGGGCTGATGACTTCGGGTTTGGCCTGCTTGCACCCATCGCCCGAAAAAGGCATACGCGAAGGCGTGAAAAAAGAACAGCGCATTGGCTACGTGCCCATGCAAAACTACCTGAACCACTTTAACACCCCGCGTGAATACGTGTACAGTGCGAATCAGGAACACATCGATCATCCCCTTTCGGCCCACATCAGCACCCGCTACGAACCAGCAGCCCGTGGTAGGCGCATTACCGAATTGCTCGAGGCCCGCGACAGCATAGGTGTTGCCGAGCTGCGTGCCTTGCACATGGATGTGGTAGATGTAGAATGGCGCTTGTTAAACAAACGCCTTTTGGCAGTAGCCGGCGCCGATACCAGCTTCTTCAGTGGTTGGGAAGGCCAAATGGATACCGCATTGGTGGCACCAACGCTTTTCTACAACTTTAAGATCAATCTGGTGAATGCTGTGGTGCGCCATTTGGGCGGCGAGCTGCGTTTGCCTCCATCGGAGCAGCATATTTTCAACAGTATATCTGTAGACGATTCGTTGCCCTTGAAGATGGGCTGGGTAAGCAGTCGTGCTTTGGCTCAAGAAGCCTGGGACAGCAGCCTGCTTCAACTCAACGCGCGTTTTGGCGCCAACAAGCAAGAGTGGGTGTATGGCAAATTCCACCAAACCAACATCCAGCACCTTTTGCGCCTGCCGCAATTGGCCATGCCGCTTTTTGCCAGCAATGGAAGTAACCGCACTGTGAACGTTGCCAGTAAATTACCCAGCACCCATGCGGCCAGCATGCGCACCATCATTGAACTTACGCCACAAGGCCCCAATGCTTTGTTGATGCTCACAGGCGGCCAAAGCGGTCGATTCAACAGTGCCAATTACAGCGACCAAGTATTGCATTGGTTGGGAGGCACTTACCATGCTGCTCGCTTGGAGCGCACTTTCCGTCCCGATTTGTACCGTACCACCGTTCGTTTTAACCGCTAAGCCATGCGCATCAAACCCGAACTCTTTTTATACGTTGTGAGCTTGTTTTTGCTCGTGCATGTGCAAATGAATCTGCACCAATTTGCCTTTTTTGTCGGCGGTTCTATCATTGTGGGCTTATTACCTATTCGCCAGGCCAAATGGTGGAAGTATGCTTTGTTGGAGGTGGCAGCTTTGGCCGTTTGTCTGCTGTTGAACAAACCAACTTCGGCAGTGTTAGATATGGTGGGCAGCATCGCCGGAACGGGCGGCCCCGGTTTTATTGCGGCAGTGGTGATATTTAGTACCCTTACGATGGTGCTTACCACCACTACCACTTACGAAATCGTAACCAAAACCTTGTTCCGAAAATACCTGACCAAAAAACGGTGAGCGACAACCACTACGATTACATCATTGCCGGTGCTGGAGCTGCCGGATTAAGTTTGGCCTTGCGCCTGGCCAGCAAGCCTTTTGCCAACAAGCAAGTGCTGCTGCTCGACAGATCGGCCAAACGTGAAAACGACCGTACCTGGTGCTTCTGGGAAAAAGGAACGGGTATGTACGACGAAGCCGTTTACCGTTCGTGGGAAAACGTAAAATTCCATGGGCCCAACAGCTCCCTCGATTTGCGCATGGCGCCTTATCGCTATAAAATGCTGCGGGGATTGGATTTTTACGATTATGCCCTCGACAAGCTGCAAGCATCGGCCAATGTGGTAGTAAAAAAGGCAGAGATTTACGACATAGGGCTGAGCGGTGAAGATGCCGAAGTAAATACCTCCGAAGGCAGTTTTACGGCTCCTTGGGTATTTTCAAGCCTTTTGGGAAACGAGGAAATACACGATGCCAAAAAGCGACTCTTCTTGTGGCAGCACTTTTTGGGCTGGCACATTCGAAGCGAAGAGCCGCTTTTCGATCCCAATCAGCCCGTTTTCATGGACTTCAGGGTGCCCCAAACCGATGGCAGTTGTTTTGTGTATGTTTTGCCTTTGAGTCGCTTTGAAGCCTTGGTGGAATACACTGTTTTTTCACCCGAAGTTTGGGAGAAAGAAGTGTATGAGCAAGCTACCCGCGAATACCTGCGTATGTTTTACAAGCTCACCGATTTCGACATTTTGCACGTAGAGCAAGGTCGCATCCCCATGAGCAGTTACAAATTTCCGGTAAACGAGGGAAGGGTGGTGTTTATAGGTACGGCTGGTGGACAAACCAAAGCTTCTACGGGCTATACTTTTATGAATATTCAACGCCACAGCGATGCCATTGTAGAACGGCTGATGGATGGTCAAAGCCCCATAGTACCTCGCTCGGCCTGGCAGCGGCGTTTTTCGCTGTACGACAATACGCTTTTGCATGTGCTGGTACATCAGCAAATGCGCGGCGCCGATTTGTTTGAGACCTTGTTCTTGAAAAATCCTGCCGCCCGTATGTTCGATTTTCTGGATGATCAAAGCCACTTTTTGCAGGAGCTGGCCATCATGAATTCGGTTCCCCGCCGCAAATTTGCCAAAGCCTTTTTCAAAGAGTTGTTGTGATCTCAAATTTGCGCAATTCGAGATAATTATTGCGCAAAACACGAAACAACCGAATGCTGCCTTGTGGCTAAATTGCCGCATGGAAATGCTCTCGCTCAGTGAATTGGAAATAAGCAGCCGCATTTGTTGGTTGCGCGGGCAAAAGGTATTGCTCGATTTCGACATTGCCAACCTGTACGGCATAGAAACCAAGATGCTCAAACGCCAGGTAAAGCGGAATTTAGCCCGTTTCCCGGCCGATTTTATGTTTGAGCTCACCCCCGAAGAGTGGGAAAACTTGAGGTGCCATTTTGGCACCTCAAGTTGGGGAGGCATCCGTTATGCGCCTTTTGCCTTTACCGAGCAGGGGGTGGCCATGCTGTCGAGCGTCATTTCAAACGAAAGGGCCATTGAGGTAAACATTGCCATCATGCGGGTATTTGTGCAAATGCGGCAATTGCTGGCTGGTCAGGCCGATTTATGGCTAAAAATAGAACAACTCGAAAACCATTACGACCAGCAATTCGCCACGGTATTTGAAGCCATTCGCCAACTCATGCGGCCAGAGATGCCCGAACGCAAGCCCATTGGCTACAGGGCATAAAAAAAGGAGCCCACAAGCTCCTTCTCCATTTATGTCGACCCTAAACGGTCATGATTTCCTTTTCTTTCACCACCAGCAGTTCGTCTACCTTGGCAATCATCTTATCGGTGATTTGCTGCACCTTGCCTTCGCCATCTTTCACCATGTCTTCGGGCACGCCGTCTTTTTGAAGCTTCTTGATGGCTTCGTTGGCATCGCGGCGGATGTTGCGCACCGCTACTTTGGCATTTTCGCCTTCTGCCTTGGTACGCTTTACCAATTCGCGGCGACGCTCCTCGGTCAACGGTGGTACGTTGATGCGGATGAGGGTGCCATCGTTGCTTGGATTAAGCCCCAAATTGGCATTGATTATGGCGCGTTCGATGGCCGAAAGTGCGCTTTTCTCCCATGGGGTGATGACCAAGGTACGGGCATCGCTCGTATTTACGCTAGCCAACTGATTCAATGGGGTAGGAGCACCATAATAGTCTACACGCACGCCGTCGAGCATGGCGGTACTGGCCTTGCCGGCACGGATTTTACCCAATTCCGACTGCAGGTGGCCAATGGCCTTATCCATGCCTTCCTGCGCTTCTTCGATATAAAACTGAACTTCTTCGTTCATAATTAAAGCTTTGCGTATTAAGATACTAAGGTTCCAACGGTTTTACCTTCCACGATTTGGCCCAGGTTACCCGACTTGTTCATATCGAACACAATGATGGGCAACTGGTTCTCTTGGCACAAGGCAAAGGCAGTCATGTCCATCACTTTCAGGTTCTTGCTCATGGCCTCACCAAAGCTGATGGTTTCGTAACGGGTGGCTGTTTTGTCCTTTTCAGGATCGGCGGTGTAAATGCCATCTACCCGTGTGCCTTTCAATATTACATCGGCATTGATTTCGATGGCACGCAAAGAAGCAGCCGTGTCGGTGGTGAAGTAGGGGTTGCCTGTGCCTGCACCAAAAATAACCACACGGCCCTTTTCCAAGTGACGGATCGCCCGGCGGCGAATGAATGGCTCGGCAATTTGCTCCATTTTGATGGCGCTTTGCAAACGGGTGTTGATGCCCATTTTTTCGAGTGTGGCTTGCAGCGCCATGCTGTTGATCATGGTGGCCAACATGCCCATATAATCGCCTTGGGCACGTTCCATGCCTCCCGATTCGGCTTGCACCCCGCGGAAGATGTTGCCACCCCCCACTACAATGGCTACCTGAATGCCAAGGTCAACCACTTGTTTGATTTCTTTGCCATATTGGTCGAGTATGGTCTGGTCGATGCCAAACTGTTTGTCGCCCATCAGCGATTCACCACTGAGTTTGAGCAGTATTCTCTTGTATTTCATGCCGGATGCGAAGTTAAATAATTTTAACCTTGACCGCCTGCAAAATTTACAACGGCTTCGAAGGGTATAAAAAAAGCCACCCGAAGGTGGCTTTGTGATGAATAAGACAGGATTTAGGCACCAATCGCAACGCGATGGAAGGCCTTCACTGTCAAACCTTTGCTTACTTTGTCTAACATCTGCGCAATGTTCACGCTGTTGTCTTTTACGAAAGCCTGGTTCAACAAGGTATTGTCTTGGTAGAATTTGTTGAGTTTGCCCAAAGCAATTTTTTCTACGATGGCTTCTGGCTTGCCTTCTTGACGGGCTTGGTCTTTGCCAATTTCGATTTCACGCTCAACTACCGAAGGATCTACATCGCCTTTGTCAACGGCAACAGGATTCATGGCAGCAATTTGCATGGCTACGTCTTTACCGGCGGCTTCTACCTCGGTGTTTACACCTTGGTTAAGTGCTACCAATACGCCGAGCTTGTTGTTGCTGTGTACGTACGATACCACACCTTCGCCATTGATGGTAGCAAGGCTCTGCAAAGAGATTTTTTCGCCGATTTTGCCAGTGTACTCAATCAATTTTTCAGCGATGGTAATACCACCGATGTGCTCTTGCAACAGGGCCTCTTTATCGGTGATTTTTTTGTCCATGGCAATGGCGGCAATCTCTTGAGCAAGTGAACCAAAATCTTCGTTTTTAGCCACGAAATCGGTTTCGCAAGTTACCTCGGCAATCAAACCGAAAGTTTTGTCGGCCGAAGTAAGGGCGATGATAACGCCTTCATTGGCGTCGCGGTCGGCACGGCTGGCCGATACTTTCTGGCCTTTTTTGCGCAGAATGACTACGGCTTCTTCAAAGTCGCCATTGGATTCGGTGAGGGCCTTTTTGCAGTCCATCATTCCGGCGCCGGTCAATTGGCGCAACTTGTTTACATCAGCTGCTGTAATGTTCATGTTATGAGTTTTTGATTTTTGCGTTAAAAAAAGATGGGCTGACTTGCGTCAACCCATCCGATATTATGCCTCGGGGGTTTCTGCCCCGGCGTCGGTTGCTTCCGCAACCACCGTTGTTTCGGCAACTACTTCTTGTGCTGGCTCAGCACTTTCGGCGGCCTCAGCTTCCTTGTCGTGCTTGCGCTCCTGCAAACCTTCTTCAACGGCCTTCATGATTACCTTCGAAATGAGGGCAATCGACTTGGTGGCGTCGTCGTTGGCAGGAATAGGGAAGTCGACCAAAGTAGGGTCAGAGTTGGTATCTACCATCGCAATGGTAGGGATGTTCAATTTCTGAGCCTCTTTTACGGCAATGTGTTCGTTTTTGATGTCGATGATAAACAAGGCAGCTGGAAGACGGGTAAGGTCTTCGATACCACCCAATACACGACCCATTTTTTCGCGCTCACGGGCAATCATCAAACGCTCTTTCTTAGAAAGGGTTTGCATGGTGCCGTTTTGCTCCATCTTGTCGATGTTGCTCATCTTTTTGATGCTCTTGCGAACGGTTGCAAAGTTGGTAAGCATACCACCCAACCAACGCTCGGTTACGAACGGCATGTTCAAACGCTTGGCTTCGGTTTCGATGATTTCTTTTGCCTGCTTTTTGGTAGCTACGAAGAGCACCTTGCGGCCCGACTTTACGATTTGTTTGATAGCGTTGGCAGCCTCATCCAACTTAACCTGGGTTTTGTTCAGGTCGATGATGTGGATGTCATTCTTCTCCATGAAGATATAAGGGGCCATCTTAGGGTGCCACTTACGCTTGAGGTGACCAAAATGTACACCTGCATCCAGCAATTCCTGGTATGTAACTCTTGACATAATTTGATTCCTCCTGAGATTAACGTTTGCTGAACTGGAAACGACGACGGGCCTTGCGCTGACCGAATTTCTTGCGTTCCACCATGCGGGGGTCGCGGGTCAGCAACTTGTCGGCCTTGAGAGCGGTGTGGTGCTCGGGATTGATTTCGTCGAGCGCACGTGCCAAAGCCAATTGCAATGCTTCAGCCTGACCGCTTACTCCACCTCCATTGAGGGTAGCTTTCACGTCGAACTGACCAAGGGTGTTGGTGGCAGCAAATGCCTTCAGAACCAGTTGCTGGAGAGTCTCCAGGGGGAAATACTCGGTGTACGGACGACCGTTCACCTCAATGTTGCCCGAGCCGGCGGTAACATACACGCGGGCTATGGCATTTTTTCTTCTACCGATGGTATTGGTAACAGACATGGTGAGATCAGATGGTTAATTTTTCGGGTTGCTGGGCCACGTGCGGATGCTCGTTGCCAGCGTACACATACAAATTGCGGAACATTTCGCGACCCAAACGATTTTTGGGCAACATGCCTTTGATGGCTTTCTCCACCACGTAGGTAGGACGACGCTGCATCAGGTCTTTCGCTGTTACGAGACGCTTTCCACTGGGATGGCCCGAGTAGAAAAAGTACTCTTTTTCGCGCATTTTCTCACCTGTGAACTTCACCTTGTCTGCGTTGATAATGATTACATTATCTCCGCAGTCTACGTGTGGGGTGTAGGACGGCTTGTGCTTGCCACGAAGCACACCGGCAACCTTGCTAGCAAGGCGACCCACAATCTCTGCTTCGGCATCTACCAGATACCACTTTTTGTCAACCGTGTTGCGGTTGGCAGAGACAGTTTTGTAACTTAACGTATTCACTGCTTAAATTGAATTGATTAGATTGTTTCCAAAAAGGACTGCAAATATAGAGGAAGCATTTTGAGTTTCCAACAGACCCTTGTGAATAAATTGGTTAGCCCTAAAAGCGCTCAAGAAAGCGTGTAAAACTCGGCTTTTTCGGTGGTATGCACACGGATGACGCCGGCAGTGATGAGGTTCACCAATATTTTGCGTGCCCTCCAGGGCGAAATATTCATGAGTTTGCAGAATTGCTTGAGGGTAATGCGCTCGTTTTCGCCTAAGTATTTGAGCAGTCCGGTTTCTTTGCTGCCCATTTCAATAAGACTGTTGCTTCCTTTTTGCTCTCGCCTGATTACTTCGAGCACCGTTTTGCTGGCCAACAGGCTTTTGTCGGCCACACGTATATATGCCCACCACTGCTCATCGTCGCCCAGACTGTAAATGGGCTTTTGCGGTACCTCGGGCACGTGCGCTACCAGCACTTGCTTCATGCCTATTTCTATGCGCTCGTACTGCAGGGTCACGGCAGGCTTGCAGAAAAAGCCGGCAGCAGCCTCTAGCATGTGCTGCTCTTCATCTACCTTGATGCCACGGATGGCTTTGTTATCGCGCACGCCCACCAAAATGCGTCCACCGCGGGTGTTGGCAAAGGAGCCGATGGTTTTGGCAATTTTTTTGGAACTGCTGATGGTTTCCTTAAAATCTTGCCGGTCGTGTTCGCCTTCTTCTATCCATGCATACAATTGCCGGGCGTTGCTCATAATGCCAGTTCTTTCGCGGGGTCCCAGAAAATGCGGTCGAAATCCTGAACCTGATCGTCACGAATAACGACACCCTCGGCCTCTAAAAGTTCTTGCATGCGGTTGGGTCCACCAAAAAAATGTTTGCCGCTCAACAAGCCCAAGCGGTTCACCACCCGGTGGGCAGGAACGGGTTCGGCCAGGCCGTGCGAAGCGTTCATGGCCCAGCCCACCAAGCGACTCGACCGCCCAGTGCCCAAATAGCGCGCAATGGCTCCGTAGCTCGTCACCCTGCCTGGTGGGATGAGCCGCACTACTTCGTATACATTTTGGTAAAAGTCGTTGCCCGCGGTGGTCATGCCGTAAAAATAGCGGAAACCAGGCGAGCTGTGTCGAAGCAAAGAAATTACTGGCAGGTTGTGCTTTTAGGATTGCGTTTTAAAGCAATGTGCATGAAGTGTATTTTGTAGTTTGCCCATGGTATGCCGATTCAAATAACTTTCACCCATTTGATAGGCCCATTAGCTGAAAAAATCAGAGATTGTTTTTTTTGTGTTTTTTTAATTAATATTGAATTTTAAACCTTTTACATCAAGCCAAACCCATGAAAAAGCTACTTCTCATCTTCTTAGGCCTTGGTTTTGGCACCGTCAGCCAGGCGCAAACGTATAGTCCCATGGCTGCCGACTCTACTTTATGGAAGGTATATGTGCCGGCACAATGGTCGGTTTATGGATATTTGACCATGGGGACTGTCAGTTATTTTGGCCGGTCCTATTTTAAATTGTACGGTGTAGGCTTTATGGGTGCCCATTCTGAGTTTGCTTTTAAACAGGCAACGAGCATTTCCCAAATCGGCCTGCTGCGCGAGCTAGATAAAAAAGTGTACTATGTGCCTTTCAACAATGGCATTCCTGTTGATCCTTCAGGCGGAGAGCGGTTATTGTACGATTTTGACGTGGCGGAAGGTGACACGGTGTATTCAGAGCTCAGGGTGTCGAATAGCAGTTTTGGTTCTGAACAATACTACATCGCAACCAATTTTGACACAACCAATGGGGTGGTAAGCCACCAAGCACTGGTTCCTTCGGTGGATAGCAATTTTTCAAACTCTAACCTACGTGAACGCATCATGCATGGGGTGGGCTTAGATACCGATCCCTTTGGGCCTATTTATGGTACAGCGATGATGGCCAATCGCTCGAGCTCCATGACACGTGGAGCCGATATTTTCAACCAGTATTTCCCGGTTGGCATTATGGAATTGCTTGCCCATGAAAAGAACTCATTTAAGCTTTATCCCAATCCGGCCACCGATGAGCTGTTTATTACGGGCGTTGAAACACTACAATTCCCACTGCATTTATCTATTTACGATGTGCAGGGTAAGGAAGTAAGTAACGAACGGCTTCTTGACCCTTTGGGGCAGAACAGATTGGACTTAAGCGATTTGCCAACAGGACTGTTTCAAGTAAGACTTACTGACGCTGCTGGGCGACAAGAACAGCTGCGGTTTGTGAAGCGGTAAGGATTCTCAAAACAGGGCTAACCACAATACATTTGCCTTTTTTAGCTTGTGCATCACGTGCTCAGCCATTAACTTTACCCACATGGCAAGCATCACCCGTTTATACTTCAAAGACATCACCAACTTAAGCGACGCGCGTTTTGCAGCCGCTGCAGATGCCGACTTTGTAGGTTTTTCGTTCGACCCATCTTCTTCTAATTATGTTGAGCCATCGCGCATGATGGAAATGCGTGGCTGGCTGAGCGGGCCGCAAATGGTGGGCAACTTTAACCTCATCGCCCCCGATGAATTGAACCGCGAAATAGCGGAATACAGCCTCGAAGCAGTGGAGGTGCCCTACGAAATTTACGCCGGTTACGCCCGTTCGGTGCATGCACCCACCATCATGCGGCTCAAATTATCGGCACTCGACCAAGCCGGCATTCGCCACTTCGATGGCGACTATCTGTTGCTGCATGCCGATGCGCTTTTCCCCAATTGGACACTCACCAAGGCCAACCGTCAGCTGTTTCAATTGCTGCAAGATGCCTGCGCCCAAACCCGCTGCATCATCGATATCCCAGCCGAAACGGCGCAGCTGCGCGAAATGGTAGCGGCACTTGATCCTTATGCCATTTGTTTGTATGGCGGACAAGAACAACGCCCAGGTATCCGTGAGTTTGCCGATATGCAGGAGAAGTTGGAAGCGCTGGAAGATTGAAGTTAGAAGCGTGAAATCGGGCCTTTGGCAAAAAAAGCCACTTATATAATTGCTTAATCAGTTTATCTGCAAGAATTCATGTTCAGCTGGCAATTTAACCGCAGAGGTAGGGAGGGTGCATTAACGTGGTAAAAGCGTTAGTGCAGCATTAATCAACTCTGAAACCAGAAAAGGCATTTCCATTCAGTGCTGAGAATAGCGGAACGCAAACCGCGCATTTCGACGAGCTCAATGACCAACGGAGGCGTTTGGTCCGCGCTGCTTCGCAGCTTGACCGGAGGCCGCAGAGACAAAGCCTTTGGCAGTACTTAACATCACGCTCTTGAACAGATTGCGCTTAAATCAGCTCAAGCTGCTTAATCAGCGTTCGATGAACTTGGCACGCATGTAGTTGATAGGAATACCCTGCGCCCGGTACCTTTCTTCGTAGGTGGTTTGAATGGCGGTGGCAGTACCTTGGTCGCCATGGCTGTACAAATCGTGCATCACGGTTTCTACCTCCAGTTGCGGATGTGCCTGCCAGCACTCAACGGCATAATCAAACAAAACCCGGTTATCGGTTTTGAGGTGCAACAGTCCGCCAGGCGCTAAAAATTTGGTGTAGATATTCAGAAAGCGGGTGCCGGGCAAACGTTTCCGTTCACGGCTTTCGCGGGGTTGTGGATCGGGGAAGGTGATCCAAATCTCCTGCACTTCGTCTCGAGCAAAATAGGTGTCTATTTGTTCAATACGCGTACGCAAAAATGCGGCATTGGCTATGTTTTCATCGCGCACTTGGGTAGCGCCATGCCACATGCGGGCCCCTTTGATGTCGGTGCCAATGAAATTTTGTTGGGGAAATAATTTAGAAAGACCAATGGTATACCTACCTGTGCCACAACCTACTTCTAAGACGAGGGGATGGTTGTTTCCGAAAAAGGCAGCCCATTGTCCCGGCATGTTTTCGGGATGCTGCAATACGTGCCGCATTTCGTCCATCTCGGCGAAATGCTGGAGTTTACGGCGCGCCAAAACTTATTCTTCGATGAGGTTTTTGAGGGTAACGTACGACTTACCTTCCTCTACGGTGAAAATGAGGTCGGCCAAGGTTTCCTTCATCAAGGTATTGCGGATGCTTTCGCGCAAAAACTTGAATTTGTTGTGAATGGGGCAAGGATGTGCATCGTCGCACTGCTTGAGGCCAATGCCGCAACGGTCGAAAATATCCAGTCCGTCGATGGCCGATACTACCTCTAACAAGGTGATGTCTTCGGGTTTGCGGTAGAGACCGAAACCGCCGTTGGGACCTTTTACAGAAACGAGCAATTTATACTTCACCAAAATCTGGAGAATCTTGCTTAAGAAATGTGCAGGAATATCCTGGTTGTCGGCGATTTCTTTCAAACCGACTTTGCGATCAGGTCGTGCATGCAACGCGATGTACAGAATCGCCTGGAGGCCGTATTCACAAGATTTTGAAAACATTGGGTCGAGTATTGGACAAAAATATACCTATATCTTGATGTGACAATACCTTTTATAGAAAAATTTTACCTTATTGCATTATTCATGTAATGCTAAGGCTCTCTTGTAGAGTTGAATGGTGTTTTCAAGGCCCAAGTACAAGGCATCGGCTATCAGGGCATGACCGATAGAAACCTCCAATAAGCCTGATATACGACTTGCAAAGTATGTCAAGTTGTGTAGCGAGAGGTCATGACCAGCATTCAAACCCAATCCCACCTCCTGTGCTTTTTCCGCAGCTTTGATAAAATGCGCCAGTGCATTTACCCGGTCGTTGGGATACTGCTGAGCATAGGCTTCGGTGTATAATTCGATGCGGTCGGTACCAGTAAGGGCCGCGCCTTCTACCATGGCTTCGTTGGGATCTATAAAAATGGAAGTACGAATACCTGCCGCTTTGAAACGGGCAATCATATCGGTGAGGTAAGCACGCTCGGCTAAAGTATCCCAGCCATGGTCGCTGGTGAGTTGGTTGCCGGCATCGGGTACCAAGGTTACTTGTGCCGGCTTTACGGCAAGTACCAACTCTACAAATTTGGCTTCTTTCGGATTGCCTTCGATGTTGAATTCGGTGGTGAGGTGTTGGCTGAGGGTGTACACATCGGTATAACGGATGTGTCGCTCGTCAGGCCGCGGGTGAACCGTGATACCGTCGGCCCCAAAGCGCTCGCAATCTAGTGCCACCTGCAAAACGTTGGGCACATTGCCCCCCCGTGAATTTCGCAGGGTGGCTATTTTATTAATGTTTACACTGAGTTTTGCAGGCATGGATTCGAATTGAGGCTGCAAAAATAACTGCCAAAGGCACAGCTTGTTTGCCTAGCCGTCTTCTTCATCGGGCGAGTTGCCCCCTGCACCCGAGTCGTCGGTGGCGGCCAACCACTCGTGTTGCTCGTCGATGAGCAACTGGTACAGGTGGGAAACTTCGGTATCGGAAACCCGTCCAGCCAGGGCCTGACCCCACTCCCAGGCATGCTTGTCGGCTCGGACGTAGGGCTGTGGACGGCGGCGCCTGAACGGGAATTCAGCCACAGGCGGCACTAAGGGCATCACTGCGCTTTGCGGCCACAATGCTGCTGGCAGCCATAGACGCTTTTTTGCGCGGGTCATGGCTACGTACAAAAGGTTGATTTCTTCGTTCAAACGGGCCACCTTGTGTGCTTCAGCATCAGCCAGTGTGCGTAAGAGCTTATCGTGCGTAATAAAATCCTCAGTGAGCTCAACCGAGTCGTACTCGAGTCCCTTACTGCGGTGTACCGTGCTGAAAATGAGATTTGCCTGCGACCTGTTTTCGGGTTCTATTTGCCTGCCTTTGAGCTGCTGGATGAATGCAGGGAGCTCATCGCCATACTTGCGCACCATTTCGGTAATCATGGCCAGTTCGGGGTCTTCGGCCTTTTCGAGGTATTCTTCGAGTTTAGAAAAGCTAGCGAGCGATTGAAGTAAAGGATCGCGCACCTTTTCATTGCGGCCCTGCTGCAACGAAAGCACATCGAAAATACTGGTGCCATCGGCAGCAAAGGTGTAGGCCGATAGGTTGCCTTCGAACCACCATTTGCCTTCTTCTTCAGCATGGAGGCATTGAATGGCCCGGTCGAGCAAAAAGAGATTGGAGCGCGCCAATATGGCTTTGGGACCGCCGCCTGCACCCTGTCCGCCACAGCCGCGCAAATCGGTGGCCATTCCCGGCTCGGGCAAAAGCTGCTTCCAAGCCAATACGCGGCGGGCCATTTCGGCAATTTCGTCACCAAATCGAAAACTGGTGCTGAGTTGGTAGGTAGGAAACGACACTTTTTGCAACGAATTGACCGCCTGACGCCAGGCATAAATTTGCTGGTGCACATCGCCTACAATCACTTTTCGGGCTTTCTGCGCTAAGAGCACGTCGAGCATCACGCCGCTGGCATCCTGACCTTCGTCGAATAGCACGTGGTCGTAGGACAGTTTGGGCTTGCTGAGCTGGTATTTTTTGAGGTAATAATCGTGCAAGCAGGGTATTTTGCCGCCTTCCATGAGTTCGAGGAGACGGCCTGTATAGCCCACTAAATCGCCTGCAAAGCGGTCGGCAAAGCTCTTGGCTTTGGGGTCGGTAAGACTGCCGGCATAGTTGATGGCTTGGTGGTTGGCCTCTTTGCTGTTCAGGTATAACTGCAAGTATTTGAGTGTATGTGTGGCCAACAAATACCGCAGCTCGGGATCGCGCATTTTGATTTGCAGCTGTTGGACCAGCTCGTAGGGCTTGTAGTTGGTGGTGAGCTGCATTTTTTGACGGCGCATTACCGACTGATAGGCCAGCGAATGGGCAGTTTCTACCCTCACCCGTTCGAGTCCTGCTGCCTGAAATCGTTGTTTGGCTTCATCGCGTACGGTTCGATTGAAGGCCAGATACAGAATTTTATCGGCAGGGGGCAAGCTGCCTGCCAGGGCTACCAGGGTCGTGGTCTTGCCCGAACCCGCTACGGCATTGATTTTTAAATCGCCACGGGCTGCCAATATGTGCTGTTGTTCGGGAGTGAGCGCTTTCATGCCCGCAAGTTCAGCAGACTGGTCGGCCCGAGTCGGTTGTTAAGCGTTTGTAAACGTTTGTAAACGCTTACAAACGACTACCATTTAAAACGGACTATCACCGGCAAATGGTCGGAAGCAAAGGGTGGTTTGCGGTCGGGGGGACCATCGACCAGGTAGCTCAAGGGCGAATCTAGACCGTGGTAGTAGACATAATCGATGCGCTTTTCGGGGCGGCGGCCGTCGAAATCGGGGAAGGTACCCACGGGTCCTGACAACGATTGTGCGGTATTGCGGGCATCACGCCAGCCAGCATGTATCAAGTGCTGGTGTGGAGCCTCGGTGGGTGTGCAATTCAAATCGCCCATAAAAACCAAGGGCAAACCCTTGCTGAGCGAACTCCCTATTTGTGCTACCAAGGTGGCACTTTGGAGGCGGGCTTCCGCCCCGGCATGGTCGAAATGGCTATTCATCACCAGTAAAGACTGGGCGTGCTGTCGGTCGCGTAGAACGGCCCAGCTACAAATGCGTGGCAAGTGGGCATCCCAGCCCTTGGCAGGCAGGTTGGGCTGTTGGCTGAGCCAAAAATGGCCGCTCTCTAGCAATTCAAACAGGCTGCTGTCGTACCAAATGGGTGCATATTCACCCAAGGTGGCTCCATCATCGCGACCTACACCCACGTAAGCATAATGGGCGGGGAGCAGCTGTCTCAAATCGAGCAGTTGCGTATGCAGCACCTCCTGCATACCGATGATACTGGGTTGGTGGCTCATGAGCTGCTTGACCAATCGCTCGCGCCGATGGGGCCAGGCGTTTTCGCCATCTTTTTCGGTGTAATAGCGGATGTTGTAGGTGGCCATTACCAAGCCGTTTTTGGGTTTTTGGGCATGCACGGCGTATCCTACTACCGACAGAACGCCTAGCAGGCTAACGATCAACCACAGGTTCAATTGCATGCTGCTAAGAACCGCAAAAAGGCTCAGACCTGCACTTTTTTCCAGCGGCCCAAGCGGAAAATGTAAATGCTTACCAAGGCATGGAGGCTGTGGGCAAAGGCTACCGACCAAAATACGCCCGAAGCACCCCATTGTAGTTTCACGGCTAAAAACCAGGCGAGAGGGATTTCGAATAGCCAAAACATCACCACATTGATGAGGGTGGGGGTGAAGGTATCGCCAGCGCCATTAAAACTCTGGGCGATGACCATGCCGTAGGCGAAAAAGACGTAACCCAGGCAGAGCACGAACAAGGCTTCGCGGCCAATGGTAAGCACCCCCGGATCGTTGTTGAACAAACCGATGATGGGATTGCCAAACACAATGAAGAAGATGGAGGCTGAGCCCAGGTAAATGGCGTTGTACAAGGCTGCCTTCCAAACGGAGGCTTCTGCCCGCTCGGGATGCCCGGCGCCGAGGTTTTGCCCCACCAAGGTGGTAGCCGCATTGGCCAATCCCATGGCAGGAAGCAAGGCGAAAATCACAATGCGGATGGCGACCGTCCAGCCTGCCACGGCAATGCTGCCCGATCCGGCCACGATGCGGGTGAGTGCAATCCAAGAGGCCGACTCGATGAGGAATTGGCCCATACCGCCCGCACCTACTATGAGGATGGTAAGTACCGTTTTGGCTTCGAGCACCAGGTTAGCGGCGGTGAGTCGTATTTGACTTTCTTTGCCAAAGAGGTGATACAACTGGTACAACACACCAATGGTGCGGCCGCCTGTAGTAGCCCAGGCTGCACCTTCAATACCTAAGGCAGGAATAAACTCTCCTAGACCAAAAATAAGGATAGGGTCCATGATAATGTTGATGCCATTGGCCAACCACAACGACCGCATGGCAATGGCGGGCTTACCTGCCCCGCGGAAAATACCATTGATGAGAAAAAGCAACATGATGGGCAAGTTGCCCAGAAAGATGATTTTGGTATAGCCCGCACCTTCAGCAATTACCTGTTCGTCGGCACCCATGAGGCGCAACAAGTTTTCGGCTTGTAGAAAGCCTACAATGCCCAAGGTGATGGCCAAAATGCTGCTCAACGCTATGGCTTGAAAGGCGGTGTCGGCTGCTGCCTTTGGGTTTTTTTCACCAATGCGGCGAGCTACCAAGGCTGTAGCTGCCATGCTCAAGCCAATAGATATGCTGTAAACAATGGTAATTACCGATTCGGTTAAGCCCACCGTTGCCACGGCCGAAACCCCCAGCTTGCCCACGAAAAAAATATCGACCACTGCAAAAAGCGATTCCATCACCATTTCCAATATCATGGGAATGGCCAATAGCACAATGGCTCTACGGATGCTTCCGCTGGTATAATCCTGGTCTTCGCCTTTGAGTGCTTCTTTAAATAGGGCAGTCCATTTTTGCATAGCCCGCAAAACTACCAAAATCGGAAAGATCAGCAGGTTAAATTCTGATGAAGGTGCCGTGGGCTACGTTTTTGACGTTATGTGTTAATCATTGGGCACCGTGGACTGGTTGTTTCGGAGCAATTCGAGCAGCCGGTTGGGATAATCGGTAATGATGCCGTCTACGCCCAACTCCAACATGCGGCGCATATCGTCGGTTTCGTTCACCGTCCATGGAATGACTTTCATGCCGGTTTGTGCGGCGTAACTGAGTAGTTTTTTGTTGACCAATTTGAAATACGGACTGTAAATGGTGGGAATAAAGCCCAGTTCACGGATGGCTCCTTCGTAATTCGGTTGGCTTTCGATGAGAAGTGCCAGTTTAACTGGACTGTTTTTGTTGTTGAGATAGCGCAAAGGGCGCATATCGAAGCTTTGAATGGTAGTGCGTGCCAGCAGGCCAGCTTTGGCAATTTCGGCCAATACCAAATCGGCAAACTCTTCGGGTGCGGGGTGTTGTTTATCGTCGCCAACGGGGCTCGATTTGATTTCGATATTGTACTGTACACCTGCCTTTTTGTGCTCTTTGCAATAGCGTTCTACTGCCTGAAACACATCGGCGAGCAGGGGCTTGTGTACGGGAATTTTCTGCTGTTCGGGAAAACGGCTGTTTCCTTTGGAGCCGCAATCATAGGTGGTTGTTTCGTCGTAGCTGAGGCTGTAAATATTCACCTGTTTGCTTTTGCTGGTACTGAGCTCTTGTCCGGCCGGATCCAAACAAATCTCCGGATTCATCCAAGGTTCGTGCGACACCAACACTTGTTTGTCGGCTGTAATCACCACATCCAACTCGAGGGTTGTAACGCCTAGGCGCACGGCTTCGAGCATGGCCGGAATGGTGTTTTCGGGCATCAGGCCGCGAGCGCCGCGGTGGCCTTGAACATCGAGGGGGCTTTGGGCATAGGCTGCCAACATGACAAATAGCGAAAGGGCAAGAAATAGGACGGCCGACCTGAACATGCTCCCAAGATACGGCTTGAGCAAAAAAAACCGGAATTTTTCAATTCCGGTCGATGAGTTTCAGGCCACCTTGAGGCCGAGTGATCGAACACGTTGCGCAATCACCTCGTCGGAAACGAGGATGCGGTATTTCAAATGCAGGTAGCGCTTGATCACGCGCAGAGGAGTTTTGCGGTCGCCCGCTTTCTCCAGGGTGGTAGCTAATACATCATTCATAATAGGTTTCTTGACACCATAAATATACATCTGATATTCGGTAATGTTTTTATTGACTCAGATTTTAAAGTCGCTGCACCGCATTTATAAAGGCTGCGATTTTCTCAAAAAATACCTTCTTGATTTTTCGGAGTTGTGCTGAATTAATATAGTTTTGCTAACGATGCATAGCCAAACCACCGAACTCCAATGCCCTTCTTGTAGCAACAAGGATAAATTCACCAAATCGGGCATCCTCAACGAGCGTCAGCGCTATAAATGCGGGCTTTGTGGCTATCATTTTACGGTATTAAAGGCCGGGAAGCAGATTGATCAATATTATGTAATCAAAGCCCTGCAACTGTATATGGAAGGCGTAAGCTACCGTGAAATTGAGCGGCTGTTGGGGGTAAGCCATGTGTCGGTGATCAATTGGGTGCGCAAATATGGCATCAAGGCCCCGCAGCAGAATGAATACCATCCCACCTACAAAATCCTGAATCATGCCGAGTTAGCGGCCTTCATGGCCAAACCTGAAAACACCAAGGGATTTGGGATGATCATCACCGAAATTGGCGATAAGTACATGTTGATTAAGTGGGAGCGGTTTAGGCATTGATAGGTAATGGAGCGATTGCTAGCAGTGATCGGTTCATACATATGCTGGCAAATGGCATGGGGTTTTGGGCCCGGAATGTTTGCCATCTGGCCTCACCCCCAACCCCTCTCCAGAGGAGAGGGGCGCGAGATTCTGTTACGCTGTCATGTTTTTGGTAACGGAGCAGCTGCTTCTCTTTGAATCTTGCCTTTTTATGCACAAACCAACGGCCTCGCCCCCAACCCCTCTCCAGAGGAGAGGGGCGCAAGATTCTGTTACGCTGTAATATTTTTAGTAACAGTGGTTGGCGACCGCTCAGGCAACAGTTTAACGCGGAGCAGCAGCATCTCTTTGAATCTTGCCTTTTTATGCACAAACCAACGGCCTCACCCCCAACCCCTCTCCAGAGGAGAGGGGCGCAAGATTCCGTTACGCTGTAATGTTTTTGGTAACGGTGATTGGCGAACGCTCAGGCAACAGCTTGGCACGGAGCAGATAAACTCCTTTTGAATCCCGAATTCCTTTTGGCTCTCGGGATTTCGCACAGCTCAACCTTAAACCCAGCTACTCAGCCCATTCACCCAAAAAACTATACTGTTACCACTAAACTATAGCACTTTTTCGCACATCGCTAATTTTTCCAAGGTTTGGGCATTCGACTTCGGGTCGGCCTAAACACCTGGACATGAACCAAAAGCGCCTATACGTCCTTCTTTTCTTGCTGCTTGGCTGTACAATCACTAAAACGCACGCCCAAGGCTCCGATACTTATGGCAAAGGCATCCGCGTAAACCTCGACGAAAGCGGCCAAAAACACATCCGCTTTATTACCTGGCACCAGATGTGGCTGCGTTACAACGAAAACAACAGCGGCTCTACCCGCCTGGGTGAAGTGCAAAACAGCACCACCGATTTTGGCATCCGCCGCTCGCGCTTTTTGGCCATTGTGCAGCTCAATCCCCGCTTCCTCATCCTCACCCACTTTGGTATCAACAACCAAAACGCCGTGAGTGGTGGCTATTTGGGTACCGATGGCAAACGCCCGCAATTGTATGTGCACGATGCCTGGACCGAATACCGGGTGCTTAAAAATTACCTGCACATCGGCATGGGCTTGCATTACTGGAACGGCATCAGCCGCATGAGCAGCGCCAGCACCCTCAATTTCATGAATATGGATGCGCCCATTTTTAACTGGGCCACCATTGAGGCTACCGACCAGTTTGCGCGTATGTTGGGCGTATATGCCAAGGGGCAAATCGGCCCACTCGATTACCGTTTGGCCATCAACGATCCGTTTTTAACCAATACGGCAGGGGTCATCGACTCGGCCCGCGCCCAATATTCGCCGCGGAACAACAAAAAGGTGTACCAGGGATATGCCTTTTGGCAGTTTTGGGACAAAGAATCGAACTATCTGCCTTTCACCGTGGGCAGTTACCTCGGCACCAAAAAAGTATTTAACCTCGGCGCTGGATTCTTGCAAAACAGCGACGCCATGTGGTCGAAAACCGCTACCGGCGATACAGCCTTCCACAACCAATTGCTCTTGGGCTTCGATGCCTTCCTCGATCTGCCTTTGAATAAAGAAAAAGGAACCGCCCTCACCGTGTATGGGGTGTATTACAACTACGATTTTGGTCCCAACCAGGTGCGCAACATCGGCATCCTCAACCCGGCTACCGGGGGCGGCAGTTTGCGGGGCAACGCCTTTCCTTTGCTCGGAACCGGCAGCATTGTGTATGCCCAGGCGGGTTACCTCTTCCCCAAAAGCTGGCTCGGCAATAAAGGGCGCTTACAAACCTACCTGGCTTATTCGCATGCCCGCTTTGAGGGCGTGAAAGATGCTGGCGGCAACATCGTTCCGGTGCAGGTACTCGACATTGGTGGCAACTACTTCCTCGATGGGCACCACGCCAAAATCACCCTCAACTACCGCAGTCGGCCCGACTTTACCAACGTAAACGCCCTGCGTTACCGTCCCGAGATTACCCTTCAAACCATGATTTACCTTTAAAAACCTCCACCTATGGAAAAAAACAAAAGCATGCAGGATTACTGGCGCCGCAACTTGCGCTTCCTGCTCATTTTACTCAGCGTTTGGTTCGTGGTGTCGTTCGGCTTTGGCATTCTGCTGGTCGACCCCCTCAACGCCATCCAGCTGGGCGGCTTCAAACTGGGCTTTTGGTTCGCCCAACAAGGCAGCATTTACGCCTTCGTGATCCTCATCTTCGTGTATGTGCGCTGGATGAACCAACTCGACAAGGACTTTGACGTAGACGAAAAATAATACGACCATGAGCATTTTAGACTGGACCTACATCATCGTAGGACTCACCTTCGCCCTGTACATCGGCATCGCCATTTGGACGCGTGCTGGATCAACCAAAGAATTTTACGTGGCCGGCGGAGGCGTTTCGCCCCTGGCCAACGGAATGGCCACTGCGGCCGACTGGATGAGCGCTGCCTCGTTCATCTCCATGGCCGGACTCATCAGCTTTATGGGCTACGACGGCTCGGTGTATTTGATGGGCTGGACGGGTGGATACGTGCTTTTAGCCCTCTTGCTCGCCCCTTACCTCCGCAAATTTGGCAAGTTTACCGTGCCTGATTTTGTGGGCGAGCGCTATTACAGCAAAACCGCCCGTTTGGTGGCCGTGGTAAGCGCCATTTTTGTGTCGTTTACCTATGTAGCCGGACAAATGCGTGGCGTAGGCATTGTGTTTTCGCGCTACCTCGAGGTAGACATCAATACCGGTGTGATCATCGGCATGGTGATCGTACTCTTTTACGCGGTTCTAGGTGGCATGAAAGGCATTACCTATACCCAGGTGGCCCAGTATTGTGTATTGATTTTCGCTTACATGGTCCCCGCCATCTTCATCAGCATGCAGGTAACGGGCAATCCCATTCCTCAGCTGGGTTTTGGCGGCAATGTAGCCGACGGCACACCGCTGCTCGAAAAGCTCGATGGCATGCTCACAGAACTAGGCTTCACCGCCTATACCGACGGCAGCAAGAGTATGATCGACATCTTTTTCATCACCGCCGCCCTCATGGTAGGAACTGCGGGTTTGCCCCACGTAATTGTGCGCTTTTTCACGGTACCCAAAGTAAAGGACGCCCGTAAATCGGCCGGTTATGCCTTGGTGTTCATCGCCATTTTGTACACCACCGCCCCAGCCATCGGCGCCTTTGGCATCTACAACATGATCAACAGCACTTCTGAAAAGGAGATAGCCGCTTTGCCCGAATGGATGAACAACTGGACCAAAACCGGGCTCATAGCCATTGACGACAAAAACGGCGACGGCAAGGTGCAGTATGTGGCCGATAAGGAAGCCAATGAGCTCACCATCGACAAGGACATCATGGTGTTGGCCAATCCCGAAGTCGCCGAGCTGCCCAATTGGGTGGTAGGTTTGGTGGCAGCCGGTGCACTTGCAGCTGCTTTGAGCACGGCGGCAGGGCTCTTGCTGGTGATTTCTACCTCCATTTCACACGACTTGCTAAAGAAGTCGATCATGCCCAACATCACCGAAAAGAACGAGCTGATGGCTGCCCGGGTGGCTGCCTCGGTGGCGGTAATTGTTGCAGGATATTTCGGCATCAATCCCCCCGGCTTTGTGGCCCAGGTAGTGGCTTTTGCCTTTGGTTTAGCGGCTTCGAGCTTCTTCCCCATCATCATCATGGGCATTTTTAGCAAGCGCATGAACAAAGAAGGCGCCATAGCAGGCATGATTGCCGGTTTGGTGTTTACCACGGCTTACATTGTGTACTTCAAATTTTTGGCGCCCGACCTCAACACCGCCGAGCATTGGTGGTTTGGTGTTTCGCCCGAAGGTGTGGGTACCCTGGGCATGCTGGTGAACTTTGGCGTATCGCTGCTGGTGAGTCGATTTACCCCTGCTCCTCCCGCGCATATCCAGGATTTGATTGAAGACATCCGCATTCCACGGGGTGCGGGTAGTGCGCAGGTGCATTGACCACAGGATTGATCGACCGCCCTTCGATTGCCTCCTAGACCCTTGGTCTCTGCGTCGAAGGGCGGCTCCGCTCAACCACCGAAAAGGCCGGTCACTGAGCGAAGTCGAAGTGAACCGGTGGCATGGTAAAATATCTTTCCTGGTGGTTTCGGCTCCGCTCAACCACCCAAAGCCGGTAACTGCACCAACAATGTCATTCTGAGCTACATGAACCCTGAATTACGCACTTCATTCCTTCATAGCCAAAAACCCCTCCCCCTCTCTGCGTTGCAAACCCCGGCCATCCC
>PNNG01000040.1 GCA_013824115.1 Sphingobacteriaceae bacterium | reverse complement strand
TTGTTGCCACTCAAATCGCTGTTGGGTGCCATGGTGTTGTGCTGCAGGTTGTTTTGCCTGATGATCAAATTCCAGCCATTGCTGGCGCTAATACCAGCACGGGCGTCGAGCTGCGAGGCACCTGCAGTACTAAAGGTACGAATGGTATTGTTGCTGATGGTCATGGAATTGACAGTTGTCAAAGGTTAAGACTTCCAATACTACAAACACCAAACGGAACAAAAAAATTTATTTACAGAAATAATCATGGTTGCAACATCAATGTAGCAACACATGAATTCAAAAATAGCATTAGATGCGAAATTTCCAACAAAAAGGTCTGAAATTCTGAAAAAAAAAATTGCACGTTCAGTGCCAACCGACGATTGCCTACTGCCGTCCTTCTGCTCCGCGCGGGGAAAGCAGGAACCAGCTAAATGCCTACCGCCGCATGCCGCTTGCCAATCGCCCCCGCCCCATCAAAACCACCGCTTCCTCAACGCCAAGCCCACCGCCTGCGCCCGGTTGGTTACGTGCAGCTTTTCGTAAATGTTGGCAATGTGCTTGCGTACGGTGTGCGGACTGATGAACAACAACTCAGCAATGGCTTTGTAATCGAGTCCGTTCACGAGCGATTTCAGGATTTCGGTTTCGCGGGTGCTCAGTTCGGGTGCTACCTCGCTCGCTGGTACCGTGGCGCTCTGTCGGCTTTTGGTAAGCAGCTGTAGGGCTTTTCGGGCAATGCGCGGACTCATAGGCGCCCCACCAAACTCCACCACTTGAATGATGGCCTGCACTACCGAGCCCAAACTTTCGTCTTTCAGCAAATATCCCAAAGCACCAGCGGCAATGGCCTCAAAAATTTTGTCGTCTTCATCGAATACCGTAAGTACCAAAAAATGAACCTCGGGATACAGTTCATGCGCCCTTGAAATGGCTTCAATGCCGTTCATTACCGGCATGTCGAGGTCCATCAGCACCACCAGGGGCCGCCGTGCCACGGGGCGTAATGCCATTTCCTGTAAAAATTCGGCACCATCGGCAGCTGTAAAACACACCTCAAAATCGGGCAGTTGCCCCATTTTTTCGGCCAGCGAATTGCGGTTCCCGGCTTTATCGTCTACAATGGCTATGCGAATCATACGTTCAGTGGTACGCAAGTTGGCATAAATCGATGTCTCAGGCAATGCAGCATATGCGGTATTTATGGTCACGCCCATTGGTTTTGTATTTCAAGTAAAACGGTGCAACCCTCGCCCGGCTTGCTGATGAGTTGGCAAAGTGCCCCGCATTCGCTCGCCCGGGCTTGCATGTTCTGCAGGCCGTGGTGACCTTGTGGAGGCGCCGCATCGGCATCGAAGCCCTTGCCATTGTCGCCGATTTCGACTCCAAAGGCACATTCGGCATGATTGTAAAAACGGATGTGCAGCCTGCTTGCTCCGGCATGTTTCAATACGTTGTGTACCGCCTCTTGTCCAATACGGAAAAGATGGAGCGCTGTTTCGGGACTCAAAGTGCTGCTTTCCTTCAAATCTTCTTCAAACTCGGCATGTAAGCCAGGATGCACAGCCACCATTTTTAACACGTAAACCTTAAAACGGTCGGCAAAATCCTCAATTTCAAGTGCTTCGTTGCCTATGGCCCAAATGGTTTGCCGCAGGGTAAGCATGGCCTGCCGTCCTGCTTCACTCAAGGTTCGCAAACGTTCACCTACCTCCACCTCATTGCCTCCCTGGTCGGCCAGCCAATCGAGGTTGTTGATAAGGTAGGTGAGTTGGGCGCCTACGTTGTCGTGCAAATCTCGACTGATCCGCTTACGTTCGTTTTCTAGTCGTTGTTGCATTTCGAGGTTTCTACGGATGGCTGCCTCGCGGTTACGCAACCACCACCTGCTGCCCAAGCCCATGGCGGTTAGGAGCACCATGGCTGAACCCGCCAAAAACCAGGTGGTTAACCAAAAGGGCGGACGAATGATTACTTTGAGGTTGGCGTTGGCGGGTCCCCAGGCATCTTCGCCAAATCGCGAACGTGCTTCGAAAATATAGGTGCCAGGCGGCAGGTTTGGATATCGGATGTAATTACGACTGTTGTTTTCTATCCATTTGTTGTCGTAGCCCCGCAACCGATAGGCGTAGCGCCTTTGGCCGGGTGCACCGTAACTCAGGTTAGAGAGGTACAAGCCCAAACTGTTGAAATTGTAAGGTAGGCTGATTTCTTTTTGTAATCGATACAAACTATCGTTAGAAAGTGCTTGTTCGTTCACTTCAAGACCTGTAAGCTGCACTCCGGGAGGAGCCATGGGTGGCAGTGCCAGAGCGGGATCAACCACATTGAAGCCGCGCACCCCGCCAAAAAGCAGCCTTCCATCGGGCAACGACGCAAAGGCACCGGTATTGAACTCGCGCGATTGCAAGCCATCGGCCGGGCCAAAATGCCTGAGCGCTCCGGTTTTGGGGATGTAGCAGCTCAAGCCGGCATTGTGACTGAACCAAATGTTGCCCTTGGAATCGGGCTGGCTGCCGTAGATGAAGTTGTTGGGCAAGCCATTTTCCGTGTGTAGGCGACGCAACAGTTTGCCTTGGCTGTTGAATTCGAAAAGGCCGGCGATGGTTGCAACATAAAAGCGACCTTGGTGCCATTGCATGTGTTTGATTATGCTACCCGTATTGGCCCAATGCGTATGCTTTTTATTAGGCGAAACCAAAACAATGCGGCCATCGGCACCGCCCAGTAGGATGCTGTCGGCTGTAAGATGTATAAAAGCAGTGGCTTCGATGCCAAAGGTGCTGCTGTAAAGCCTTGTTCGACCTTTTTCGTACCGCATGATTTGATGGTATTCCAAAATGTCGATTACTTCTTTTTTGCCGGGTACCGTGGTTATTTGACTGATGTGGATTTTGGCTTTGTGCAGGTGTTTGTTTTTTCCTGTTTTCAAGTTTTGCCAATGAACATCCATTTGGCTGGCAAAGAGCAATTCATCCTCGCGCAGCCAGGCCAATAAGTGAATGCCCCTTGGTCCAACTGGAGTTTCAATGAATTCGGGCTCTGCGATGCTGTTGAGTGTGTAGCGGTACAAACCTTTGCTGTATACTCCTGCGTATATATGGCCTTTTTTATCGGATATGAGGGCCTTGAGCATGTTGTTTGCCATGCTACTATGTGCATACCAAGGAAAGCGGTTCATGCGGTTGCTGTGGCAAAACAGTCCAGACCCATTGGTGCCCACCCAGAGGTTTTGTTCGCGGTCAACAAACAAGCATTGCACGTATGAAAAGGTCTCTTGTTCGAAACTTTCGAAACTGGTTATTTGGCCTTGCCACTTAAGTCCCGGGAAAGAAAGTTTATGTAATCCATCTAAATCGCCTACATATAGTTCATTTTGATATACAAGTCCACTGTATGAAACATTCCGTTCGCTCGCCAAGGCAAGGTTTGGGATTTTTCGTAATTCCCAAGATTTCCTTTTCAAATGGTATGTGGCCGCTGTTTCATTATTCAATAGCAGGAGTTGATGATTTCCTATTTTAATCGGATAAGCCGATTCCAGGTTTTTTGGGCTGTCGATAATCCTGTGTTGCTTGGTCTTTTTGTTGAAGAGGAAGAGCTTTCCCGGTCGAAGTCGAGCCACCACAAATTCATCAAAATGGACTCCTGGTAGGATGACAAATTGGGTTGGGTAGGTGTCTTGAAGTACTTTTTCGCCCGAACGAAGATCTATTTGTAGCAAACCATCTTGACTGCTCAGGAACCAAGCAAATTGTTCATTGATATGTAAGATGTATACACCAGGTTCTCTGGTTGTGATAGGCAAAATGACCATGTGATCGAAGCTATCGGTGGTGGGATTGTAGCGGTGCAAGCCCCCTCGATGCGATACCCACAAATCATTCGTTTCGGAGAGATACAGCCTGAATATGGTACTGCCTCCTGGCCCACTAAGGTTCATGCGGTTGATGTCGTAATGCTTAAACTGGTAGCCGTCGTAGCGGTCTACCCCATCGGCAGTAGCAAACCAAAGGTAGCCGGTGCTATCTTGGGTAATGTCCCAAATGGTATTCTGCGATAGCCCGTCGTCCACATCCAGCCCATAAAAGCGCATCTTTTGCGCAAGGCTGTTGGGAAGAAAGGCCACCCAGGCAAAAAGCACAAGCAGCAGAGGTTTCACAGGTTTTGTTTGCGCTAAAAGTCCACTTAATTTTTGGAATTGCGAATACCCTGTAGACGGCATTTTTGAGGTATGGAGGAAGGGCATTAGACTAATGTCGAAACGCCCCTTTTCATCTTGCCGCGCTTTCCTTATTTTGTGGCCCAAACCCGCGGAGATGGTAGTATTAGGAAGTTTGTTTAAACGAGGGCTGCAGCTGCGCATTAAGTTATCGCTGCAACAGTTTGAACCCGCGAAGCAGCAAGAAATAGTGCTGCGTAAGTTGCTAAGCAAAGCTAAAGACACCGAAATTGGCCGGTATTATGGCTTTGCTTCCATGCTCAAAAAGCAGGATGTTTTTGGCGAATTTGCTCGCAGGGTAGACTTATACGACTACAACCGCATGTATGAACGTTGGTGGCACCGGGCCCGCGAGGGGAATGCGGATGTGGCTTGGCCCGGACAGATCAAGTACTTTGCGCTCAGCTCGGGTACCTCAGACGCTTCCAGCAAGTTCATTCCGGTTTCATCCGAAATGATCAAGGCCATGCGCACGGCAAGCATCAAGCAAATTTATACCCTGGCGCAGTACAACTTCCCTTCCGATTATTTCGAAAAGGGCATGTTGATGCTGGGGGGTAGCACGCATCTCAATTTCACCGGCCGCTATTATTACGGCGATTTAAGCGGCATCAACACCAGCAAAATACCCTTTTGGTTTCAGCGCTTTTACAAGCCGGGCAAAGACATTGCTAAAATCAGTGATTGGAATGCCAAGATAGACGACATTGTGAAGCATGCCAAGGAGTGGGACATTTGGGTGATTGCCGGGGTGCCTGCTTGGCTACAAATCATGATGGAGCGAATCATTGCCCATTATGGCGTAAAAACCATCCACGAAATTTGGCCTAATCTTACGGTTTACGCTTTTGGCGGTGTGGCATTTGAGCCTTACCGCAAGAGCTTTGAGAGTTTGATGGCTCGTCCACTTATTTATTTCGAAACCTACCTAGCCTCCGAAGGCTTCATTGCTTACGATGCGCGTCCACATACGGTACGCACCGGCATGCGTTTGGTGCTCAATAATGGCATTTATTACGAATTTGTGCCTTTTAATGAGCAGAACTTTGAAGCCGATGGCACGCTGAAAACCGATGCCGAAACCCTCAATGTTACCCAAGTGCGAGAAGGGGTTGAATATGCCATTTTGCTCACTACCTGCTCGGGTGCCTGGCGCTATTTGATTGGCGATACCGTGCGATTCACCTCCATTGAGCACATGGAAATCAAAATCACTGGTCGAACCAAACATTTCTTGAGCCTTTGCGGCGAGCACTTGAGTGTAGACAATATGAACGCTGCCATTCGCCGATTGGGGGAGGAGTTAGGCATGGAAATCAAAGAATTTACCGTGCACGGAGAGCCACACGGCAGTTTATTCGCCCACCATTGGTATGTCGGTTGTGATCAGAAGGTAGATGTGCAGCAAGTTCGTGATTTGATTGATAAAACCCTATGTGAGGTAAACGACGACTATGTGGTAGAACGCCGCCATGCCTTGCAAGAGGTCATTGTGGAAGTTTTGCCAACCGCTTGGTTTACCGAATGGATGGCCCGACAAGGTAAATTGGGCGGACAACATAAATTCCCACGGGTGTTGAATCCCAAACACCTGGCTTCTTGGCAGGAGTTTTTGGCCGAAAAGCGCGCTTGATGCTGCAGTTACCCATTGTACAGGGCATAGGCTTCGGCCTGCTGGTGGCAGTGCTGCTGGGGCCGGTATTTTTTGCCCTTATTCAAACCAGCATTACCAAAGGCTTTCCCGCCGGGGCGTTTATGGCCTTGGGCATTTTGCTGAGCGACGCTTTTTGTGTGTTCATCAGCTTTGTGGGCTTATTGCAATTTGTGCAAGACCCACAGACCTTGCGCTGGATAGGCATTTTTGGGGGTTTGTTTATGGTAGGCTACGGTGCCTTCCTCACCTTTAACAAGCAGGTACGGGCGGTGGAAGCCAATGTACCCGACCTCAAAACAGGCCGTGCCTTGGGTGGAAGTTTGGTCAAGGGTTTTCTACTCAATTTGCTCAATCCCTTTGTAATTGTGTATTGGTTGGGGGTGAGTTCTTTGGTGTCGGCCATTCCCGATTTTGACCGGACCGATAAGCTGCTGTTTTTCACGGGTACCCTGGGCACCATTCTGGTAACCGATCTGCTTAAAAGTTATGGTGCCAAAAAGTTGCGGCGTTACGTAACACGCCGGGTGATTTTATGGCTTAATCGTATTTCGGGAAGCGTATTGCTGGCATTTGGTATAAAAATCTTGGTAGACGTGGTGCTACTTAACAAAAACCTTTTCGATTAGCGATAGGCTTTAAATTTGTTGCCCAGCAAGCGGTTGTTGATGGTGTCGACATACTTTTTTCCCAATGGAATTTCGTCTTCTTCCACAAGTAGGTGCTGGCTGTTGAATTTATGCACATGCTTCTCGTTTACCAGATAACTGCGGTGGCAGCGTAAAAAGCCATGATTTTGAAGCAATTCATCATAGAAGCTGATTACCCCATAAGCCACTGAAATCCGCTGATTTTTGATTTTAAATTTGCAGAAATTGCCACAGGCTTCAATAAACAGCAATTCATCGAGCTGAACCTGTTGAAAATAGCCATCCACTTTGATGTAAATGGTATTGTCGGTTGGTAAACTGGCGTGTTTGTGCGCTTCTTCGGTCCACCAGGTTTGATGCTGGCGAACTTTTTCGATGCACTGTGCCAATCGTTCTTCGTTCACTGGCTTGCGCAAAAAATCAAGCGCGTTCAGGTCAAAAGCTTCCAGCGCGTAGGCTGGATGACTGCTGCAAAAGACCAGAGCAGGTACTTTTGCCAGGATTTTTACCAAATCGGTTCCCTTGAGCTGGGGCATTTCGATGTCGCAAATCAACAAGTCGACCTCGTTTTGGTTCAGATAGGCTGCAGCCAACAAGGGGTCGTTGAAGGTGGCAACCACTTCTATTGCTTCAAAATCGGTCAACAAGCCAGCCAAGTCTTCCAGTTCCAGAGGTTGGTCATCGATTAAAACAGTTCGTAGGGTTGACATTTTGGCGATTTTGAGCGTGAATATTCATCAAAACTACATCAAAGGCCTATTTTTACATGCATGATGCCTAAATTAATTGTGTTAGCCTTGCTTTTGGGCTGCTCGACTGCTTCGGTAACTCGTGCACATGGTCAAAGCAGGGGTGAGGCCTATATCGATAGTCTAGAAAAAGCGCTGGTAGCGGCTAAAAGCAAAACAGCCCGACTTTCAACCTTGAGCTATTTGTCCGATTGGTATTTGTACCGCGATTTGGGCAAAAGCATGGAATATCTTGAAGAGGCCGATCGGTTGGGGTGGAAAAGCTGGAAAGAAGCCTACCTCATTGCCAAAAGCTTTGGTACGGCTTATCAGATTGTGGGCCATTACGACAGCGCGGTGTATTGGCAGCAGTTGGCCCACAACAGCGCCATCAAGGCCAAAAACACCCGCTACGAAGGCATTACTGCGAATAATTTGGCCAATGCGTATTACGGTTTAGGCAAATTTGACAGTGCCTATGTGTATGCGCTCAAAGCAATAGGTCCCGCACAACAGTCGGGCAACCGGTTGGGTGTAGCCATCAGCAAAGAGTTCATCGCCATTATGGAAGAAGAGTTCGGCAACATTGACTCTTCCATCTCCTATTTCTTACAAAGTGCGCAGCTTTTTCAAGCACTGGGGGAGCGGAATTTCGAGGCCATGTCGTACCTAAATGCTGTGAAGCCTTTGGCTAACATTGAAAAGTATGAGCAATGTTTGCAGTTGATAGAAAAGGCAAAAAAAATAGAACTACAAGAACCTGACCCCTTTTTAGCAGCTTCGTTGTGGTTTTCGAAGGGTTATGTGCATTATGCGCAAAATGATTATGCAGATGCTTGGCGATATTTGGATAGCAGTTATCAATTGTTTGAATCAATCGGTGCTCAGCATCGTTTGGCCAATATCAATTTTGAAAGAGGAAGAATCAAGCATGCACAAAAAGCCTACAAGGAGTCAGCGGCCTACTTCATTCCACTCAGAAAGGAGCTTGAGGCTTCTAAACAATGGCTTCAATTAGCGCAGCTGTATGCTTATTTGGCCGAAGGATATGCGGCTCAAAACCAAATGAAGGAGGCCTTTGAGGCCATGCTTAAAGTAGATGCTTACCGCGATTCGTTGCAATTCATTGCCAACCAAAGCGAATTGGCCGGCATGGCTGTCAAATATGCCCTTGATAAATCAAACACCGAACTGCGCAATGTGGCACAAAAAGCTGCTGCAACGCGCAAACAGTTTTATGCAGGAATAGGGGTGCTTCTGATCGGATTGACAGCCTTGTCGGTGATTATTTGGCTTATTTCTAAAAACAAACGCCAAACCGAAAAGCTCAATGCCCAATTGGCGGGTCAAAATGCCCTTAAAGACCGCCTGTTTGCCAGTATCGGGCACGATTTGCGTTCGCCGCTGGCCCAATCGTATGCGGCCTTGCGCATTTTGCGGCGCAAATTGCAGGGCACGCCCGAACTAGAGGAGGGATTGGCACGCATACAGGCCGGACAAGGACATGCCCTGCAAGTAACCGACGATTTGTTGGGTTGGGTGGCCCTGCAATGGGGTGGCGAAACCCAATTAACGACCGTTGACCTACAAGAAGTAGTGAACAAGGTGGTACTATTGAACCGCAATGCCATCGACGACAAACAATTACAATTGCAGCTGCCCAACGAAGCACCGCCCATGGTGAAAAGCGACGCCCAGGCAGTGGCTTTATTGATTCGTAATTTTTTAACGAATGCCATCAAGTTCAGTCCCGCCGCCGCAAGCATCACTTTTGCTTGGGGCGTTGCGGAAGGCCACCCTTGGTTGAGCATCAGCGATGCAGGCAAAGGGTTTCCGGCCAATTGGCTGGGCGATTTGCAAGAACTGGCCCTACACAACGAACGTTTGCCGTCGGAGCAGGGCAGCGCCGGTGAATCGGGTACGGGCTTTGGCCTCATGTTGTGTGCTTCCTTTGCCCGGCAAATCGGTACCGCCATTTTTTTAGAGGCGAGTGACGGAGGAGGTGCCCGTGTGCGCATGGTATTTCCATGATTAAGTTGGAGGTTCGTATAGATTAATGCCCCATTCATATAGGCCATGTCAGTTTGTCCGAAGACAAAAGGTAATTTTAAGTTACGCCCGTTGGTAATCAACCAGCTAGCGCTACCAAACTAAACCTGAAAGGCCGAACGAATGCGTCGGCCTTTTTTATGGATGGCATAGAAGAGCTAAGCCTGCATCTTTTGGGCTCGCAGCTTTTCCTTACTTTTGCCTCATGCAGCGCTTGTCGATTACCGAAGAAAACTACCTCAAGGCCATTTATAAAATCAGCCAACGCGAGGCCGCGGGCGCTGCTACCAATGCCATTGCCGAAGAGCTAAACACCCGGGCCGCCTCGGTGTCGGACATGCTGCGCAAGCTCGGCGACAAAGGCCTTATCGACTACAAAAAATACCAGGGCGTGCACCTCACCGAAGAAGGCAGGCTCACCGCCTTGTCGATTGTGCGCCGCCACCGCCTGTGGGAGGTGTTTTTGGTGCAGAAGCTGCATTTTGGCTGGGACGAAATACACGATATTGCCGAAGAGCTGGAACATGTGAGCGACCCGCGCTTCATCAACCGCTTGGCCGAATATTTGGGCAACCCCACCGCCGATCCGCATGGCGATCCCATTCCCGCCGAAAACGGTGAAATGCCTGCCAACGAACAGGTGTTACTGGGACAGCTCGCTCCTGGCGACGAAGCCCGCGTGATGGCCGTGCACGAACACAGTGCTTCTTTTTTGCAGTACCTCGATCAGGTGAACCTCAATCTAGGCAAATCGGTACGCGTGGTAGAGAAGTTGGAATTCGACCAATCGATGCAATTGTTGCTCGCCGATGGCAGGCATTTGCACGTCTCGCGCGAAGTGGCCAACAGCATTTTTGTAAAACTCACCTCTAAAACGGGCGCATGAAGACCTTTGAAGCGGGAGAATTTCGGCAGCTCACATTGACGGTGCAAGCGGCTGATACCGCGGCTTTTGCTGCCGGACAAGTCCACCCCGTTTATGCCACCTTTGCCGTTGCCCGCGATGCCGAATGGGCTTGTCGCCAATTTGTGCTTGAAGGGAAGGGCTCTGATGAAGAAGGCATCGGTACTTTTGTGGAGGTGCAGCACCACAGTCCGGCCAAACCCGGCACCCAGGTCGTGTATACCGCCACTGTAGAATCGCACGATAAAGGCCACCTCATTTGCCGTTGGGAAGCAAGGGCAGGGGAGCGATTGCTGGCCTCGGGGCGAACCGGACAAAAAGTTCTGCCGAAAAACAAGCTGGAGCAGCTGTTTGAGGGACTCTCCCAAGCTGAAGGTTGAAATTGAGCCTGATGTAAGCCCCAAGGCGGGGGTGGGGAGTTCTACGCGTATGCGAAGCTGGTGCCAAGGGGCTCATGCATACAAGCTATTCAAAACCACTTTTCTAAAAAAATTACCGAGCTAAAATGGGTGCCTGTAGGTGAGGCCGATAGCTGAGGAATGGCCAATTCCAAAGTGATCTTCAAAACGTTTCCTCGATTATTTCCTCAGAGGCCAAAGGCTTTTCCTTAGATTTATGGCGAAATATATCCAAAATCAAGCCCATGGCCTACCTCCACAGCAAAGACCCTTTGATAGAAATTGCCCATAGTCTTGATATGGGCATGTTGTGCTACGTACATAAGAACAAAGGAGAGGTAGTTATTTTAGCTACCGACGACGAAGCCATGTTGGATGATGAAGGCTTGGCCGATTTAGATTTGGTAGAAAATAACCCCAACAGTTATATACGCTTGGAGCGACCCGACTCAAAGGCGGCATTCAGGTTCATGCAAAAATTCATTGAAACCTTTGAAAACGACGACAGAAAACAAGCGCTTTATGATTTGTTGCGTGGGCCCCGCCCATTCCATCATTTCAGCCATGCGATGAAAAAGTCAAAAAAGGGAGCAGCCTGGGAGGTGTTTAGAGTAAATGCCATTCGCGATCATGTGGAAAAGGAACTGGAAGATGCGGATGTTACATTGCCCTTAAAACCGCTCGAGTAGCTCTACTTTTAGGCGTACATTTGCCTCTATTTTCATCATTTGCTATCATTCGCAGCGGCTTAAGCCTAAGGTCTTTGAATGAAGGGTGTGGCTAGGTAGGATTTTCTCTGATTTTATTCAGGTATTCCATATGCTAAAATGGTCACTTCTAAATTCCTATTGAGAAGTTTTGGGGTGCTTGAATTCCACATCGCGTGTTTGGGTTCCAAGGCGCTATTTTGTTTGTAAAACGAATGCTGCCAACTGCCTCACGAATGCCACATCCACATGCCCGGGCAATTGGTAATGCTCCAGCAGCGGCGTATCGGCCGCTACGTGCATAAGCAGGTGATTGAGGCCGGGGAGCTCTTCGGTGCGAAGGTTTCCGCGCCCGGCTAAGCGACCTTCCCAGGCGGTAAGGTCGTCGGGTTGCGATTGGTAATCGCGCGCGCCGCGCACCAACCACAAAGGAGCCGTGCCAAACCAAAAATCGTTTACCAGGTCGTTTTGCTGCAGGTATTTCCAGTACGGACCGGGCAGTTGCAAGGGCAGGCTGTCGGCAGGCGTATCGTGGTTGAGCTTGCTGCTTTTGGCCAGGGCTACTTGGGCGGCAAATACCTTGGCAGCGGGTTGCCAGTCGGCCGTTCCCGATTTTTCGGCAAGGAGCGGTAAAAACTGATCGAACAATTGGTCGGGCAGGGGCCGGGGACTGCTGCCCACAACCGTGATGCTGCGCACCGGCCATGGACTAAATCGCGCTACCCTGCCGGCTGCCATGCCGCCCAGCCCGAGCCCCAGCAGGTGCAAGCGGTTGGTGTCAATTTCGGCTACTTGGGCCAGTTGCTTGAGCGCTACTTGTACATCTTCTAGCATTTCGGTTTCGAGCGTGAGCAGGCGCAAATCGGCCATCAATTCGGGACCGTAGCGGAAGGTGCGTTTGTCGAAACGAAACGTGGCAATGCCCTCCGCTGCGAGTCCCACTGCCAGGTCGCGGAACATTTTGGTAGGTCCAATGCTGTGGTCTTTGTCTTGCGGACCCAAGTCGGGCAACAGCACCACCACCGGACAGCGCTGGCAATGGACAGGAAGGGTGAGAATGGCTGGCAGCACAATGGTATCGTACCTAATGGGCAGGCTGAATTCGCGGTAGCGCTCGGGCTGATCGTAGGGGGGAGGTAGGTAAGAAGCCCTGGCTCCAGAAGCCAGTACTTGCAGCGCGCTGATGCGTTTGTCGGGGGCAAAGGCAAACTCCAATCGGATGTTTTGCTTATCGAAATGCCATTGCCGGTAATAATAGGGGATGTTGTTACGCAGCACCAAGCTGTCGTTGCCACTTTTCTGGAAAGGACCGTGTGCCAGTTGCAGTCCTTCCCAAACAGCGGCCAGTTGTTCGGCGGTGAGTTTTTGGGCCAGGCCCGGACTGAGCAATCGGGTGGCTGCAGCAAAATCATCGCGCTGCAACCGGGCTACCAGGCTATCGGTATAGGCCCGGTAAGTTTTGGTTTGGGCGTGGGTCATCATCCCCCCAAATACCAATAGCAACAAAAGCAGCAAGCGACGCATGTTGCAAATAACGGCATTTGATGGGCTTAGGTACAAAAGAAAAGGTCCGACCTCCCGGCCGGACCTCGATACATGAAGAAGTTGGGTTGAAAATGATGTGGTTGTGCCAACAGGGTTTTTACAACCGGCTACAATTGCTCAATCTTTCCTGCGCCGCTGATGCGTTTGCGCAATACTTCGGGTTCGCCCTTGTAGCTTACCACACCAACCCCGCTGATGTTCACGTCGAGCTGCTTGCTCACGTTTACCTCGGCGGAGCCGGCCCCCGACATCACCAGGGTCATGTTCTCCACGTCGTAATTTTCGGCCTCAATACTGGCGGCGCCGCTCAGGTTAATCACCACGGTTTCGGCTTTGCCAGCAAGTTCTACATTGCCTGTGCCGCTCACATCGAATTTTAGGATTTTCACATTCAAATCGAGTATCGCACTGCCAAAACCATTGATGGCCATGAACAGGGTTTCATTATCGAATCCGCCACCGGTGACTTCGGCTGCACCCGAAATTTTAAGGCTTTCGAGGCTGGGCAAAGAGATGATGATTTTATCGCCCACCACGGGCATACCAAATTTCTTTTTGGCACCCGAAATTTCCAGAACGCCATTTTCGATGCTGAGCTCCAGGTTTTTCAGATTTTCTTCACCTCCTGAAAGGCGCATTTCGGCAGGACCTTTTTTAAGCTCCACCTCCATGCCTCCGCGCAAATGAAGTCCTGTTATGCCATTCAACGGCAGAACAGTGGTTTGTGCCCAAGTGCTGTGTGCCAGGCAGAAAATCAAACCAACCAAAACTAAAAGAAAGGGTACGATGGGTTTTTTCATGGGAATGTTTTGGGGGTAAGACGAAAGTACAAAAGCAGTGGTTGCGTGGCTTGATAAAAAAACTCAAAAAAAGCTTGAAGCATATAAAACGCCAAGTAGATTAAACTGAATGGCTTAACAAAGACTCATCTATGCGCATTTACATGCCATTTGCTAATTAAAGTTAATAGCTCCCATGCTTTTGTTTTTAGCGAACTGAAACACAGCTTTTTTAATATTGAAAAATGTTTAATTGAAACAAGGTTGCAAACAATCGCGGTTGGGTTGGGTTGTATTGGTGCTAAATCGAAATAAAATGGTTAAAAATCTAAAATTCTTACTGGCTTTGCTGCTGCTGTGGCAAGTCCAAGCTACGGCCCAAACGGCACGTGTGCAGATTATTCACAATGCAGCTGATTTGGCTGCCGATACGGTGGATGTTTGGGTGAACGGGGTACGTTCTATTCCCAACTTTGCTTTTCGTACTGCTACACCCTTTTTGAATTTGCCGGCCGGACCGCTATTGAACATCCACATCACAGGCCAAGGTGCAGCCGATACCATGAACGCTGCTTTTGTTAAACGCATTACTTTGGCGCCCAACCAAACTTATGTAGTGGTAGCCAGTGGTATTGTTTCTCAAACGGGATACAGTCCGGCCACCGCGTTCGATTTATTCATAGCCCCGGGCCGTGAAACTGCAGCAACTGCAGGACAAACCTCGGTATTGGTATTTCATGGAGCAACCGATGCCCCAGCCGTTGATGTAAACGAGCGTTCGGTACCTGTTCCGCAACTCATCCCTAATTTGAGCTATGGAAACTTTGCCGGTTATACCAACTTAGCTCCGCTTAACTACACTTTGGGGATCGCGCCTACGGGTGGAAACGATATTGCGCGCTTTTCGGCACCTCTGCAAACACTTGGCTTGGCCGACAGTGCCATTGTGGTGCTGGCTTCGGGTTTCTTGAATCCAGCACAGAACAGCAATGGTCCGGCCTTTGGTTTATTTGTAGCCCGTGCAGCGGGTGGACCGTTGCAAGCATTGCCTGCCGTTCCACTCAATCAAACAGCGCGGGTGCAAATTATTCACAATGCCGCCGATGCCGCAGCTGATACGGTTGATGTGTGGGTGAATGGCGTACGTGAGGTGCCTAATTTCGCATTCCGCACTACTACCGGATTTGTGAATTTACCTGCTGGTAACGAAATCGTTATCCACATAACCATACCAGGAGCCACCGATACCAGCAATGCTGTTTTTAGCAAGCGACTTACCCTCAATGCCGCCGAACGGTATGTGGTAGTGGCCAATGGCATTGTGTCGCCTACGGGATATAGCCCAGCAACTGCTTTCGATTTATTTGTATTCAACCAAGGCCGAGAGCAAGCCAACAACCCTGCCCAAACCGATGTATTGGTTTTCCATGGTTCAACCGACGCACCAGCAGTTGATGTAAATGAGCTTTCGGTTCCTGTACCTGCTTTGGTTGCTAACCTGTCATACGGCAATTTTGCAGGATATTTGGGCTTGGCACCTTTGAATTATCGTTTGGGCATTGCACCCACAGGTGCCAACAACATCGCTCAGTTTGATGCGCCGCTGCAAACCCTCAATTTAGGTGGAACAGCACTGGTGGTGGTTGCTTCAGGCTTCCTCAATCCAGCACAGAACAGCAATGGGCCATCCTTTGGTTTGTTCGTAGCAGCTCCAACGGCAGGGCCTTTGTTGGCACTTCCTGCAGTGGCTAGCAGTGTTAGAAGCATTGCGGCTGGATCTTTCAAGGTGTTCCCCAATCCGGCACGCGATGCCTTTGAAATCAGCTACAACAATGCACTTGCTGGTGCACAGTTGAGCCTCATCGACATACAAGGTAGGGTGTTGCGCACCGCCAGCTTGGAGCCAGGAAATGATCGCTTGCGCTTGGCCACCAATGACTTAGCGCCCGGTGTGTACGTTGGTCGCATTGAGCAAGCCGGACAGGCAAGCAGCTTCCGTGTATTGGTTCAGCCCTGATTGCGATTTGGTTGTTCCTGTTTGTTCAGCAGCCCGCCTTTTGGTGGGCTGTTTGATTTTTGGTGCAATACAAAACAGCTGATTTGCTTGCTTGAAGCACTTTTGGAGGGAAGGAACCATGAATCCGAATACAGTTATCAAAATAAATGGGATTTCATGCGGTTTAATGCGGGGTAGCACCTACCTTTACGCCTTCAATATCACATTATGCTTACAGGAACAGTAAAGTTCTTCAATGAAACCAAAGGTTTCGGATTCATTAAGGACGAAGAAACGGGTACAGAATATTTTGTACACGTTACCGGTCTCGTTGACAAAGTTCGCGAGAACGACAAAGTGACTTTCGATTTGAAAGAAGGTCGCAAAGGAATGAATGCAGTATCAGTGAAATTGGCTTAAGCCAATTCGATCTATAAAGCATTTTTTTAGCACCGATTCAGGGCCGCTTCCTCACCGAAGCGGCCTTTGTGTTTTAAGGCAAATCGCCTTCGGTCCACAGCAGGCTGTGCACATACCAACGTGTGCCATCTGAGTAAAGCTGATACGTATTTACGCCGGTTCGCCTTTCGTTGCCAGCAATCAGTTCATACGGCTGCCAAACGGTGGCCATGCCGTTGAATTCATCGATTTGGACCTTCAATTGCTTTTCCTTGAATGGCGCGTCGTTTTTCGACATGGTTTGAACAAATTCCTCGACCATAAAGCTCCGAAAGACCGGCGGTTTGCCCGGGCGCTGCAGCAAAACGGCAATGCGTGCATCGGTGGCACAGAGGGCTTTGAAGCTGTTCCATTGCTTTGGTTGGCCGGGCGCTGATGAAACACATTGCAAGAGGCGTTCGACCAGGGTGGCCGGACTTTTCCACGCCAGGCTGTCGGCCGAAGTTTGGGCCATGGAGGAGGTGGCAATGAATAAAAGGGTGGTGAGAAGGAGGGCTTTCATGCCAGCAAATTAGGCGAGAAAACCGATGCCCTAACGGTCGTTGACGATTTTTAACTGAACCCGCCCAGCGTAAGAAAAAATTCCCCGGAAAACATTTTCATGTTGGAACGCTGATGACGCGGATTGAACTGATTGGCTCGGATTTTTTTATCGTTATCAGCGACTATCCGCTCCATCAGTGTTATCCGCGTTCTATCTTTTGTAGCTCAAGGGAAGTACAAGGCTGATTGTAATGGGGAATCGGTAATTTATGGCATTGGGTACTCCATCTCCAATAGCGCTTGAATCACCGGCCGATTAACACCTTATGGATGTTTTTCAATCCATGCTTTTTCTCTGCGGTCTCCGGTCAAGCTGCGTAGCGGCGCATACCAAACGCCTCCGCTGGTCATTGAGCTCGTCGAAATGCGCGGTTTGCGTTCAGTTTTATTCTGCACCTAATGGAAAAGCCATTCTAGGCTGCGAAACCGTTAAAAATCGCACCTAGTCCATTGCAACATTATTGCTTGCTCCGCGCCTCTGCGCCATGGGCCCCGGCCATCCGGGGGTTAGATTTGAAGCCGAGGTTGTAGTCTTGCGGATAAACTGTTTGAATTTAACTGAACCCGCCCAGCGTGAGCTTGTAGCGCACGGCCAATATGCGGGTGGTGGCAATGGTGGCCACCGAGAGCAGCAGGTTGAGGTCGCGGTCGAGCCCAAGCTCCCGCAGCACCAAATAAACAATGGCCCCGAGCAAACAGGCACTGGCGTAAATTTCTTTGCGGAAAAGCACAGGCGTTTCATTGGTGAGCGTATCGCGAATGACGCCACCCATCACCGCGCTGAACATGCCCATGATGGCGGCAATTTCGGGCTGCACACCTAAAGAGAGGGCTTTTTCGGTGCCGAGCAAGGTGAAAAGACTAAGTCCGAGGGTATCGAACAAAAACAAAGTACGTCTAAAGCGAATGAGCCATTTCCAGCCGAAATAACTCACCGCTACACCGGCGAGGATGGCATACAAGAGGTTTACATTACTCACCCATGCCAGCGGGTAGCTACCAAGCAGCACATCGCGCAACGAACCGCCACCAATGGCTGTGATAAAGCCGGTAAAGCCCGCGCCAAACCAGTCGTGCTCCTTGTCTTTGATGGCCAAAGCCCCCGAAATGGCGAAGAAAAAGGTGCCGGCGAGTTCGAAGTAGGAGAGGAGCGACATGGGTTGAGGTGACGGAGTAATTGGTGACGAGTGACGGGTGACAAGTCACCGTCCCGGGCTGCAAAGGTAGGCAGGAGCGGCTGAATTACCTTGTTTCGGGCAACAGCGCATTAGTGAAAAGCGCTGAGACATCGAAATTTGTACTTTCGAGGCCTTCGGCTGCTAACCAAGCCAGGTATGAATGCACTCTTTCCATTTCCATGAAGCCCCAGCCTTTGTCGTGGACATAATGCGGGGAGGTGGCGTTTTGGGCGGTGGTAAGCATGGCCAGGTTTTGGTCGGCTTGGGGCACCAAAGGCAAAAGCATTTGGGCCATTTCTTCGGGATGTGCTGCCGCCCAGGCAAAACCACGAGCAGATGTGGCTAAAAAGGCCTGAAGCGCTTCTTTGTGTGTGTTCAAAATAGCTTCGGTAGTGGCTAAGACGGGAGAATACCCATAAGGAATGCCATAATCGGCCATCCGGAAATGACGCAATTCAATGCCTGCCAGTTGGGCTTGCACGCCTTCCCAATTGTCGAAAATCCAGGTGGCATCGGCTTCTCCGCTCAAAAGGGTGTTCCAAATACCCAAGCGGTTGGGGTATTGGAGCGCCAAATCGCCTTTGCCACCATCGTTGCGCACCAGGCAGGATACTTGGGCATCTTCGTAACGGGCTTTGTAGGAAGCGTAGGTTTTGCCGTCGAGCTGGGCAGGTCGGGTGATGCCGCTGTTGGCCAGTACCACAATGCTGCTGAGATCGGTTTGCAATACCGCAGCTACGGCAAGCAGCGGCAAAGGTTCGCTTTTGGTGCGGTAACTGAGCAGGCTTTCGAAGGGGCATAAGGCCAAATCGGCCAAACCTAATTCTACTTTTTTAGCAGGGCTGTGCAGATAATGGTCGGTGCCCGGATGTTGGATTTCAACAGTTATTCCAGCTTCTTCAAACCAACCAAAATGTTGAGCAGCGAAAAAGCCGCTGTGGTTAACGTTGGGCGTCCAATCGAGGGCGAGGCGGAGTATTGACATGCTGTTTTTTTATGCCCAACAGCAAAAGGGGTTTTTGGTTTGAAAAAGCAAAAAGTGTGTCGGGATATTTCTGGCATTTTCAGCGCGCCAGGTGTTTAGTCCTGCTCGCATGGATGAGTAATGCGAGCGGGCTATCTCACTTGCTGCTACCCAGGCTTCGGGTAATACCGAATTGGAAGCCAGGCATGTAGTTCCAGTCGCGCATCGGAACGCTAGCCGGATTGGCCCTTTGCACCACCATTTCGGCTCTTATCAACCAGCCGGGGTCGATTTGGTATTCTCCACCCAAGGTAATGCGGTTGGCAACATCTACACTCAGATTGCTTGAACGAGTGTTTAGCTCAGAGAGCAAGGTAATGTTTGGTCCGAATTGGCTCTTTTGCTGACGATGTTGGTTCAAGCTCAGTGTGGCCACATTGATGCTGCTGGTAAAGCGCAACTTAGCACCAGAGGTATTGTAACGCAGGTCGAGGGGGACTTGGAAGGTATTAAAGCGGGTGTGATACAGCGAGTAATTTCCCATCGGCTGACTATACCATTGTGTTAAATTGGCATGTCGCAACAGCAGGCCGCTTTCGAGTGCAAAATTCCGATGGAACCGATAGCCATACAGCAATTGCAGATGAATGCCCATGGGGGTAGGGGTGTTTCGGAGGGCACCATCGCGGAAAAAGTACTGCCTGCCATGGAAGCCTTGCATCAAACCCACGTAATGTTTCGATGGACTTGGAGCTGCTTCGTTGCTTAGCTGCGCCTTACTTTGGAAGCAAAGCAAAATACCTAGCATCAAAAGTGTTGATTTCATGGCGTTTTTTGGGTTTTGGGTAAAAATGCGAATGAATTTGGTTTTATAATTGGCTCAATGGCTGGTAAATTACCTGTTGATGCTTTTGAATAAGCCGACACGTAAGTTGGGTGTATAGGAAATGTTGCTGCTGCTAAAACCAATGCCCAATTGTGAGTCAGCCCGAATCATCCAATTGGGAGCAAGTTGATATTCGCATCCAACCTCTAATCCTAAACCAAGAAAAGCAAGAAATTGTGGGTCATTTTTCTTAACGCTTTCATTGGGACCGGAGACAATTTCGCGGGTGAGTGTGTTTGATCTGGCCAGGGCCAATCCTATGTCGGCAAGGGTGGCGCCTGTCGTGAAGCGCCATTGCTCCCCTTTGCTGCGATACCGAATGGCAAGCGGTATAATAAATGCGTGGCTCGATAGCAAAGTAGTGCGTAAAACGGGGGTGAATCCGTTGTTAGATATCACATCTGATCTGTCACTTCTGAAGTAATACGACAGCCCTGTTTCAAAGTAAAAGCGCTTTTTCAAGCGTTGTCCGTAAACAAAGTGGGTGATACTCATGAGTGGTTCAGTCCAATGGGTAAGCTCACCATTGGATAAGGTCCATTCATTGCCCCTGTATTCGTGTTGAACCCCAAAATAGCGTTTGCCCAATACGTTGCTTGTGCTTTGATTTTCTTGTGCCATGCTGGCTGCACTGATCAGGAAGAAAAGGAAAAATAAAAGCTTTTTCATACAACAGATTTTATGTGTTACAAACATAGGATGTGTGTTATTTCTTTTCAAAATATCTCAAAAAAAAAAATATGTGTTCATGGGGATGCCAAGGTGGGGCCAATGGTTCGACAAAAGGTTTTAGGCTACTTCAAGAAGGATTTCATTTTCCATTGATATCACAGCTTGAATTTATTGCTGATTCGGTTGGTGGTTTGTCCTTTTTTTTACAACTTTAAGCTTCAATTTCACTACCATGCGCAACCCTTGGGGTTTGGTTATCATTGTTTTACTTGCCGTAGTTGCCGGTGCTTGCCGCAAAACCACCGAACGCATCGTGCCCAATAACCAAGCGCCTTGGTACGATGGAGTGCCTACGGTTTTGGTAGAAAATTATGTGAATCGTTTGTTCATCGACTTGTTAGGGCGTGAACCTATCGACAGTGAAATGGAGGAGCATGTAGCCTTTCTACGGGCCGGAAACCTCAGTATTGCCACACGTGAAGCGCTTATTACGCGCTTACAAACCGATACGCTGCCTGTTGCCGGAGATTCGTCGTATGCTGCAGTGTATTTCAAAAGGCTTTACGAACAAATGAAAGTACGCTTGATTGAAGGGGCAAGCGATGCCGATATCAATGGCGAAATAGGTATTTTGGGGCAATTGGCTTTGGTAGATTCACTCAATGGCGACAGCACGGCCATGCGCCAAAAGCAAGCAGAGATGCGGAAGTATCAAAATATTTTGCGTAGTCAGTGGGACTACCGATACGGTTTGGTGAATCTCGACAGCATGTGCGCATGGATGGTGAATAACGGGTTGTACGATTTCATCAATATGAATTCGTTCAACTTCATCAACGCCACTTTCGATAATTTGTATTTCCGTTTTCCTACCCAAAGTGAGTTTCAGCGGGCCTATGTGATGGTCGACGCTTCTCAACCTGCAAGTTTGTTTGGACAAACCGGCAACCACAAAGACGATTACATCCGCATCGTTATTGGTCAGCGTGAGTTTTGGCAGGGACTGGTAATTTGGGCCTACAAGACCATGTTGGCACGTGATCCGGGCAGCGCCGAAATATTCCAGGCCATGCAGCAGCTCAACCAAGGCCGCGATTTTCATCTCAGCTTAAGAAACATCCTCAAAACCGATGAATATGCCAATTTCCGCTAAATCAGTCGTTTTGTGCTTACTGGCAGTAGTGCTCTTGGGGAGCTGCAGGCGCGATGAGTACCTCATTTATGAGGTCGACCCTGTGCCGGTAGAAGGCGTGAATTATGGCAAAAACAAGCAAAAAACCACTGAGCAGTACATCGCTATTTTGCATGCCAACCTGTTTCAACGAGCGCTTTCTGCCAATCAGCAAGTGGAGATAAGCAACCTCATAGAGTCGATTGGCGACAAACAGGTGGCCTTTGAAATGGTGGTGAGTAATTTTATGAACCGGTCGGATGTAATCATCCCCAGCATGCAAGAAATGCGTGCCGATGTGGATGGTTTTATTACGGCTACCTACCGTCGATTTTTGATTCGCCTACCCACAGAGGCTGAAAAAGCCTGGTTTCGCAATTTTATTGAAACAAACACCTTTGTGACGCCTGAGTTGGTTTATTTGAGTTTTGCTTTGTGTGATGAATACCAGTATTATTAAAAACACAGAGGGCACAGAGGGCACGGAGGTGCATTCATGGCGACCTGTCGATTATTTGCCGGAAGCCTTTCACGCGCCTCGGTGCAGGTCTTCCTTCTTTAACCACCCCCTTCCTTTCTCTGGGTCCTCCGTGAACTCCGTGTTTAAATGTCACTTTGCCTTCCTCTCCGTGCTCTCCGTGAACTCCGTGTTTAACCCGCAACCATGAAAAGAAGATCCTTCCTCAAAAAACTAGGCATCAGCACGGCAGGGGCCATGGTGTTGCCCTATATATTGCCCACGGGCAGGTTGTTTGCCGCTACGGGCAGTCAGTTGGCGCAGCATGTGGTATACGTGATGTTTGCAGGCGGAGTGCGTCAGCAGGAATCGGTACTGCAGCGCTATGTGAGCGATGCGCAGAATTTTCCGGTGGAGGGCAACATCATGCTGAACATGCTCAATGGCGCCCAGCCCATGATCAAGCAGGTATACGGCACCGATCCAGCCGGACAGCCACGGGGCAGTGCGCCCATCCCTCAAATTTTAAGCAACACCTTGCAAACGCAAGGAACACTCTTTCCTGAAGTGCGGGCCACCACGGCCGGGCATTTTTCGGGTCTAAATACGCTGCTCACCGGCAATACAGGCGTAACCCAGGGTTTGAGGCAAAAGCCGGTTTTTCCAACGGTTTTCGAGTATTTGCGTCGACATACCAATACCCCAGCCAGCAAGGTGTGGTTTATTGGTAACCGCATTGGGAATAGCATTCCGCTGCTCAACTACAGCGAACATCCCCAATATGGCATGCAGTACGGGGCTAATTTTTTGGCGCCCAACGTTACCTTTTCGCCCTCGGGCTTCACCCATTTGAGCAATGCCAAGGTGTATCACCCCGAAGAGGAATTGGCACCTATGCTGCAAATGAAGTATTTCCTCAATAACTCTTACAACAGCAACGGAGGCATTGCTTTGCCCGAAATTGGCAATAGCGAGCAGGAAAAACAAGACATCAGGGAGTTCATCAGGCAGTTGTACCAAAGGCAAGCAGCCGGACAGGTAGTGATGCCGCCCATTGCCGATAATGGCGATTTGCGCAACGTGGGCTATGCTTGTGAGGTGATGAAGCGCTTCAAGCCAGCACTCACCGTGGTGAATATGGACGCGGTGGATGGCTGCCATTCGAATTTCACGGGTTATTTGAGGTCGCTGCACCGGGCCGATCATGCCGTGGGCTTTTTGTGGAACTACATCCAAACACAGATTCCCGAAATGGCCAACAATACCATCATTCTTATTTCGCCCGAACATGGACGGAATTTGCAACCCAATCCCATTCAAGACGAGAACGATTGGTATGCCTACGACCACAGCGACCAAAACTCCTTGCGTGTTTTTAGCCTGATGGCGGGTCCGAATGTGCCTGCTAATTTGAGCGTGGGTTCGGCTACCAATCCACGCGGCTTACTCACCGACAATGTGCTTACCATTGCCGAAATTTTAGGCTTTAAAGCCGATGTTCAAGCCAGTGGATTGCTGGCTGGGGGTTCACAAAGTTTGTTCGACCGGATATGAAGCAGCTCTACCTACTCTGCTTGTTTGTGGTGCTTTTGGCCGCGTGCAAAAAAAGCACAACGCCCGCCAATCCGTTCGACGATCCCAAAAACAAGCCACCGGTTAGCAATAACAACGACACACTGCTGCCGCTTGATAATTTTGCCGGCTTGCATCAGCGCATTTTCAAGCCTACCTGCAGCAATTCGGGCTGCCACGACGGTACTTTCGAGCCCGATTTCAGAACTATAGAAAGTTCGTATGCCACCATGGTGAACCAGCCCATCATCAAAAACAATCCCGCTGGCGCCTTTCAGCTCAGGGTGGTTCCAGGCAATGCCAATGCTTCGGTATTGCACGAAAGGGTAGTGCGCGACATCGATGGCATTTCGGGTATCATGCCACTTTCGGTTGATCCGAACAGCGACTGGCCTGCTCGCAAAACCGAGTACATTGCGGCCATTGTAGCTTGGATCAATGCCGGTGCCCGCGATATGTTTGGAAATCCACCTACGAATGGCCCCAGCAATCCACGCATAGGAGGCTGGCAGCTGGTGGGCAGGCAGTTACTGCTATCGTTCCAAAGTGAAGCTGCCCAGCATGTGGTTTTGGTGCAGCCATCTTCCCAGGCCAGCTTTAAGTTGCCTACTTATCGGCTGGAAGCGGAAAAAACGGGAACCAACGTCTTTGGCGAACCAGTGAAGTATACCCACGCGGTTGATGTACGAGGTCTTGGCAAAGGCAACTATCAGCTGCTGTACAATGGCTTACAGCTGCCTGCCGACCACCATTTGAAAGAAGCTTATGCGCTGCAGATCCGTTAAATATTTAGGCTTGGTGTTGCTGGTAGGCATCGCGCTGGCGGCTTGTAAAAAATCGAACATTCGGATATTAGACAAAGCACCCGTTATTCGCATCAACAGTGTGGCACCTACCACGGTTCAGGCATTCAGCGGCCGCACCGAAGTGGTTTTGCAGTACGAAGATGGCGATGGTGACCAAGGAAGCCTCCATCCCGACAGCTTGATGTTGGAAGTGCGCGACGACCGATTAACCGCTGCCGATTTTTACTTCGTGCCACCGCTGAGCCCCGAAGCAAGCAACGTGCCCATCCGTGGCACCATTCGCTTCAGGCTCAATGGCACTTTTTTGTTTGGCAATGGAGCCACTGAAGTAACCAATTACAGCATCCGGCTGCGCGATCGGTCGGGACAATGGAGTAATACCGTTTTGACCCCTCAAATCATCATCAATCGCAACTGATGCGTAAATTTTGGTGGCTGGTGGTTTGGTTGATGGTAGGTGTGCAAGCATGGGCACAGCCTACTTATGTGATGTCGAACCGCACGGTAACCGATTGTCGGGCTTTTTTCGACGATTCGGGTGCCAATACCGTGGCCGGAGGCAATTATGCCAACAACGAAAACTTCACTTTCGTCATCCTCAACCCCCAAGCTACCCAAATCATTCTCACTTTTCAGAGCTTTTGCACCGAGCAAATTTTGGACGTATTGCGGGTGTTTAATGGCCCCGATACCAACAGCGCCTTACTAGGCAGTTTTTCGGGGCCAAACATTGTAATTCCTCCTTTGGTTGCAACCAATGGGGCCATGACCATCCACTTTCGCTCCGATGCCAATGTTACCTGCACTGGCTGGAATGCATACTGGTACAGCATTGTGCCTCCGCCTATTCCCCCGGCTATCGATTCGGTGAGGGCCAGCTGCCTCACCACTTTGATCGACATAACCCTCGATAGTACTGTACATTGTGATTCGGTGATGGCATCGGCTTTTGTGCTTACTGGCACCCCCGCCAGAACCATTGTGAATGCCCAAGCCCTGAGTTGTGTGAACGACAGTACCCGGCGGGTGCGGCTAACTGTAAATACGCCTTTTGACCAATGTGCCACCTATGGCTTGAGCTGGAATTTGAATTTGTTAGATCGGTGCGACTCACTCTACACATTCCTGCTCAATAGCAATTTCTCTATCAACGATTGCCCGCTCACGGCCAGCACCACCGTGCTCGACGACTCGCTGTGTATTGGGGAGTGTACCCTCATTTCGGCTCAGGGGCAAGGCGGCGATTGCAATTATACCTATCAATGGAGTAATGGTTTACCACCCACGGCAGGTCCTCATTTGGTGTGCCCGCCAGCTGGCTTAACCACTTACACCGTCATAGTGAACGACGGCAACAACAACGGTCCCGATACGCTTCAGATACCCATTTTGGTAACCACGCCACCAGAAGCTGGCGCCGATACGCTGGTTTGTTTGCAGTCGGGTCCATTCAATTTGGCAGGAAGGGCGAGTCCGGCCGGTGGGGTGTTTTTTGGAAGGGGCATCACCGCAGCTGCTGCGGGTACTTTTCGTCCCGATTCGGCCAGAGCTGGTACCCACCGGGTGTTTTATTCGGTAAACGGCTGTGCCGATTCGCTGACGATTCAGGTGGTTGATGTGGACCCGGGCCCCACGCAAGGCAGTTGTCCGGGTGGACCGCCTTTCGCCATGACGGGCTTTTCGCCTCCCGGAGGAACTTGGTCGGGCACCAACATCAGCCCCGCAGGTATGTATACCCCACCAGCCACACCGGGTGTCGATTCGGTGTACTACAACTTTGCTGGCTGTAGCCGACTCAAAATCATCAACATCGATACCATCGACATGCGGAAAATCGATACCATCTGTCAAAGCAGCCCGCCTTATACCCTGGTTTTCCAGCCTTTGGGCGGCACTTGGACGGGGGTGGCACTGGTGAATCCCTTGCTAGGCATCATCGATCCGCAATTGACCACTGCAGGCAACCATATTTTGGTCTACAACCTCAACGGCTGCATCGATACGCTGCGCTTGCACATCAAGGCCATTGAAGCGGGACCGGGATTCATTACTTGTCCGCTTAGAGCGCCCTTCAACCTCAATGCAGGTGTTCCGGCCGGGGGCTATTGGACGGGTACGGGCATCACCGACTCGTTGGCAGGTACATTTAATCCGGGTGTGAATGGTACAGGCAACAGCAATGTGACCTTGATGTATCATGTGGATGGTTGCATCGATTCGCTGGTGGTGAATTTGGTGCGCACCAACATTGTAGGCGATACCCTCCGCAGGTGCATCACCAGTGGGAATTTGGGACTGGGCCAGGCGAATACCGGCCGCACGCCTGCTGGTGGAACCTGGAGCGGCCCGGGCGTAAATCCAGCTGGCAATGGTACTTTTAATGCAGTTACCGCAGGCATTGGCTTTCACCGCTTATACTACACTGCCAACGGCTGTGTCGACAGCTTGGTGGTGGAAGTGCAACCCATACCCAATGCGCAGGCCGATACCACAGTCTGCATACTCTCAGGACCGTTTTCCTTACGATCGAGCTATGCGGGTGGCAGGTGGACAGGCGCCGGAATCACCGACTCGTTGGCTGGTGTATTCAGTCCGGCTGTAGCTGGCTTGGGTGCCCACCGCATTTACCAACGTTTGCAAGGCGGCTGCATCGATTCGCTTTTGGTGACCGTAACGCCGCTACCGGTGATTGCTTTCAGCGGCATCGATACGGTGGTATGTTTTAGAGATACAGCCATTACAGTGACTGCCACGCCAGTAGGAGGGCTTTTCAGTGGCCAAGGCATGCTGGGCAATGAATTCAGGCCGCGATTGGCGGGGGTGGGTAGCCATTGGATTTACTACCGGGCGGGAAGTGGTCCCTGCGAGCGAACCGACAGTTTTAGGGTAGTGGTGCGCGACAGTTTACGATTAACGCTTTCTGCCAGTGCCGATACGCTTTGTTCGGGGGAGCCTTTGCTGCTCATTGCACAGCTCAATGGAGGTTTGCCCAGTCGTGCTTTGGTTTGGCAGCCTGGTGGTAGCACTTCCGACAGCTTGTCATTGCGTCCTACTGCTTCGGCTTGGTATGTGGTAGAAGCCAGCGATGGTTGCTCCAATACCCAACGCGATTCGGTATACATTTACGTACATCCCGAAGTGATTTACACCCTTAGCCAAACCGAGATAGATTGTTTCGATAGTTCGGGAACTGGCCAGGTGAACTTTGCGATCGGTAGCCCTTACCGGGTAGAGTGGCTTACCAACCCGCCTCTGCTATCGAATGAATTGCAAGCCAAACAAGGCAGCTACCGCGTGCTCATTACCGATACGCTTACGGGTTGTTTTCGGCTCGATACGCTGGTATTGGTGTCTTTTCCGGCAGTGTCTGCCAATTTTTCACCCAATCCGAATCGGCGGGGGTGTTACGATCTGGCGGAAGCCGATTTGGTATTCATCGACCTGAGCAGTGGTGGGATAACGGGGCTGTGGGATTTCGGGAATGGCATCACCGAACCGTATGTGCCTGGACAATACCCCCGTCAGTTGTATGCCGATACGGGTCGTTTCGAAATTAGCCTGTTGATTGAAAATGCAGCGGGTTGCGCCTCGCGGTTCAGTAGGGTAATTTGTGTGCAGGCCAGGCCACGAATCTTGGTGCCCAACGCCTTCACGCCCAACCGCGACCTTACCAACGACCGCTTTAAAGTGGTTACGGTGGGCATCACCAGCCTGCGTATCACCATTTTCGACCGATGGGGACAACCCGTTTTCGAAGGCAACGGTATTGATTTCACCTGGGATGGCACTAAAAATGGAGCTGAATTGCCCAATGGGGCTTATCCTTTTGTGATTTATTATACCGATTTCACCAGCGGCGAGCAGCGGGTGCAAAAGGGCGTGGTGCGGTTGATCAGGTAATGGGTTCTGGTCCAGAAATACGCTATCCTATAGCTTTTGAGGTTTGAATGCGGTCAATCTTTGAGTCTTTGCTCAACATCCATTTGCTCGTGTAGAACCCTAATTACCTCTACCTTGTTTTCAGAAACCGTTTTATAGAAGATGAGGTGACGTTTGAATTTGTAAGCAAGTAGTCCAGGGACAATGTGTTCATAATTTTTACCTGCTTTTGGATTATTTCCTATTTGTAAACAGGCCTCTTTGATACCCGCGTAATATTGGTCGGCCTGCTTTTCAGACCATGCATCAACAGTGTAACTCCAAATGGCATTTAGGTCATTAATGGCTGCTTGTTTCAAAATGACCTTTCTAGCGGCCATTTTTCTGGGCTTTTAGTTTTTGGAGATTGTCATCAAAATCAAAGTCAGTAACGGATTGGCTTTGTAGTCCTTCTTGAATGGCCGTTCTCAGCGCTCTAACTTTGTCTTCTTCATACTCCAACAAGCGTAATCCTGCACGAATTACCTCGCTCGCATTCTTGTATCTGCCCGAGGTCAATTGGTCTTGCACAAAATGATCGAAATAAGCGCCAAGTGCGACTGATGTGTTTTTCATACGGAAATCTTTATTCAAAATTACCAAAATTTGGTAAAGCGAAAAACGCCTTTTCAACTTAGTTGATGAAAATTCTTGGTAGCAAAAAGCCCGATCGTTTCTCAACGACCGGGCTGCTGTCAAAACTAAACCTGTTAAAGAAATTTTATCTGCCAAATACACCAACAACCAGGTAGGTGGTGAGGTCGGTGGTGCTGATGGCTTGCATCGGATCGTGGATCACAAAGAAGGCATTGTAATTTTTGGTGAGGTCATCGAACGAGCGATTGGCCTCTTGCGAACCCATAGCCATGCTTCCGGTAGCGTTGAGCGCCAGGGTAAGCACATTGGTATTGGGGGTTTCGTTGTAGAGGGTGCCGTTGGGGGTGGTAGCAGGGTCGGCTGCGTCGTGGGCATGCACCATATAGGTTTGTCCGGCTACCGCATTGTTGATCATTACCTCCACTTTCGATTTGCTGCCATCGATTTCGGTGATTTTTAAAGTGGCGGTGAAGTTGTTGGGATGCATGCCGTCGTAAGCCGTGCCAGCACCCACCTGGCCGGTGTTGAAAGCATACGTAAAAGTGGCGGTGCGGGGCTCGGGCTGTGGTGCCTGCATTTCTTCTTTCTTGCAAGAAGCGAAGCCCAGTGAACTACCCAGTACAAGGGCGAGGAGGAAAAATTTGGATGTTTTCATGTGATACATTTTTGTTTGTTGAGGAGATGTACGACATGGATTGGGCTTTGGATTGCGGCAGGCAAAAAAAATCCCGCCGGATGGGCGGGATATTGAAAGGACTTGGCTCACCAATTACTTCAAAGTGAACTTCAAAGGCAGGTGGTATTGCACATTCACTGGAACGCTGTCTTTTTCACCGGGTACCCAATTGGGCATGCTATTGAGCACATTTAGCGCGGCTTCATCGAGCAAAGGGTGTACACCTCGCGTTACAACTCCATCTTTGATTTTGCCGGTTTTATCGACTGTAAAGGTCAACAACACCATGCCCTCAATGCTATCGGCCTTGGCTTTTTCGGGATACTTTACATGTTCAGCCATGTAGCTCATCAAGGCTTCGTCGCCACCCACAAACTCCGGGAATTTGTTGAGCTGCATCAGATCTTCTTCTTCGGCATACACTTTTTCTGATAAAGCCTTGTCGGCATTTTGGTCAGATACTACGCCTTGGGTACAGGCCACAGCCAGCATGATGCTAAGCGCTGCAGGTGCCAGCCACAGGTGGCGGCGGTTCATGGTTTTGTTGAGCATGTTGATACGGGTTAAAAGTTGATGATTTGATTTGAAAAAGGGATTGACAAGTTGGGCGTTTGGCACACCGAGGCGGTAGGCACTCAATTCCAATGCATAATCAAAGGCATTGTACTGGCGGGTAGCAGCAGCATCGGCTTCGAGTTCATGCAGCAATTCGAGCTGTTTGCGCAGCAGGTAAACAGGAGGGAAAAACCAGAACAGTGCCAATAGCAGCTGCATAAGCAGTTTGTCGGCACTGTGCCACGATTGCACATGGGCCAGTTCATGGGCCAAAAGCAGGTCAGAGGGTAAAGCTTTATCGGTTGCAGGGATAAAAATCCAATGTCCAAAAGAGCAGAGTCCATGACGCGAGCCCCCAGTGAAAACCAAAGTGCTTTGCTTGTACGACTGGCGTTTGCCTCGGATGAGCCAAAAGAACACGCGACCTATCGACCACAAGCCTGGCACGAGCGCCAGCAATACGCCAGCCACATACAGCCACCGCAAAACTTCAGCAGAAGAGATACCCGAAGCAGTTGGAGCCGTTGCAATGCCCACTTCAATCACAGGCAGGGTAATTTCGATGGCAGGATTCGTGCTTAGGTAGGGCACAATTACCATGCGCAGCAAGGGAAGTATGCTCAATAGGAGTCCCCCCACCAGCAAGCCGCGTTGCCAACGAAATGGGAGTTCGAGTTTGAATGCCCATACGCTCAGCATCCAGGTGGCAAGCAGCAACAAGCTGCCCTGGGCAAAGGCTAAGATTTCGTTCATGCTTTTTGGTTTTTGAGTGCTTGTAATTGTGCCAGCAATTGGTCGAGTTCGGAGGTCGATAAACTTTCATCTTGCGCCAAATGGGCTACCAGTCGCGGCAGTGAGCCATCAAAGTACTTTTGGATGAGGTTGCCGCCTGCATAACTGCTATAGGTTTCCTTTGATACCAGTGGATAATAGGCGTGGGTTTTGCCATGGGGTTCGTGGCCCACAAATCCTTTCTGTTCTAAAATGCGGATGATGGTGGATATGGTATTGTAGGCAGGTTTGGGAGCAGGCCAACGCTCCAACAAGTCGCGCACATAGGCCTTTTCTAGCTGCCACAACAACTGCATCACTTCTTCTTCGGCTTGGGTGAGTGCTTTCATAATGCTAATTAACTAAAAAATTAGTTAATCAACTAAAAGATTAGTTGTTTGTTTTAAAAATGAAAATTCCATGACAAAAAAAGTCCCGAGCAGCTGGGCTGTCGGGACCTATCAACGAATACCAAACGGATTATATGCAGATGACTTCGCTAGCGGGCAAATTTGTTTACTACCAAAAAACTTTGAAGGTTGGTAGTACTCACGGACTGAAGGGGATCGTGCACAACAATAAAACCATCATATACTTGGGTGAGGTAATCGAAGCCAAACCGGCTTTCTTGCTCGCCCTTAGCGGTGATGTGGGCAACCCGATGTCCCAAACCTCCGTGGTTGTGCCCAACACCGGTAATGGCCAGGCTGAGTATGGCTTCATTCGGACTTTCAACATAGGGCGTATTGTTGGGGGTGGTTTCGGGATGGGCTGCATCGTGCGCATGTACTAAGTAGGTAGTACCTTCAATGGCATGGTTGAGTAGCATTTTAACGCGGCAACGGTTTTCGCTGAGTTCTTCGATGGTCAGCACCGCCGTCATGTTGGTCGCATGGTCGCCTTGGTAAGCGGTTCCTTCACCCAATTGTCCCCTGTTAAAGGCGTAGGTGTAGGTTGCCGAGCGCAATACAACTTCGGCGGGTACCGGGGCTTCGTGGTGTTGGCAGGCTGAAAACAGGAGCAGAACACTCGCAAACAGGGTGGCATTTGTAAATAAGAAGTGTTTCATGAGTATGGTTTCCCTCACATACGCAAATGCTTTAGGTTTGGATTGTCAGGCTTGTTAAAGGAGCCAAAGCAAGAAGTACCTGCTCATTCGTGGCCGGTTTTTGGAAAATATTGAGTTAGCTTCTGGGGCAGACGTGCCTATATTTTCTGGCAATATTTGCACTCCATGCGCAATTTATATCTTTGAACAAAAAACCTATGCGTCTTATTTTCAGCATGATGTTGTTGCTCATGACAACATCTCTTTTCGGCCAAAACTATACCAAGGAACAAACCATCAAGTACATCAACGACAAAATGAAAATTGCCGACCCGGTATTCGATAACTTCAAATTGGGTGAGAACGGGGAAGCGGTGATTATTTGGGTGAATAATGGCTATTGGACAGAATACCGCTTCAATATCCGCGAAATTGAAGTCAGCCAAAAAGTAAGCAGCACCGGTGACAACTTCATTACTTTTATTTGTGTACCCGGGGTGAATAACTGTTTGCAGGTAGCTACCCGTCAAGATGTTTCTGCCGTGGGTGAGCGGGTAGATCCCATTAAAAATGTGAAGTCGCTCGATTTGGTGAATATCGCCGGTTTCGACAATGTGGTGAGCATCAAAAATGCTTTTACCTACCTCAAAATCTTGTCCGACAAAGACAATATGAACGCCCAATCGACCAAACGCGACCCTTTCCTTTACCGTTGATATGAAAAGTTTTTACCGTCTGTTTTTATTCCTCTTGGCCATGAGCTGGGGGATAGCTGCTTTTGCGCAAAGTCAGCACCGCGCTTACCGGGAGGTTGTGTCGCTCATTAATCAAAAAGACTGGCACGAGGCCAAGCGCCGCATCAACCGCTTTTATCGCGAACAACCACAGCAAAAAAGTGAACTCGACATTGTTGACGCCTACGAAATGGGGAAACTCGAACGCCGGGTGGATGTAGCGATTGAGGAAGAAGAGCGTACTTTTTCGCGTTTTAAGGCCCGGAAAGACCGCAAATTGGCCGAAGAATACCTTGCTGAATATCCTTATGGCAAATACCGCGATGAGGTGAACAAGCTCTTGGCGCAATACGATGAGGAAGAACGTGCTGCCAGGCTCCGGCAATATCGCGAACAGGAAGATGCCGTTATTCAAACTGCCCGCAATACCGGTAGTGTAAGTGCCTATGAAAATTATCTAGCCACTTATCCCACCGGCCGCTATGTGGCTGAGGCCAACAAGGCACTGCAACAAGGCTATATTCAAGAAGGCAATGCGGCTTTTTCGCGCAAGCTGTGGTATGAAGCCCGTACCCAATACCAAAAATACCTCTCTAAATATCCAGGTGGTAGCGAAACCGCATATGCCAATGCACAATTGGCCAAAGTAGCTCGCAAAATCAATCAGTCGGACATGGATTATTTTGGCTTCGTTCACGATGCCACACATACCTTCGGCATCACTTTCGGGGGAATGCAAACCGATGAGGTAGGGTTTTATTTCGACATGAAGGCCAATGCCAATTTTTTCACCTATACGTTGTATACCATAGATAACTCGGGCGATACCGACAGGCCGGGTTACGTGATTCGTACTGGTGAAACCAAACAAGGCGCTATTGCAGGCACCTTGGGCATTACCATTCCCATTACCTATCCTTTGTGGTTGTATGCAGGGGCAGGCGTTGGCTACTATCCATTCTACCAAGAGGTTGATGCCTATTACAGCACGGGTACTTTTTGGGAAACCGAATGGATGCGCAATACCGATATAACTACTATCGGTTTTGTGGCCGAAGGCGGGGTTATGCTCAAACTCGGCGAGTCGGTAGCGGTAAGAGGGGGCATGACACGCACGCCTTTCGGATTCGGTTATCAAGCGGGTATCGTTTTTCAGTAAACAGTAGTGCTGCCATTTTGGGCTAAAAAGGGGCTGGTTTGATTTGCATTCCAGCCCTTTTTGCATTCTGAAACTTCTTAAAAAGAGAGGTTTGAATTTTAATGGATTTCGAATAGCTTTGCAGTCTCGTTGAAAGACGCGTATAAACCAGCTTTTTTATGGCCCATCACGGTAAAATCGCCCAAATCATCGGTCCAGTTGTGGACGTGAGCTTTGAAGGCGGTTCAAAACTCCCAAAAATCTTCAATGCATTGTACGTAGAGCGTCCCGACGGATTGCGCATCGTACTCGAATGTCAGCAGCACCTGGGTGAAGACAGCGTGCGTACCATTGCCATGGACTCTACCGAGGGTCTGGTGCGTGGTATGGCGGTGATTGATACCGGTGATGCCATCCAAATGCCAATCGGCAAGCAAATCAAAGGACGTTTGTTCAACGTAGTTGGCGACGCTATCGATGGTTTGAAGCCTATTGATCGTTCGGCTGGTTTGCCCATTCACCGTTCGGCACCTCGTTTCGAAGACCTCAGTACCTCTGCAGAAATTCTGTACACTGGTATCAAGGTTATCGACTTGATTGAGCCTTATGTAAAAGGTGGTAAAATTGGTTTGTTCGGTGGTGCCGGTGTGGGTAAGACTGTACTCATCATGGAATTGATCAACAACATCGCCAAAGGTTACGACGGAATGTCGGTTTTCGCTGGTGTAGGTGAGCGTACCCGTGAAGGTAACGACCTCCTCCGCGAGATGATTGAATCGGGCGTAGTGAAATACGGTGAGGAGTTCAAACACGACATGGAAGAAGGCAAGTGGTCGCTCGATAAGGTGGATTACAACGACATCGAAGAATCGCGTATTGCCCTTGTTTTCGGTCAGATGAATGAGCCGCCCGGAGCCCGTGCTCGTGTAGCCCTTTCGGGTTTGACCATGGCCGAGCACTTGCGCGATGGTGATGAAAACGATACCCAAGGCCGCGATATCCTTTTCTTTATCGACAATATCTTCCGCTTTACCCAAGCAGGTTCTGAAGTATCGGCCCTTTTGGGACGTATGCCATCGGCTGTAGGTTACCAACCCACCCTGGCAACCGAAATGGGTTTGATGCAGGAACGCATTACCTCCACTAAGCGCGGTTCAATTACTTCGGTACAGGCCGTTTACGTACCTGCCGATGACTTGACCGACCCGGCACCGGCTACTACCTTCGCCCACTTGGATGCCACCACCGTATTGAGCCGTAAGATTGCCGAATTGGGTATCTACCCTGCGGTGGATCCTTTGGATTCGACTTCACGCATTTTGACCCGTACTGTAGTAGGCGATGGCCATTACGACTGCGCCATGCGTGTGAAGCAAATTTTGCAGCGTTACAAAGAATTGCAAGACATCATCGCCATCCTTGGTATGGACGAATTGAGTGAAGAAGACAAACTCGTGGTACACCGCGCTCGTCGCGTTCAGCGTTTCTTGTCGCAGCCTTTCCACGTAGCCGAGCAGTTCACTGGCTTGAAAGGTGTACTCGTTCCCATCGAAGAAACCATCCGTGGTTTCAACATGATCATGGACGGCGAAGTAGACGAATATCCAGAAGCAGCCTTCAACTTGAAGGGCAGCATCGACGAAGTAATTGAAGCCGGTAAAAAAATGCTGGCAGGTCAGTTCTAAGGAAGGAGAGAGGCCATGCAGCTCGAAATTCTAACCCCCGACCGCAAATTGTTCGAAGGCGAAGTAACTTCGGTGAAAGTGCCTGGCAGCAAAGGGCAGTTCGAAGTGCTCAAGAACCACGCACCCATCATTTCTTCTTTGGAGAAGGAAGGCAAAGTGCGGGTAATTACTTCCGACAACAAAACCGTTTATTTTGATGTGAAAGGCGGGGTGATTGAGGTGTTGAAAGACAAAGTCATCATCCTCACCGAAGCCTAAGCACTTAGAAGCTCATTGAAAAGCCATCCCTCGGGGTGGCTTTTTTTTGTCTGGTAAATTTGTGTTTTGTACATTTAAAACAAGTTAATGTTTATGGCAAAGCTGTTTGGATTTTCGGCAAAGCATCGTGTAACCAGTCATGTTCTGAAAGGGGTAGTGCTGCTGATGATTTGTCTGCAAAGCAGTTGCGAGCTCATTGACTTGGATGCCAAGCCGAGTAATTATCCCGATAAAGTATATTATAATTTCGTGCTGGAAGTTCGGGAGTTTGGAACAGAGCAACCCATTAGCGGATTATTTGTAACGGGTTATTATAGAGAAGTTAGTAAGGTTACGCCGGTTGAGATCACGCAGTTTTCGGGCACCACCAACGATTCGGGCTTGTATCAAGTAAAAAAGTGGTATTACCAAATATCCAGCATCAGAATCTCAGGGTCAAAGCATTTAAGTGGCAACATTGCTTTTACAAATGGTCAAAGGAACATCCTTTACCTCAAGCAAGCCACTAAATTGGGGTTGCGATTTGATTTCGCCAGCTTGGCCTCAAAGGAGCCGAATGGCTTATTTGATAAGGTGAAGTTTACTATTGGAAAAGAAAGCGGCGAGGTGAGCAGCAGTACCACCACGGGCTGGATGATGCTCGAGGGCAATCAAGAGGTTGTCGTTGAATTGGCAGGTTACAAGAACGGACAATTGGTTAAATCGTGGCAAAATTGGGTGTATTTGCCAGGCAAACAAGATATTGTGCATACGGTAACCATGGACCATGATCAAGTAGCCGATTAAAGCGCGTTTTCCTAAGCTGCGCATTTTAATTCTTGCAAAGTATTTGTTTTTTTTGAGCCAATCGGCTTTCGTTTGCTCGAACGCATTATCGACGCATATTTCGTTGTGAATTGTTTCATTGCTTATTGTGACAAGTTAAATATTCATTAAAAGCCAACACCAATAGGGAGGCTCAAATAGCAATAAATGGCCTGTAAACAACGATTTGGTATTCAAGTGCTTATGAGTATTTTTTGTCAGTCATGTGCTTAATCTGACGATATCTTGAAAGATGAATGGATATTCATACCTTGCAGTCTTAAAATAGATGGGGTACTTATGGTTTTACTATTAGCCCATTTCTATTGAACTTATTTAAAGCATTAGTATGAAAAAGTTTTTACTAAAAATGACGCTATTTGTGTGCTTAACGGGATTATTGTTTCCGGCCAGTGCCCAAATTGAAAGTATCATTGGAGCCGGAACCAATGCGGCCACTACCTCCAATGGAGCCACCGGGGATGGCGGCCCCATGTACAACACCGGAGGTGCGAGTTCTTTCTTTTATTCGCGTCACCACATGGTGTATACCCAAGCCGAACTGTCAAACTCAGGTGTGGTACCTGGTCAATTGATCCAGAAAATTTCATGGAGAAAAGCTAACAACGCGGCCATCAGTTCTTCGGCGGCCATCATTTTCAATATCCACCTGAAAAATTCGACCTTGTCGGCGGTGCCAGCAGCTCCTCAAGATTACGCCAACCTCATACAAGGGGCTACTTTGGTTTATGGGTCAACCAACCAGAATTTCCTTCCTGATACCGGATGGGTTGATTTTGTTTTGAGTACTCCTTTTGTTTACACGGGTGGTTCATTGGAACTTACTACACTTTGGGACATGTCGGCGGCAGGAACAGGTGTGTCTACAGCCAATTTTGCTTGGTATAAAGATCCTGCCAATATCATTTCACATACGGCTGCCACCAACAGCACTACATTGAACAATGCGCGTACGGTGCGAGCTCAAATAAAGTTCACCCACATTGCCAATGCACCTTGTGTAGATCCGCCAACTCCGGGAACTACCGTAGCTTCATCGGTGAATGTTTGCGCGGGTCAAAATTTCTCCTTGTCGTTACAAGGCACCTCGTTCGGGCAAGGTCAAACCTATCAGTGGCAGTCGTCACCCGACAGTATCAATTGGGCACCCATAGCCGGTGCTACATTGGCCAACCACAGTTTGAGTCAGCCTTTGCCTGTAAGTTATTATCGATGTCAGGTGAGCTGTGGCAATACTACTTTACCATCGACCCCCATTCGCGTAAATGCCTTGGTAACTCCATTAAATGGCAATTACACTGTAAATGCCTCATTGCCTAATAGCGCCACCAACTTCCAATCGCTCACCGATGCCCTTGGTATAATCAATTGTGCAGGAATAGGCTCGCCAGTTACGCTTACTTTGGCTGCGGGCACCTACACAGGAAGCTACACCATAGGCAACTACAGTGGCAACATCAATGCCCTTACCATTACATCTGCATCGGGTATAGCTTCCGATGTGGTATTTATCAATGCAGGAACCAGCAATGTGTTTAGCATCGATGGTGCCCGCAACGTTACCATTTCATCAATCACCATCAATACCACTGCTGCACCTACCGCTGCTGCTGCAGGAATTTTCATCAACAATGCCACCAATATTGCTGTCATTGGTACCACTATTTCGGGATTTGCGGGCAATACTTCGGCAAATAACCGAGCCATATTTGCTACTAACACGCAAGGTTTAGTGGTTATTAGTAACCAGCTAAGTAACGCTTACTATGGCATTTATCACGTGGGCGTAGCTAGCCCGGGCTATTCTTCTGGCAATCAATATATAGCCAATACCATTACCAACTGCTACTTCTATGGCATTTTTGTAACCAATCATCAGGCTTCTATTATCGATGGCAATACCATTTCTGATTTCCAGAGCAATGTGTCGGCACAATCTATTTATCTGGTACGCAATCGTGAAATGACCATCACCAACAATAAAATGTTGGGAGCAGTTGGTATTTACGGCATATACATGAGTAATATGAGCATGCCTGCTACTCCGGGAGCCCAAAACCTCATTGCCAACAATGTGATTTCCGGCGATTTTTCCTCTACCACACCAAGGGCTATTTACCTCATTGCCAGTGCTACCGACAGTGTTGACCAAGTAACCATCGCCCACAACAGCATCGAGCTCCGCAGTTCTACAACCTCAACTACAGCCAATGGGGTGATTTTCCTCACAGGCGGCACGCTTGCGGCACCTGCTGTGGCTGCAGGCGGCTTCCGCATGTATAATAACGCCATACGTGCCGTGCGACAAACCACAGCTACCAACTTCGCAGGTTTATACCTCAGTGCCGATCATTTGAATGATAAGGTTGCCGCTAGCCACAATTTGTATAGTCTCGATGTGACTAACCCAGCAGGGGATATCCGCGTTGCAGCCGTTAATTATACGCTGGCGGCTTGGTTGACTTTAACCGGACAAGAAGCCGCTTCTATCAATGGCAATCCATTGTATACCTCGGCTACCGACCTTACGCCATTGGCAGTTTCTCCCTTGAAAGACGCTGCTACTCCATTGGCATATGTAACAAGCGATATCACTGGTTTGGCACGTGGTACCAGTCCCGATATGGGCGCTTACGAAATCCAAGTAATCCCCAACGACCTGCTGATGGTAGACATTTTTTCGCCATCCTCGGTAGTGATAGGTGGTGTGGCAAATCCTGTGACCATTCGATTTAAAAATGTTGGAACCGATACCTTAAGAACAGCCACTTTGGCCTATCAATTTGGAAGTAATCTGCCTGTGACGGCATCTTATATGGGCCTTGTAGCTCCTTTCGATACGGCAACCTATACTTTTACTGCCAATTTAACCGTGCCTGTTGGCGTTTCGGGCGTACTCACCGCCTATACCTCGGCACCCAATGGCGCAGCCGACCCAAGCCCGCAAAACGACACTTTGTCGAAAGTGCTTTGTCAGCCTATTGCTGCTGGTACTTATACGGTGGGAAGTCCGTCGAGTAATTACCCCAGTCTGGCAAGCCTTGCCGCTGTTTTGAATTGCGGTGGGGTGAGCGGTCCGGTTACCTTCCTATTCGATGGGGTGGGGAACTTGATTACCGAACAGCTCTATTTGCGTAACATACCTGGCACCAGCGCCATCAATACCATTACGTTTAATGGTCAGGGCGATACGATGCGTTCGGTTGGCAGCGCAGGTTCATCGCAAGTAATTGTTTTAGATGGCTCTAAAAATATTCGTATTCGTAATTTATTTATAGATGCCGATCAAGCCAATGTGGGTATTTTGATGCAAGCCGTTGAAGACATCCAGATAGTGAACAATACCGTGCGTGTAAATCTTACGGCCACTTCCTCCTTGACCTCGGCCATTGCCATTTCGGGCTCACTTACTTCGGCAACTACGGCCACTACGGCATCAAACATCCGCATCGATTCGAATGTGGTGATGGGTGGCTACTACACCCTTTCGATGGTGGGTGCTGCTGCTGCACCGCTGCAGAACATCCACATCACCAACAATCGGATTTTAGACACGTATATCTACGCCATTTACACCCTGCAAGCGCAGGATATGCTCATCGAGAACAACGAAATTAGCAGGGCCAGCCGTCCCACTATCACCACCTTTTATGGTATTTACTTTGGTACAGGTTCGAGGGGTGTTCGGGTGAGTAAAAACCGCATCCATACCACCAACGGTCCTGCACCTTCTACTACTTCTTATGCGGCATATGGTATTTTCTCCACGGGTGCAACGGGCGATAGCATAGCGCCGAACGTGGTGAGCAACAACTTGCTGTACAACTTTAATACCCTTACAGGCTCCATCTATGGTATTTATGTTACCGGTGGTACCCATGTATATGTATTGCATAACACCCTGGTGTTCGATAACAATAATTCAACGGCCGGCTTGGTGTATGCAAACTACTTTTTGGGTACGGGGAGTGGGCATCGGTTCTTGAACAACATTTCGTATGTATCGCGGGGTGGAACAGGAGCCAAGTACTGTTTGTACATCACTGGTGCTAGCAATGTGCCACAATCGAACAACAATGTATTGGCCATGTTGAGCACCGCTGGAACCAATGGGGTTGGATATTACATCACGGGTTTCCCTACTTTGGCCAACTGGCAAGCCGCCAATGCTGGTGCTTTCGATCAGAATTCATCGGCTGCCGATCCTATTTTTGTAAACCGTACCGGATTTGATTTTCAACCAACGGCTTTCGCCGTAAATAACTTGGGGGCCAACGTTAACAACTTGGTACCAACCGATATCAATGGAGTTAATCGCCCAGCTTCTCCCGATCCTGGAGCCATCGAATTTTCACCTACCAATCGCGATGCCGGTATCACCGCCATGACCATCAACCTGAATGGGGTGCAAACGCCCATTCCGAACGGTTGTTTGCCTAGCTTGACTAGTCCCTTGACCATCAGGGTGGCCAATGGCGGATTAGACACGCTGACCAATCTTGCGGTTCGCTTGAAAGTAAATAGCCAGGCAGTTGTGACTGAGACCATAGCCGGACCGATTTTGCCGGGTAGCCTGGTCAGTCATACTTTTGCCAGTGCCATTTCGCTTACCAATGGAGTTGATACGGTAATCACTTGGGTTCAACTTGCAGGCGATGGCAATCCAGCCAACGATACCTTTACCTCGGTAGCTAATAATTATTTGACAACCATTTACCAAGTACCGGTAATTGAAGGCTTTAATGCGGCTACTTTGCCTGCCAATGCTTGTGTTGAAGTAGGAAGCGCTGCCAAGTTGGAAGTTCGTGATACGGTAGGCACCACTTCTTTGGCCTTGGTAGGTCAACGCAGTTTGGTGTTTAGTGGCTCTAATGCGGGTACGTCGTGGGTTACTCCCACCGATTTGAATTGGACGACCATTAATCCCGCTGCCAATGCCTCATTGACTTACTATGTGAATGCATCCAGTTTGCAGCGATTGGCTGTAAGTTTCAGGCTCTTGCAGTTGTTCAGAAGTACAGCAGCAAGCTCTGGTTTTCAGCTCATGGTAAACGATCAGCCTGTTACGCCTGTTGGCCGCACTTCGCCTATACTGCGTCCGGCTTCGGCCACCGCCAGTACCGATACGCTCAACTTGCAGTACAATTTGGATGCCTTTGTAGGCGATACGGTGAAAATCACCCTCTTTTCGAGTGTGCGTTGGGATTATACCGGCAGTCCACTGCACGCCAACATTGTTGACGAGCTTCGCATCATCCAACCTACCGAAGCCGCCTTCGATTCGTTAACGGTGATTAGAAATACTTGTGCGGCTGGTCCCAAGCCCGTGGTGGCTTTCACCCGTTCGGCCAGTACAGTAACGGCTGCCAATTTGAAGTATGGTCGCAATGCAAGTCCAGTTCAAACCCTTGCCATGACCCCAAACGCCACCAATAATCGCTGGAATGCCACCTTGCCTGGTTCGGCGGCCGGCGATAGCGTAACCTACTGGGTTGAGGCTACCAATGCCGCTGGGGTAACTACTTCCGATACCCTGCGTTTTGAAGAGGTTTATTTGGCCTTTTCGGCGGGCAACGACACCACCATTACCGCTGGTGATACAGTCACCTTGCGTGCGAACGTCGGAGGTGGAAGCGCTGCCGACAGTCTGTTTGGCGGTGTAGCCAACAATGGCTCGGGAGCGGTGATGTTTGAGGTAATGGCGAATAAAAACCTGCGCATCCATGCTTTGGACCTGTACTTCACAGGCACCAGTACCATATCGATTTACGCTAAAAACGGCACCTTTGTGGGTTCCGAAACGAATGCGGCTGCCTGGACACTCTTGAACACCATTTCGGTAACCGGGGCAGGCACAACCACGGCGGTACGTGCGAATTTACCCGTGCCAATTGATTTAACTGCCAACCAAATGAAGGGCATTTACATCTTTGGAAGTGGGGTGCGCTACATAGGATTGGCTGCTACACCTGCTACCATCGGTCAGGTATGGCAAACCAACGGAACCCTAACGCTTTATGGCGGTATTGGCGGTGGTACCCTCTTCTCGGGTGGTGCTAACCCCGGCCGTACTTTTGCAGGTCATTTGTACTATACCGGTGCCGATAGCTTGGCTTGGACTACCGGTGCTACCTTCTTAGGCAATGCCGATACCTTGCGCGTAGCCCCGGTAAATACTACCACCTACTACGCTACCCGTTTTGCCGATAATTGTTCGTATACCGATACCGTGACGGTATTTGTGAACCCCTTGGTGATTAACGACATTGGTGTAACCCAAATACTGGAGCCCAACATGGCTGGCATCATGCTTAATCAACCTTATCCGGTAAAGGTGGTGGTTAAAAACTTTGGCAATACCGCAGCAACTGGTTTCGATGTAGCTTATCGCGTGAACGGCATAGAGCTAAATGCCAATCCAATATCCCGTACTGTTCAGCCCAACGATACCATTCATCACACCTTTAGCCAGGCTTGGACGCCTACTGCTGGTGGCACCATTACTTTATGTGCACTTACCAAATGGCAAAGCGACCCCAACCGAAGCAACGATACTACCTGTGCAACTGCGCAGCAAGTGAATGTTGCCGAATTAGCGGCTGGTTTGAGTAAGGTTTATCCCAACCCAAGCAACGACTGGGTGCTGTTTGAATTCAGCGAGCCCGTAACGACCGGAACACGTTTGTTGGTATTGGATGCAGCAGGCAAAGAAGTAGCTCGATTGCTGCCTGAAGTGGGCACTCAAAGCATCCGTTTTGAAACCCAACGTTTGGCAGCTGGTGTGTATCAATACCGCCTTGAGCGCGAAAAGGGCACAGGCACAGGTAAGCTGATGATTGTGCGCTAAACAACCGCAAGCATGCAGAGCAAAAAGGATCGGGTTCACCGGTCCTTTTTGTTTTATGGTGGCGGTTGTTTTGTTTTAAAAGCTATATTGCATTATCAAACGATTGTGATGTTATTTGCCCCAAAAATGTTCCTAACACCCTTTTTAGCCAGCCGATGGATGTGGGTTTGTGTGGCTTTTTTGATGTTTTTGGCTTGTGAAAGTGAATATGCACGGCCCAAAAAACCTACCGACACCAAACATTTTAATTTTGTATTGCAGTTGAACGAGTACCAAACGAATGCACCTGTGGCAAATGCGCAGGTTACATTTTATCGATTCCAAAGCACCGATCGGCATTCGAATAAAATCGACAAGTATGTGTCCTACAAAGGAAATACCGATGATTCGGGGCGGGTAGTCATCAACCAAGAATTATTGGGAGTAGATTATATCGAAATTTTTTCGGCTTCTCCCGATGTCCATTTGCCCCTGAATTATTACGTAACAAGGCCTATTTCCAGTGTCTTGCAACTTTTTATGGACTCAAAGGCCTATTTGCGTCTTCATTTTGACTTTGCAGCCTTCGACTCTATTGGGTCCAACGGCCGCTTCGATGAAGTGATTTATGATTTAAGGAGTGCACAGGGTTCAATTATTCCCCGAGGCAGCTTATCGCAATCTACCTTATTGTTGCCTGTACAAGTAAAAGGCGGTCGACCATTGACGCTAGAATGCATAGGAATAAAACAAGGCGTTGTGATTCATAACTGGATGAACCAGGTTAGTGTGCCACCACACCAAACCTACATTCATACTGTGCATTTTTAGTGTGATTGAAGTGGCATTTCAAACTTATATACTTTACAGGCGATAAAGAATTTGTTTAAATGTTGTTGAATTTATTTCACGGTTACCTCTTGACCAATTCGCCAATTTCCTGTCACCGGTTCGCCTGTCATCCGTTTCCCATCAACTTCCAACGCTTTGCTGATTCGCGCTGAAAGCTTAGCTTTGAAACGCATGTCGGAACTCAACAACCCCAAAACCATCCGCGCCTGGTGTATGTACGACTGGGCGAACTCGGTTTACAACCTGTGTATCACCACAGCCATTTTTCCAATCTACTATAATGCGGTGAGCAAGTCGGCAGCCATCGCCCAGGGGGCTGATCCCAATGCCAATGGGTTTCAGATTTCGCTGTTCGGTTGGCAGGTCGATAGCACGGCGGCTTATTCTTATACCCTGTCGCTGGGCTATTTGTTGGTGGCCATGGTGAGTCCCATTTTGTCGGGCATGGCCGATTTTGGCGGACTCAAAAAGCGCATGCTGGCCCTTTTTGCCAGTGTTGGTGCCATCAGCAGCGCCTTGATGTACTTTTTTACGGCCGACAACATTCCTTACGGCCTGTTCATGTTCATGTTGGCGGCCATGGGCTGGGCAGCGAGCATTATCTTTTACAATTCGTTTTTGCCCGAAATTGCCACCGAAGACCGTTTCGACGAAATCAGTGCCCGGGGTTTTTCATATGGATACACCGGCTCTGTGATTTTGTTGGTGGCCAATTTGGTGTTCATCATGTTCCCCGAGCTTATTTTTGATGTGGCTGGCAGGGTACAAGCTTCCATTGCCGCGGGCATGGAACCTACCGCTGCGGCCGAGGAAGCCACGGGCTACTTCAAAGGACTCAGTACGCGGTATTCGTTTGTTACCGTGGGTTTGTGGTGGTTTGGCTTTTCGCAATACACCCTCCGCTACTTGCCCAAAGAAAAGCCGCTGGGCAAGGTGAGCACCGATTTGTTCAAAAAGGGCTACCGCGAATTGGTGAAGGTATATCACGAGTTGGGTGAGCGCAAAGAACTGCGCAAATACCTTGTTGCCTTCTTTTTCACCAGTGCCGGTTTGCAAACTACCATGTACCTGGCCAGTATTTTTGGGGCGGAGGAATTGCAGTTGAGCACCGATAAACTCATCATCACCATCTTACTCATACAGCTGATAGCCATTGGCGGGGCGTATGCCTTTTCGCGCTTATCGTCGCGCTTTGGCAATATCTATACCCTTTTGGGGGGCATTGTGATTTGGATTGGCATTTGCATCGCCGCATTTACCGTAACCACCGAAAATCAATTTTTCTTGTTAGCCGGCGTGGTAGGTACGGTGATGGGGGGCATGCAAGCGCTCATGCGCAGCACCTATGCCAAACTGATACCCGATGATACCCAAAATCATGCTTCTTACTTTTCATTTTACGATGTAACCGAAAAACTTGCCATCGTATTCGGTACTTTTGCTTTCGGTTACATCATCGAAATGACCGGCAGCATGCGCCATTCGGCTTTGGCTTTGGCGCTGTTTTTTGTCGTGGGTTTGTTGGTGATGCGTACCATCCGCAATTTTAAAATTCACCAGGGCTGAGGCCATGCAGATAGATCTTTTTGTACCCTGTTTTGTGGATCAACTGTATCCCGAAACAGCTTTTAATGCCATCAAAGTACTCGAGTTTTTAGGCTGTGAAGTGCATTACAATGCCGAACAAACTTGTTGCGGCCAGCCTGCTTTCAACGCTGGACATTGGGATGAAGCTAAAGAAATAGGAGAGAAGTGTATTCGCGAATTTCCTGACAATCGCCCCGTGGTATTGCTTTCGAGTTCTTGTACCGGCATGATGCGCAACTATTACGGCAAATTGTTTCACAATACCGCCTTGCACAACCAGTACAAGCAGCTGCAAAAGAATACCTTCGAATTTGCTGAGTTCGTATTCAAGCACTTGCCTTATACCCAGCTCAATGCTCATTTTGAAGCCAGCATTACCTATCACGATGCCTGCAGCGCCCTGCGCGAATGTGGCATCCGGGAAGAGCCACGGGCTTTACTCCGCCAGGTACAGGGCATTACCTATGTACCCCTGGCCGACAATGAAACTTGCTGCGGCTTTGGCGGCACCTTCGCGGTAAAGCACGAAGGCATTTCTACGGCCATGGCCGATCAGAAATTACAAAATGCCCTTAAAACGGGGGCCGAATACCTGGTTTCATCCGATTTAAGTTGCCTCATGCACTTGCAAGCCTATGCCAGCAAGCACCAATTGCCCATTCAAACCCTTCACTTGGCCGATTTGTTGGCTTCGGGCTGGGCGGTAAAAACCACCGAAGAGGAGGAAGTACTGTGAGCAGCCAACCTACCCTCTTTACCGAACAGCAGCTTTGGCACTTCATGAGCGAGGTGTTTATGCGCATGGGCCACAGCCAGGAAGATGCTTATTTGGCTACCGACGTACTGCTGGAAGCCGACTTGCGGGGCATCGACTCGCATGGCATTGCCCGCTTGAGTGGTTATGTGCGCCTTTGGGAGGCAGGCAGGCTCAATGCGCGTCCGCAAATCAAAGTAGTGCGTGAAGCAACAGCGGCAGCTACCATCGATGGAGATGGCGGTTTGGGATTGATTGTAGCAGCACGAGGCATGGACGTGGCCGTGAAAAAGGCTTCAGCCACCGGGGTAGGCATGGTAAGTATTTGCAATTCGAATCACTTTGGTATTGCCGCCTACCATGCCATGAAGGCCATTCCCCACCATATGATTGGCATGGCCATGACCAATGCCAGTCCGCTGGTAGCCCCCACCCATAGCAACGAACGCATGTTGGGTACCAATCCGCATTGCTGGGTGTTTCCGGCCCGACAGTACGACCCGCTGGTAATTGACCTTGCCACGGCTGCAGCAGCCAACGGCAAGCTCGAAATTGCCGAACGCGAAGGCAAAAGCATGCCCGCAGGTTGGGCAGTGGATGCGCAAGGCCACGCAAGTACCGATCCTTCCATCCTCAAACAAGGGGGCAGTTTGCTGCCTTTGGGCAGTACCCCAGAAGGAGGTTCGCACAAAGGCTACGGAATGGCAGCCATTGCCGATTTGCTGAGTGGGGTGCTTTCGGGTGCCAATTTTGGTCCCTGGGTTCCGCCCTTTGTCGCCTTTTTACAACCCCCCGCCGATCCGGTTGGACAGGGCATAGGCCATTTTGTGGGTGCCATGCGCATCGACGCCTTCCGCGATTTGGACGGTTATTATCAGGCCATCGATACCTGGATCCACCGTTTTAAAAACGCATCACGCATTGATGCCGATCAGCCCGTTTTGGTGCATGGCGAACCCGAAATGAAGCATTACCGCAAACGGAAAAAAGAAGGAGTTCCGCTGAATGGCAAGGTGGTGGCCGATTTGCAGCAGCTTGCCGAACGATTTAAGATTTCTTTGTAAAAGACCTTTGCATACTTCCCCGCGATTTGCTGCTCGCCAAAAATTGCAAAGCACCAACAAGTCCGGCAATAATTAGGTATTTTCGACGCTCAAACGATTCAATACAAGACTATGTTCGACCTTTTTGGCATGATGGACAAAATCGGCAAACTCAAGGATGCTGTAGAAGATGTAAAAAACAAAACCGACCGCATGAATGTATCGGCTTCCGGACAGGAAGACCAAGTGCAAGTGGTGAGTTCGGTAAGTAAAAAAATACAGTCGATTTCCATTTCCGAAGAGCTGTTGAAGCCCGAGAACAAGGCCCTGCTCGAAGAAGCATTGCTCAATACGGTGAACAATGCATTGCGTGAGGCGCACCGCACCTACAAAGAAGAATTTAAAAAAGGCACCGATGGCTTGATTCCGAATATTCCGGGAGTAGATCTGTCGAAATTTATGGGCTAACATGCTTTCGCAATTACATCCTTTTGCCATTCATTTCCCCATTGCCTTGCTGTTGTTCAGCTTGGTAGCCGAAACGCTGTGGATCATACGGAAGCAGGAGTTTTGGCGCGATATGGCCTTTTGGCTGCTCTTATTTGGCGCTTCGGGCGCTTTTTTAGCCGCCATTACGGGTGGTTGGGCCGAAGATGCACTGCAAATGAGTCACGAACTACACGAAAAGGTAGAGCAACACGAAACCGTAGGCTACATCATCGCTTGGTTGTACGCAGCCTTGTTGGTATGGAAAATACTGCGTCGCAAAGCCATGTCGGTGACCGAAAATCGCACTTTTTTAGGGGCAATGCTGGTAGCTACCGCGCTCTTGCTGTATACTGGTTTTTTAGGGGGTAAACTGGTTTATGAGTATGGCGCTGGTGTGAAGGGTGTTACTATCGACCTCCCAATGGATTCAACTTCCCACGAACATTAAACCCTACAGGGCATGAATTGGAAATTCTGGCAGAAATCGGCCAAACCGAAACAGAAAAAGGGCAAGGTACGCGAATGGACCGAAGCCATCGTTTTTGCAGTGGTAGCCGCTACCCTCATTCGCACCTTTGCCATTGAAGCGTACACCATTCCCACTCCCTCTATGGAAAAAAGCCTGATGGTGGGCGATTTCCTATTTGTGAGCAAACTCAGTTATGGTCCGCGTTTACCCATGACGCCCTTGAGCTTTCCTTTTGCGCACAATACCTTGCCGGTTTTGGGTACCAAATCGTACCTCGAGTGGCTGAAATGGGATTATCGCCGTTTGCCTGGTTTGGGCGAAATCAAAAACAACGATGTGGTGGTGTTTAATTATCCCATGGAGGATTTCAGGCCAGTAGATAAGCAAGATAATTACATCAAGCGTTGTGTGGGTATTGCCGGCGATACCCTCGAAATTCGTGATCGGGTGGTGTTTATCAATGGAAAAGCCATTGAACAGCCGCCGAGGGCACAATACAAATACCATGTAAAAACCGATGGATCGGGCTTTAATCCCAAGTCGTTGGAGAAGATGGATGTAACCGAAGGAGGCCCCATTTCGGTGGAGGGTGACTTTTTATTCAACCTCACCACCGAAAATGTCGAAAAGATGCGGGTCTTTACCAATGTTAAAGGTATAGAGCCCTACAGTGCTCCCAAAGGCTATTATACCGAGGATGTTTTTCCTTATACGGCTTTTTATCCCTGGAATTTAGATAATTACGGTCCCATTATATTGCCCAAGCGCGATATGACCATGCCGCTCGACAGCAATAATATCAACATCTACCGCCGCGCCATTCAGGTGTACGAAGGCAATACCTTAGAGGAGCGTGATGGAAAAATTTTCATCAACGGGCAGGAAGCTACCAGCTATACCTTCAAGATGAATTATTATTGGATGATGGGCGACAACCGCCACAATTCGCTCGATTCGCGCTATTGGGGTTTTGTGCCCGAAGACCACATTGTAGGCAAAGCCGTTTTTGTGTGGATGAGCCTCGATTACAATGCCTCTCTGTTCAGCAAAGTTCGCTGGAGCAGGGTATTCAGGGTGATTCGCTGAGGACCAAAATCGATTGATATCTAAGCCGTGCTTGTTTCTGAATGTAGAAGCAGGCGCGGCTTTTTCATGCCCACTCATTCGGTTCAGCCGCATTTTGCGTAGCTTGTATTCAAATTTCACCCATATGAACCTATCGCAAGCCGAAAAAGCCACCAGCGAAACCTTGGCACGTTGGGCGGGCATCAGTGATTTTTATACCGATAAAGGCAGGATGGAACGGCAAAATAGCCGGTTCCGACAAATAGTGGGCTGGTTGGGCATTTCGCTGCCAGTGGTGGTTTATGTGGTGCTCGTAGCGTCGGGCGGACCCGCACGCCCCTTGGAATCGTTGAGCCATTACTACCATACCTGGGCGCAAGTGCCTTTTGTATTGATTGTGGGCTTTATGGGACTGTATTTGTTGCTGTACAAAGGTGAGGAGGGCTTAGACTTCATGCTTAGTAGTTTTGCCGGATTGGGCGCTTTTGTGCTGGTTTGGGCACCTACCAGCCCCATTTGTTATTCCGAACCCGTTCGTTGGATCATCACACAAAACACGGACTCAAGTTTTTTGGAAAGATTGCATTTTGGGGGTGCTGGTATTTTTTTGGGCTGTTTGTCGTTCATCCTCTTTTTCTTTTTTCCACGCTTTGGGCAGGTTTCTATAAGGCAAAAATGGTTTTACAGATCGTGTGCTGTGGTGATGTGGGCAGCCTTTCTGGTGGTGCTTTTGGGCGAAAAAGTTGTAGGCGAAGACGTATACCTGCATTATCGCCTCACCTTTTGGATGGAATGTTTAGCCATTTGGGCCTTTGGCTGGTCGTGGCTGATGAAAGGCTGGTCGAAGCCGGCAGCAAGCTGAGTACTGTGCTCTACCGTCTTTTTACCAGCCCTCTTTACCTACCAAAGGCACAAACTTGAAGTTGTCGAAGGTTTCGGTTTCGAGGCTGCCGTCGGCCTGCTTGCGGATGCGCAACATGCGCTGGTTGGCTTCATCTCCCACAGGAATCACCAAAAAACCGCCTGGTTTGAGTTGCTCGCAAAGCGATTGGGGAACGACAGGCGCACCGGCTGTAACAATGATTTTGTCGAAAGGAGCAAAAGCCGGCAAACCCAGGGTGCCGTCGCCAAAATGGGTGCTCACTTTGCTATTCATGTTTTGAAGCAGCTGCCGGGTTTTTTCGTACAACTTCCGCTGCCTTTCTATGCTGTATACTTTGGCGCCTAGTTTTTCGAGCACCGAAGCTTGATAGCCCGAACCAGTGCCGATTTCGAGCACTTTGTCGCGCTTTTTTATTTCTAGCAATTGCGACTGAAAAGCAACCGTAAATGGCTGCGAAATGGTTTGTCCTTCGCCAATGGGCATGGCCCGGTCGTCGTAAGCCAGTTCTAAAAAGGCCAAATCGAGGAAAAAGTGGCGGGGTACGGCATTGATGGCTTGGAGCACCGCTTCGTCGGTAATGCCTTTTCCACGCAAATCATCCACCAATTTTTTACGCAAACCTTTGTGCCTGAAACTGTCTTGAAATGCGCTTGACAACATGCCACAAATGTAAGCGATTGAGGTCAATTGCACCGAATTGTTGGTAATTGGCTTCGTCAAGCCCGAAGGTAATGCTGGCTGTGGAAAAACTCAGGGATTGCAGTAATCGCAGTTAGCCGGATCGGCCATCTCGCCTTGCGGGTGCATATGTTTTTCGCTGTGCCCGCAAAAGCTACAAATTGCGCTTTCGTATAACGGAAGGCGGGTAGGGCGCTGGCACCAGCCGCAGGGTAAACCCGCCACCAAATGGCCGCCCGCAAAGCCGGGTAATTGGCAGTTGGGACAGGCCGCTTCGAGCCTGGCAATCATTTTTTCAGCAGCTTTGGCCAAAACAGCCATGCGGGTGGGATTGAGGTGGGCACGCATATCGGTTTCGGCCCAAACACTACCGAAATTGGCCCACAGGCTTTTGGCAGCTTTTTCTAAGTCGTTGTGGGTTTGCAGTCCTTTGAACAAAGCAGAAAAATCATGCTGTCCCGCCTTGAGGATGATGGCATGCTCCGGAAATCCCACTTCACCAGCGAATTCGCGTAAATCGCGGAGATTTTCGATGGTTCGGGCGGCAAAATTGGTATCGGTGCTCAAATAATCGGTGCGCCAAAAGCGTCCGGTTTCCGATTCTATGAGGTACAACAGCTCGAGGTCGGAAGCTACAAAAGGAATGGCGGGGTGCGGACCAAAACTGCCCTCGCTCACCAAAACCAAATCGGCGGCACAGGCTTCATAACCCAGTGCCGCCTTGAGTTCGGCTGTTTCGAGCATATCGCCAGGCCTTTCGGTTTCACCGCTGAAGGTGCCCAGCCGATCGGTATCAATCGGGGGCACCTCCAGGCAGTGAACGCCCAGTTTTTCGCTGAAAAGTGGGCCTAATACTTTTTCCTTGCCATGGCGGGTGGCTACCAGCAGGCTTTTTCCGACAAAATAGGAGCGCGTTTCGTTCATCCAGCTTTTTCGACTTCAATCATACCTGAAAGGGAAAGCGATTCGCCTCCTTGTTCCAGTGTTTTGCGAAGATCGTACAAATCGCGTTGTAATTCCTTGATCCGGTTTTCACGCATTTTGATGTCCTCTTCGCTCGATGAGCGCATGATTTTGTCTTCGTGGTACCTGATTTTGGCATGTACAAATTGCGTAATCAGGTGCAGGGCATCGTTTTTTTCGAACTGGCCCTGCAGGAGGTTCAGTTTCATGCTTATTGGCCTTGTCCGAGTGAATAAGCTGCCTTGCCGTCGAAACTGTAGAGGTTTTCCGTTTTGATCACATCGATGCCCAGGGCTTCGGCGCGGCTCAACAGGAAAATGATTTGCTGCTTGGTCATGGGGAAGGTGCTGGCTTTGAAGCGGCAGCGCCAGTGGTCGGTGCAGAAGGTTTCTTCAAAACCCTCGGGCCATACTTTGATGCCCCGGTTGGTAATCATGCTCAGGCTGGCAGTATCGGTATTCAGCTGCTTTATAATTTTGGCCAATTCGTTGGCATCGGTGCCGTGCCAGTGTACGAAAAGGTCAACGCCCTGCAGTTCTTTGGCGCGCTGGGCCTTGCGTTGGTAGCGGGGCAGGTTGAGGGCACCCGAAGCCTGGTAATTTACCGATTTGAGGGTGGTGGGTTGCTGTCCCAAACGGGCAATCACCGCATCGGCAAAGGCGCGGGTGCCTACTTTTTCGCGGCTCACACCTTCCTTGTATACGTCGTAGGTGTGTATGCCATCTTCCATGGTGCGCAACCAGGCGTTTTGAATGCGGCTGGCAACATCGCCCTGACCAATGTGGTTGAGCATCATGATGGCGCCTTGCAGCAAGCCGCTGGGGTTGGCCAAATCCTGACCCGCACGACGAGGCGCCGAACCGTGGATGGCTTCAAACATGGCACAAGTTTCGCCGATGTTGGCCGAACCGGCCAGTCCCACCGAACCCGCAATTTGCGCGGCTACATCGCTCAGCACATCGCCATACAGGTTGGGCATCACCACCACGTCGAAAGCTTCGGGGGTGTCGGCCAGCTTGGCAGCGCCTATGTCTACAATCCAGTGCTCGTTTTCAATGTCGGGATACTCCACCGCAATTTCGTCGAACACCTGGTGGAAAAGACCGTCGGTTTGCTTCATGATGTTGTCTTTGGTGAAGCAGGTCACCTTTTTGCGGCCATAAGCACGGGCATATTCAAAGGCATAGCGCACGATTTTTTCGCAACCCGGACGGCTGATGAGCTTGAGGCACTGTACCACCTCATCGGTTTGCTGGTGCTCAATGCCGGCATACAAATCTTCCTCGTTTTCACGCACAATCACCACATCCATCAAAGGGTGCTTGGTGCGCACATAGGGGTGGAGGCTCATGCATGGACGTACGTTGGCGTACAAACCCAAAAATTTGCGCGTAGTTACGTTCAAGCTTTTATAACCGCCACCTTGGGGCGTGGTAATAGGGGCTTTGAGAAACACCTTGTTGCGGCGGATGATGTCCCAACTTTCGGCGGCAATGCCCGAGGTATTGCCCGAGAGGTACACTTGTTCACCGACTTCAATTTCGTCGATTTCGATTTGGGCGCCAGCCGCGTGGAGGATGCGCAGGGTGGCATCCATGATTTCGGGGCCAATGCCATCGCCTTTGGCTACGGTAATGCGTGTCATGGGGTTGAATTTTAGGTGTGGCAAATTTGGATGTTGCAACGCATATATTTGTATTGATATATTTGATACGTCCCATAAGAAAAGCTGATGCATTATACCCTCCACCAATTGCAGGTTTTTTTGAAAGTGGCCGAACTGGGCAGCGTAAGCAAGGCGGCCGAAGCCTTGCATCTGACCCAGCCTGCGGTGAGCATGCAGTTACGCAAGCTGCAAGAGCAGTTTGCCTTGCCGTTGACCGAAATCGTGGGCAGACAGCTGTATCTCACCGAGTTTGGACAAGAAATTGCCACCGCTGCTCGCCCCATTTTAGAGCAGGTACATGCCATCAATTACAAAACATTGGCTTATCAGGGGCAGTTGACCGGACAGCTGCGCATCATGTCGGTATCGACCGGCAAATACATCATGCCCTATTTGCTCAGCGATTTTTTATACAGGAATCCTGGCATTGAATTGCAATACCAGGTAACCAACAAACAGCAGGTGTTGGAAGCGCTCGAGCAGAATATCATTGATTTGGCTTTGGTTTCATTGGTGCCTGCGCATTTGGCCCTCGAGAAGTTGGAATTGGTGCCCAATGAATTGCGATTGGTAGCCAGTCCGTTGTTACTAGAACGCGCCCAAACCAACGGTTGGCAAGAACTTTTAGAGCGTCAGCCCTTGTTGTTTCGCGAAAGCGGCTCAGGTACCCGGCAGTTGATGGAAGCTTGGTTGCAGGGAAGGGGTTGGTCGCAACCGCATCGCTTTGAACTGGGGTCGAATGAAGCCATCAAGCAAGCGGTTCTGGCGGGATTGGGCTGTTCGGTGATGCCCTTGCTGGGCATCAAAGGGGAGGTGCAGCGGGGCGAGATGGTGGTGGTAGAAGCACCCGGTCTTCCACTTTTTAGCCAGTGGAGCTTGGTATATGCCCGCGGAAAGCGTTTGTTGCCAGCTGCAAAGGCATTTCTGAGCTTCCTCGAGCGCGAACGAGATACGATCAGCTCCAAATGGTTTAGCTAACCTGGGCTTGTCTGCTAAGCGCTTCAGTTCAACACGCTTTTGGTTACCCAATTTCTTTGGTAATCAACCCCTTCTCAAAAAATGCTAGCTTTGGCTATGCCTAAATTGGGTCGGATATGCCTTCTTTTGCTTTAGGTAAACCATTCCGTTGGGCAGGTGAACCCTGTAGGATTTGCCGATTCATTGCTTTTTGATTTCCAGCAAGCCTGCTATTTTGGCTTTATGAATCCTTGAGTGAACATGTGCTGTATTCCTTAAAATCGCCACGAACTGCCTTTCCCAAACCACCCGACCCTCAAAAGTTTCAAATCATTTACAGCCAACCATGAGTTTTTCACCTTTGCCCTTCCGCCTCGAAAGCCTGCCTGCTACCACCTTGTGGGCCTTGCGTACCACGCACAACTTGCTGAACATGCAAAATGCAAGCTTGTGGATGGCTTTTCGTAGCGGACTTGGTAGCACGCCCTTGCCTGCACCAGAGGCCTGGTTTTCGGTCAGCTTTTATCCCGCAGATTATTTTAGCGCCTTTTCCCCTGCAAAATCCTACGATTTGGCCTGCGGCATAGGGGCCATGAATGGTGAAGCCATGCCGTCGTTTGCGCAAGAGGTCGAAATTCCGGCGGGTGATTATGCCGTATTTACCTACCAGGGCCTGCCCGGTGCGGCGCCTTTCGAATGGATTTTGCGTAGTTGGCTGCCAGCTTCGGGTTTTCAGCTCGACCACCGACCACACTTCGAACGCATGCCTGCCGATTACAGTCCACACAACCCCCAGGCCACCGAAGAAATTTGGGTGCCGGTTAAAAAGTAAGCTTCAGATGGACTCGCCCATCGCCACCAATTTGGCCAGTTGGCAAGAGCTTGCCGAGCGCTACGAAGCCCTTTTCGCTTCCGAAAGGCGCTACGATGCCTCCTATGCGGCTTTTGCGGAAGCGCTGCCTGCCGGTGCCAGGGTGTTGGAGGCCGGTTGCGGTCCCGCCTTTTTACTGCGCTACCTTGCCGAACGCCTGGATGATGTTGCATTACATGCCGCCGATGGTGCCCCTGCGATGCTCAACTTGGTGCAAGCGCGTTTGCCACAAGCGCGTTGTCATTTGTTTGATTTAACCCAACCGCAGCAGCTGCCAACGGGTGTGTGGCAGGGGGTGGCCTTGCCTTTTTGCATATCGTACATCGATGAAGCCGCCACTTTGGCCTTGTTGGAGGCCGTTTGGCAGTCAATGGCAGCCGGCGGTTTGTTATACCTCAGCTTCACGGCTGGCACAGCGCACCGCTCGGGTTGGGTGCAAGGCATCACCGGTCACCGTATGTTTTTTTATTTTTACCATGCCGGGCGGCTCAAGGCCAGGATGCAACAACAAGGTTGGCAATTGATTTACAACGAGCGTTTGGCATACTACCGGCGAAACGGGCGCGAAATGCACCAAATGTGGGTGTGGCAGAAGCCGCTTCAGGCCATATAGGCCACCGCAAAATTGCGCATGGCCCCAATGAGCGGCAGCACCAAACGACCTTTTTCCGACAGTTCGTATGATACTCGGGGCGGGATTTCTCCGTAATCGGTGCGCACCACCAAATCGTGGTCCTGCAGGGTTTTGAGCTCTGCGGTGAGCATTTTATCGGAGATATCGGGTATGCGCCGCCGCAATTCCGATGGGCGCAAGCCACCCTCTTTCAACTGAAACAAAATAAGCAAACGCCACTTGCCACCCAGCAATTCAAGCGTGGTGCGAATGGGACAACGGGGCGAGGGCTGCATCAAAGGATCTGTCATACTAACCTCAAGGTAGGTACTGTAAAATTAGTAAGTGTATTGGAGCCCGCCTACTTTTGGGGCATGAAAAAAATCGCTTTGTTTGGCGCAACCGGACTCACCGGCCGCCAGTTTTTAGAACAGGCCCTCGCTGCAGGGCATGAGGTAGTGGCTTTGGTCCGCAATCCGGCAAAACTCGCTTTAAACCACCCATTGCTCCACGTTATCCCTGGCGATGTGCTCGATGCTCAGGCCGTGGCCCGCACGGTGCAAGGTGCTGAGCTGGTGGTGAGCTTATTTGGCCACGTAAAAGGTTCGCCCGAATGGTTGCAAACCCATGGCACCCAAAACATCCTCTCGGCCATGCAGCAAGCGGGGGTAAAGCGCATCATTTCTTTGTCGGGCGGGGGTTTGCCTTTTCCCGAAAAAGACAAGCCTAAATTCCCCGATTTGCTCATCCGAACCATCATGAAAATAGCCGTGCCCAAGGTCTTGAACGACGCCATCCGTCACCACCAGGTGCTGGCCGCCAGCGACCGGCAATGGGTGATTGTACGTGGCCCACGCCTTACCAACGAAACCGCCCGGGGCAACTACCGCGTGGGTTGGGTGGGCGTAAATGCCAGTACCAGCATTGGCCGGGCCGATTTGGCGCATTTCATTTTGCGTTTAGTAGAGGATGCGACTTTCGACAAACAAATGCCATTTGTGAGTTACTGATTGCATTCTTGTGACAATTTTTGGCAACTTCCGCGTTATTTTCGTGTCAAAACGTTTTACCTCATGCCAAAAATCGCCTTGTTTCTTTTGTTAGCCTTGTTAACCGCACAATGCAACACCCGCCAACCCATTGAAGACGGCACCTATGTGGGTACATTCACCGTACGCTACAACAACGGCACCCAAAGTGGCGCGGTGAGTTTGAACTTAGCAAATGGTCGCTACACTTGCTCGGCCAATACCAACCGCATACCTGCAGGTGGTTTCGGTAGTTTTTCGGTGCAAGGCAATGAGTTGGTCTTTGTGGATTCGGGTGCTTATACTGCCGATTTCGATTGGAATTTGATATTAGACGGACCCTACCGCTATACTTTTAACGGCAACCGACTCGTACTCGAAGCCGACAAAAACGGCGTAGGCAATTACCGCTATGAACTGGAAAAACAATAAAAATGGCGACCTAAGGGTCGCTTTTTCATGGTATTCATTTTGGGGGATGAGGGAACACTGTTTAATTTTGTCTTTAACATTCGCTATATTGCTATTCAAATCGAACGAAAGTGTACAAGAGGTTCAATCGCATTTTTGGGTCAACAGTTATAGTGAAGTTTGCATTGGCTATTGTGCTTTTTATGGCATGTAAAAAGGAGCAGATTGTGGTAGTACCCGATCCACAACCCTTGCCTCGCATGCTGGTAAGCAGCATGCGCGATTTACCAGGCAGCAAGGTGGTTGAATTTACGTACGATGCAGCCAATCGCTTGGTGCGTTGGGAAGGTTACGATTTCCAACTTAGTTCCGACTTGTTTCATCACGGCACCTACCATTACGAGAACAATGCGCTGCGCCGCATGGATTATGTGAACGAGTTTTTTACCGATATTGACCAGCAAACCACCTTTTATGCCAATGTCGGAGGTCGCATAGATAGCATTAGCAGCTGGGGTATTTTTGCTCGAAGCAGTGGAAAAAAGACTTTCGATGCGCAGAGCCGAGTGTTGAGCTATTTAGATTACGGCCTTCGCAACCAACTATGGTTGTATGACTATGGAAATACGGCCAATTGTGTGTCCTTGCGCCGCGATTCTGCTGTTTTTAATTTTAGCTACGACCAAAATAGACGGCCCGATTGGGGCTTGCCAGCCATTTATCAAGCGCATGCTGGCTTTTTATACTTTGCCGCTCTCGTTGAAAACAGTATGGCAATGTTAGCCAGCACCAACAATTTATTGCAAAACGGAACTACTAACCATAGCTGGCAATATTCCTACAATGCCAATCAATATCCTGATACCATTCGGGTTTTTCAAAGCGGCAGCCTGCATTCGGTGTGGATATTGGAATACGTACCAGCAAATTAAGGGCATCACCAAAGCGACTTGTGAGTCGCTTTGGTGATGGATGCTTAATTACACAGATTTACTGCTTTTCCAAAATCCCCTTCAAATTCGCCAAATTCCTTTTCTGCGCATCGGCCAGCATACCTCTTCCAAACCAGTAGGCCATTAAATTGATGGGGAAGGGGTCGTTGCCGTAAAATTCGCTGGTTACCAAGGTTTGGTTGGGGGTGATGGCCTCGTACAAGGTAGCGGCTTTGGCTGTGCCTTTGAAAGGGCGCATGAACTCTAAATCTACATCCATGCGGCTATCGGTAAGGGTTGTGATGGTCTGTCGGCCCTCGCCCACATTCTCGTTGGTGCTGTTCCAGTACTGACTGGCACCCACTTCGCCATCGGTTCCGGTGATTTTGGGTACGAGGTTGGGGTCTTCCATCACCCAAACGCTGTAGTTTTTCTGGTTGTTGAGGATGCGGACGTAGTCTTTCACCGCGCTGGTAGGTACGTCGATGGTTTCGCTCACACTCACTGTATAGGTGCGTGGCGTTAGGGCAGCTGCAATCAGCAGCAAGGCAATCAATCCCAACAGGGAGAAGCCAACAATTTTAACGATTTTCATGGGGTAGGTTTTAGGTGGTTGATGATTGTATGTAGGACTTTCTCGTTACCAGTATTGCATCTCTGCGCTCTCCGCTGGACATGCGCAGCATGTCAAGCGAAAGGCTCCGCCGGTTATTGAGCTTGTCGAAATACGGCGTTTGATGTCGCCTTTAGTTGCACTGATAACGGCAGTTTGTCGAAGTTACAGCTGTTTCAATTACACTACCTAAGCTGTACAGCCGTAACAAATTCCTCTGCGCCCCCCGACGCTAGGGTCGGGGTCTAAGGATCTGCGGTTTGCCTAGGGTTTACGCCATCTGCCCATCGCAATAAGCCGCAAAGTTGTTCAGTATCGCCTGCCAACCTCTGCGCTCTCCGGCCCAGCTGCGTTAGCAGCGCCGGCCAAAAGCCTCCGCCGGTTTTTGAGCTTGTCGAAATACGGCGCAAGCTGAAGCCTCTAGTAGCACTGATAATAGCCGTCTATCGAAGGGACAGCCGTTTCAATTACGCTACTAGCGCCATCGAGCCGCAACAAATTCCTCTGCGCCTCAGCGGTTCAATCGCCTGGCGTTTACGCCATCTGCTTATCGCAGTAAGCCGCAAAGTTGTTCAGTATCGCCTGCCAGCCTTGCTCCTGCATTTCTCGCGGATTCTGATCCTCAGGCTCAAAATCCTGCTCAATGCGGGTACCAGTAGGTGTTGCCGTAAAGCGCACTTCAATGCGGCGGTCGTCGTCGAAGTGGTAAGTGAGCAGGGCGGGACCTTCAACGCGGTCGAATTGCCCTTCGAGGTCGAAGCCAAAGCTGCCGTCGCGGGCTTCCATGCGGTAAGAGAAGCGGCCAGCCGGGCGGAGGTCGTTTTGCGCGGCCGGACAAAACCAGTCGGCACTGGCGAAATTCCAGCCCGTTACATGTTGGGCTTCGGTAAAGCAGTCCCACACGGTTTGCAAGGAGGCTTGGCTGTGGGCTTTGATGGAAATAAGTTGGGACATAAAAGTAGATTGTTAGTGCAAGCTTAGGGATAATCGCCTTTACTTCAAACCAAGCAAGTGACTAACAATTGTATGTGTATGGTAAATATTCAAATTTGATTTCCATTCGCTTGATTGGGGGTCTGAATTCTTTCAAGGCAAGTACTCCATCAGTTCATTCACGTCTTGAAATGAACGCATGATGAAGGCGCTGCCTTTTTGTTCCAATAAATGGAAGTAGATGGTATCTGGTTCGATACTCCTCATCCGATTTTTCCAATCTACTTCCACTTCGGGGGAATACCTTGATTCGAGAAACGACAATTTGGGATGTAAAACCATGAGTAAGTTCGAATTGGATTCCAGTTTCTCCAATGCAGGTTGAATGCAGGGCAAGCATCCTGCACCATTCACGTACAATGCGTGCTTCACTTGGTGGTCTTCAACCTTTTCCAATAGCCAGTCGTGCTCAAGGGTTTCCTGCTTTTTGCAAGAACTCAGGCAAATCAAACTTGCACAAACGAAGCTTGGTAAAATCAGCCATTTCTTCATAACCATACTGGAATAATTGATTGTTGAAGGTGCCAAAACCAAAGGTTGAATGTCCCTCGGCATTTCTTATTTCTAGGTTGTGCAATCTACGACTTGGCAAATGGATGGCCATGAGCCAAGTTTGTTCCTTTTTTTTCACCAAGCGCACCAAATAGTCGTTTGCTAAATAGCAGGGATTATAGCGCGGCTCTTTTTCAAGTTGTTTGATGCGCTGGTTAGTAGTATAACGCTCAGGTGCTGGCTCTAGTCCCCACTCTCGTAAATCGGGAAAATCAACAGAGTCAACCACTTTTCGCTCATACAAATGATAGAGGTAAACACGACCGTATTTTTGATATGAGTAAACCAAAACCGAGTCGTACAGCTGGTAAAAGGAACCCATGCCGTAGTATTTTCCATCGTTCCATTCGGGTGGAATGATAGGAAGGGGAAGTTCCTGAATGACGGCCTTTTGGGCCTTCTTATTAATTTTAAGGGCAATCAAACCAAAGCGTTGGCCATACCATTTTCTACCGGAGGCATCTAGTCTTTTGTCGACATGGTAACCGGTGTGCAGTAGCAGTTCTCCGCTTGGTGAGGTTTGTTGAAGCGTTGAAGAGCTCAGCATGGGCCGCACGGGCTTGTTGTAACGATACATCACCTGGGCAGGCCAATCCCACAAGCAGCTATCGGTAATCAGCCAAGTAGTACCGAGTCCCATGAACAAATTCGATTCGGTTAAAAATACATCTGCAGGTAGCTTTGGATGGATAGTGTCTATTCCTCGGTTGGAGATTGCCATTATCCAGCCCGACCTGACATTAAGTACCACCAATTGCTGGTTTACAAATTGAAGTCGATTTTGTCCACTTTCTGGAATGAGGACCTCCCTAACACATGAATCTGGTGCCGGAACTGGCAAGCTGGTGTCGTATGCAACAGGGCTTTGGGCCGTATGAGAATGATTGCTTTGTTTTTGACTGCAACCCATGATTAGTCCAGCAATTAAGCAAAAAATGATACTTAAGAATGAGGGCATTCGTCAAAAATAACCCTTGATGATTGATTTTTAAAATTATATTTCAGTTTAAATTGAACTAAACAAAAAGTATGTGCTATATTTGCATCATCAACTATATAGCATGCCTTTTGAGAGTCTAAGCGAAGAGAAAAAGAAATACCTCGAAGATTTTGGTTTATTCTTCGAAAAACTAGGAAGTGGCCGCATTGCCGGGCTTATTCTGGGTTACCTGCTCATCAGCGACCGGCCCGAGGTGTCGTTCAACGAATTGGTGGATCAACTCGATGTAAGCAAAGCATCGGTGCACAACCAGCTCAAAATGCTGGAGCAAACCGGCTTTGTAAAGGCCCTGCGTTTTAAAGACGACCGCAAGACCTATTACCGCATTGGCGCCCGCGACATGGGCGAAATGACGGTGCGTCGCATGGGCATGACGGTGCTGTTTGTCGATCTCATGTTGCGTGGTTATGCCATGAAGCAAAACAAACAAGACGATGCCGCCAACTTTTTACGCGACACCGCCGGCTTTTACCACTGGCTCCACAGCCGCATGAACGAACTCATTGGCGAGTGGGAGCAGTTGCGCGATACTTACCAAATCAACCCTTCCAATACCTAAATCATGAAACCCTTTACCCTTTTGTTCAGCCTGCTGCTCGTAGCAAGCAGTCTGTACGCCCAGCAACCCGATCCCAAAGACATCCTCCGGCGCATGGAGGACAAAAGCAGGGGCGAATCGGCCGAAATGACCATGAAAATGACCGTGGTGCGGCCTCGCTTTACCCGCGAAATGAAGATGAAAAGCTGGAGCAAGGGCCAGCAGTACAGCCTGGTGCTGCTGCAAGAGCCCGTGCGCGACAAAGGCACTGTCTTCCTCAAGCGGCAGAAAGAAATTTGGAACTACGTGCCCTCGGTCGACCGCATGATCAAACTCCCGCCCAGCATGATGTCGCAAAGCTGGATGGGCAGCGACTTCAGCAACGACGACCTGGTGCGCGAAAGTTCGGTGATCAACGACTACACCCACCAAATCCTGCGCAGTGAAACCAAAGAAGGTCTGGATTGCTGGGTCATTGAAATGCTGCCCAAACCCGGCAGTACGGTGGTGTACAGCAAGGTGGTGGTGTGGGTAAGCAAAGCCGATTATTACCACCTGCGCACCGAAAACTATGGCGATAAGGGCGAGTTGGTGAGCACCATGATTATGAGCGACATCAAAAAATTAGGTAACCGCACCCTGCCCAGCCGCATGGAACTCACGCCCATGGACAAAAAAGGCCACAAAACCATCATGGTGTACGAGGCTGCCCAATTTGATGCATCTATTGCTGAGAGTTTCTTTTCGGTACAAAACCTCAAAAACATCCGCTGATGCTGCTCTTCAAACTCGCTTGGCGCAATTTGTGGCGCTCGCGCAAACGCAGCCTCATTACCATGTCGTCGGTGTTTTTTGCCGTGCTGCTGGCGGTGTTGGCCGAAAGCGTAAACCGCGGCTCACACGAAGGCATGATCCGCAACAGTGTGAGCTATTTTACGGGCTACCTGCAATTGCAAGATTCGGCCTATATGGAAGAACCCTCCCTCGATTATTGCTTTGCCTGGGATGAACAACAAGAGTCGGCTTTCGCTGCCGTTAATGGCGTAAAAAGCCTGGTGCCGCGCGTGCAGGGCTTTGTGCTCGCCGCCAGTAGCAGTAAAACCCGCGGCGCCATGGTGTTGGGGGTGGACCCGGCCCGCGAAGAGGCACTCAATGGACTCCAAAGCCAGTTCATTGCCGGCAACTTTGAAAGCGGCGGCATTGTGCTTGCCGACCGCCTGGCCGAGCGCTTGGGCCTCGCCTTGGGCGATACCGTGGTGTTGCTCGGTCAGGGTTACCAAAGTCAGCAGGCGGCAGGTGCTTATCCGGTTACCGGCTTGGTGAAGCCCAAGCTGCCCGAGCTACGCAAACAAACCGCTTACCTGCTCTTGCCCGATGCCCAGGTGCTTTTTGCGGCCGAAGGCATGGTAAGTTCGGTGTTGGTGATGCCGCATGAAAATGCTTCGATCAGCAGCATGCAAAAACAAATGCAGTCGCTGCTGCCCGCCGACGGCTATGTGATGGTGCGCAATTGGGAAGAATTGTTGCCTGAATTGTTGGCCGCCATTGAGTTCGACAATGCCAGCAACCGCATCGTTTTGGTGATTTTGTACATCGTCATCGGCTTTGGGATTTTTGGAACCGTGCTCACTATGACCCTCGAGCGCCGCAAAGAGTTCGGCGTATTGGTGAGTGTGGGTATGCGTCGCGGTCGTTTGGCCCTGATGACCCTCTACGAAACTCTGCTTTTAGGAGGTATGGGCGTAATCGCAGGTTTGTTGGGTTCGATGCCCATTGTGGCCTGGTTTTACGACCATCCCGTGCCTTTGAGTGCCGAATTGGGCGAAATGAGCGAAAATTTCGGGGTCGATCCTTTCATTTACTTCAGTGCCGATCCATCGATTTTCGTTTCGCAGGCCGGCATTGTGATGGGCATGTGCGCTTTGGTGGCCTTGTATCCGGTTTTGTATGTGAACAAATTAAACGTGCTTCAGGCATCACGCGCATGATAAAAACGACTTCAAAAACAGCCGGACTGGGCTTCGTTTTTCGCCTCAGCTGGCGCAATATCTGGCGGAACCGCGGGCGTTCGCTCAGTCTCATGACGGCCATATTCCTGGGCCTCACAGGCGGCACTTTGGCCATGGCTTTGGTAACCGGCATGATGGAGCAGCGCTTCTTCAACGCCATCGAAAAGCAGTACAGCCATGTGCAGCTGCATACCAAAACCTGGCTCGATGAAGGTCAGGCAGGCATGGGCATTCTCGCTGGCGCGCTTTTGCTCGATTCGCTGGAAGGCCTTCCGGAGATTCGCGCCGTCGCGGCCCGCACTTTGGCCAACGGACTCATTGCCTCGCCCACCCTCACCCAAGGGGTAGAATTGCGTGGTATTGATGCCGCTGCCGAAACCCATTTGGTGCGCTTGCCTGAACAATTGATTGAAGGGGCGTATTTGGGCGATACAGCAGCCCCCGAATTACTCATTGGCAAACGATTGGCCCAAAAACTCAAGGTAGAAGTGGGCTCTCGCCTTGTCATCAGCTTTCCCAACGCCAATCAGGAAGTGGTATCGGGTTCCTTCAAAGTGACGGGCATTTTCCGCACGGCCAATGCCGGTTTCGATCAAAGCACCGTGTACCTGCATCAACACCAATTGCAAGCTTTATTGGGCGAAACGGATGCGGTGTATGAACTGGCGCTGCGCCTGAACGAAAACGACAGCGTGCCCGCCCTCACCGCGGCTTTGCAAGCGGCTTATCCCGATTTGCAGGTGCGTTCTTGGCGTGAATTGGCCCCCGAACTGGCCTATATGCAAGACAGCGGCTCCATGGTGAGCTACATTTTTGTGATCATCATCCTGCTCGGACTCTCCTTTGGTATCCTCAACAGCATGTTGATGGCCGTGTACGAACGCATGCGCGAACTGGGCATGCTCAAAGCCCTGGGTATGACCAAAAGCCGCATTTTCCTGATGGTGATGACCGAAACCCTTACCATGGCCCTCCTGGCCAGCATGATTGGCCTGCTCACCGGTTATGGTCTGGTGGCCTGGTTGGGCAATACCGGCATCGACCTGGGTGGTTATGCCGAAGCCCTTGCAGAATTTGGCTACGATGCGGTGATTTATCCCGCCCTCTCGTGGCAGTACGCCCTCAACATCACCATTTTGGTGGTGGTCCTCTCGTTGCTCGCCTCGCTTTACCCCGCCCTCAAGGCGTTAAAGTTAAATGCGGCAGATGCAATTAGGAGTTGAAAACACGGAGGCCACGGAGTGCACGGAGAAAATGGTCATGCTGAACAGCAGGCTATTGTATTCTGAATTGTGTGATTTGCCAATGAGCTGACTGACATTTCTTCATTTAACGAACTACCCAATCCTTCTGATTCAATTCCTATTCTCTAACAACAACCACATATCTATAAAATTAAAACCCACTCCGTGTCCTCCGTGACCTCCGTGTTTAAATCTTTTAACCCATGACACCCGTCCTCCAAACCCTCTCCCTCTCCAAAACCTACAACGAAGGCCCGGTAGATGTACACGCCTTGCGCAACATCAACCTCGAAATTTTGCCCGGCGAATTTACCGTCATTGTGGGCCCTTCGGGCTCGGGCAAAACCACACTGCTCAACATGCTGGGCGGACTCGATACGCCCAGTGAAGGCAAAGTCTTCGTAGCAGGTACCGACATCAGCAACATGAGCGAAAACGAACTCATCGACTTCCGTTTGCACCACATTGGCTTCGTTTTTCAGGCCTACAACCTCATTCCGGTGCTTACGGCCGAAGAAAATGTGTCGTTTATCCTCGATTTGCAGGGCCGTCCCGCCGGTGAAATCAAAGCCCGCGCGGCCGAGGTACTGGCTGAGGTGGGACTGGCCGATCGGGCCAAAAACCGGCCGTCGGAGCTCTCGGGCGGACAGCAACAACGTGTGGCCGTGGCCCGTGCCTTGGCTGCCCGTCCGCAATACGTGCTGGCCGATGAACCTACGGCCAACCTCGATTCAGCCACCGCTTTCAGTCTGCTCGATACCATGAAGCGCCTCAACGAAGATGAAAAAATGACCTTTTTGTTCTCTACCCACGACCCAAGGGTGATCGACCGGGCGAGCCGGGTGATTACGTTGGTGGATGGGGAAATTTCTTCGGATGAACGCCGCTAGCCATCAGCGTTCAGCGTTCAGCGTTCGGCCAGAAGGTCCTCGGATACCAAAGTTTGGATACCTCCAAAGCTGTGCGCTCATGCTATTTTTGGCCATTGGCCTTCATTCGAGTTCAGCTAAAGGACAAGATAGCACCGAAAAAGCCAAGGAGTACCGGCCTGAGCTGCATGGCTACCTGAAGAATTTTCCGATGGTGGTGGTGGCGCCGGGATTTGATGCAGTTCAGCAGGCCGACAACATCCTGCACAACCGCTTGAATTTTCGCTGGCGGCTGAACGCCCATTGGGAAGTTCAAGCGGCCCAACGTACCCGGCTTTTTTGGGGCCAATCGGCCGAAAATCCGTTTTTCCGCGATTTTTTGGATGCTGATTTGAACGGTCCGGCCGATCTCAGTCACGTACTTTTCAGCGAGCAGAAATTGTTGCTGCACACCATCACCGACCGTGCTTTTGTGGATTATACCAAAGGCAAATGGCAGGTGCGGGCGGGCAGGCAGCGCATCAATTGGGGCATCAACACCGTAAGCAACCCCAACGACTTGTTCAACAACTACAGCTTCTTCGATTTCGATTACGAAGAGCGGCCGGGGGTGGATGCCTTGCGGGTGAATTGGTTTCGTACGTCTTTGTCGCGCTTTGAGCTGGCCATAGCGCCGGGCCGCGATGTGCTGGTTCCGGGTAGCAAGATCAACATGCGCGAATCGGTGGCGGCGGTATTGTGGGGCTTTAACCGCAAGGGCTACGACTGGCAGTTGGTGAGCGGCTATTTCCGCAACCGCCTGGCAGTAGGTGGCGGTTGGGCGGGCAGCATTGGGGCAGCTGGTTTTAAGGGCGAGTTGAGTTGGTTTTACGATTTGGAAGAAACGCCGGGCTTAGAACGCGGCAATGTGGTGGTGGCCCTGTCGGCCGATTACCGCTTTGGCAACGGACTGTTTTGGATCAACGAAGTGGTGTACAACCAGCAGCGTGGTGGAGGGGTGGCGCCCATCCTCCTCATCCGTCCGCTGCGTGCCGACAACCTCAGCTTCAGCGATTGGAGTGTGCTGAGCACGGTTTCGTACCCCATCGGGCTCCGCCACAGCCTGAACCTGGCAGGTTTTTATTACCCCACCGAAGAGGCGGTGTTTTTCAGTCCCTCTTACAGCTTCTCGGCTGCCCAAAACCTCGACCTGACGGTGCTGGGCCAATACTTCCTCGCCGGCGACAACAGTTTGTTTGCCAATGCGGGCAGTACGCTGGCTTTGCTGTTGAAATGGTCGTTTTAAGCAGGTTAGGAAGCAAACCAAACGCACAAGACGGGTCATATATAATTTTTTTCATACGATTGCCTATTTGCAAACGTATGTTAAATTCGTCCGCGCAACTGGGTATTTCCCGTTTGCTGTCTGAAACCTGTTGTATGAATCACCAACAAAGTCCCTGGCTCGACGACCGTGCCTGCATTGAAACCTATTTGCAAACCATGACGGCCATGTGTCCAGAAATCACAGAGGCCCACATCGCTTACTTCAGGCCCAATTTGTATGTTTCGCGTTACCCTGCCAAAGCAAAAGTTTTTGATCATGGCCAAGTACATGCACAGGTTGGCTTTGTATTGGAGGGTTTGATTCGCTCTTTTTACATCGATCAAAAGGGCGATGAGGTAAGCTCTTGGTTCATCAGTGAATTTGAATTTGTGACCGATTATCCTGCTTTTTTGACAGGGAAACCTAGTCATTTTTGCTTCGAAGCCCTGGAGCCTGTAACGGTGGTTTGGCTGCCGCGCGAAGCCGTTTACAAAGGCTACAACGATTACCATGCTTTTGAAAGGTACGGTCGGGTGATTGCAGAAGGCGTAATCCAGATGCAACAGTCCCGCATCGAAAGCTTTTTGTTCAAAACCGCCAAACAACGCTACCTCGAATTTGACCACACTTGTCCCAACGTCATCCACCGCATCTCGTTGGCGCATCTGGCTTCATACATTGGCATAGAGCGGCAATCGTTGACCCGCATTCGCAAGGAACTCAAAGAACAAGAATGACACTTTTGTGTCAGGATACACTCAGCATAGATGTTTTTCTTTGTCAGCATGAAAAATAAATCGCTAGTCGCACTCCTCCTTTTTGTGTGGATTTTTTTGGGCTTGAAACCTGCTGAACAAGAAATGCAGCTCAGCATTCATGGTTTACAACCCAGCCAGCAAGGCAAAACCTTGTACATTGGTATTTGGCTGCCAGGAAATGTGGATTTTCCACATGATCAAAAACCAGATATCGGGTTGAAGGCACAAATCAAATCCACGACCTTCACTTTGTCACGCAAGCTGGCGCCGGGAAAATACGCGGTGACGGTATATGTGGACGAAAATGGCAATGGCCGACTCGATAAAAATCTGTTTGGGGCTCCTAAAGAACCTTTTGGGGTATCGAACAATGTGGTGCCCAAATTGAGCGCCCCAAAATTGGAAGAATGTCTTTTTGATTTGAATAAGTCCCAAAACATACGCATCCAATTGCAATAAAAATGCTAACAGCCCAACTCGTCTTTCAAGCTGCAAACCTCGTCGTGCTTCCTGCCTGGGCGGTACTTTTACTTTGGCCGGGCTTTCAGAAACGCGATTTACTGGTTTACACAACGGCTATTTTGCTGGCCATGGCTTATGCCGGACTGATTTTTTCGGGCAGGGGCAGTTTGCACCCCGACTCCTTCAATTCTTTGGCTGGCTTGCGCCAGTTGTTCACCTCTGATTTGGCCCTTGCTGCAGGCTGGCTGCATTATTTGTGCTTCGATTTGCTCATAGGATTGCAGGTGGTAAAACAAGGAAGGCAACGGCAAATGGCCCGGTGGCAATATACCTTGCCATTGCCCTTCACTTTTATGCTGGGACCGGTTGGGTGGTTGTTGTTTTGGCTGTTGGGATTCAAAACGAAGCAAAATGGTGTATAAGTTGTTTTTACGTAACCGCTTGTTGGGCTGGACCGGAGCCTTGTTTTTTGTATGGTCGTTGGTCTTGCTGTTGCTTTTGCCTGGTTTTGAAAAGGAGGTGTTGGGCGTCAATGCGCTGGTAAAGCCATTGAAGTTTGCAATGAGTTTGTGCCTGTTTAGCTGGACGATGGCCTGGTACAGTCCCCTCTTCAAAGACCCCGTTTATGTGCGCCGAATGTCCATTCTGGTAGCCATTACGTCGGTATTTGAGCAAAGCGTTATTCACTTGCAGGCAAGTCGCGGGCGGATGTCGCATTTCAACCAGGAGACCCCGCTCGATGGTATTTTGTTTGCGCTCATGGGAATCATGATTGTTTGGATGACTGTTGCCGTTGCCATGGGGGCGTTTAAACTTCGCCAACAAAGTGATGCGCTTTCACGGCCATACAAACGTGCGGTTTACAACGGCATTTGGATATTCGTTGTAGCTGCCATGGTGGGCGGCGTAATGAGTGCTTTGAACACCCATGTGGTAGGCGCCGCCATGGGAGGCAAGGGACTTCCCTTTTTAAACTGGAGTTTTGAAGGAGGTGATTTGCGCATAGCGCATTTTGTGGGCATGCACGCATTGCAATTATTGCCTTGGCTGGCTTGCAAATTGCAAGTCCGCATGTCGGCTGCAGTTGCCCTAACCCGTATCCAACAAATCTCCTTTATTTACCTTTTTTTGGTGCTATTTGCCTTCATTCATGCTGTTTTCGGCAAGTCGATTTTTCCCAAACAAAGCGAAGCTCAAACTGCTGAGAACGTATATAGCTTCAATTTAATACCGTAAAATGAGCGTGACAGCTTAGGTATTTTACTTTTTTTTGCGCATTTCATCGCGCACATACAACCCATACATCACCAGCAAAGCTGTAAAACACAAAGCCGATACGCTGCTCACCAACAAACGCCATTCGGGACCGGTTTGAATGCTCAAATAGAGCATGCGGTACGACCAGCCGCAGAGCAGCAAGAGGATGACGATGATGATGCGTTGGTTGGTTGTCATGCCGCAAAGATAGGCCAATGCCGGGCAAGCGCTTGGTTTTTTTAGAGATATGAAGTGCCGGTGTTAGAAATGCAGTACTTTTGCGGCGTGAAAAGAATCAGCGGCTTTTTATGGATGGTGTTGTGGCTGGCTTTGATGCCGGTGTACAGCATGCAAGCCGCTGTGCCGGAAGCCTCGATGGCTGTTTCTGCTTCACTGCAAGCTGAGCTGCTCGACGTCAAGCAATCACCCATTTTGTGCAGTGATGCGGTTCTTCGCATCGTACATGAAAATACCCAGGTTAACCGGTCGACTTCTTCTGAATCATCGGAAGATGCATCCGGAATATGCATCCATAGCTGGAGCATCGGAAGCGAACTCGTTCTAGCTGCTAGTTCGGTTAGCCGTTCATTTTTAACCGCACCCCTCTTTTTAAATCATTGCAACTGGAGACTATAGGATAGGGCCCAATGCCGCCCATTTGTCCCATTTTAATCTCCATTTATGTTCTTTTTCCAAAAAATCACTTTTGGAAAGCAGGCAGGTGTGCGCATACTCTTGGCAGTGATGTGCAGCTTCGTGCTTTCTCCAACAACTCATGGCCAATCGGCCCTACAAATCAATCAAGGCGATGTGAAAGTAACCCTCAACGGATATGCCGATTTTGGCTATGCCGTGGGGCCCCAACGCGCCCACAAATACAAGGATTTCATTAGCGGCGATACGCTCAACGACTTCGGTCGCCGCGATTTTACGAGCTATCCGCTTTACGTTAACCAGTTTTCTTTGTCATTGGCGTACATACAAGCACAGCTGAATTACGGTGAAAAATTCCGCTTCCGAATTGCCTTGCACGCCGGCCACATTCCCGATGCCCTCACTTTTGCTGAGCACCCTTCGCTGCGGAATGTGCGAGAAGCTGCGGTGTTGTACCGCTTGAACGAACGCTGGTCGGTAGAAGCGGGAATTTTTCCCTCCTATTTCGGTTCCGAAGTGCCGCTGAACAAAGAAAACCTGCATGCCACCCGGGGGTATATTGCTGACTTTGCACCCGATTATGAGTCAGGCGTTCGACTGGCCTACAGCCGCAATCCTGCCCACACTTTTACAGTGATGTTGCTCAACGGATGGCAAGAAATACGCGATGGCAACGGCACCAAGGCCTTGGCGCTGTCGTATGCTATCAACCGCCCCGGTCAAATTACAGGTAACTGGAACGTATACTTAGGCGATGAGCGTGCCTTTGCCAATCCTTTTAGCCAGTGGCGCATGTACCACAATGTGTATGCGCGTTTGTTTGTGGGAGAAAAATGGGTTTTGCTGTCGGCATTAGACTGGGTGATTCAGGAAAAATCAGGGCCTCAGCGAGCTTTAGGTGCCGATGGTTACCAGCAAGTGTTGGGCCTGGCATTTTCGGCCCGTTATGCCATCCACAAACACCACGGCCTGGCGGTGCGTTACGACCACGTTCACAACCCGCAAGACATTGTAGAGGAGTTGCGCACGAACTCACCAAGTGGTTGGCGTTCGGGCTCCGGTACGCTCACCTATGAATTTGTGCCCATTCCGCAGTTTACCTGGCGGGTAGAAGGTCGTTATGGTTTGAACAAAGACGCTGTGTTTAGGAATGCCAACAACGGAGCTACCCGAGCTGATTGGTACGCCATTACCACTGCAGCATTTCATTTTTGAGGTTAGGGGCTTTGTCGGGCTAGTCGGCTTTGGCCGGTTTGCTCGGCAAAGCTTTGATCTTCCAGCTCACCCCACCACCTACAAACCAATAGCGCTCCTTGCTGGGGTCGGAAAAGATGATTGGGCTGGTACGGAAGGGATTTTCAATCATCATATTGGTGCGGATAAAGCCGCCCGATAAATCAAACTGGAAGTTGGGTGTGAGTTTCCAGCTCAGCCCGGTATGAAATGCACTCACATCGCCACCACCATCGTTGGTGAGGAAGTCTTGTCGGGTTTCGAAAAAAGTGCCCAGGTTTTTCCCCAAATCGAAGGCGAAATTCACCAAATAGTAGATGTTTGGACTGCCTACCAGCGCACCGATGGGTTGGTTCAGGCCGATATTACCCATGGCATACACCCGGTGACTCAGGACTTTGCTTCCCAAAATGCCCAATTGCACATTGCCGTTGTAGTCGAGTTGCCGGCTAAAATCAGCACTCGATTGGAGGGTATAACTGCCCGAAAATCCAAGCGAAAAAGGCTTCTCGTGCGTTTCGTCCATCAAGGTATGGCGCAACCCCAGTTGCAGGTTGTTCCAACGGCCATCGAAACTGTTGGGGTAGTAGGTGCCCGGTAGCAACTTAATCAAGCTATTGGGGAATGCCAGTGATTCATAAGTAGTTCGGTTGAAACCCATGCGGGTGGCACCCAAACTCAATTCGGTTTTGTTGCTGAGGCCGAATCTCACCAGGAATTGGGATTGCGACGGATTTCCTTCAGCATAGGTATCGGTGGCTAAACTGCTCCCCTGCAGTCTGCCTCCCCGCTGCCCTACTTGCATTTGCAGGTAATGCTTTCCTACGGTGATGGGTGTTTGGCCCAAACTTGGCCTGTCAGCGTCGATGCGTAGGCCGCGTTGGGCAGTTGCCAATCCTGGTGAAATAGCCAGAAGTATCAGGCAGAGCAGAAACGATGGTTTAATCATCAGGTTGAATTATGGATTTTCGGGTGATTGTGCCGATAACCAATGGATGGTCATCAGTGCAAAATCAAGGCTATGCTTGTAATTCAAGTGGTTGTACTCCAATCCCAATTTGCGCAAATTGGTGTAATAGTCATTGCGGAGGTTGAAGTAGTTTTTTTCGAGTTGGATGGCGGTGGCTTGCGGACCTATTTTTTGAAGCAAAAACCACTTCTCTAATAAACGTGCCGTACGGCCATTTCCGTCTTGGTAAGGATGGACTTTCACGAAAACCAAGTGAATCATGGCTGCGAAATAAAAAATGGCTGGTTGGCTGAGCTCCGCTCGCAGCAAGCTCTCTACATCCATGAAAAGCTTTTCCATGTCCCGAGCTACGACCGCTGCATCAGCGGCAACGTATTCAATTTGGTCGCGGCTGTTAATCACGAACATGGGGTTGGTTCGGTAGCTGCCCAATTGTTCGACAGGTAACAAATTGACTGCTAGAATGCGGTGAGCATGGTGCACGTTTTCGAGCGTCAATTCGTTTTGCTCTATGAAATCGTAAGCGGCATACAGATCGTCGGGTTTGCGGGTATAATCGGGCAAAAAGGCAACCTGCAAAAATTTATGCTTGTAATAGCTATCAAAATCAATGTCTTCGCCTTCAATTTTGGAGGAATACACCGAAGACATCGCTTTGTAAAAGGCGAAATAATCGACGGCCAGGGGAGGCTTTTCTATGTGATTGAGCAAATCGACAGGATTTGTGCTGCTGTTCGCGCAAAAGGCGGGCAGCAAATCTGTCGGAATGATGTTGAGCCTCATACACAAATGTAAGCAAATGCTTCGAGAGGCTGGCGGCGAAAAGGATTTTGCAGCTTTAACGGGCAATGTCATTGAGTTAAAGGGGCGTAAACCAAAATGAAGGTCAAATCAATGATTCGTCTGGTGCGACCCCCTCGGGGTCGGAAATCATTTGTATACCGAATTACTATACACATTTGACCCCCTCGGGGTCATTTTGAGCCGTCATTATACTGCAATCATGCATATTTTGTGATTGATTTTGTTGTTTAACGAATAACAGAGCACCCCGAGGGGGTGCCATGTGTATAGATTGTCGATGTACCGAAATTAAATCGACCCTCAAGGGGTCGCACCCCCAAATGCTGGTAGTGAAGGTCAATGATGGCCGCTGAAGGATTAACTCAATGACATGGCTCAGCGGGCTGAGATCATTAGTTTTTGCACACCCCGCCCTTTGCTCGTTTCCAATTCGAAAAAATACATGCCAGGCTCCAAGCCAGCTACCGAAATGGGCTCGCCAATCTCGGCCAACTGGCCTTGGCGCACCTCACGGCCTTGTACATCGCGCAAGGTCCAAAGGGCAGGCTGGTCGAAGGGCATATCGGATTGAATTCTGAATTGCCCTTGGTTGACGGGATTGGGGTAGATGTTGATTTCTTTTTTTGCCTTTGGTGCCACTGCCAGTGTTTCTACTCTTGATAAAAAGCGAACAATAACCCATTTATGTTTGTAGGGTTCAGGATAGTAGAGAGGTGGAGGGAAATAGTAAAACAAGTTGATAAAAGAAAAATCATTGAAAATATCTATGTAACTCTTCACAGGAAAGGCTACCATGTCTGTAAAAGGACTGAGGATAATGGCAGTTTTTCTGACTGGCAGCCATCTGTCGAATTCCAAAATGGCTTCTCTGTGAGCGCAACTTCTGCATTTCATTTGCCAAAACTGAAGGTTTAGAAATGTGTCTAATTCCATTAGATGGGGTACAGGAACCCGTGGAAAAGCATCTTTATGGAAAAGCAGGTAGCCCTTATGCCTAGCCGAATCCACGGCTTGAGCCGAGGCAGCCTCTCTGTCAAAGAAAAGTTGTTTGATTAACGGATCGGAAGGGATTGCTGTGGGCAAGGATGCTATGCCGTTTGAGCTAAATGTTGGGAGTAGATCAAATCGGGTATAGGGCAAGGAACGAATAAAAACAACCGAATCGTTGGCAGGAAAATAACGTGCCCAAAAACTGCGTATGCCCGTGAGTATGCCACTTAGCGGAATAGGTTTTTCACTGATGTGACCATCGTCACGACATGTACCAGCTAAAAGGATGCTTCCCGGCACTTTAAAATCAGCCACGGCATCGCTCAAAGTGCGAATGCCGGGAAAATGTTTTTGGAGAATGATGTTGCCATTGGTAGCATTGAGTACCACCAACATTCCCGTGCTATCGTTTGCTGATCCACTGATGGTTAAACGTTGTGGAAAAGCCGATTGGTTGCTGTGTCTTAGCTGATGAATGCGGCTCGAGCCACTGGAACTGTCTTGCCAAACCCATGAAAAGCGATGGTTTTGAGCGTTCATGCCAGCTACAAAAGCTTTTCGCTGTCCCTGGATAGTAGGTATTAAATTGAAGCTGTCGAGAAAGCTGGTGTCGGTAAAAAATCCCCCCAAAAAAAGGCGTGTGTTTGCATCTACCAAGCTGCTAACACGCATTTTGCCGGGGTAGTAAAAGGTTTGAGAAGGCGGGTTGGTATTGTTAAATGCACCATAGGCTTTCAAACGCAGCATGCCTGTTTCGGGTGTGATCTTATTGACTTCCTGAAGCGTAGCAACATATAAACGCCCTGTATAATCAGATGCGGCAGTCCATTCAAATCCTGACGAATCAGGATCGTAGATGATTGAATGATCTCCAAGGAACTGCCCGCTCGCCTCCCCCAAGGACAAAAGCAGAAACAGACTATATAGCAGCAGCGTTCTCATGGTTCACGCAAGATAACAAATCCCAATGGTGGTAGCAAACATTTATTTTTCTTGAAGGAGGCGGCTTCCGATTGGTAAAGCACTTCGGGCTGGACTTTGATGCCTGGTATTTGCACCGACTGGCTTTTATCGCTGTTGTTCAACACCACCACCAGGCCCTTGCTTTGGCCAGCTGCACGGCGCCGGAAAGCATACACCTGTTGTTTGTCGGCGGTGAGCAGGGTTTCGAAACTGCCATCCAGCAAGGCGGGTTCGCTGTTGCGCAATTGGCCCAAGGTTCGGTAATGGGTCAACAAATCTGCATGTACGGTTACGGTTTGTGGGCTGGAATACAAGCTGCCGTCGGCTTTGAATTGTTCAGGCTGGTAAGTGAGTTCCTCCCACACCATAGGTTTCCTGCAATCGGGATCGTTGGCGCCCCACATGCCTACTTCGTCGCCGTAATACACCATGGGGGCCCCCATGTAAGTGAACTGAAACACGGCAAAAAGCTTTTGCACGGCATATTCGGCTTCTGTGGGTTTGCGGGTATTGTACTGGGCGTTGCTGGCTTTCGATTTGCCAAAATAATCGCCCCAATCGGCATAACGGGCAAAGTCGCGGTTCACAATGTGCGAAGCCAGGCGGTTGGCGTCGTGCGAGCCAAAGAGGTTTTGCATCACCCGGTAGGCTTCGTGCGGATAACGTTCGCGCAACTCCTTCAGTTGCCTGTCGAATTCTGAGGTTTTGATGCGCTTTTTTTGGTTCACAAAATAATCGGCACTTACAAAAGCGAAGTTGTAGTTCATGATGGCGTCGAACTCGTCGCCCTCGAGGTAAGGAGCCACTTTTTGCGGTACATCAATGACTTCGGCGGTGAGATAGGCCGAGGGATTGATGCCTTTCACTACTTCGCGCCAGGCTTTCCAAAAGGGGTGGGCCACGCAAAAAGCCACGTCCAAACGCCAGCCGTCGATGCCCTGGTTGAGGTCGCCCGTGCCCGTGGGGTCCATCCAGCGGCGGGTGCAGGCGAAAATGTATGCACGCGGACCGTCAACAATACCGTTGTCATCTTCCTTGATTTCGGGTAGTGACTTCACCCCAAACCAGCCGTCGTAATCGAATCGGGTGCCGGCAGCGGGGTCGTCCCAGCTTTTGATTTCAAACCAATCGCGGTAAGGCGACTCCTTTTGGCGGGCCATGAGGTCTTGAAAAGGCTCACTGCCCACCCCCAAATGGTTGAACACCCCGTCGAAAATGATGCGCATGCCACGGCGGTGACATTCTTTTACCAAATGCAAAGCCAAGGTATCTGCAGCGGTCCATTGCCAGGTTTCGGGCAAGTAAAATTGCTCGCTGGCCATGATTTCGAAGTCGCCCTGCGGGTCGGGACCGAGGTACGGATCCACATGGTGGTACATCATGCCGTCGTATTTGTGGTGCGAGGGCGACCAAAAAATGGGGTTGAGGTACAAGGCCGTGATGCCCAGGCTTTGCAGGTAATCGAGTTTGTTGATAATGCCCTGCAAATCGCCCCCGTAACGGCGCCGGGTGATGTTGTAGTTGAGGTCTTTGCCGTTTTGTTGCTCCCAAGGCTGCAGTTCGTACCAATCGCTGGTCCAGGGGTGAATTTCCCAAGGCGAAAGGGTGTCGTGTGGCCAGGCGTAAAACTGACTGCCCACAGGCGGGTCGTTGGTGGGGTCGCCGTTGTTGAAACGATCGGGAAATATCTGGTACCACACCGCTTCGCGTGCCCATTGCAAGGGGTGGGTTTGGGCAGCGGCGCAAAAAGGCAAAAGAACAAGCAGGACAAATGTATATCGCATGTTCGAATATAAACAATTGCCTGCTTGTTCAAAGCATCTCGCGACTGTTGAGGCGAGCAGAAGTTGATGGGTTTATTTCAACCAAAAGGTCATGCCCCATTGAGCGGAGAAGATGTTGGGTTGGAAGCTCAGCAAGGTGAATTCCTCTCTTGTGTTTGGGCGTGAAGTCGATTGGTATTGGAGGTTCAGCAACGGCATTCGTGCTTGGAAGGCCCATCGGGGATGAAAGAACCAAGAGAATCCCGGGCTTAACTCCAAAAATATCCGGTCGATGCTCTCATACCTTCCCGTTTGTTGGGGACGCTGTGCTTGGTAGCCAGCAGCCATATCGGCGTGCAAACGCATTTTTTTAGCCAATGGGTACCATCTGCGTCCATACACTTGTAACCCAAAACCCAAAGCGTTTTCAAAACTACTACCGCCCAAATTGTCGCTGATGCGGTTTTGATTGTAGCCAGCAAAGAGTAGCAAACCGGCAGAATAATGGTCATTAAACATCTTGCCAGCTCCTATATTGATGCCAGAATTAATCGAGGCTATATCTAATCCGAAAGGTTGATTGTCGGTTCTGTTAACGGTTTGCCAGTAGAGGTTGCGCAACTCCAGGTATTTCTGTCCCGCCACAGGCTGGGCAAAAGCAAGCTGATTGGCCAATAAGCCAACGAGCATAAACAAAGCAAATTTCTTCATGATGTTTGTGGGTTGAGCAAAGCTAACGCCCAAAGTAAACACATGTTACACGGTTGCTAAAATAAAATGTGATACCAAATCAAAACATTTTTGCTGGGTGCTACTGGCAACAACCGGTGAGTGATTCTCTCGATGGCCCCCTCTCGTTCGATGAATGCTGCAACTTTATGTTAAATGTCGTTATCAATAGTTGGAACATGCTTTGAGTTCACAACAGTTCTCGTAATTCGCATCAGATTTTTCCCCATGCACTTAAAAAGTACGCTGCTACTGCTCTTCTTGTTCGCACAGCAGCTGGTCGCCCAAGGCCAAAACCCTACTATCAGCGGTTTTATTCGCGACGCCAAAACCGGCGAAACCCTCATCGGCGCCACCGTTTCGGTAAAAGAAAAACCCGGCACCGGTGCGGCCACCAATGCCTATGGTTACTATGCACTCAGCTTGCCTGCCGGTACCTACACCTTTGTGTATGCCTACCTAGGCTACGAAACTGCCGAACAAAAGGTGGTGTTGAAAGAAGCGCAAAAGTTGAATGTGAGCTTGCAGCCAGCCGGACAATTACTCAAAGAAGTGGTGGTAACGGGCGAATCGGAAACCGAACGGCTGCGGCAATCGCAAATGGGCGTTGAAAAAATCAATATCCAAACCATCAACAAACTGCCCGTACTGTTGGGCGAGCGCGATTTCCTCAAATCGATGCAGCTGCTACCAGGTGTGAAAAGTGCTGGCGAAGGCCAAAGCGGTTTTTCGGTGCGCGGCGGAACCTTAGACCAAAACCTCATTTTGCTCGACGACGCGCCGGTGTACAACGCCTCACACTTGCTGGGTTTTTTCTCCACCTTTAACAGCGATGCGCTCAAAGAAGTAACCTTGCACAAAGGCACGGCACCAGCACCTTTTGGTGGTCGACTCGCTTCGGTGGTGGATGTAAAAATGAAGGAAGGCAACAACCAAAAGTTCGATGTTTCGGGCGGCATTGGCCTCATTGCCTCGCGATTGAATGTGGAAGGCCCCATCCAGCCTGGAAAATCTTCCTTTTTGCTCTCAGGCCGCCGCACCTATGCCGATGTGTTTTTGCGTTTGAACGACCAGTTTGCCAACAACTCGCTCTATTTCTACGATTTCAACGCCAAGCTGAACTACCAAATCACCGACAAAGACCACCTTTTTTTATCGGGCTATTTCGGTCGCGATAAATTCGGCCTGCGCGATCAGTTTGGCATCGACTGGGGCAATGCCACCGGCACCTTGCGCTATACGCGTCTGCTGAGCGACAAACTGTTCCTCAATAGCAGCCTCATCTACAGCAATTACGATTACGAAATCAGCATTGCGGCCAACAACAACCAAATCAGCATCCTTTCGGGTATTGAAGACTGGAACTTCAAACAAGAGGTGCAGTATTTCGCCGGCACCGGCAAACAATGGCGCGCGGGTTACAACGTCATTTACCATACCGTTACGCCCGGCACCATCCGCAGCAATACCACCCGCATTGAACCACCCCTGCGTGAAGGTTTGGAATCGGCCGCTTGGGTGAGCTACGATTGGCAGGTGCAAACACGCCTTAAACTTACGGTCGGCTTGCGCGTGAGTCATTTCGGGGCTTTTGCCCGTGCGGGCAGCTACTTCCGCCTCGACGACCGCAGCAACATCCTCGACACCCTTCCGGCCAATGGCGGATTTGCAGCACAGTACTTCAATCCTGAGCCACGCCTGGCCGTGCAATACACCCTCGATACCGCAAGCAGCCTCAAAGCAGCCTATACGCGCAATACCCAAAACCTGCATTTGGTAACCAATTCGGTGACCACGAGTCCAACCGACCGCTGGTTGATGAGCACGAACAACATCCGTCCCGAAATAGGCGACCAGTTTTCGCTCGGCTATTTCCGCAACAGCAAAGACAACAGCTGGGAGTTCAGCGCCGAAACCTACTTCAAATGGATGCAGAACCAAATCGACTACAAAGACGCGGCCGACGACCAATCGCCTGCCATTGAAACCCAGTTGTTGTATGGCGATGGACGGGCGTATGGCCTCGAATTGCTGGCCAAGAAAAACAAAGGCAGGTTCACCGGTTGGTTGGGTTATACCTTGTCGCGCACCGAAAGGCGCATCAATGGCGTAAACAACGGCACCTGGTACCCCGCTCGGCAAGACCGCACCCACGATATTTCCATTGTACTGATGTACGATGTGTCGAGTCGCTTGAACGTTTCGGCTGCCTGGGTATACCAAACCGGCAATGCGGTTACATTCCCCAGTGGCAAATACACCGTGGCCGACCAAACCATTTGGCTGTACACCGAGCGCAACGGCTATCGCATGCCGGCTTACCACCGCCTCGATTTGGGTGCCGTTTACCAACTCAAAGAGCGGAAATGGTACACCAGCGAGCTCACTTTCAGCTTGTATAATGCCTACGGCCGCCAAAACCCTTTCCTCATCGATTTCCGGCCCAATCCGGCCAATCCCAACCAAACCCAGGCCGTGCAAACCGCCCTTTTCCGTTGGGTACCTGCCATCAGTTGGAACTTTAACCTCAAATGACCATGCGCGCTATCCCTTTGTTTTTTGCCTTGCTGGCACTTTCGTTCGTGGCATGTGAAAAGGTCATCGACATCGACCTCAACAGCACCGACCCCCGCATTGTGATTGAGGCTAACCTCAGCGACACCCTGGGTGAGTGCACCGTTTCGCTCACCCGCACCCTCAATTTCGATGATACCATTGCCTTTCCGCGTTTGACTGGCGCACTCATCACCCTGCGCGATTTGTCGAATGGGACAATCGACACCATTCCCGAGCTCAGTCCGGGCCGCTATGCCCAACCCAGCCTGGCTGGCATCCCAGGACGCACTTATGAACTCACTGTGGTGTACGATGGAGTTAGCTATTTGGCACGTGGTACCATGCCCCCCAAGGTAGATTTAGACTCCATTTTGGTGGATAGCACCCGCTTCACAGGTCCACGCGGTCCGGCTGGGAACGACGGCCTGAGACGTGTGAATCTGCTGGTATTTCCCATTTTCACTGAGCCAGCCGGACAGGCCAATCAGTACTATTTCCAGGTAACCCAACGCGATACATTGAACGATAATTTCTTCATTTATAGCGATTTGGGGGCCGATGGACAAGCCCTTTTGCGACCCATTTTTGTGCAAACCTGGGAGCAAGCCGAGGTCATCATCGATTTGCAGTGCATCGACCAAGCCACCTATACCTACTTAGAAGGGCTTAACCTCAACTTAGGGCAGAACAGCGCCACGCCTTCCAATCCCGCAGGTAATTTCAGCAACGGGGCTTTGGGGCATTTTAAAGTGCACACCACCAGCAAGAAGCGGTTTGTGGTGAATTAGCCTTTTGCTGTATGGGGAGGTGGCTGGCATTTTCGAATGTCTGAAAATATTGTGCTATCATTTGGAGAATTTGTGCTAATCAGCTGGTTTTAGGTGAGGTAAGTTTGGAATTCCTAAACCTCAAACCATGAGCAAGATCATTGCACGTCCGAACCTCAAAGAGAAGTACGACAACTACATCAACGGCCAATGGACGCCACCTTCCACCGGTCAGTATTTCGAAGTGCTGTCGCCGGTAGACGGCAAAGTGATGTCGAAGGCCGCCCATTCGGCCAAGCTCGACATCGAAATGGCGGTAAATGCGGCCCATGCGGCTTTCGAAAGCTGGGGAGAAACCAGTGCCACTGAGCGCAGCATCATTCTCAACAAAATTGCCGACCGTATGGAAGCCAACCTCGAGCTGCTGGCCGCCGTAGAAACCCTCGACAATGGCAAGGCCATCCGCGAAACCATGGCCGCTGATATGCCTTTGGCCATCGACCATTTCCGTTATTTTGCAGGGGTGATTCGTGCCGAGGAAGGCTCCATTTCGGAGCTCGACAAAGACACCGTTTCCATCATTGTGCACGAACCCATTGGCGTTATTGCGCAAATTATTCCTTGGAATTTTCCCATTTTGATGGCTGTTTGGAAATTGGCTCCTGCCTTGGCAGCCGGCAATTGTGTGGTATTGAAGCCTGCCGAAAGCACGCCCATCTCCATTATGGTGCTCATGGAGCTCATTGGCGATTTGTTGCCTGCGGGTGTGGTGAACATTGTGAATGGTTTTGGCGCTGAACTCGGTCGTACCTTGGTTACCAATCCGAAAGTGGCCAAGGCTGCCTTTACCGGATCAACCGCCACTGGTCGTTTGGTGATGCAGTATGCCACCGAAAACATCATTCCGGTTACCCTCGAGTTGGGTGGCAAGTCGCCCAACATCTTTTTCCCCTCGGTGATGGATGCCGACGATGCTTTCCTCGACAAGGCTTTGGAAGGCGTTGCCCTTTTTGCGCTGAACCAGGGCGAGGTTTGTACATGCCCTTCGCGCTTGCTGGTGCACGAATCAATTTTCGATGCCTTCATGGAAAAAGTGTTGGCCCGGGTAAAAGCCATCAAAACCGGCAATCCGTTCGATACCAGCGTAATGATGGGGGCACAGGCTTCGCAAATTCAAAAAGACAAAATTCTGTCGTACATCAAACTGGGCAAAGAAGAAGGTGCCGAATTGTTGTGTGGTGGTGAGGTGAATCACTTGGGCGGTGAATTGGAAGGCGGTTATTACATCCAGCCCACCTTGTTCAAGGGCCACAATAAAATGCGGATTTTTCAGGAAGAAATTTTTGGTCCCGTTTTGGCCGTTACCACCTTCAAAACCACCGAAGAAGCCATTGCCATTGCCAACGATACCATGTATGGCTTAGGCGCAGGTGTTTGGACGCGTGATGCGCATGAGCTGTACCAGGTTCCCCGTGCCATCAAAGCCGGTCGGGTTTGGGTAAACCAGTACCATGCTTATCCTGCGGGTGCTCCTTTTGGCGGTTACAAGCAGTCGGGCATCGGCCGTGAGAACCACAAAATGATGTTGGGGCACTACCGTCAGGCTAAAAACATGCTGATTTCTTACAATAAAAACAAGCTCGGCTTCTTCTAGCCGAAAATTCATGGCAGTCACATCCACTTGGTTGGGTGTGGCTGCTTTAATTTTACCTCATGGAAACATCCCCCCGATTGGCCGCCACCCCCAAAGCAATGGCGCTGTTGGCCGAACTCAAACAAAAGCACGGTCCCTTGATGTTGTACCAAGCCGGCGGATGTTGCGAAGGCACCCAGCCGCAGTGTTTCGAAGAGGGCGGATTTTACCTCCGCTATGGAGATGTTTTGCTCGGAAAGCTCGACGAGGTGGCTTTTTGGGTTGACAAAGACCTTTATGAATACTGGAAACACGCCCACTTTACACTCGACGTGACCGATGGCATAGGCGCCGGCGGATTTTCGCTCGAAACACCCCTCGGAAAGACCTTTGTGGTGCATTACCGGCTGTTTACTACCGAGGAGTTGACAGCCTTGCCCGAAGTGCAGCGCAACGAATGATCAATGTCCCAGCAGCATGAGCTGGTATTGTCGTGGAGTAACGCCTTCCAGTTTTTTGAAAAGGCGGATGAAATAGTTGCAATCGTCGAAGCCCGTGGCATAAGAGACCTCGGTGATGTTGTTGCGGGGATTGCTCAGCAGTTTTTTGGCCGATTTGATGCGCTCTTTCAAAATAAACTCCAGTGGACTCATTCCCAACTCGCGTTTGAAACTGCGGTAAAAGGTAGTGGTGCTCATGCAGGCCTGTGCGCTCAATTGTTTGAGGCTCAGGTTTTCGTGCAGGTTTTTTTTGATGAAGGCTACTACGGGTTTGAGTGGACTTCCCGCATGGGTGTCGTGCTCATCGGAAAGCGCCCCGGCCGTTTGCGCTTGAACCAGTCGAATAATGAGTTCTTGTAGTGCCAGATCGGCCAAGGCATCTTTGGTGATGCTGTGGCCCATACATTCGTGGATGAGCTTGTTGATGGTGTTGGCCAGATCGAGGTTGTTGTAAAAGAAGTAATTCTGGTGATCGAGGGTCCAGTGTGTGCGTTCACCTGCTTTGGGGTAGCGGTCGTTGAGCAATTCAAGGGTGCGACCAATCACTTCTTGGTCGATGGCCAGGGCAATACATTGGGTGGGGGTACTTTTACTGGCCTCCGGAAAATCGATACGCATCTCCACATTTTTGGGCACTACCACGGTTTCGCCCGGCAAATAATCAAAGCCAGGTTGGTCGAATAGATGCATCACTTTTTTGCCTCTTAACATACTTGTTACCACCAGATCATCGAAGGCCAAACCCACCCTTTCGGCAGCCTGGTATGTTTCGAATACGTTCAATTCGCAATGGTTGAGCGAGAAGATGGAGCGGTTTTCAACCAAGGTTTTGAGCGAACGTTCTTCACTTAGCTTCACAGGTTGCAAGAGTACTTTGGCAGGCATGCATAAAGATTGAAATTGGAAGGTAGACTTTTTGGTCTTGTATTCCAAATAGGTGCCTCTTTTCGAAGGTCAGGCCACTTTGGTTTTACAGGGGCAGAACAGCAGCGTCCTTAAACCTTGATCAATGATAGAGGTCAGAGTGCTTGTTTTGAATATATTGCATGCCATGCGTTACTTTATTTTGAGCTGTCTGTTGTTGGTGCTTGGCACCACGGTCGGCCGTGCCCAAACCTATTTTCCACCCGCTGCACCTGCCACTTGGGATACGCTTTCGCCCGCCCGTTTTGGCTGGTGTGCCCCCGAAATAGATAGCTTGTACGCCTTGCTGCAACGCGAAAATACCAAGGCATTCATCCTTTTGAAAGACGGCAAAATTGTGCTCGAACGCTATTTCGATGGGCATACGGCCAGCAGCAATTGGTATTGGGCATCGGCGGGCAAATCGCTCACCGCTACTTTGGTTGGCATTGCCAAAGCCAATGGCAGCTTGCAACTCACCGACTCCACTTCCAAATATCTGGGCACCGGCTGGACCTCCGCTACACCCGCACAAGAGGGAGCCATCACGGTTTGGCACCAGTTGACCATGACCAGCGGCCTCGACGATGGTGCTGCTGATCTTGCTTGTACCATCGATACATGCCTCCAATATTTGGTTCCTGCCGGCACGCGCTGGTCTTACCACAATGCACCCTACACTTTGCTCGATGGGGTGATCAGCGGTGCCACCGGACAAACCCTCAACCAGTACACCAATCAGCGCCTCAAGCAGCCAACCGGAATGGATGGTCTTTTTTTGCCCTCAGGCTTCAACAATGTGTACTACAGCACGGCCCGCAGCATGGCCCGTTTTGGCTGGCTTATTTACAACCGGGGTTGGTGGAATGGAGTGGCCGTGCTGAACGATTCGGCCTATTTTAACCAAATGGTGAATACCTCGCAGCCGCATAATTTGTCGTACGGCTATTTGTGGTGGCTCAATGGCAAGGCGAGTTATAAATTGCCTGGCAGCCAACTGAACATTCCCGGTTCCATGACTCCCGATGCCCCCGCCGATATGGTAGCCGCCATGGGCAAAAACGGACAATTCATCAATGTGGTACCCAGCCAGGGCGTGGTGTGGATCCGCATGGGCGATGCACCCGACAACAGTCTCGTGCCCTTTTTACTGCAAAACAGAATCTGGCAGTATTTGAACCGGCTGGCTTGCGGGCAGAGCAGCCATCTGGCAGAAACGGAAGCTCAACGTTTTGCCATTTACCCACAACCTGCATCCGGATCTTTTCATATTCAAGTTCCGGCTCATTGGAATGAAGCCTTTGTAGAAGTAAGCATCACCGATTTGCAGGGCAAAACGGTAAAACAAATGAAGGCAGCAGTTCATGAGGCAATTTCCATAGATGGCCTATTGCCAGGAATGTACCTTGTTGAAATCAGGCAGCAAGCCCTCCAAGCCTACCAGCGGTTGGTAGTATATTAGGTGATGGAAGTCCTCCAAAACATCCCCTGCTTGCCCATGGCGAGCGTGGCTGCGTGGCGCTGTTGGCTGGCAGCGAATCATGCTTCCGAAAAATCCCTTTTTCTCATCATTTACCACAAAGAAAGTGGGGTGCCCAGTGTGTATTATCCCGAAGCGGTGGATGAGGCCCTGTGTTTTGGTTGGGTAGACAGCACGCCCAAAAAGCGCGATGAACAGAGTTATTATGTGCTTTTTGCGAAGCGCAATCCCAAAAGTTTGTGGAGTGCGGTAAACAAAGCGAAGGTAGAAAGGCTGTTGGCTGAGGGCCGCATGGCGGCAGCCGGTTTGCAAATGTTAGCGCTGGCCAAACAAACAGGTACTTGGACGGCGCTCGACGGGGTATCGGCGCTTGAAGTACCTGCCGATTTGGAAGTTGCCTTTCAGCCGTTTCCTCAGGCGCGCGCCTACTTCGAGGCTTTCCCTCCTTCGGCACGCAGGGGTATTTTAGAGTGGATTTTCACGGCCAAACAGCCCGAAACCCGGGCCAAGCGGATTGCCGAAACCGTGCGCCTTGCAGCGCAGAATGAGCGCGCCAATCAATGGAAGAAAATTAATTAATCGCCTTGTAGCTTGAGCTCCCATACCCGCTCGTCGTTATTAAGCCGGCGGGTACGTTTGAATTTGCCGAGTTGTACATGCACAATATTTTGCTGGCTGGGAAAATGGGCAAGCAACAAGCGGTTTTCGAGCCGCAGTGCGTTGGGTGGACTGGTCAATGGGCTTTCAAAATGAACCCAGGTAGCGTCTTCTTCTTGCTCAAAGCCAACATACTGCAAAACCAGGGCTTGCTCATTAAGCTGTATGCTCCATTGCTTTCGCACATAGCGCGCTACCAAACTGTCGATTTGTTTGGGTTGGCGTTTGATCAAATCTACTTTTTCGCCTCCAGGCTCGCTGCGTAATACGGTTTCAAAGTCGTCGGTGAACAAGCGTACCGATAACTCGGCTTGTTTGGGCCCCAATTGCAGTTCACTAACACTCACATAAAAGGGATGACTTATACCCGGTGCCATGGGCAACAAAAGCAATGCAAAGGCACAAAGCAGGCCATAGCGCATCCTTAGGCAGTCCAGCTTTCGGGCGTTTCGCGCCAGGCATTTAATTTCTGCAGGTCGCTTTCGGCAATATAATTGTTTTCCTGGGCAACCTGTAGCAGGGTAGAATAGTCGGTTAAGCTGATACTCTCCACCTTGGCGGCTTTAAAATTGGCTTCAGCCAGAGGAAAACCATAAGTGAATACACTCACAATGGCGCGAACCTGCATGCCTGCTGCCTTTACAGCCTCGGCTGCTTTGAGGCTGCTGCCTCCGGTACTGATGAGGTCTTCAATCAAAACCACCCGGGCACCTGGTTGAACAACCCCTTCAATTTGGTTGCCCATGCCGTGTTCTTTGGCCGATGAACGCACATAAATGAAGGGCAAGCCCAGGGCTTCGGCAACCAAAGCACCTTGTGGAATGCCTGCCGTGGCCACACCTGCAATAATGTCTACTTCACCCAAACGGGCGCCAATGACATTGGCCAATTGCTGGCGGATGAATGTGCGTACTTTGGGATAACTGAGCGAAATGCGGTTGTCGCAATAAATGGGAGAATTCCAGCCCGAAGCCCAGCGAAAGGGTTGATCGGGGGATAATTTTACCGCTTTAATTTCCAGTAAAAGTTTTGCAACTTGCAGGGAGGTTTCGTCCGTCTTCTTCACGATGCAAAGGTATCAAATCTTCATCAACGAAAAGCCCCTGCGGCTCTTACGTCCCGAAAAAACACCCCCTCAAAAGGGCAGGGTGGTGCTGCACCATAAATCGGCGGCCGAACTGTTTCCGTGGCTACAAAAGCTCGAATCGGATACGCATTTACAAGCCGTATATGCCATCTGTTACCGTCCGGCCGAAGTGTTTGAACAACTGTTGGCTATGCTACCCAGCATCGATGCAGCGGGTGGGGTAGTGTGGCAAAATGGGAAATGCCTTTTTATTTATAGGCACAAACGTTGGGATCTTCCCAAGGGAAAAATTGAACCCGGTGAACTGCCCGATTTGGCTGCGCTGCGCGAGGTGGAAGAAGAATGCGGTATCAACCAACTTGAGCTGGGCGATTTTTTAGCCCACTCGTACCATACCTACCGTTTCCAGGGTGAAATGATGCTCAAACGCACCCATTGGTATCATATGGAAAGCGCTTTTGATGGCACTTTGGTGCCTCAAATAGAAGAGGGTATAGAAGAGGTGCGTTGGATTGCCCCCGAAGAATTTGAATCATTGGTGTTTGCCAACACCTATCTTTCTATTGCCGAACTCATTAAGAATGAAGTATTGCCTCGCTTTGAAACGGTGCCGAAATCTAATGAAATCGAAACGGCGCCAAAGGGACTTTGAGCTGTTCGGTGAGCATGCTCTTCACCCGCAATGCGCTTAAGGTTGCTTGAGAGGCTTTAGCCAATCGACGGCTTTATAAATGGTTTCGTCTCCCACAAACAGCCGCGAGTGCTCCAAAGCAGATCCATTCCAGTACAAGCTGTCGGGAAAGCCGGCTATTTTCGGTTGCTTGCCTTCGAAGCCGTGCATTTTCAAACTGTCGATGTTCCATTCTTTGGTGGCTTGAAACAACAACAGCATATGGCCCTGCCGCTGCCATTTTCCGGTAGTAGTGGTGGCGCAACTCTTGTGCGTGTAGGTGCCGTCGGCACGTAGCTCTAGCATGCTCCCAGCTGTAAAGCGATCCATTTTTTTGATGTATTTCAGCCAAAGACGATCTCCCATTTCGGGGATGGCCGATTTGTAGGTTCCTACAGGCTCCCATGATTGCTGGCAGGATAGAAGGTTGATGCCCAGCAGTGCAGACATGATAAATAACATACGGTAGACTGATGGCGGGTTGCGCTTTGGGAAGAACAAACCCTTTAAGTTGTTTGCAGTCATTTCCAAATAGGGGTTACTTACTGATTGGCAATACTACCTCCTTCGGCAAAAAAGCCGATGGATTGCCGTTGTTGCGAATGATGTCGCGCACAATGGTGCTGCTGATGGGCGAAAGCGAGGGCTCGGTAATCAAAAAGATGGTATCGATACCATGCAAGGCCTTGTTGAATTGGGCGATATTTTTCTCGTATTCAAAATCGGGGGCCGAGCGCAAACCGCGGATGATGTAGCGCGCGCCAATTTTCACGCAATAATCTACCGTGAGTGTGGTGTATACCTCCACCCGAATTTGCGGGTCGTTTTGGAATACATCCTCAATCCATTTTTTGCGGGTTTCTAAATCGAAGAGATAGGTTTTGGCGCTGTTCTGACCAATGCCCACCACTACTTCATCGAAAATGGGCAGCGCCCTTCGAATAATGTCTACATGCCCATTCGTAATGGGGTCGAAAGATCCGGGGAAGAGGGCAATGCGTTTCATGGCAGGGGATTGTCTTCAAAAATACTAAAAACCGACTGTCCGTACACCCGCTGTTCGGTAAGGGCCGGGTGCTGCTCAAACGAGCGGTGCTTGGGGTGTTCGAGAATAAATACTCCACCCGATTCACGCAGGCCCTTTTGCAACACCAGGGCGGGCAATTCGGGCAGGCGCGGGTGGTCGTAAGGCGGATCGGCAAATACCAAAAGCGCGGAAGTGGGGGCTTTCTGAATCCAAGCGAAAACATCGGCTTGCAGCACGCTGATGGGGAGCTGGAGAAGCGTGGCCGTTTCGCGAATATACCTGCAACAGCCCGCATGCTGGTCTACGGCAGTGATGTTGCCGGCCCCACGCGAGCCCAACTCGTAGGCGATATTGCCAGTTCCCGAAAACAAATCTATGGCGGTGGCCCCTCGCAGCTCAAAACGGTGGTCAAGCCAGTTGAACAAAGCCTCCTTCGCACGATCGGTAGTAGGCCTCACGGGCAATTTGGCGGGTGCTTGCAAAGTCCGGCCCTTGTGGATGCCGCTTATGATGCGCATAAACAGGCGAATAAGGCCTGCCAGCCTGCGGGCGATAGATTACTCCACTGTGGATCGAATGCCAAAAGCGGATCGTGGCCCAGCCAATGCAAGGATGAAAAATACCGGCTCAAGAGCTCGTGGGAGGCGGCCAGCAAATCGCTTTCGCCGCATAAGTACACAGCACTGCCCTGGGCAATGCCCAACAGGCTGAGGTAGTACAACACATCGGCAGCGGTGGTAACCTCGTACCGGTTGGCCAAATGCCATTTTTGTTCCTTGGCCTGCCAAACCAGCAATTGTTGTGCTTGTAAATAGGCAAATGTTTGTTCGGCTTCTTGGGCCTGTAGCTGGCGCTGCCAGCGCATGGCCAACACCGCTTCGGTAGTAAACACTTTGAGCGATTGAAAATGCAGGGCTGCGGCGGTTGAAAAACCAACAGGCAATGCACTGATCAATTCGGCCTGCAGGGGCACCAAGGTGTTGCGGTGCAATTGTTCGTTTTCTACTTTGCCAAAAACGAGCTCAAAATAGTCGGTACCCGTTCCTTCGCGGTACACTGCCGATGGTAAGAGGGTGCTGCGATTGCTCTCGGCGGCCAAATGCACACGTTTATAGGTGGCCTTCAATTCGGGATGCTGCTGCTGTAACCAATCGAATTTTTCGCCCGGCATCCAAAGGTGCCACCCCTCCGGATATACATCGGCAAAGAGCCGCGACAGCACAAAGGGATTGTTGCCTCCGGTGCAAAAAGAATAGCCATCGGCGGTGAGGACGATGGCTAGTGTTTGGTCGCTCGCTGCTAAGTTTTTGCCTGCAGCAATATGTAAATCGGTTTTTTCCAAATTATTCCCAGTTTCCAGAGAGGTTGGCATCTACCATAGAACCTACCTTTAGTACTTTACGCGGGTCGAAAGGAGCACTGTCTTCGGCTTCAAAAACCGATAACGAAATGTTTCCTTTGGTGATTTTGCCCGCCTGTAGGTTGAATTTTTTGCCACCTGCAAAAGGCACATAAGGCAAAGAGTCGATCGGATAGTTGGGGAAAAAGGAGTCGGCAATGCTCACCATCATGGTATCGTATCGGATACCTGCTAAGATATCGAGTGAGTCGTCGGGGTTACCAATAACTTTAACTACCTTGATTTCACCATTTTTGGTTACTGCCACCAATTTGTCCCAATCGTCGGCAAAATCGCCCGTAGCATCGCGGTAAGCAATTTGCGCGGTACGAATCATTTTGAGTCGCTCAATCACCTGCGCATAGCGGCGATTTTTCTCTTGTTCGAAGCGAATGGGTTCGGCGATGGTTTCAATGAGAAAATAAGCCATCACGGCAATGACCACAAAAAGGGCGATTTTTAAAATATTGAGTGTTTTCATGTAGCTGAATCGTTCTACCGCTGCAATATTAGTATAATTTACCGAAATAGCACCCGCCTCAGTGTTGCTTTTATGTTTCGGTTTTGTCAGCTTTTTCACATTTTTGAGCATGGGTTCCATAGAAGAGCATCGAGCACGCATTGCCGAGAAGTTGAAAGGCCAGCATTTCATGCGCCATTTGGGTTTCGAAATCACCCGCATCGATGCAGGTGAAGTGGAAGGCGAAATGCCTTTGGCAGCATTTGCACTGCAGCAAATGGATTATGTGCATGGTGGGGTTACGGCCACCGTAGCCGATATTGTAGCGGGATTTGCAGCGTATACCTGTACGGCACTCGATAAAAATGTGGTGACTTCGGGGCTGCACATTCAGTATTTCGCGCCGGGTTACGGACAAAAACTGCGGGCAGTAGGCAAGGTCACCAAAGCCGGCAGCCGATTGCATTACTGCGAAAGCGAAGTGTATGTATCCGATCAAGCGGGTGAGCGCCTCATTGCCCGGGCCATTTCAACCATGGCCGTAGTATGAAACGGGTTTCAACGACTTTTTTTGAAACAGAAGAGGTCACGCTGCTTGCTCAAAAAATGCTGGGCATGGAGTTGTGCGTAGCGGGATTGCACGGTTGGCGGCGGGCTATTATTACCGAAACGGAGGCCTATGCCGGCATTGCCGATAGGGGTTCTCATGCCTTTGGCGGCCGAAAAACCAAAAGGAACGAGCAGATGTATGGTCCCGCCGGTCACTTGTATATGTATCTCTGTTATGGCATGCACTGGATGTTAAATGTGGTGACAGCCGCCGAAGGGGTGCCACACGCCATTTTAATTCGTGCCCTGCGTCCGTTGGAACCAGCACAGCAGCCGGTTGATGTGGCCCGGGGCCCTGGTAAACTCAGCCGTTGGTTGGGCATAGATGGGAGCTTTAACGGCGAATCGGTGGATGGCGGTCGGTTTATCTTGCAGCATGCCACCGACGCTTCCCCGCTGGTGGTGGCAAGTCCACGTATTGGCATTGCCTATGCGGCCGACCATGCCCACTTGCCCTACCGGTTTTACCTGGCAGGAGAAGCTTCGGTGAGCCGGCCTCTTAAGCCCAGTTACCCGAAAAATGAAAACGGATGAAAACAAAAGTGCAGGGTGTTTGTTTTGGTAGTGATTCAGGCCTCGCCTCCTCTGTAGAAGAAGGATGGGACAAAACTGGAAAGCGCGACGTGAATTATTTTTCCATCAAAGAAATAGAAGCATTAACGGGTGTGAAAGCGCACACCATCCGCGTTTGGGAACAACGCTATGAGATGGTTACGCCCAAACGTACCGATACCAATATTCGTTTTTACGACGAAGTAGACCTGCGAAAATTGCTCAACGTGGCCTTGCTGAACCGCAATGGCTACAAAATTTCGGAAATAGCCGAAATGACCGAAGAGCAAATCAGGGCAAAAGTGATGTCGCTGGCCATTGAAAAATCGGACCACGAAAACCAACTTCAGGCACTTACGCTCAGCATGCTCGATTTAGATGAACAGGCATTCGAAAAGTTGTTGAGCACTTCCTTCCTTCAGCTGGGCATCGAAAAAACCATGATTCAAGTAGTTTTTCCTTTTTTCAAGAGCATCGGAATCATGTGGCAAACGGGAAGCATCAATCCTGCCCACGAGCATTTTATTACCAACATCATTCGCCAAAAACTCATCGTAGCCATCGACGGACAAAATGCCCGCCTAGATGGTTGGGGCAAGAAATACATGCTGTTTTTGCCCGAAGGCGAATTCCATGAAATAGGTTTGTTGTTTGCCAATTATGCCATCAGGGCACGCGGACATCAGGTGGTTTACATTGGTGCCAATGTGCCTTATCCCGATTTGAAGGTGGTTTACAATGCCTACAAGCCCGATTTCTTATTCACCATCGTCACCTCCCCCTTGGCGCAAGCCCAGCCGCAATCGTACCTCGATGCGATGAGTCGTGATTTTCCTCATGCCACCATTTTATGTTCGGGCATGCTGTTGTTGAGTGAAAAAGACCTTGTATTGCCGTCGAATGTGAAGTTGATGCAAGATTTCAAAGAAATGTTGTCGATTGTAAGTGAATTGAATTGATGCAAATCATCTGGTTTCTCGCCGGTTTTGTGGGTATTGAAGTATTGGCTACCCTCATTCATAAATACCTCATGCACGGACCGCTGTGGTTCATCCACGAATCGCACCATCGTCCGAAAGGCCGCTTTGAGCTCAACGATCTTTTTGCGGTGCTCTTTGGAGGCATAGGGGTGTGGCTGTTGGTATCGGGCAGTTTGGCGGCTTTCGACTTTCGTTTTTGGATGGGCTTGGGCATTTCGGTGTACGGAGGCGTGTATTTTTACCTACACGATGTGCTGGTACACCGCCGGGCCGGCAAGGCCAAAACACCAGAATGGGCCTACATCAAAGCCCTTCGGCACGCCCACCGCATGCATCACAAGCATGTGAACAAATTGCCTTCGGAAAGCTACGGACTCTTGTTTTTCAGCTGGCGCTATTTTCGCGAGGCCACCCAAGCTCGGGGTGCCAAGGCTTAAAGGCCAAAGTTATTTTCCAATAATTTTTGAAGCTCTTCGATGGCCTTTTTGGCGGGTTCGCCCGCGCCATTCACGCTGATGGCGATGGCTTTTTGTTGGCTGGGGAAGATCAACCAGCGGGTGTAGAAAGTACCCGCACTGCCATCGTGCCAGGCGTATGCTTGTTGGTTTTTAAGGCCGTGCGCCCAGCCAAAAGCATAATTGGGCCTGCCAAAAAGCAAATGTTCGGCTTCCTGTTTGCTTAGTTCGTTGGCTTGGTGCACATAAGCTTGCAGAAAAAGCTGTAAAACGGCAGCCTGTTCTACCACATTGCCGTGCAAATTGCCGGCAGGTACGTACACAGGGCCCAGTTGATAACTCCTTTCATCGGCCATGCGATAACCACTGTCGGTAAAAAAGTGGCCGGCTGCCGCTTGGTTGCGGTCGCTGCTTCGGGGCCAGCCGGCTTGAAAATTGGCCCCCAAAATCTGGTTGGCATACAAGGCGAGCAGGTTTTCGTAACTCAGGCTGTCTCCCCGGCGTTCGAGCATGGTGGCAGCAACTACATAGCCAGCATTGCTGTATTGGAATTGGTTTTTACGTGGTTTGGGCAAGGGTTCTTGCTGAAGCAGTTGGCGACTAAATTCGTACCTACAGGCCATGCCCTCGGTGCAGCCGTACCAAAGTCCCACCTCTGCCCCCTGCATAAAAGCGGGCAAGCGTCCGCGATGCGACAGCAAATCGGCCAAAGTCACTTTCCTGTAGGCTTTTTGCATGCTTTTGCGCCATTCGGGAAAGATCTCTTCGAGGGTGGTATTCCAATTTATTTTGCCTTTTTGAACCATCTGTTGGGCCACCAGGCTGGTGAGGGCTTTGCTATTTGAGCCGAGGTGCATGGAGGAGTAGAGTCCCAGCGGACTGCTGTCGGTCAGGCTTGCATACCCATCGGCACCGCTCTGCAACAGGGTTTGTGGACCCACCACGGCGAAGGAGATACCGGGTACCTGGTGCTTTTGGCGGATGCGGTACAAATCGTCGAGCAGGCTTTGTGCTGTACTAGCAGCCGAGAACAAAACAAGGAGGAGCAATGGGAAGTAGCGCATGCACAAAAATGCAGATTTTTTGGCGGTGTACTGTCGATGGCGATTTTTCTCTGTTGGCAAGCTCGTTGCTGTTGTTGCATCGGCTTCGTTAATTTTTGATTATTTTGCTCAACCCATTGATAAGTTTGCTTATTTAGAGCGATTTTAAATAACAAGCATGAACCGTATTTTTACGCTCATTTTAAGCTTTTTCAGCATGGCGCTTTCGCTCAATGCCCAAACTTTTGTGCAAGTAGGTACGGGTACCGACACCTCTACCAGTGCTGGAGGTTCGGCTTTTGCACCGGTTTACAGGCCCAGTGCTACCAGCAATACGCGCATGAACAGGAGCAATACCTTGTACGAGGCCAGTGAATTGTCGGCCATTCCGGTAGGCTCGGTTATTACTGCCTTGGCTTGGGAAAAGGCCAATGCGGGTGGAACCATCCCCGGAAATCCACTGCGCTTGGAGATTTGGATGCGCCATTCGCCCTTGGTGGCGCCTTTAAACATCAATCGAACCTGGACCAGCATTACCGATACCTTTGTAAGGGTGTTTAACCAATTGAACGCGGTGGTTCCCACGGTGCCGGGTTGGATTTCTTTTGCGCTCGATCAGCCTTTTACCTATTTGGGGGGTGCTTTGGAAGTAGCCACCGAAAATGAAATAGGCGGCACCTCTCCCTTTACTACAGCCGCACTCAACTGGTTTTTTACCCAAGGAACGGGTGCTTTTGCGTTGGGGGGCACAGGCAGTCCAACCTTTGGTTTTCCGGCCATCCTCAATAACACCAATGCCATCTCCAAAAACCGGTCGAACATTCGCTTTTTTTATACGCCACCTGTAGCGCTCGATTTGCGGGCCGATGCCATTACCTCCCCCCAAATTCCGGTGCCTGCCAACTCGGTGCAGGCCGTTTCGTTTAATGCTTTTAATGGAGGAAGCAGCACCATTACCAGTGCCCAAATTCACTATCGGGTGAACGGAGGTGCAGTGGTGACCGAAACTTGGTCGGGATTTTTAACGCCCTTGACCGGTACCAACATCGTTTTTCAAACACCATTGAGTTTGCAGGCGGCCGGACAAATCCAGCTGAACGTTTGGCTGAGCAATGTAAACGGGCAGGGGAACGACAACAATACTTCTAACGATAGCTTGAATTTGTCGTTTTGCTTGGCTTTGCCTGCGGGCAGTTACAGCATTGGTACTCCAACATCCGACTTCACTAGCATTCAAGCAGCGGTTGATTTTCTGAATTGTGGCGGCATTACGGGGCCGGTGATTTTTTACCTGGCCAGTGGCACGTACACAGGCTCCTACACCTTGGGAAGTATTTCGGGCGCTACGCTGCCCAATGCCATTACCTTTACCAGTGCCTCGGGCACGGCCAGCGATGTGGTACTCATTGGCGCCCAAACAGTGGCCCAACCCGATGTTTTTAACCTTACGGGAAGCACGGGCATTACCTTCAGCAAATTGCGATTTGTACGTACTTCGGTACCCAGCACCTTTTCGTATTTGTTGCATTTGAGGGCAGGAGCCAACAATATTTTTATCAATGAATGCCAATTTGTGGACCAAACCGGCAATGCTTCCGATCAAAATCGGGGAGTAGGCATGTTCAATACTACAAGGGTAACGGTGCAGCAAAACAGCTTCAGTGGCTTTTCGCGCTCGGTCATTGCCCAAGCCGATGGATTTGTACTTCACAACCAGTGGCTCAACAACACTTTTACCAATTATTTGGCCGATGCCTTTTTTATTCTCAATCAACAGCACGCACTGGTGAAGGGAAACACTTTTACCAACTTTATAGGAACCGGTACTTCGGCGGCGGCCTGCTCTTTGCGTGCCCAGCGCAATATTACCGTAGAAGGCAACCGGGTTTTGGGTGCCATTCCGCGTTACGCGTTTATGTTTTGGGATTTTGATAACGATCCGGTGGCTGGTCCCAACCGCATTTACAACAACGAAGTGGCAGGATTTACCACGGCCACCATTACCTCAGCTACGGCCATCAGGCAATGCTATGTGATTACCGGCTTCCAAAATGCCAATGTGAGCCCGCCCAATGTACGCGACCAGTTTGAGTTTGTAAACAATACGGCCTATCTGGGGGTGAACAGCGGCTCGAGCAATGCCCTACAAGCGGTACTTTCTGTTTCGGGCGGAAGCGATAACTTGCCTGCCATCGATACACTGGTTATCCTGAACAATAACCTGGTGACCTATGCCCTTCAGCCCGGCAGCATGCCCTCGCAGTTCCGGATCATGAATTTTAACGTGCAGGCACCCATCAATACCAGCTGGAGCAACCACAACAACTTCTTTTTTGAGGGTGGATTAACCAATCCGCTCATCCGCCTGAATTTCCCCGCCACCGATTATAACAGCGTTGCCGCTTGGGCCGGTGCGCAAGGGGGGCGCGATTCGAGTTCGGTGAGCATCAATCCCGTGTTTTTAGGTACGGCTGCGGCCCTGCCTACCTCGGCGGCGCTCAACAACTTGGGTACACCGGTGGCTTATGTGCAGCAAGACATCAATGCCGCCAGCCGGTCGGCACTCACCCCCGACATTGGGGCCTATGAGTTTGATGCGGCGAATGTAGAACTCGCTATTACCGCTTTGCTGCATCCTGTTTCGGCTTGTGGTTTGGCCGATACCACTGCGGTGCGCTTTTCGGTAGCCAATTTGGGAGTCGACAGTCTCAAGGGTTTTGAGCTGGTTTTGCGCCTCCAAGGTCAATTGCGTCAAAGCAAGCATTTTACCGATACCTTGCTGCCTGGCAGCTCGCGGGTACTGGCCTTCGATTCATTGCTCAATTTGTCGGCAGGCGGCACTTATCAAATCACCATTTTTCCAGCAGTCCAGCTCGACCCCAATCCAGCGAACGACAGCCTGCGCGCTACAGTGGTGAATCAACTCATCAACCAGTTTCCCTATCTCGAAAATCTGGATGCGCTTCCGCCAGGCATACCTTCTTTTGCCAACGGTTGGACCAGCAGCAGCGCCAGCTACCGTTGGTTTGTAAACAGCGGCCAAACGGGTACCAGCGCCACGGGTCCCTCTGCCGATGCTACTACCGGCAGCTCTTTGGGGCGGTATTTGTACACCGAAGCCAGCAATGGTTCGTTTGGCAACGAGGCCACCATTACCTCTACCTGTCTCAATTTATCCAGCCTCAGCCATCCCATGTTGGAATTCTTCTACCACGGGCATGGCATAGATTGTTACCAATTGATCATCCAGCAGGAGGTAAACGGACAGTGGCTGGCGGTCGATACCCTCGAAGGACCTACCCACACCCACAGTACCCAGGCCTGGTTGCGTCACCGGGTGGCTTTGAATGCCCAAAGCACGCGCTTCCGCTTTCTGGCCATCCGTGGGCCATCGTTTGAGGGCGATTGGGCCATCGACGATATTCGTATTGCCCAATGGCCTGCTACCGATGCCCGGGTGCTATCGGTTGTAGCACAAGCCGATGGCTGCGATTCATCGGCCACTCCTGTGGTGCTGCGCATCAGCAACGAAGGCAGAACGGCCTTGGCCCAAGTGCCTGTGCGGCTGGTGCGGAATGGTGCTGCCCCCATTGCGCTGCTGCTGAACCGTCCATTGCCGGCCGGTGCAACCGATACGCTGCAGCTGAGTTTGCCCTTCATTCAAACCGGTTTACAAGCTTTAACCGCCTATACCAGCGTGACTGCCGATACCGATACCAGGCTCGATACCGCACGTGGTTCTTATTTTACCAGTTTGAAGATCAGCAGCTTCCCCTACATCGATAATTTTGATGCCCCAGGATGGTGGCATGCAGGCGGCATTAACCCAAGCTGGCAACGGGCTGCTCCAGCTGCCAATGTGATCAATGCGCCCTTCAATGGCAATGCCAGTTGGGTTACCAATGCCACCGGTTTGGTCAATTCGGAAGAACGTTCGTGGCTCGAAAGTCCATGTTTCGATTTTAGCCAATTGGCACAACCAGAACTGAGCTTTGCCATTTGGTACAATACGCTTAATACAGCAGGAGGCAATTTGCAATACAGCACCAATGGCGGAAGCAGCTGGCAGGTGTTGGGACAAGTTACCAGCGGGCAACCGTGGTACACCGCCGATTCGCTGCCGGTGAGTGGCGGACAAGCGGTTTGGACAGGCGTCATCAGTCCGAGCGGTTGGCGCCAGGCCCGTCATTCGCTTGCTTTTTTAGCTGGACAGTCGAGTGTAAAATTCCGTTTCCAGTTTTTCAGTCCCTCTACCAATTTGCTCAGCGAAGGCCTGGCCATCGACAGTTTCCGCATTGCCGATCCTGCCGGAAGTTTACCCTATCATGTGCAAATCACACCCGAAAGTTGCAGCAGCGCTTCACATACGGTAACTGCATCATTTACAAATGTGTCTGCCTTGCAACAAGCCACGGTGCGTTTTTCGGTGAACGGTGGGTTTTTTAACTCCATTCCCATGACCCAGCAGGGCAATCAGTATACGGCAACCATTCCTGCCCATCCAGCCGGACAACCAGTTACCTGGTACATCCGCAGCACCGGTTCGGTTGTTTTTGAGAGTGCCACTGCTTCGTATATGGATGGCTTTGTTACGCCTGATTTGGGTTTGCAACGTGGAGTGGCTAACAGTACTTTGTCTATCGACAGTCGTTTAGCTGTTGCCGATACATCGATAGCGGGGTTAGCAGCCAGTCAGTTGGCCAACGGCATTTTCTTGCGCATGGATGCCTCACGTCACCTCGAAATTCACTCATTACAAATAGGATTGGATAAACGCACCCGTTTGCGTGTTTACCAAGCGCACATTCCAAGTGTAGGTGGTACCATTTCGCGCGAAAACATGGTGAAAATTGGAGAAATGGCCGATGTACGGCCCGATTCTCAAGGTTTTGCGCACATTCCCTTGTTTCAAAGCATCAGGTTGCAAGCCGGTGCTGCGGTCATTTTGTATTTCGACGCAGATACGCCAGCCGCCATACGCGTTGAACACGTCAGCGGCTTTCAGAACCTGGTCGATTCTAACCTGACTTTGCGAACATGGTGGGTGAGCAATACTCCCTTTACACCCAGCGCTCAACTAGCTTGGCCTGCTATACGCATGCTGCCCCAATCGCCGGTTGACAGTTTGCAATGGTATTTGGCAAGCGCGCCTACCATGCCCATTGCCAATACGCCGGTTTTGCAGCTGAATGTGGGTAGTCAGCCCAATATCTACGGTGTCCGCTTTTTCCGCAACCAGTGTGTACTCACCGATACCTTTGTGGTTTCGCCTGGCATTCGCGATTTGGGCATTACGCGCATTTTGTCGCCCAGCCAGTGGAATCAGGTGCAGACCGATCCGGTGGATGTTCAAGCCGTATTGCGCAACCATGGTTCGGTGGTAAGCAACCAGGTTACCGTAAGGGTTTTGGCCAATGGGCAACTGATTCAAACCATCAACAGTAACCAAACGCTAGCCCCCGGCGATACCTTATTGTTGCATTTTCCGGGCTTGAACCTTCAGGCAGCAGCGCCTGGCATACGGTTATGCGTTACCACCGATGCTGGCGATGCCAATTTGGCCAACGACAGCGCGTGCATTTTGTTGCTGGCACCCACTTCGGTAGTTGGAGAGGGCTTGAGTGGCATGCGTTTATTCCCCAATCCGACCCGCCAACACAGCCTGTTGCAATGGGACGATGCCGGTCCACAGCCAGTGCGTATTAGCCTGCTCGACGCCTTGGGCAGGGTAGTTCGAAATTGGGAATTGCCGGCAGGCAGCACCCAACATGCGTTATCGGCGGCCGATTGGCCTGCTGGCTTGTATTTGATCCGCGTAGAATCGGCCGATCGTTTTGCCGAGCGCCGCTGGATGGTGCAGCATTAAAACGGGATGAATTCGTGCAAAAAGTCATCGGTTTCGGTGGCTTTTTGCATGAAAAGCCCTGCGAATTGCTGTAATTTGTGTGTTGCATCATTAACCTCACCATGCGTTCGAAATTTTTTATTGCCTTTTTTCTTTTGGCCTTTGCTTCCGTTTTTGCCGTTTTAAGGGCACAAACACCCTGCAGTACCCTGGTGGCTGGTACTTATACAGTGGGCATGCCCCAGGGGCAATTCAGCACGCTCGAACAAGCTTTGGAGGCCTTGCGATGCGGGGGCAGCAGTGGCGTGGTGGTATTGCAATTGTTGCCGGGGGTGTATAGCGGGCATTATCGGCTCGACAGTTTGCCGGGTGCGCAACAGCACCTTTTGGTGTTGCGGGGAGGTGTTGGGGTGCGTTTGGAGCGATCGGCAAACGGTTTTCCGGGAAGCAGCCTGCATTTGGTGGGGGGAAGATGGCGCCTCGAGCAGCTGCATTTGGTGCGTGCCGCCTGGGCCCGACAGCCAGAGGCGCTTTTGCTCATTACCGGAGGCAGGGCACCCGCTATTGTAAACAATACGTTCAGTTCCGAAACTTACGACAGTCGCCCCCAAGCATTGGCTTTGCGCAGCGAAGCGGTTGACAGTGTACGCATCGACAGCAATAGATTTACGGCCTGGTCGCAAGGCATTCGCCTCGCTGGAGGCAACGCCCTGCGATTTACCAATAACCGCATTGAACAATACAGTGGGTCTTTTTTGCGGGCCTGGCAATTGGTATCACCTGTTTTCAGCCACAATCATTTTGCAGATGCCCGTTGGCTCGATCAAACGGTGATGGGCATTGCCTTGGAGGAGGTAGTGGATTTGCGGTTTTTTTCGAACCGGTTTAGTGGGGTATTGCCGGCTCCAGCCTTGCAGCTGCAACGGCCTTTGCTTGGTAACAACCTCGAAAATCGCATTTTCAACAATGAGTTTAACGGGCATTGGCCCCAAGCACTTCCCGATTCGGTGGCGCTTTTTCGCCTCGATGCCCGTGCAGCAACGGCGCCTTTGAGTGTGTTTGTGGTGCACAACAGTTTTCGGCTATCGGCTGCCGCCACCAGCAGTGGGCGTGTCTTGCTGCAGCTGGTAGGCTGGCGAAATGCTTCCGACAGCCTCATGTTGGCCAACAATGTGCTGGTAGTGGAGCGTTTGCCGGGCGTAAACCTGCCCACTGTGGGTTTGGTGCATGCCGATACCCTCCGCTTACCGGGTACGGGCTTGTTTAGCAACGGCTATTTTTCGCCCGATTCGCTGCAAGCTTTCGCTATAGGCAGCTTGCCTTCCTCCACTTCGTTTGGCAACTGGCAAAATACACAGGGTTACGATGCGGGAAGCCGCTTTGCCGCACCGCTTTGGCAAGTTCCTCAGCTGCGTTTACAACCCGCACAGCCCTTGTTCAACAATATGTCGGCCAACCTCGGCTGGCCCCTGTTCGATTTGCCAGGCATCTTACGCAGTTCACCTGCCGATGCTGGCGCTTATGAATTTGAGCCCATACAACGCGAAGTGCGTTTGGGCGATTTGGTGCTGGGCAGCGCGAGCTGTGGTGCCGCTACCTTACAAAACGTGCAGTTTACGGCCTTCAATTTGGGGGCCGATGCGCTTCCTTCGTTGCCCGTTCGTTTGTTGCGCAATGGGGTGCCCGTTAGCTTTATCCGCCTGGGGGCTTTGGCCGCGGGTGAAAGTGTGCAAGCTGTATTCCCCCAATTGCAACTCCAAGGCGGTACACAAGCCGCTCATTTTACTGCCTTTATTGATACGTTGGCCGATTTACAACCAACCAACGATACCGTGCGGGCAACGGCTCCTGCAACTGAGTCGGTGGTGCCGGTGAGCCATGGCTTCCAAAACCAAGTGGTAGGGAGCGTTTCGCCGGGTAATTTTTGGCAGCAGCAAAGCGGACAGGCATGGCAATGGCAGGTACAGCAGGGGGAAGCGCCGCAAGCGCCCAGCACCGATGCCTCGGGCGATGTGAATGGGCGCTATTTGTGGCTGAACCGCAAGCCTACGGGGCAGCAGCTGTTGGCAGATACGGTACTCCTGCAGTGGGAGTGCTTTTCGCTGGCGGGTTTGGGAATTCCCGAATTCAACTACCATTACTTTCATCCCCAAGGGGCTGGCCGGCTCGAGCTGGCTGCACGTATTGGTACGCAATGGGTGGTGATTGATTCGGTGCAAACTGCCTGGCAGGCTACCTATACCCGCCCCTGGCAACACCGCCGGGCATTGATTCCTTCGAATGCCGGTGCTTTGCGGCTCCGTTTGCTTTTGCCTGCAGGCTCGGCGGGCGTGTGGGGGCTCGACAACTTGAGCTTGGCCGATGCCGTCATCACCGATTTACAACTCGACAGCATATCGGTCCAAATTCCTAGCTGTACCGATACCGGCGAGCTTGTATTGCATATGCATGTACGTAACAGCGCCTTGGGTATTGTGCAGCCCATCAGGGTAGGTGGTCGGTTGCAAGGCGGAACGGTGGTGTATGCCACGGCCAATCGCCATCTTTTACCGGGCGCCCGCGATACGGTGCAATTGCGCCTGCCCTTTACCCAAGCGGGCCCTTGGAGGGTAGAGGCTTTTACTGCCCATATTTCCGACACCTGGGTGGAGAACGATACCATTGGCGTGCGGCTTACCATTCCGGGTCGCATTGCACAGTTGAATTATGAAGATGATTTTGAAAGCGAATCGGGTTGGTTTGCCGGCGGACAAGCCAGCAGTTGGCAGCGCGCCCAACCTGCCGGAACGCGTCTGCAATCGGCAGGCAGTGGCCAATTTGCCTGGATTACCGCGCCGGGTGGATTGCCCAATGCCCAGGAAAACAGCTGGGTGCAAAGTCCGTGTTTCAATTTAACAGGCAGCACGCGTCCGAGGGTGGAGTTTATGTTGTGGTACGACTTATCGCCTGGCAGCCGCGTTTGGCTGGAGTATCTCATAGCGCCGGGCGCTTTTTGGATGCCTTTGGGAGGCGCTTTTTCGGGCACCAACTGGTACAATGGCGGAGGCACCATTACGGGTTGGCAAGGCCAGTCGGGTGGTTGGGTGCAAGTAAGTCACCCGCTCGATTTTTTGTCTGCCTCACCACAAATATCGTTTCGGTTGAGGTATGCGGGTGCCAGCGACAGCAGCTTGCTGGCCCAGCCTGTTGAAGGGGTGGCTTTTGACCGTTTTCGCATTGTGGGGAGCAATACGGGCCATGTGTTGGCCATTCAGGGGGTAAACGACGCCTGTTTGCCAGTATCAAAAACGGCCGTAGTAACGGTGGTCAACCCAAATGCAGTGCAGCAGGCTGATTTGCTTTACCGGGTAAATGGAGCTACAGAGCAAGTTTTGCCTATGATAGCTTCGGGGAGCGCCAGTTATTTTGCCACCATTCCTGCACAAGCGGCAGGCGATCGGGTGAGTTATCGGGTGAAGTTGAATAACAACAATGCCAATGTTACCGAACCATTTTGGTACGTTGACGGCTTTTTCGGCCAGCGCATTCCTGATGTGAGCGGGCCTTCGCGCCAAAATGTAACCCTCGATGCGCAACTTACCTCAGCGGGTGACCTGCAAGTGGGGGGAGGGGCAACCGATTCGGCTTATGCGGCTTGGTTTGAGCTGGAGGCGCTGCGTTATACCGAAATTGAAGGATTTTGGCTACAACCCACTGCCTTTACCAGCTTCAATGTATTTGCACAGGTGGTAAATCCGCAGGGCGATAGCCTTCAACTCGATAAAATAAAGCTCATACAGCAGCAATTGGGAGTGGGGCCAGGAGGCAGTAGCTACCTGCTTTTTTCGCAGGGCATCGCCCTTCGCCCGGGGGAGAAGTTGATTTTTTACATTCAAGCAGCTGATGCTGCTCACCTGAGGGTGCTAAAGGGCAACAACCCGGCCAGCTACCAGGATGCCCATGTGCGTGTACGTTTGGGCCGGTGGATAGCGCAGCCCGGTGGCCAGGGCGTTGGTGCGGGCATTCCGGCCATGCGCATCATCACCCGCAACCCTGCGAGTATTGTTCGTTGGACCAATACCAGAGGCACCGTTTTGGGTAACCAAACCACCTTTCAAACGCAAATGGGCTTACAAACCGATACGGTGATTTTGCGCTTAGAGCGTTTTCCTTGCTTGTACCTCGATACGATACTGCTGCTGCCTACAGGCCAATTCGATTTGGCCGTTACCGAATTGCTCGAGCCCTCGTTGCCCGCCGTGCAGCAGGGTGTATTTTATCCAGTGAAAATAGTGATTGCCAACCGGGGAAATTTGGCAGTGAGCGATGCACAGCTGGCTTACCGGGTGAATGGCGCCGAGCTGGCGGTAACTCAGCTCAACCGAACCTTGGCACCCAACGATACCATGCACTTTACTTTTCCGCAGTTGTGGACTTGGGTGGAGGGCAATTCGCTGGCGTTTTGTGCGTACCCACGTGCCTTTAACCTCGATGTGCAGCGCAGCAACGATACCGTTTGTGTGTTTCGGTTCCCTACTTCGGTAGCCGAAAAGGCATTGGATGGCCTGCGCATTTATCCTCAACCAGCCCGCGGGGAGGTCATGTTGGCTTTCGAGCAATTGTTGCCAGCCGCTGCCGAATGGCAGTTGTTTGATGCCTTGGGCAGAAAAGTGCAAGGACACTTATTGGAAGCGGGCCAAAACAACTATGCTTTGCCTTTAGAGGGCATACCCGCCGGTATGTATTATTACCGGCTGCTGAGTAATGGCAGGTACCAATCGGGGAAATTATTGGTAGAATAGGCGGTTGTAGGCTGCCTTTTGTGCCTTAGTACGCTGTTGTTCACCCAAGGGCAACATCGTGCCCGTGCTGCTTTTTGAGTCCCAACCTGGTTACAAGCTTTGCTGCCTGGTGCTGTCTTTTCGGCCTTGCACTAGCGATAAGGGCTTTGTTGCATGTCTGCCTGGTTTTGTCACCAAACTCCTTTGCTGCACAAGCCCCGCTTTTGCGCTGAAACCCAAAGCGCCCGCGGTAACAGAAAGCAAGCGAACAGCGCTTCCATGGGTGTAGCCGAATGCCCATGCTTGACCCCTGGGGCAGGGTAGGAGATGGGGGAGTTGAGGGCCGCTTGGTGGGTAGCACTTTTGCGTTTGCAGCTATTTGTTTTGCTTTTTCAGCATGCACATAGAAGCGCGGAAATAGCCTGCTAAATTGCTGAAAAAGCCCCATGAATACCATTCAACTGAGCCGACTGAGGCACCAACAGCTCGATTACTGGGCCCTGCGTTTTGCCTACAATACCGAACTTATTGCCCGGGTAAAAGCCCTGGGGGGTGCCCGATGGAGTGCTACCCACCGCCAATGGTTATTGCCCTATGCCAGCTATACCGAGGCCGAATTGCGGGAGGCATTGGCAGGCATTGTGGTTGAACGCAAAGCCGGCAGGGGCTTGGCCAGCGGTGCCGATAGCCTGGAAGCGCCACACCCGGTGCAGCTGCAGGCGGTTGAGCAATTTACCCGCTGGTTGCGCACCCATCGATACGCCGAAAACACGGTGAAAACCTATACCGAGGCTTTGTTGGTGTTTTTGCGCTACTACCGAGAGCGCGAACCAACGAGCTTAGGCATACCAGATTTGGAGGCTTTTAATCACGATTACATCCTCAAGCACCGCTACTCATTCACCTACCAAAATCAAATGATCAATGCCATTAAGCTCTATTATGGCAAGCTGCTGGGTCGCTGGCTCGAAACCGATCAAATTGAACGGCCACGCAGGCCACAGCGGCTGCCGCATGTGCTAAGCAAAGAAGAGGTTAAGAAAATTCTATTAGCACCAACCAATATCAAGCACCGCTGCATGCTCGCGATTATTTATGGCTGTGGACTACGACGTTCTGAACTTTTAGGCTTGAAGTTAGAAGACATAGATGTAGAGCGAAATATCTTATGGATACGAGGTGGAAAGGGAGCTAAAGACCGCAGGGTGCCGTTGAGCGCAATGCTCATCAAACAAATCGCTTACTATCGAGAGGCATATCCAACCCAAATTTGGCTGTTTGAGGGGCAGCTCAAAGGAACACCTTATGATGAACAAAGTCTACAAGCCGTATTTAAGCGTGCAGTCCGTAAAGCCGGCGTGCATCCTGATGCCACACTGCATTGGTTGAGGCACTCATACGCCACTCATCTGCTTGAAACAGGGACAGATCTAAGGTATATTCAGGTTTTACTAGGGCATAAAAGCAGCAAAACCACGGAATTATATACTTGGGTAACCCAACCTGCTTTCGAAAAGCTGAAGAGTCCATTGGATGACTTATGGGACGAATAATTAGTTGCCCGTTCAGACAACTTTCTTAAATTTGTATCAAATGCAAGGATCTAAGTATCGAACCATTGTGTTTTATGAAAACTACTTCACTTCATTCTTTGCCAAATTGAATGAGAAGACGAAAGACAAAATCATTTGGACTTTCCGACTTATTGAAATGCAAGCAAGGGTACCGGTTGACGTATTGAAGCACATGGAAGGAACCAATGGCTTATACGAAATACGAGTGCAGCACGGAGGTGATCAGTTTAGGATTTTCTGCTTTTTTGATGAAGGCAAATTGGTGGTATTAGCCAATGGTTTTCAAAAGAAAACGCAAAAAACACCCCGCAAGGAAATTGAAAGAGCATTAAAAATAAAAGCAGCATATGAGCAATCCAAAAAGGACTCAAACCCTCAATGAGTTCATTGATGAACAGTATGGAGCCCTCGGTACTCCAAAGCGTGATGCATTTGAGGCAGGTTACAAGGCATTTGAAATAGGTCACCTCATTCAACAGGCCCGGCTTAAGAAGGGAATGACCCAGGAAGAATTGGCAGCGCGTTGTGGTACCAACAAGGGCTATATTTCAAAAATTGAGAACAACGCCAAAGAAGCCCGCATTTCAACATTGCAACGGATTGTTGGAGATGGCTTAGGCGGAAAGCTCGAGCTTTCTATTATTTTGTGATTGCCGTTCCGGCCGCTCTAAAGCTATACCAATCTTTTATATCCGAGGATGATTGGCAAATCATGGAATGTATTATATTTACATATTTTAGGTCCAGAAAGCATATTAACCAATTGCATTTTGTGAGCCTATAAACAAGTTAGCGGCAAGCATAGAGCGACACCCAAACAACAGACCGAACCATAAAAAATTTAGATTTGCAAAATGAAATTAACGATATTATCAACAGTATTTTTCTTGACAACAGGACAGTTGTTTGCACAAAACGACCTTGCATTTAATTGGACACCTAAACCAACAGGACAGACCTCAAATTTCGGTTTGACATCAAACAGCAACATCACTTCAACAAAAGAAGTATTGGTAAGACCGTTTATAACAGACGATGCCAGAGTAGTTGGAGAACGACTTGCTCAACTTGAATCTTGGATACGAGTGGACAAAGAAGCTGGGCAACATTGGATTTTAGGTGCTTACGGACCTAACAAAAAACTTGAATTGACAGCAGGCGGAGTTTACGGTTATCAAGTAGAACACGACAGCAAAAAGACATTTGCTTATGCTTTACCGTTATTACAAGCAAAAATTCTGTTCAAGGAATATAAACCAAATAAACCCCCGGGTTTTGGAATGGTAGTTGGGACATTTTTACCCGTTGGACAAGGTTCATTTAAACCAGCAGGTTACGGAACATTTGGCTACTTGACAGTTTCACAATGTTTTGGTGAAGGCGACAAATTTCTGTTTCACGGAAATCTTGGTGGCAATTATTTACACGTTGACGGCTCAAACCAGTTAATCTCAACGTGGGGTTTAGGGACACAGATAAAAGCATATAAAGGTATGCACTTAGTGGGCGAAGTTTTTTCAGGCGACCCATACATTCCAGGGACAGGGACATCTTGGCAAGTAGGTTATCGCTATTTTTTCAGTGACCTATTGCAAGTTGATATGACAGTTGGTGACGGAATTGCAGGGGACGTAATAATGCCTTTTTGGTTTAGTGCAGGTGTTCGTATTGTGACAGAAAAATTCTTGAAAAAGAAGAATGCCAGCCGCTAACAGCCGTTTTGCAAAAGCGGGGGTTTCGTGCTTCTATGACAGAGAAGTGCTAAATCCAAGCTTTGTGCATTTAATGAAGTTTAGTGCTGAAAATCCCCGCCTTCGCAAAGCGGCAAAA